>NZ_BDBQ01000048.1 GCF_001613065.1 Nocardia miyunensis NBRC 108239
CCGGCCTGCATCACCGCGAACGCGCTCGCACCCGCGACCAGCCGACGATCGTCGTCCGGATCGATCAGCAGCACATCGCCCACGGTCGCGGCGGTCAGCGAGCCGAGCAGCAGCCGCCGGTCCGCGGGTGCGAGCGCATCGCCCGCACGCGCGACGTCCGCGGCCAGCAGCGGCATCATCGCGGGCTTGCCGATCCACTGCAGCCGATCGCGTCCGGTGAGCGCACCGGCCACGGTCAGCGCGGACGCGGCCAGATAGGCCACCCGGAACGGCCGCATCAGAAACTTGGCTCGCGGGGTGCGGGCGGGAGCCGGACCACCTGACCGGCATAGCTCAACCCGGCCCCGAAACCGAGCAGCAAGGCCAGCTGACCGCCCTTGGCCTGGCCTGTGACCAGCATCTCCTCGATGGCCAGCGGAATCGAGGCCGCGGAGGTGTTACCGGTGTTCTCGATGTCGTTGGCCATCGGAATGTCGTCGGCCAGACCGAGATTCTTGCGCATCAGCTCGTTGATCCGGGCATTGGCCTGATGCGGGACGAAGACCTCGATATCCTCCTTGGCCACCCCGGACACCTCGAGCGCCGAGGACAACGCCCGCGGCAGCGTGACCGCGGCCCACCGGAACACCCGCGGCCCCTCCATCCGCAGCGACATCCGGCCCACCGGATCGGTCTCGGGATCCACGCCCTGCAAGGCCTGGGCCTTGTCCATGTACGCGAGGAAATCGACGTTCTGCGCGATGGCCTCGGCATTCTCGCCGTCACTGCCCCACACCGTCGGCGAGATGCCGTTCTCCTCGCTGGGACCGACCACGACCGCGCCCGCGCCGTCGCCGAAGATCATCGCGGTGCCGCGATCGGTGGGATCGAGGCCGAGGGTCATCGTCTCGGCCCCGATCACCAGGATGTAATCGGCCGAACCGGCCCGGATCATATCCGCGGCCACCCCGAGCCCATAACCGAAACCGCCGCAGCCCGAGGTCAGATCGAACGCCGGAATACCGTTCATCCCCAGGTCGTAGGCGATGGTCGGGGCACCGTGCGGGGTCATCTTCAGCCAGCTCGAACTGGCCAGCACCAGCGCACCGATCCGGGACCGATCGATACCGCTGTTGGCGATCGCGCGCTCACCCGCCGCGCACGACATCATCCGCAGCGTCTCGTCACCGCTGATCCAGCGCCGGTTGCGAATTCCGGTGCGCTCGTAGATCCACTCCGGAGTGGAGTCGAGCACCTCGCACACCTCGGCGTTGCTGACGATCCGAGTGGGTCGGTAAGCGCCGATGCCGAGCATCGCGACATTCTCACGCCCCTTGTTCACCGCAATGCTCACCACAGGCGACTCACACGACCCTTCACCACGCTGTTCGACAGATCGCGTAAAGGCTAGCTCAGTGTCAACAGCCGTGGACGTCCCCGTCACCCGAGGGCGAGATCCTTCAGCCCGAGGATCGAGCGGTACTCCAGCCCCTCCGCGGCGATCACCTGATCGGCCCCGGTCTCCCGGTCCACCACGGTCGCCACGCCGACCACCGTCGCCCCGGCCTCGCGCAACGCGCGCACCGCGGTGAGCGGGGAATTGCCGGTCGTGGTGGTGTCCTCCACCACCAGCACCCGCTTGCCGGTGATGTCCGGCCCCTCGATCTGCCGCTGCATGCCGTGCGTCTTGGCGGCCTTGCGCACCACGAACGCGTCCACCGGAGGTCCGGGTGCGTGCATCACCGCGACGGCCACCGGATCCGCGCCCATGGTGAGCCCGCCGACCGCATCGAACTCCCAGTCGGATACCAACTCGCGCAACAACTTTCCGATCAGCGGCGCGGCCTGGTGATGTAGCGTCGCGCGCCGCAGGTCGACGTAGTAGTCCGCCTCCTTGCCCGAGGACAGGGTGACCCGGCCGTGCACGACGGCCAGTTCCCGTACCAACTCGGCCAATCTGTCCCGGTCGGTGGTCGATTCGATCATGTTGTGTGCCGTGTCCTTTCTGGTCGACCGGCCGCTGCGGGCCTGGCCGCTCTAAGTCCTACCGCGTGCGTTGAACAGGGTCCGACTGAGGCGGACCAGCAGGGAGCGCGGGATCATCCCGGCCACCGTGGTGAGCACCTTGTACTGGGCGCCGGGCACGCTGACCACCTTGTTCGATTCCAGATCACGCAGTGAACCCGCCACTACCTGCTCGACGTCGAGCCACATCGGCTTCGGCAGCGACGACATATCGATACCGGCCCGATCGTGGAATTCGGTGTGGACGAATCCGGGGCACAGCGCCTGCACTCGAACTCCCGTACCCGCGAGTCCGCCCGCCAGCCCTTCGCACAAGGATACGACGTAGGCCTTGGAGGCCGAATACGTCGATCCACGTCCCGGAATCAGGCCCGCGACGCTGGCGAGATTCACGATCGAACCCTTCGCCGCGGCGATCATCGGCGGCAGTGCGGCGCGGGTCAGTTGCACGACCGCGGTGACGTTGACGTCCAGTTGCGCCTGCAACTGCGCCGGATCGTTGGACCAGAACTCACCGGAGATGCCCACGCCCGCGCTGTTGACCAGGAACTCCACACCCTCCCCGAGCCGCGCGGCGACCCGCTCGCGGTCGGCGGCGACCGCCAGATCGGCGGGCAGCACCTCGGATCCGGTGTCGAAACGCCGGCTCAGCTCCTCACCCAGGGCGGTGAGCCGCTCCTCGTCGCGGGCGACCAGCACCAGGTCGTAACCGAGCGAGGCCAGTCGCTTCGCGTAGGCGTGCCCGATTCCGGAGGTCGGACCGGTGACCATGGCGACGGGCCTGCTCGCGCCGGGTAGGCGGGCGGCGGGTGTTTCGGTCATGACCTCATCATCGCGCACCCGGGCCGATCATCGTTCACCCGAGGTCGACACCGCGGACACTCAGCGCGGCGCGGGACCCTGATACGGACGGAAGCCGGGGTGGAACGGGCCGCCGGGACGGTCGGACTGCTCGTCCTCGTGCAGGTCCTGCGCGAATTCGGATTCCTCGGGCTCGTGTCCGGAGTCCTCGGGCGTCTTCTCCTCGGCCGGGGGCCAGTTGCGGCGGACGCGGGTGCGCGGATCGGGCACCACGGCGAGGGCCGGACGGCGTTGCGGCGGTTCGGAATCCCCGGCGATGTCCTGGACCAGGGGGGCGTACCGGTCGTCGGATTGCTCGGCCGGAATCTCGTAATCGCGTCGCTCGGAATCGAATTCGGCGAGTTTCGCGGACGCGGGCGAGCGGTCGTCCGCGTCGTCGTAGCCGCGCTCGTCGTAGCGGCGATCCTCGTCGAGACGTTCGGCGTACCGGCGCTCGTCGTCGTAGCGGTCCTGGTCGTAGTCGTCGTAACGGCGTGCGCCCGGCCGATCCTCGTAGTCCGCGTCCGGATCGTCGTCCTCGGCGCGGGTGCGCGGGCGCGGACGTCCCGGATCGTGCGCGTCGGGGTCCCCGGCCTCGCCGCCACCGGCCACCGGCGGCAACACGTGCAGCAGACCGGACAGGCGCAGCACCGCGTCGACCGCACCCTCCCACTCCCGCGAGGACAGGCCCACCGGCAGTACGCCGAGCGTCCAGTTGCCCTCACTCCACAGCTGATGCACGCTGCCGGAAAGGGTTTCGATGAAGGCGACCATGCGCTGATCCACCGCGTGCCGGGCGATATCCGGATTCGTCGCGAACACCACGCGGTCGCCGATCGCGCCGAGCAGTTCCAGATCCGCGTCCTTGGGCGGGGCGGCGGTCTTGAGGCGCAGGTCGATATCGATATCGGAGCCGATCTGACGACGCACGGCGACCAGCGTCGCGGCATCCTCCAGATCGAACAGAACGAACTTCTCGCCCTTGCGATTACCGGAGACCACGTCGACCGCGGACAGGTACCCGAGTTTGGCCATCGCGCCGCGACGCCACGTGGACGCCAGTGCCGGTTCGACCGAAACATAGGTGTAGCCCTGAGCTTTCGCCCAGACCTGACGCACGTGACCGGTCCGCTGCCGCTGGAGCCGATCGAAATACAGCAGCACGATCGCACCCACCAGTGCGATCGCCGCGAGTCCGAACCACATTGCCGTCATCGCGGACGAGTCTAGTTGGCAGTCGCACCTCGCGTGGTGTGCGCACTGCGTGTTGTGCGTGGCCGCCCGGTCCGCGGGCCGCGAATCACCGAGTGGGCGTGGGGATCGTGGTGCCCTGCGAGGGCAGTGCGGTGCCGATGACGATCTTGGCCTGAATGGATCCGTCGGCGTTCTTGTCGCCCTGCACCACGACCATATCGCCGGGATGCAGATCGGCGACGGTGCTCGAACCCAGCGCGATCACCTCGGTCTTGGCGTCGGTGTGCACGGTGATGGTCGAGCCGGACAGCGCGTCGACGGTGAGCGTGGATCCGTCGTTGGTGCTGATGGTGCCCATCGTCGCGCCGAGGCCGTCGATGGTCCCGCCCAGTCCGGGCAGTTGCGGCGCGGTGGTCCTGCCGGTGCCGGGGGTATCGGGCGACTTCGGGAACATCGGCAGTCCGGTCGGGGCCGAGTGGTACGTGGTGTCCCCGGCGGTCGAGGAGGACGAGGAGGTGTTGCCCAGGAACAGCCCCACCGCGATCGCGCCGAGCACCACCACCGCGAAGGCCACCAGCGTCATCCCCACCCACATCCCGCGACGGCCGCGGTGTGGCGGCTGCTCCGGGGGCAGATCGGGCGGCCCGACCAGCGTCGGGGTCGGCGGGCCGTTCTGGACGGGCGTGGTGTGGGCCGGGCCGATCCACTGGGTGTCGTATGCGGCCTCGCCCGGACCGGGCCCCTCGTAGACGCCCCACTGGCTCTGATACGGCGGCAGGGGCCGGGTCGGATTCGGCCCGGGAGCCTGGTCGAAGTACTGATACGGCTCGGTCGAACCGAACGCGTCCGAGTACTCCGGCGCGCGCTTTCCCTCCGACCCGCCCGACGCTCCGAGGTGCTCGGTCGGCGCGTCGGGCGAATCCGGTCCCTGTGCCGACATTTTGGCCTCCGCTTCGCTCCGGCGGGTTTTTCGGCGCCCTGAGCCGCGCCGAAAAACATCTGGGTTGATGTTCCTGGCCTGACAGTCCCAGCCTACAGAGACGCTTCGCCGCTGAGCACGCTGTGAGGTAGTTGCGTTGGGCCTGCTGTCCCGGGTCACGGCTGTGGCCCGGGACGCGGCGGGTCACCTGCCGACGATGAGTCCGTCACCGTCCGGAGAGACGTTGACCTTCACCAAGTCGCCGTCGGTGACCTCGCCTGCCAGCAGTTCCTTGGCCAGCGAATCGCCGATGGACTGCTGGATCAGCCGGCGCAGCGGGCGGGCGCCGTAGGCCGGGTCGTAACCCCGCACGGCCAGCCAGAACCGCGCCGAATCGCTGACATCGAGGGTGAGCCGCCGCTGCGAGAGGCGCTTCTGCAGCTGGTTCAGCTGGATGTCGACGATCTGCTCGAGTTGCTCCTCGTCGAGCGGCTGGAACATCACCACATCGTCCAGGCGGTTCAGGAATTCCGGCTTGAACGCGGAGCGCACCGCGTTCATCACGAACTCCTTGTCGCCGCCCGCACCCAGGTTGGAGGTGAGGATGAGGATGGTGTTGCGGAAGTCGACCGTGCGGCCTTGGCCATCGGTCAACCGGCCCTCGTCGAGCACCTGCAGCAGGATGTCGAACACGTCCGGGTGCGCCTTCTCGATCTCGTCGAACAGGACCACCGTGTACGGCCGGCGGCGCACCGCCTCGGTCAGCTGACCGCCCTGGTCGTAGCCGACGTATCCGGGCGGCGCGCCGACCAGGCGAGCCACCGCGTGCTTCTCGGAGTACTCGCTCATGTCGATCCGGGTCATGGCGCGTTCGTCGTCGAACAGGAAGTCCGCCAACGCCTTTGCCAATTCGGTCTTGCCGACGCCGGTCGGGCCGACGAACAGGAACGACCCGGTGGGCCGGTTCGGATCCGCGACCCCGGCACGCGCCCGGCGCACCGCGTCCGACACCGCCTGCACGGGTGCGGACTGGCCCACCACGCGGCGGCCCAGCTCGTCCTCCATGCGCAGCAGCTTCTGCGTCTCGCCCTCGAGCATCCGCCCGACCGGAATTCCGGTCCAGGACGAGACCACCTCGGCGATATCGTCCGGGCCGACCTCCTCCTTGAGCATCACCTCGCCGTCGGAGCCGGTGCTGGTCCCGGCCTTCTCCTCGGCCTCGGCCAGCTGCTTCTCCAGCGCCGGAATGCGCCCGTAGCGGAGTTCGGCGGCCTTGCCCAGATCGCCGTCGCGTTCGGCGCGCTCGGATTCGCCGCGCAGCGATTCGAGCTCCTCCTTGATCACGCGCACACCGTCGATGGCCTGCTTCTCGTTCTGCCAGCGGGCCATCAGCTGGTTGAGCTTCTCGCGGTCGTCGGCCAGTTCCTGACGCAACTTCTCCAGGCGTTGCTTGGACGCCGCGTCGGTCTCCTTGGCCAGGGCGACCTCCTCGATCTCGAGGCGGCGCACCGCGCGTTCGACCTCGTCGATCTCCACCGGACGCGAGTCGATCTCCATGCGCAGCCGCGAGGCCGACTCGTCGACCAGGTCGATCGCCTTGTCCGGCAGGAACCGGGAGGTGATGTACCGATCGGACAGCGTCGCCGCGGCCACCAGCGCGGAGTCGGTGATGCGCACGCCGTGGTGCACCTCGTACCGCTCCTTGAGCCCGCGCAGGATGCCGACGGTGTCCTCCACCGAGGGCTCGCCGACCAGCACCTGCTGGAAACGCCGCTCCAGCGCCGCGTCCTTCTCGATGTGCTGGCGGTATTCGTCCAGCGTGGTCGCGCCGACCAGGCGCAGCTCACCGCGCGCGAGCATCGGCTTGATCATGTTGCCCGCGTCCATCGCCGACTCGCCGGTCGCGCCGGCTCCGACGATGGTGTGCAGCTCATCGATGAAGGTGATGATCTGCCCGGCACTCTGCTTGATCTCCCCGAGTACGGCCTTGAGCCGCTCCTCGAATTCGCCGCGGTACTTCGCACCGGCGACCATCGCGCCCAGATCGAGCGAGACCAGTCGCTTGCCGCGCAACGACTCCGGCACGTCACCGGCGACGATGCGCTGGGCCAGGCCCTCCACGATCGCGGTCTTGCCTACGCCGGGCTCGCCGATCAGCACCGGGTTGTTCTTGGTGCGGCGGCTCAGCACCTGGACGACCCGGCGGATTTCGGTGTCGCGGCCGATGACCGGGTCGAGTTTGCCCTCGCGAGCGGCCGCGGTCAGGTCGGTGGAGTACTTCTCCAGGGCCTGATAGGTGCTCTCGGGATCGGGACTGGTGACGCGGGTGTTGCCGCGTACGGAGGTCAGCGCTTCTCGGAGCGCGTCCGCGGTCGCGCCGTACTTCAGCAGCAGCTGCGAGACATCGGAATCGCCGCTGGCCAAACCGATCAGCAGCACCTCGGCGGAGACGTATTCGTCTCCCAACTCCGTTGCCAGCTTCTGTGCGGCGTTCATCGCGGCGACGGCCTCGCGGCCCAGCTGCGGTGTGGTGGTCGCGCCGGTCGCGCTGGGCAGCCGGTCGATGATGTCCTGGGCCTCGCGTCGAATCTGGGCCGGATCAGCGGCGACAGCCTTCAACAGCGGGGCGGCGATGCCGTCGGTCTGATCCAGCAACGCCACCAGCAAGTGCGCCGGACGGATCTCCGGATTGCCCGCGGCCGAGGCGGACTGCAGTGCGGCGGTGAACGCCGCCTGGGTCTTGGTGGTGGGATTGAACGAGTCCACGGTCACCTTCCTACTTGTCGTCTCTTCGCAGCCTCGTCCGGCTGCTTCCGATCAGTTCAACGCAGTAGAAGTTGAGTCTGTTCCGCTCAAGTTTGAAACTTTTCGACGTTGCGCGCAACACCATCCCCGGACCGCTTCCCCCACGCTAGCCCCGCGCGGCATCCGACCACGACGTTTCGCCCTCGGCGAGGTTGGGTACCGTCAAAGCCGCATAACCGTGCGACCACGGTTTTTTCGGGGATACTGGAACCCGAGCCGGTCCGGGCCTGGGGTCCGGATCGTTCTATGCAGAAAGGAAGCTCGAGTCGTGGATGCGCGTTCGGCTGCGCTGGTCCGCGCCAATTACCGGTCCGTCATCGAGGCGCCGAACGGCCCGGAACGGCTGGTCAGTGCGTTCTACGGCCATATGTTCAGCGAGAATCCACGGCTGCGGGAGTTGTTCCCGCCCGCCATGGACATGCAGCCCAAGCGCGTGATGACCGCCGTGCAGTTCGTGCTCGACCATCTCGAGGACTGGGACCGCGCCCAGCACTTCCTCGAACAGCTCGCCCGGGACCACCGTAAATACGGGGTCGAGGCGGCACATTACGATATCGCCGGTCGCGCGCTGGTGGCCGCGTTCCGCACCTACTGCGGCATCGGCGGCTGGTCGCGCGAACTCGAGGAGGGCTGGCGCGATATCGGCATCCTCATCTCCGCCTCGATGGCCATCGGCGCGAATTCCGACAATTCCCGGCCGTTCTACGAGGCGACGGTGGTCGGGCACCGGCAGGTGCTGGAGGATCTGGCGATCGTGCGGCTGCAGTCCGAGACGCCGATCCCGTATCAGGCCGGACAGTATGTTCCGGTGTCGGTTCCCCAGCGGCCCAAGATGTGGCGGTACCTGTCGCCCGCGATTCCGACGAATCCCTACGGGGAGATCGAATTCCACGTCCGCAAGGTGGAGAACGGCTGGGTGAGCCCGGCCATCGTCGCCGAGACCGAGGCCGGGGACGTCTGGCAGATCGCCGGTCCGCTGGGCGGGCTGCACGTGGACCGCGACAGCGGCGCCGACGTGCTGATGATCGGCTCGGGCACCGGTATCGCGCCGCTGCGCGCGCAACTCATCGAAATGGGCAGGCGCGGAGACAATCCGCGGGTGCACTTCTTCATGGGCGGGCAGTACCCGTGCGATCTTTACGACGTGCAGAACATGTGGCAGCTGTCGCTGAGCAATCCGTGGCTGACCGTTATTCCGGTGTGCGAGAACGCATCCAACCCGTGGTGGTATCCGCATCCCCCGGCCGACCCGCCATTCGGCATGCACCGCACGCTGATCGGTAATCTGGGTGCGGTGGTGGCGAGCTTCGGCTCCTGGTCGGATCGGCAGATCCAGATCGCCGGATCGGCGCGGATGATCGCGGCCACCAAGCGGGCACTGGTGGCGGTCGGCACACCGGAATGGGCCATCACCGCGGATCCGGTGTGATCCGCAGCCGATCGAATCCTTCCGCAGCACAAGACATTTCGACGAACAGGGATGGTGTATGACCCTCGGCCCCGATGAGACCGGCGAAATCCACCTGGGCGCGCCCACCGAATGGGCCGCGACGGTGGTCGGCCACCATCGCCTGCGGCACGACATCGCGGTGGTGCGGTTGATCGGTGACTATGTGCCGTTCGTCGCGGGGCAGTCGGTCGAGGTGCAGATTCCGCAGCACCCCGGGTTGCGGCGGCGGCTGTCGCCCGCCCTGGCGCCCTCGCGGGACGGCAAGCTGGAATTCCACGTCCGGACCGTGCCGGGCGGGTGGTGCAGCGGAACGATCGTCGCGGACACCCAGCCGGGTGACGAATGGCGGATCACCGATCCGGCGGGCTGGCTCTCGGTCGACAACGACACCACCGACGTGGTGATGCTCGCCGGTGGCACGGGCCTGGCGCCGCTGCGTTCGATCCTGCTGGAGATCTCCCGCCGCCCCGAACCGCCCCGCACCCACCTGTTCATCGGCGGCCGCTCCCCCCGCGACCTGTACGCCTCGGACATGCTCTACCTGCTGACCGGCGAATTGCCCTGGCTGACGGTCGTTCCCGTGGTGGAGAGTCCCGACGACCCGACCTGGGAAGATCCCTGGTACGAGAGCTGCCGGGTGGACGTGGGCTTCGACGTCGACGAGATGTTGGAGGGCACTCTGGCGGACGTCGTCGGGGAGATGGGGCCGCTGGAGCACCACCAGATCCTGGTGTGCGGTTCGCCGGGGATGACCACGGCCACCGTCGATCGCCTGATCCAGACCGGTACTCCCGCGGAAGCCATTCGCTACGAAGGGGTTTGAGGCAGACCTCTCAGTACAGAGGGTCGTGGCGGATGTTGGCTGCCGGGGTGCCCGCTGCCAACAAGCGGAATTTGGTGGTCTGCACCATCGATGGGGAGCCCGAGATCTGCACGTCGCGATCGGCCCACGGGCCGTAACCCGCTACGACAGCGCCGATCTGGCCGGTGCGGCGCGGGTCGAGGCCCGGCAGATCCGGTGACGGTTCGCCCGAATCGAAGTGCCACCATGGGTTTTCGTCGCTCTCGACGATCGGGGTGACGGTCAGCCATTTGTTGGCCGCGGCCAGGTCGCTCAGCGTCCGGAGGTCGTACAGATCGCACGGGTGGTGCCCGCCGACGAACAGGTGCACCCGCGGATTGGACCGGCGACGCGCCATCGCCACGAGTTGTGCTCGCAGCGGGGCGATTCCGGTGCCGCAGCCGATCATCAGCAGTTTGCGCCGGGGGTTGCGCGGCACCCCGAGTCCGCCCATCGGCGCGCTCAGCAGCCACTGGTCACCGACGGCGGTGTGCCCGACCAGAGCCGGACTGACCCAGCCGCCGGTGCGGCCGCGCACGTGGAATTCGATCTCCCCCTGCGCGTTCGAGGGAACGGCCGGGGACAGATACCGCCACATCCGCAGCCGGGACGGGATCTGCACACTCACGTATTGACCGGCGGCATAACTCATCGGCTGATCCAGCCGCACCCGCACGACCGCCAGGTCGGTGAGCACCCGGCGATGTTCGATCACGGTGCCGGTCCACACCGCGGGCGTGTCCTGTTCCCCCGCGCCCACGATCATGGTCCCCGTGATCAGGGTGACGCACTGCTGCCAGGCGCGCTCCACTTCCTCGGTCCACAGCTCCGTGGCCGCATGGGTGCGCACCGCCGTGATCAGCGATGTCCGCACGGCCGGATAGTGTTCCGGCGCGATGCCGTATTTGCGGTGATCGCGCCCGAGCTGGGCCAGGAACGGCAGCAACTCGCCGGGCTCCTCGAGCCGATCCACCACGTGCGCGAGCGCGGCGATCAAGCGCTCGCACTGCGTATCGAGGGATGCGGGGAAGAACTCGCGCAGCTGCGGTTGCGCGGTGAACAAGATCGAATAGAACGACCTCGCCAATTTCTCATGCCCCGCCTCATCCGCAGCAACCGCCTTGAACGTCGTCCTGACCAACGCGGCGGCACGCGAATCCATCTGTCTCACATCCCTATTTCGCACTCGAATACGAGTCCGGCCACGAGAAGCGCACCGTCCAGAAACCCGGCAGCAGCCGATACGATCAGAGTGTAGGCGAGGTTTGCCAGCAGCGGTCGAAACCGGTTGAACAACCGCTCTGTAATTCCCCTCGAACCTGCTCAGCGCAGGCGGCAACCCGCAGAAACCAACCGTTTGCCCAGTAAATTCGGTCATTGCCCGCCAATTCATCACTGGATCAACATGATTCATTTTGAAAGACTCACTTCTACAGCGATCACTCTGCAATCGATCACCGCTCAATCGGAGCCGCTCCACGGGGCCGAATCTGGCCCATAGCAACCTATCCGCCACCTCTGAGGAAAATTCCGACCAGACACCCGGCAGACGAATCGCCGCGACCCCGGCCATGAGTGCAGCACATCACCAGCAATCGGATGTCGGGTGGGGCCGCACGGCCCGGCCACATCCCTCTCGCGCGCAACAAGACTCGACGTCACCTGATCGCAGGTGAATCGTGCGCCAACCGTTTTCGGCCGTCAGCCGATCTTCGTGGGTGCTCCCCAGACCGGTCCACTGATGTCCGACACCGTCGGCCGCAATCCGAAATAGCCGCAGGCAACCTGCAGCAGGTCGACCCAGCCGTCACCGAGGCTCTCCGGGGCGGCGTCGTTCTCGTCCCATGGCCGCAGGGCTGCTTCGGCCAGCTCGAACAACCGGGTGGCCAGATCCGCATCATCGGTTGCGATTTCATCGGGCCGGTCACCGTCGATGAAGGCCACCCGGACACCGTCCCGGACGACTGTCAGTTCCTGCGCGAGGCTGGTGGGGCTGAGGTAGACGTTGACGGCTTCCGCGCCCCGCGACAACGGCCCGGCCCACTCCGCGATACGTCCGCGGAATCCGAAATCCTCGACGATGACGGCGTGCCCGTCGATGGCGAACGCGGCGGTGACACCATGTCGGTGGGCCGGTTCGAGCTCCCCGGCCTGAGCTTGCAACTCGGACCACGGCGCGGTTCGGATGGTCTCCGCACCGACCCCCAGCCGATGCAGCGCCGCGCGCGGCCCCACTCCCCGCACCGCGGTGATGCAGTAGCCGGGCTCGAGATCCAACCCGGCCGCACGCATCCAATCCGCGGAGTAACCTGCGCCGTCCGAAAACACCGTCGCGCCTCCAGAATCACACGTAATGCGAACCAGGCCACCGTATTACGTTTGCCTCTCGCCCGCACGACGCACGACGCGCCACCACCCTCGGCTCCGAAACGTTGTCGCGGTCGAGCTTCAGCGCCGAAAGCTACACCTGCACAACGGTGTTGTAGATGTTCTGGGCGTCGGCCATCCGGGTGCCGCGGGAGGAGCCGGAACTTCTCTCGTAGTACTGGTCGAAGGCGGCCGCGGCGGCTTCGGGGGTGTCGGCGGCTTTGAGTTGGGCCAGGGCGCCGGATTCGCTGCCGCCGAGTTCGGACATCAGGAAGTCGAGCTGAGTGTGCAGGTCGGAGGCGGAGGTGCGGCGGGAGGCGGCGAATGCTCGCAGCGACGACAGGCGTCCGCCCTCCCACTGGGACAGGCCCAGGGCGCCTTCGCCGGAGTTCCACGCGCTGGTGTCGAAGCTGGATTCGACCTGCATATTGCCCAGGATGCCCGCGATCTGCGCGGAGGTCAGATTCATCTTCGTGCCGGGACCGTAATGCTTGTACAGATACTGGTAGATCTCTTGCGCGGTGGTCTTCACGCCGCCGGACAGATCCTGGGCGCTGGCGGCGGAGTAGTGCTGCGTGGAGTTTCCGGTACTGAAGGTGCGGCTGCCGTCGGAATTGGTCGTCACGGTCGGCGGCGACTGAGCGGCGATCTGCGCGGCCTTCTTCTGGATCTGCGTGTTGGCGTCCTTCAGGTCGCCGTGAATCTTGTCGACCGTATCCGAGCAGGCCGCGAGCAACGGGCCTTCGAGACTGATCAGACTCTTCGGATCGTCCTTCGGCAGTTTCACGTTCAGCTTGCTCTGCAACGAGGTGATCTTGTGAATGATCTTCCCTGCGGTGTCGTCGGCGACGCCCGCGGTGTCGCCGGTGCTGTCACCGACATAGTTGTCCATACCGGCCAGATCGGTTTTGACCTTCTTCACCTGCTTGACATGGCCGTCGTACGCGGTGACGAGTTCGGAGTGGTTCGAGGTGTCGGTCAGCGATTTGCCGTCCTTGCCCGCCTCGGTCTGCAGCAGCTCGGAGAAATCCGGGGCGCTGGCCGGGTCACCGTTCCCGGTCAGATCGACGCACGTCTGGGCGTACTGCCACACCGCGTCGACGGCCGCGACCAATCCGGGCGAGGCGTTGGCCGGCGCGGTGAGTTTCGGGACATCACGGAAGTGCTGGTCGGCCACCTCGTATCACCCAGCCTTTCAGGAGCATCCCATCCATCCTCAACTATGCAACCCTCCCAACGCTGGGAGGACAGTTCCCGCTCACGAAAACAGCGCCCCTGGATTCCAGGGGCGCTGTCTCGGTTGATATTTCGCGATCTACCGTCGCTTGTTGCGCGGCTGCCAGACCACCAGAGCGGTACTGCGTTGCGGCGGAGTGAGATCGGGGCGATACCCCGAACGCAGGCGTTCCACCTCGTCGCCGAGTTCAGCGACCCGCTGCTGCAATGCCTCGACCTGGTTGGTCAGTTCGATGATGCGCTTGATACCGGCCAGGTTGACGCCCTCGTCCTGGGACAGGCGCTGCACCTCGCGGAGCAGCTCCACATCCCGGTTCGAATAACGCCGGCCGCCGCCCGAAGTGCGGTGCGGGGTGACCAGGCCCAGCCGGTCATAGGTGCGCAGGGTTTGCGCGTGCATACCGGCCAGCTGGGCGGCAACCGAGATCACGAAGTACTCGGCGCTTGCTGCTCCACCCCGGTCGTTACCGGGTGGCTGTGGGGGCGAAGCCCCTGCATGACCGGACATTACGCACCTGCCCATCCAGCTCGCGGATCGAATCCGCCGGCCTTCTCCGCCTCCGCGTAACGCCGCAGCGCCTCGGAGGCCTCGTCGTCCAGCTTCGGCGGAACCGCGACCTTGACCGTCACCAGCAGATCGCCCGCACCGCCGGAGCGCTTGGGCACACCGCGCCCGCGCACCCTCAGGGTACGGCCGTCGGCGGTGCCCGCGGGCACCTTCACCCCGACACGCCCGTCCAGCGTGGGCACGGACACCGTTGTGCCGAGCACCAATTCGCTGTAGCTGACCGGCAGCACCAGGGTCAGATCGTCGCCGTTGCGGCCGAAGACCTTGTCATTGCTGACGTGCACCGTGACGAACAGATCACCCGCGGGCGCACCGCGCAGACCCGCTTCGCCCTGGCCCGCCAGGCGAATTCGCTGACCGTCCCGCACACCCGGCGGAATCCGCACCGTGATGGTGCGGGTCCGGTTCTGGATGCCGGTTCCGCGGCAGTCCACACACGGATCGTCGATGATCGACCCCGTCCCGCGGCAGTCGTCACACGGTTCGCTGAATCCGAACGCACCCTGGTTCCGGCTGATGACACCGGTTCCGTTGCAGTGCGGGCAGACTCGCGGACTCGTGCCGGGCTTCGCGCCGCTGCCGTGACAGGTCGTACACGGCGAGGGACTGGTCATCCGCAGCGGAACCGTCACACCCTGCGCGGCCTCGCGGAAGCCGAGATTGGTCTCGGTCTCCACATCGCTGCCGCGCCGCGGACGCGTCGAGGTGCGCGTCGCACCGCCGCCGCGGTTGAACAGGCCACCCAGGATGTCACCCAGTCCGCCGTCCGCCGCGGTGGAACCCGCCGCGCCACCGAAGATATCGCCCAGGTTGAATTCGCCGAATCCACCCTGCCCCTGGCCGTAGCCACCGCCGGGCGAGAAGCCGCCGCGACCGAAACCGCCGTTGGCGAACAGCCGCCGGGCCTCGTCGTACTCCGAGCGCTTCTCCGGATCGGACAGCACGGCGTGCGCCTCGCTGACGGCCTTGAACCGCTCCTCGGCCTTGGTGTCACCCGGATTCTTGTCCGGATGCAGGTCCCGGGCCAGTTTGCGATAGGCCTTCTTGATCTCGTCCTGGGTTGCGCCGGAGGAAATACCCAGCTCCTTGTAGAAGTCCTTCTCGAGCCATTCACGATTCACCAGGCATCTCCTCCTCTCCTCAGCTCAGATGTCTGCTCAATGGTCGTCGTCATCGGTGCCAGCGTTTCCTGTCACCAGATCTGTTACCCCGTCGGTCACTCCGACAAGCGCGTGCCGCAGCACCCGTTCGCCGAAGCGGTAACCCTTGCGCATCACGACGCCGATCACCGGATCGTGGCCCTCGCCCTCGTGCTGCACGGCCTCGTGCAGGGTCGGGTCGAACGACTCGCCCTCCGCGCCGAACTGCTCGAGCCCCTGCTTCTGCAAGGCCTCGGCCAGCTTGTCCGCCACGGACTTCAGCGGCCCGGATTCCAGGTCGCCGTGTGCGCGAGCACGATCCAGATCGTCCAGCACGCCGAGCAGTTCGGTGACCACCGACGCCTTGGCGGTGTCGATCGCGGCCTTGCGGTCGCGTTCGGTCCGCCGCCGGTAGTTGGCGTACTCGGCGGTAAGGCGCTGCAGATCGGCGGTGCGCTCGGCCAATTCGGCATGTACCGGATCGGCGGGCGCCTCGGTCTCCGGTGCGGGCCGGGGTTCCCCCTCGGCCGCGGCGTCCTGCGACGCCGCGGCCTGGCGAGCCTCACCAGTGACCGGATCGACCTTGCGGTTGTCCACGATCGTTACCGGTTCGGATTCCGAATTGTTTTCCGTCACTTCTTCTCCGGCTCTTCCACGACCTCCGCGTCGACGACCGTGTCATCGGATTCGGGAGCGGCGCCGTTGCCCGATGCGGCCGAATCGGCCGCCGACGCCTCGTAGATCGCCTGGCCCAGGGCCTGCGACTCGGTGGCCAGCTTCTCCACCGCGGTCTTGATGGCCGCGATGTCGGTGCCCTTGAGCGCCTCGTTGGCCTCGGTGATGGCCGCCTCGACCTTGGACTTGACGTCCGCGGGGACCTTGTCCTCGTTGTCCTTGATGAACTTCTCGGTCTGGTGGACCAGCGACTCGGCCTGGTTGCGGGTCTCGGCCTCCTCACGACGCGCCTTGTCCTCGGCCGCGTGCGCCTCGGCGTCCTTGACCATCCGGTCGATCTCCTCCTTGGACAGGCCGGAGCCGTCCTGGATCTTGATCGTGTTCTCCTTGCCGGTGCCCTTGTCCTTCGCGGTCACGTGCACGATGCCGTTGGCGTCGATGTCGAAGGTGACCTCGATCTGCGGCACGCCGCGCGGGGCCGGCGGGATGCCGGTCAGCTCGAACGAGCCCAGCAGCTTGTTGTGCGAGGCGATCTCGCGCTCACCCTGGAAGACCTGGATCTGCACCGAGGGCTGGTTGTCGTCCGCGGTGGTGAAGGTCTCCGACCGCTTGGTCGGGATCGTGGTGTTGCGCTCGATGAGCTTGGTCATCACGCCGCCCTTGGTCTCGATGCCCAGCGACAGCGGGGTCACATCGAGCAGCAGGACGTCCTTGACCTCACCCTTGAGCACACCGGCCTGCAGGGCGGCGCCGACGGCGACGACCTCGTCCGGGTTCACGCCCTTGTTCGGCTCCTTGCCGCCGGTCAGTTCCTTGACCAGCTCGGAGACCGCGGGCATACGGGTCGAACCACCAACCAGCACAACGTGATCGATGTCCTTGACCGAGATCCCGGCGTCCTTGATGACGGACTGGAACGGCTGGCGGGTGCGGTCCAGCAGATCGGAGGTGATCTTCTGGAACTCCGAACGGGTCAGCTGCTCGTCCAGGAACAGCGGGTTCTTGTCCGCGTCCACGGTGATGTAGGGCAGGTTGATCGAGGTGCTCTGCGAGGAGCTCAGCTCGATCTTCGCCTTCTCCGCGGCCTCGCGCAGCCGCTGCATCGCCATCTTGTCCTTGGTCAGGTCGATGCCGCTCGAGTTCTTGAACTTGTCGACCAGCCACTGCACGACGCGCTCGTCCCAGTCGTCGCCACCGAGGTGGTTGTCACCGGAGGTCGCGCGGACCTCGACGACGCCCTCGCCGATCTCCAGCAGCGAGACGTCGAAGGTGCCGCCGCCGAGGTCGAAGACCAGGATGGTCTGTTCCTTGTCGCCCTTGTCCAGGCCGTAGGCCAGGGCCGCGGCGGTGGGCTCGTTGACGATGCGCAGGACGTTCAGGCCGGCGATCTGACCGGCTTCCTTGGTGGCCTGGCGCTGGGCGTCCTCGAAGTAGGCGGGGACGGTGATGACCGCGTCGGTGATCTCCTCACCGAGGTAGGACTCCGCGTCGCGCTTGAGCTTCATCAGCACGCGCGCGCTGATCTCCTGCGGGGTGTATTTCTTGCCGTCGATGTCCACGTTCCAGTCGGTGCCGATGTGGCGCTTGACCGAGCGGATGGTGCGATCGACGTTGGTGACGGCCTGGTTCTTGGCAGACTGTCCGACGAGTACCTCGCCATTCTTCGCGAACGCGACGATCGACGGAGTGGTCCGCGATCCTTCCGAGTTGGCGACGACGACCGGTTCGCCGCCTTCGAGAACGGCGACGACAGAGTTCGTGGTCCCGAGGTCGATACCGACCGCACGAGCCATTGTGGTTCCTCCTATATGACGTACCTGTATGTGGCGATGCAGGGCAGACGCCTGCCGCGGCTGCCTGAGGGCAACCACCGGACCTCACCCCGACACCGCCTGGAGCACGGTCCTCAGCAACACTGAGCGTGGTCGACTCAATCTTGCATGCACTCGGGGTCCGAGTCAACCAAGAACTTGAGTCTTGCACGCGCAACTTTGCGTCGATCCAGACAACGAGCGGCCCGTCGTATCCATTCCCGGCAATCCGAGATTTTTTTGCGGAGGCCGCCTGGCCACCGAAATTGCCTGGTCAGCGCGGCTGATCGGATATTCGTACGGCGTAGCGGACACCGGCACCGTGACTCGGACCACCGGACGTCCGAAGACAGCAGAGCGCGGCCGCACGACCGCTCGGGCGATCGCGCGACCGGGAACAGCGGCCGCTATCCAGCCGCGGCCAGGACTTCCTCGGCGAGATCGTGGTCCAGCGTGACGCGCACCAGCGCGGCGGCCAGTTCGGCATCGTGGCCCGAGGGGCTCAGGCGATCCAGGCTCGCGGCATCGCCCGGCAGACCCAGGCGCTCGGCGCCCTGCCGGGCCCGTTCGTCGAAATGCGGCCGCACCCAGGTCCACACGTCCTGGATCTCCCGCAGGAAGATGTCCGCGCCGGTCGGTCCGATGCCCTTGAACTGCTGCAACAGCTCGGCCAGCCGGGCCGGATCACCGTCGGCCTCCGCCGCCAGACGGCGCAGATCGCCGTGATAGCGCTCGAGCAGCAGCGTGGCGTTCTCGCCCAAGCGAGTGGCGGTGGATTCGTCGTAACGCTTGTAGTGACCGCGGCCGAGGGCGTCGACGAGGTCCTGCCAACCGGCCTCGGCGACGTGCTGCGGGGTGTTGTACCCAGAGGAGATCAGTTCCCGGGTGGCGCCCAGCGCGATCTCCGCGGAGATGGGGTGACTCAGCAATTCGGCGAGCATCAGCAACTGGAACAGCGGCGCGGGCTTGTCGGCCGGCGTGATTCCGGCCTGGCGCGCGTAGCTGGTGCCCGCGCGATCCAGCAATTCGCGCACGATATCGGTTCTGCTCATCTCGCACCTGCCTTTCTTTCGGTCGGCATACCCGGTATCGAGGTGCTCACCCGCCGCGCGCGGAATCAGTCGTGCGGCCGGTTCAGCATGGGAAAACGATCCGAATCGAGCAGCGCGGCGACCGCGTCCCGGCGCGCGGAGGGCGCGGCGTAATCCGGGTGCGCGCGAAATACGGCCGCCACGTCGTGCAGCCGGACCATCTGCTGTTCGGCCGCCGCGGCCGTGCGGCCGCCCGGGGTGACCGGGTGAGCGGCCAGGACCGGGCGGCGGGGGTCGATGCGGCCGATTTCGACGGCCTTGTCGACGCGACGGGCACAGCGGCACGGGGCCTTCGGATTCGTCAGGCCGCAGGTGGAGTTCAGGAAGTCGCCGAGGCGTTTCTTGGCTCGCTGCAAGCGTTTTCGATAGGCGGCGGGTGTGGTGTCCAGAATCCAGGCCGCCTCGGACGAGCCGAGTTCGAACACGTCGCTCAGTACGAAGGCGACGCGTTCGTCCCGGCTCAGGCACTGCAGCATGGCCTGGCTGCAGGTGAGCCGGACCTCGCGGGTGAGCAGGGTGGCCTCGGGGCCGCGGTGATCCTGTTCGGCCAGGCCGTCGCGCAGATCGGTGGCGAATTCGTCCAGGGAGAGCTGGACGCGTTCTTGCGGGCTGCGGCGGCGCAGATTCAGCAGGTGGTTCACGCCGATGCGATATGCCCAGGTCAGCAGCCTGGCCTCACCGCGCCAGGTGGACAGACTGCCCAGGACGCGCAGCAGGATCTCCTGCGTCGCGTCCTCGGCGTCGGGCGGGCGGCCGGTCATCCGCAGGGCCAGCCGGTACAGCGGATCCTGCAGCAGCCGAACGACTTCGGTGACCGCGGCGGCGTCGCCGGCGACGGCCCGCGCGACCAGATCCGCCTCACCGGGGGCGGGCTCCTGCGTGAACGGCGCTGCGGCCGGTTCGATATCCACCACACCATCGTTCGGCGGATCGCCCGCCAACGCAAGAGCCGCCCGGACCAGTGCATCCCTGGGCCGCCGCTCGGAGACGGTGGCACAGGGATGCGGCCGCAACGTGATGCTCCGGCCCGGATCGCGAGACGAGCGTGGACCCATCCGCCTACGCAGGACTTCCGGCACCGGGCAGGGACGACGCCGTCACGGCCCCGGACAGGTTGTGCTGGAGCAGCCACCGCGCCACCGCCGTGCCGATCGCATCGGGCTGATCCTCGGGCGCGTGATGCCCCGCGGGTCCGATGCCGACCGTCTCGATATTGGCGAATGTGGTTGCCGCCCAATCGATCGTTTCGTTCCCACCCATGCCGATACCGTTCTCGACGGCTATCAGCAGTTTCGGGATCCGCGGGGTGTCGGCCATCGCGCGACCGTAGTTCTCCATCACCGCGGCCACGTCCGCGGGCTCGCCGTCGAACGGAATCTCCCTGGGCCACACCAGCATCGGGCGACGGGACTCGGGCGTCGGGTAGGGCGCGCGATAGACGTCGAGATCGGCCGGGGTCAGGCTCTTCGCGCCGAAGGGCAGATTGAATTCGATGAACATGTTCTCCTGCAGGATCATTCGCTCACCCTCCGATGATCGAAACCGCCGGAACAGATCCGCGCCCTGCGGCGGCATCTCCGCCCAGCTCAACGGGCGCAGGAAGGTCTCGAGCACGGCGATCCCCCGCACCCGCTCCGGATGCCGCGCCACCCGATCCATGGCCAGCGCACCACCCCAGTCGTGCCCGACCAGCACGACCTCCGCCAGTCCCAGCGCGTCGAACCAGGCATCCAGATAGCGCGCGTGATCGGCGAACCGGTACCCGATATCGGGCTTACCCGACTCGCCCATCCCGATCAGATCGGGCGCCAGCGCCCGCACCCCGCCGCTGACATGCGGAATCACATTGCGCCACAGGTATGACGAGGTGGGGTTGCCGTGCAGGAAAACCACCGGCACCCCACCCTCGCCGGTGTCGGTGTAGTTCATGAACGAGTCGAGAACGTCGATGACAGGCATCGCGGATCCTTCCGGTCGAAGTGCTTACACCGGGTTGGACACGTCCTGCGACGCCACCGTGACAGGCAATTGAAGTGATGCGCGTCACATAATTGTCGGACCGGCTCGGGCGGTCGAGACGGTGCGCCCCATCGCCCCGCCGTCGGTCCGATGCCGCGGAACTGCAGCAGCAATCGACCGGCGGTCCAGGGGCGTGATCCGAATCGGCGACCAGTCCGCGACGGTCACAGCGGCAGCACAATGCGGCATGGCACCGAGCGAGAGAATCGCTGCCCGGGACGATCGCCGAGCGGATGCGCCTAGGAATTCGCCTTGGCGATGTAGAGCGGCTCGCCGGTGAGGTCGACCATGAGGTATCCGCTGTGCGCACCCTCGGTGTAGATGGTCACGGCCGCCTGTTCGTCACGGCCGAGGGTGGTTCGGTCGATGATGAGGTGGCTGATCCCCGCGCCGGGAGCGCCGACCGACCGGGACGCACCGGCCAGCAGGGCGGCCAGTTTCGGGATGTCGAGTCCGCCGAGATCGATCGGCTGTCGATCCGGGTCGCGGCCGGCGGTCGTCCAGGTGTCGAATTCGCCTCGGTACGAGGCCCTTTCGGACTTCGACCGATCGTGCGCGGCGGGCCGCTCGATGGACGCGCTGTCCGGATGCAGGGTGATCTCGTCGGCGAGCAGATCACCGAAATGGGCGCGGTAGGCGGTGAGGAAGGATCGGATTCCGGCCGCGGTCGTCATATCGGGCGTCTTGTGGCTCGCGACCGGACCGTCGCTGCTCACCCACCCGCACAGCATGCCGATCAGCGCCGCGGCCAGCACCACGACGGTCGCCAGCAGCCAACGTCGCGAGGAGCGGCGCCGGGCCGGACTGGCCACCGGCCGGTCCACCAGATTCGCCGGAATCTGCAGATCGTCGATGAGGGCGTCCAACTGGGCGAAGGTGCGTGCCCGCATCGCGGACCGGGTGCGCTCGGCGTGCTCGGCCTGGGTCAACTGCCCGTCGGCGCGCGCGGCGTCCAGCACCGCGCACGCGTCCACGCGATCCGAATCACGAACGCGCAGTGCCCTGTTCGCGGTGCGAGACCAGGTGCGCCCGGACGTCGCGGGACGAGAGGTTTCCATCAGCTGCGCCTAATCGCCGAAGGGGGACACGCGGATGAGCTGCCCGGCGGGCGTGGCCTCGAGATATCCGCTCTCGCTGAACTCGTTGCTGACGTAGATATCGATCGTCGGCACATCGGTGATGCTGTCGATGTCCATGTTGATGTGACTCACGCTGCCGCCCTGAACCTTCGTCATCGAGACCGAGCGGTTGAGCAGATCACTCAGCGCGGACACGTTCACCGTGGCCAGATCGAGGATGGGCTTGTCCTTCTCGCGCGTTGTCACCGCGCTGGTGGCCAGGAAACCGCCCCGATAGTCGTAACCGACGACCCGATTCGGCTGCGCCACGGTGGTGCGCTCGATCGAGGCGTACTCGGGGAACAGGCTCACCTCGTCGACCACGGTATCGCCGAATTTCGCCCGGTAGCGGCCGCGGAAATTATCGAATCCGGCGGCGGTGGTGAGATCGGGCGTCTCGATCACCAACGGCTGCACGGCTTTTGCCGCCGGAGCCGCCACCGGGGCGGGCGGCGCGGATCGATGGGTCAGCTGATAGCCGCCGACCGCGGCGAGCACCGCGACGACGACCATCGCACCGGCGAACCGGGCCGCCCGCGGCCGGACCCGCGATCGTGGGTCGATCGGGGCGGGTGCGGGTCGCTGCAGGTCCTCGGTCAGCGCGGCGAGATCACCCAGGGTCTTGGCCTCGGCGGTCAGCTCGGTGAGGGTGCGGTGTTCCTCGGTCGAGAGCTGCCCGTCGGCCAAGGCGGTGTCCAGGGCGCGGCAAGTCAGATCGCGATCCTCGTCGCGGGCCCGGATACGGTCCGGATAACGCCCGAGCCGGTGCACCGGATTCGGCCGGGGCGGTTCGGACCAGCCCGCCACGCCCGCCGGAGTCTGCAGATCCGCGACCAGCTCCCGCAACTGTCCGATCGTCCTGGCGGTCTCGGCGCGGTCGGAGCGATCGTGATATTCGCCGGCCCCGAGCTGGCCCTCCTCGTAGGCGACATCCAGCAGAGCGCGGGCCCGCACCCGATCCATATCGCGAGCTCGCATCCCTCCCGGCGCCGCATTCGGCGTTTCCGGCATTTCGGACGATCGGGAGCTCACCTGAAGGATATTAGAGCCTTCATGACAGGTCGATCGGGAGCCGCGATGCGCTCCGCCATCCGCCCCGGGGTCGGCCCACCCGGGTTCCTGTGACAGTGCGGCGGATCCGGCCCTCGGGATCGCTGTCCCATCCGGATCGGTTGACCAGTGGGGTGAAGTCGACGTCGCCTCGGCGACTGCGCGGTACGGTTCGAATATGAAGGCGGTGGTCTGTTCCGAGGGCGAGCTCGAAGTCGCCGAAATCCCCGCGCCTGAGCCCGGCCCGGGGCAGGCGGTGATCGACGTGCGGCGGTGCGGCATCTGCGGATCGGATCTGCATGCGCGGGTGCACTGCGACGAACTCGCGGATCTGGCGGTCGCGACCGGATACGACGGGTTCATGCGGTCCGATCAGCGGGTGGTGCTCGGACACGAATTCTGCGGGGAGATAGTCGATTACGGTCGCGGCTGTCGCAAACGCTGGCGACCGGGCACCCGGGTGGTCGCGCTGCCGATCCTGCGCACCGGGCGGGCGCCGCAGCTGACCGGACTGTCCGAGGCCGCGCCCGGAGGTTACGCCGAACAGGTCCTGGTGCAGGAATCGATGACGTTCCCGGTGCCGAACGGCCTGTCCGACGAGCTGGCCGCCCTCACCGAACCCATGGCCGTCGCCTGGCACGCGATACGCCGCAGCCGAATCGGCGGAAAGCAGACCGCATTCGTGATCGGCTGCGGACCGATCGGTCTCGCGGTGATCTCGATGCTGAAGGCGGCGGGCGTGCGAACCGTCGTCGCGAGCGACTTCTCGCCGCGCCGCCGCGAACTCGCCGCGCGCTGCGGTGCGGACGCGGTGGTCGATCCGGCGATCGAACAGCCCTGGACCGCGGCCCCGCGCACCGGCCGGATCGAGGGCGTCACCGACATCCTGAACCTCGGTTTCGACGCCATGGAGAAATTGCGCCGCATCCCGAATCTGCCGTGGTGGTACCTGTTCCGGATGACGCACACCCTCGGCCTGGACCCCGCCGGTCCGGTGGTGTTCGAATGCGTCGGCGTCCCCGGCATGATCGAGCAGATCGTCACCGCCGCCCCGCCGCGCTCCCGGATCGTCGTCGTCGGCGTCTGCATGCAGACCGACCACTTCCGCCCCGCCATGGCCATCAACAAGGAACTCGACCTGCGCTTCGCCTTCGGCTACGACCCCGGCGAATTCCGCGACACCCTGCACATGATCGCCGAGGGCAAGGTCGACCCGTCGCCCCTCATCACCGGAACCGTGGGCTTGGACGGCGTCCAGGACGCCTTCGCCACCCTGGCCCACCCGGACCAGCACGCCAAGATCCTCATCGATCCCAAGGCGTCGTGATCGGGCGCGGCAGCGCCGGAGTACCAGCGGCAACGAGTTACCCACAGCTGTCCACAACCCCACCGACCAGCGGCGGCGAATAACCCACAGCTGTCCACAACCGCGCAGAGCAGCGGCCGATCCCACTACCGGGTCGACCGGCGGCGAGTTACGAACTGTGGCCCACAACCGGGGCGGACCAGTACGAACGTACCCGAGCAGACCAGTGGCGGGAGTTGGCAGTGCGGCGCGTGGCCGGGTGGATCAGCGGCGGAGGGTCGTGCACCGCAACCTGCGGTCGGGTGGCTCAGTGCGGTGGGGTGATTCGGGCGAAGGGGGTGGTGGGCGGGTCTTGGAGGAGGTCGAGTAGGCCCTCGGCGCTGCGGGTGGCGGTGCGGCAGGCGGTGGTGGTGAACTGGTCGGACAGGGGGTGGGCGGCGCGGGCTCGCCATTTGCGGACCGCGGACAGGGCCCGGTCGCGAAGTTGGGTGGGGGTCGCGTCCGGCGGGAGGCCGAGGCGGAGGTGGGCGGCGACTCCGGCGCCGCCGATGAGGCGGTGTAGTTCGGCGAGATCCTCTGGGGGTAAAGGTAATTCGTCGGCGCGGAGGTGACCGAGCAGGCGGAGTTCGGCGAAGCCGTGTACGTCGGCGAGCAGGGTGCGCACGCGAGGCAGGAGCTGATCGGCGGCGGTTCCGGGATGGGCGGTCAGCACTCGCGCCAGTCCGGTGAGGGCCGAATGCGCCTTCAATTGATCGGCGCGCTGGGCGAATTGGACGTCGAGCACGGTGCGCAGCTCGTCCAAACCGCTTCGCCTCACCAATTCCGTTGCCAGGGAAGATGAGTCGCGTGCACCGAGTCTAATCAGAGTGACCGCCAGGCGAATTCCGAACAGTCCGAATCGCGCCGCCAGGTGAGCACGCAGCGCGGGCGGTACGGGCAGCGGCAGGTCGGGGCGGGCGAACCGGTCCGCGGACAGCAGGGCGAGAGCGAGATCGTCGACCGGTACGGTGGCCAATGCCTCGAATGCGTCGAATTCGCGCTGACGCAACGTGGCCGCGGCGAAGGCGAGCAAGCCGGCGACCGGAATGACGGCCTGGCACAGACCCGTTCGCTCCAGCTCACCGGCGAATCGGGAGGCCACGTCGCGGGCCGAATGCAGAGCATCGATGCGGCCGGAACCGATCTCGTCGGCGCGCGAGACCACGCCGATCACGCCCAGCGGGCCGTGTTCACCCGTACCGATCTGCTCCAGGAAACCGATGTCCGCGGCGTCGAGACGACGCAGCAGGTACACCACGGCGTCCGCGGCGGGCAGTGCGTCCTCGGCCGTCTCGTCCGCGAGCAACCGTTCGGTCCGGCGTGAGACCGCGCGGGACAGCGAGGAGATGCCCGGGGTGTCGATGATCGTGGTGCGGGCCAGCGTCGTGGCGGGCCACTCCACCGCGAGATGGTCGACTTCGCGCTGCGCACCGCCGGGCCAGCGCAGCGCGGACAGGTCGAAGGTCAGGCCGTGCGCGCCCGGCAGCCCGTCCGCGCCGGGCAGACGGCGCACCACGACATCGGCGCGAGCGCCGTCGGCGGACATCGCGTTCACCCGGGGCGTGGAACCGTGCCGATACCAGGTGACCATGCGCGTGCACTCGGTCGCATCGGTCGGCGCGATGTCCTGTCCCACAAGGGCATTGAGCAACGTCGACTTACCGGCCTTCAACTGCCCCGCCAACGCCACCCGCAACGGCTGATCCAGCCGCCGCGCACAATCCTCCAGCAGACCCGCCGCATGCGGCTGCCCCGCGAACACCCGGCGCGCGGCAGCCAGCAATGCCCGCGCCTCCAGCACGCCCCCGACCTCGTCGTTCACGCGGTCACAGTAACCAAGGCCGCTGTGAATTCGCTATGGGCCCGGCGGATCGGTCCGGGAGTCGCGTCCTGGCTGCGGCCGTCGGGGGACGCACTCCGCGGCGCGGCACCAGACTGCGGGACCGCCCGCGAGGACTGTTCCGAGGCCGTGTAACCGCATCGCGCAGTTGTCACAACACCCACGGGCAACCTGAACTCGCTGCGGCTTGCCCCGATCATCCGGGCGGGAGCATCGCTTCGGCGTGGCGGCGCAGCTGTGCGACCGTTCGTAGTTGCTGTTCCAATTCGGCGCAGCGGGCGGTGCGGCGGGCGTTCTCCATGCCCGCGGCGTCCTGAGCGGCCTGGAGCGAATCGTTGATCGAGCGGAGGCTGCGGTCCGCGATGCCGGTGAAGTGGTCGCGCAGCAGGCGGTGGATGCGGTGCAGACGGTCGCGGGACTGTTTGCCCGCCTCGAAGCTGACATCGTCGAGGTAGCGACGCACGGCCGTCTTCGCCTCGCCGCGTCGGCGGGTCAGGCGTTCGCGTTTGTCGTCGCGGAATGCCTTGCCGCCCAAGAGAACACCCGCGCCGAGGGAGAACGGATTGATCAGCGCCAGACCGGCGACCGTGCTGGCCAGGCCGATCATCACCATGCCGCCGTAGGAACCGCGCATGCCCACCAGGAGTTTGTGGCCCAGTCCCAGATCGGGTTCGAGATCCGCGAGCGTCACCGATCCCGCATCCGTGGGACTCAGGCCATTGCGCAGGGCGGGCAGTTCCACGCCGCCGAATTCCAGGAAATGCTCGCCGACCCGTTCGGCCAGCTGGACCGCCCGTGCGTGCGTCCACAGCAGGTTGTCGCCGATGGCGGTATCGGTGGTCGCGGTGAGCCACTCCTCGATACGGTCCCAGTGCCGAGCCGGGTCGTTCCCATCGATCCAGTCCTCGGCGGTGCGGCCGATATTACGCAGACGATCGCGCAGATCGTGGTCGATATCGCCGGTCAGATCGGTGATGCCGTCGCCGAGGGTCTGCTGCCAGGCGGCAGTGCGCCGGTAGAGCTCCTCGGCCTGGGTCCTGGCCGTGCGCAGCTCGCGCACGGCCAGCTCGCCGCGTTCGGGATCCTTCAGGGCGACCAGTTCACTGCCCAGAGTGAGCGCCAAATGTTCCGCGGCAGCGGAGATGTCGAGTGCGACAGCCCGCCGGGTGGTTTCCTGTCCGCGCGCGACGACCTGTTCGCGCAGGAATTCGTAGAGCTCGCCGAAACCCGATTCGCGGCCGAGCTGTTCGTCCCGCAGTCGCATGGCATGGGTGCGCAGCAGCGCGGACACCGGCAGGATCGGCACGTCGATCCCGTTGCGCCGCAGATGTTCCCGATCGGCGTCGAGAATCTGCCGCCAGTGCGGATACAGATCGGTCTTACCCAGCAGCAGGGCCGTGGCCGGGCACAGTTCGGCGATCTGCCGCAACAGGTCGGCCTCGGGTTCGGTGAGTTCGGTGGACGCGTCCGAGACGACCAGCACCGCATCGGCCGCCGGAACCATCGCGAGTACCGCTGCCGTGCCGGAGGTTCCGTGTCCTCCGACAGCGGGGGTGTCCACGAGTACGATGCCCTCGGCGAGCAAGGGATTCGGCACCCGGATCTCCAGCCTTGCCGCCCGTCCGTGTGAATGCGCCGTTACCGCGTGAATTTCGCTGAGCGGCACCGGAACTCGCTGTTCCTGCGCCGAATGCCCGTCCGGCCTCGCGAGAACGATCTCGGCCTGCGGCTCGGATCCGTACGCCAACAGTATCGGAACCGTGGTGGTCGCGTCATCGCCCACCGGACTGATCTCGAGGTTCAACAGGGCGTTGACGAACTGACTCTTGCCCTGATTCCCCATGCCCGCCACCATGATTCGGCGGCGCGGATCGCGGACCCGCTCGGCCAGCGTCTCCAACCGTCCGACCAGATCCCCCCGCTCCGCGGCCCGCGCGACCGCGATCGTCTCCTCCAGCAGGGCCGGCAGCGGCAACGTCATTGTGCCGGATGCTGATTCGTCCACCACCACAGTTCCCATATCCGCTGTTCCTCTTTCCTTACCTCATTCCGCTCAGTGCAGCAATCCGCCGGTGATATCCACACCCGCATGCGTCTCGGTGGTCGTGGCAGCGTTGGTATCGCCGAACAATCCAGCACCCGCCGTATGCGCCGTGCCGTCCAGCCCGCCCCCGAGCGAACCGTTCCCCCCGGCGCTCAGCGTGCTGTCGATCGTGCTGTGCGTCGCGGCCCCCAGAGCCGAGTCCACCCCATTCCCGAACGCGTGCGAAACATCCACACTCGCCCAGGGATTCGCCGCCGCCGAGGGGGTGCCGCCGAGTTCACCACCGACCCCCAACGCACTGTGCACCGCGCTGTCGGCCACCCCGCCCACACTCGCCCCGACCCCGGATTCGAGCCCCGTCCCGGTATGCACCGCCGCATCGGACACCCCCAAATCTCCACCGCTGTGCACAGCCGCCCCACCGGCCCCCGACACCCCGGTGGACAACCCCGTCCCAGCCGAAACCGCCGAATTCACCCCCGCCGACACAACTGTGGACAAATCACTCCCAGCATGAACAGCCGAATCCCCTCCGGTCGAAAGCGTTGTGGACAAACCACTTCCAGCCTGCGCGGCCGAATCGGCACCGGTCGACAACGTCGTGGACAACCCGCTTCCCACACGCAGCGCCGAATCGACCCCCGACGACAACGTCGTCGAAAGCCCACTCCCCGCCTGCACCCCCGACTCAGCAACCGTCGACAAACTCGTGGCGCCCCCGGCCCCCGCCGACAGCCCCGAATCCACGCCCGCCGCAACCGATGTCGACAGACCGTCTCCGGCCTGCGACACCGAATCCGCACCCGACGACAACGTTGTGGATAGACCGCTCCCGGCCTGCACCACCGAATTCGCAGCCGTCGACAGGTTCGTGCCCGCGGCAACCGCCGAATCCGCGCCCGCCGCCAATGCCGAGGACAGATCGCCATTGGCGGACAGCACCGAACCCATTCCGGACGACAGCGCTGTGGACAACTCGGTACCGGCCTGCACCGCCGAATCCACACCGGACGACAGGCCCGTCCCGACCGACAAGACCGACTCTCCACTCGAGGACAAGGTTGTGGACAGATCACCACCAGCCTGAAGTACCGAATCCGCCGCAGCCGACAGGCCTGTGGACAGATCGCTCCCGGCACTCACAGCACCACCGAGCTCCGACGAGAGCCCGGTCGCCACCCCCGTTCCGATCCGCGCCCCCAGCCCGGCGAGATCACCGGCGGCCGTGGTCAGACCGGTGGTCGATGCGCTCGCCTCCGCGCCCAGTCCCGTATTCAATGCACTCGCCGCGTCGGCGACCGCCCGACCTGCGGCGTCGAAAGTCACGTTCGTGCCCGCGCCGATCGGGGCGGCGGCGGCCTCGGCCACCCCTTGAAGATCGCCCATCACACCGGCGGTTCCGTTCACCGCATCGCCGAGCCCCGCAGCCCCGGCAACCAACGCTCCGACTCCGCTGGTCAGACCGGCTGTGACCGCGGTGGTCGCAGCTGCCCCGGCACCGGCGGCCGCATCGAGCCCGCTCGCGAGTTCCGTCCCCAGCGTTGCGGCCGATTCGATACCTGCGCCCAGGCCCGCAGCCGACTCGAGACCGGCACTCAGCTCGGTCCCCAGTCCCGCAGCCGCGCCAAGACCCGCGGCAGATTCCACACCCGTAACCAATTCGGTGGCCGACTCAGCAGCCGAGCTCAGGCTCGCAGCGGACCCGAGACCTGCGCTGAGCTCAGTACCCAGGTCAACGGCAGAGCCCAGACTCGCGCCCAGTTCCGCGCCCAACCCGGCACCCGACTCCAGGCCGGCACCGAGACCGGCGGCAGACCCCAGAGCGGTACCCAGTTCACCACTCAACCCGGTACCCGAGCCGGCAACCGACTCCAGGCCCGCACTCAGCGCACCGCCGAGGTCGGCGACCGACTCCGAACCAGCACCCAACCCCGCAGCCGATGCCAAGCCGGCACCGAGCTCACCGCCCAGGTTTGCAGCGGACTCCAGCGCGCCCAGTTCCGCGCCTACCCCGGCAGCGGACTCCAGGCCTGCGCCGAGACCTACGGCAGACCCCAGGCCGGTGCCGAGTTCAGCGCTCACCCCGGTACCCAAGCCGGCAACCGACTCCAGGCCGGCACTCAGCGCACCGCCGAGGTTGGTGGCCGAGTCCAGACCAGCACCCAACTCACCGCCGAGGTTGGCGACCGACTCCAAACCAGCACCCAACTCACCGCCAAGGTTGGTAGCCGACTCCAGGGCGGCGTTCAGGGTTCCGGTGGGTGCCAGGGTTGTGGCCAGGTTGGTTGCTGAGGTCAGGTCGGATTCTGCTCGAGTGGCGAGGTCGGCGGCGGTTTCCAGGACGGTGTTCGCGCCGAGGCCCAGTTGTTGGGTGGTGGTGGTTGCGGCTGATGCGGCTGCCAGGCCGAGGGCGGCCGCGGCTGCTCCGGCTTCGAGTGCGGCTTCAGCGCCGAGCCCGGCCGCGGCGCCGGCAGCGGTGCCGAGACCCAGGCCTGCTCCGACACCGGCACCGAGTTCCGCGCCGAGATCAGCACCTGTGCCAAGAGCACCGCCCAATCCCGTGCCGAGTCCGATACCGGTACCCAATCCCCCACCGGCACCCAATCCCGCACCGGCCCCTAGTCCCACACCAGCACCACCCCCGGCTCCAACGCCACCACCAACCCCAACCCCGGCACCGGCACCGGCACCGGCACCGAGGCTTGCGCCGGCCTGGCCTCCGGAACCCGCAGCGACGATCGCCGCGAGCTGATCGCCTCCGGCGACCAGGGCCGATTCGGCGACCATGGGGGCTACGGCGGCTATGTCCTCGGGGGTGACCGCGCCCAGGCCTGCGGCGGTGAGGGCCTCGGTGGGGTTGATGCAGTAGCCCGTGGCGGCCTCGTGGTCGCGGAGCAGGGCGAGGATGAATTCGAGAATGGCGTTGGGGGTCATCGCGTCTCCCGGGTCGGCGGACACTGACGATCCGCGGTGTGAATTGCCATCGACGCTAGAAACCTCGGCGACAACGCGAAACGGGGTGAAACCCCCTGATATCGAGACCGGTCCCGTTGGGGGTATGTCCCGCATTAGGGGAATTTCCCCGCAATTACCCGACCACCGGTAACGGGGACACCCCAGCAACCGAAAGGTTCGTTAGGTCGGCAGACCGCAGCACTCGCCGATTCACGCACCGCGTGTTCAGAACGAGACAGGGGTTCTCGCATGACTCAGGACCTGACGCTCGGCATCACCGCCGGGTCGTCACAGACGGTGGCCGTGCTCGCGCCGGATTCCGGCCGGGCGAACGGCTTCACCGTCCGCACCCGGCCGACCGCACCCGGTCTGGCGCCGGAGCTGGCGCGCACACTGCCCGCGCGGGTCGGGGATCCGGTGGACATCCGCACCGACGACGGCCGTGCCCTCGCCCCGGCCGATCTGCTCGCCGAAACCATCGCCGCGGCGGTGCGCGATATCGGACCCGCGAGCACCGTGGCCGCGTTCCCCGCCTGGTGGTCGCCGCACGCGGTGCGGGCCCAGCGCGACGCACTCGATCGCGCGGGTCTGAGCAACGTCGTCCTGGTCCCGGAGCCCTCGGCGGCCGTGCGCTGGCTCGAGACCACACACGACATCGCCGACGACACGACGGTGGTGGTGTACGACCTGGGCGCGACCGGCGTGACCGTCTCGGTTGTCGACACCGGACCCGACGGCGGGCCCCGCGGCGAATCGCTGCACTCCACCGCGGTCTCCGGTGACGAATTCGATCTACTGATCATGCGCTATGTGCTGGCAAATGCCGTGTGCGATAACGATTTCGACCCTTTCGATCCGGCGATCGAGCAGGAATTGGCCGTTATCCGACAGCACAGTGGAAATGCCAAAGAGGTGCTGTCCGGAAATACCGCCACGTCGGTTCCGGTCCGGCTGCCGGGTAGCACCCGAGACGTCCGCCTGGTCCGCGACGAACTCGAGGATCTGCTTCGGCAGCACCTGCTGGCCACGCTGCAAGTGATCGACGAGGCGATGCGCCGGGCCGGCGTGGACCGCGATTCGGTCGGCCGCATCCTGCTCACCGGCGGCGGCGCATCGATTCCTCTGGTCACCGAGCTGATCTCGACCGAATTCGGCGTTCCGGTGGTCGCCGCCGACGATCCGGCGCACACCAGCGCTTCGGGCGCGGCACTGCTGGCGGCCGAACTGCTCGCGGATTCGGCGGTTTCGGAGATCCCGCGCGACACTGCCGCGCAACGCGCGCCCGAGCGGTCGGCCGACGCCGTCCCGGACATCCCCGCGGCTACGAAAACACCTGTCCTACCCGAACTTCCACAAGACCCCGCACCCGACCGGCCCAGCTCGCGCCGACGGGTGATCCTGGCCGCCGCCGCGGCCATCGCGGCAGTGGCGCTGGCCACCGGGACGCTCGCACTGGGCACCACCACCCCGACGACGAGTTCGCCCGCGGCCGTGACCAGTACGACCGGCAACGCACACTCGGGCGCCTCGGCGCCCGGCGAGGCATCGGGCGGAGATGTCGCATCCGCGGCCCCGGCGGCGAATTCGGCCACCACGCGGAACGGAGTCGCCCCCACCTCGGCGACCGCCGCACCCGTGGCAGGCACGGCCGCTGCACAGTCGAAATCCTCTGCAGCCCAGTCGAATTCGACTCAATCACCGAATACCGCGGCGCAACAACCGGTCACGGTGATCACGGTCCCGGCGATCCAGCAGCCCGCCGCTCCGACGGTCCCGGCCGCACCCACCGTTCCCAGTGCGCCACTGGGCAATTCCGGCACCAATCCGCTGAACCAGGCGGGCAATGCTCTCGGCACGGTACTGCAGGCACCGGGACGGATACTCCCGCAGACGGGTAAGTGAGGTAATATCGGTGGCCGGAAATCCTGCCGTCGCGGTCGAATCGCTGCCCGGAGCACGAGATATCCTGCGCGAACTGGAATCCGGTGACGGTGAGTTCGTCCACCTGATCCGGGGACGCGCGGCGACGGGCAAATCCACCCTGCTCGGCGCGGTCCGCACGCGCCTGCGCGCCCGCGGCATCCCCACCTGCGACACCGTCACCGAGGCACTGGCGCCCGGCGCCCGGCCCGTGCTGATCCTGGACGACGCGCACACCCTCGACCCGGTAGAACTGGAAAAGCTCAGCGCCGCAATCGGTTCGGACTGCGGCACGATCATCGTCGCGGCCCGCCCCCGCCCGCACGACAGCGCCCTGCGCACCCTCACCGACGCGGTGTCCCGCCGCGGCCGGGTGACCGACCTGCGCCCGCTCGGCGTCAGCGATATCGCCCCCTTCGCGCGCGAACTGGGCATGATGACCCCGCGCGCGATCGTCGAACACGTGCACCGCCGGACCGGCGGAATCCACGGCGGCGTGGTCGCCACGCTGTCCGCGGCCAGCGCCACCCGCCTCGACGCGGGCATCGCCGCGGTCGACCGCGCCGTCACCGGCTGGGCGCGCTCGATGCTCGAGGATACCGATCCCGATCTGCTGGACGTCTTCGTCGTCGCCACCACCGGCACCGGCCTCGACCCCGACGAACTCACCGAGATCCTGGGCACGAACTATTCCACCGCAAGGGATCTCATCGATCGCGCACGTTCGACGGCACTGGTGACCGACGCCGATCTGCTGCTGGACGCGGCGGTGGCCCCGCTGCGCACGCTGGTCGGCGACCGCCGCTTCCTGGCCGTGCAGCGTCGGCTGCTACAGGCCCGCCTGGATGCCGGGCTGCTGCGTGATCACACCGCCCTGCTGCTCGCCGAATCCGGCGTCCACGACGCCCGACTGTCCGAATTCCTTTGCGCCGCAGCCGAAAACGCAGGCGACGAGGCGGTCCGCTATTACGCCGCCGCCGAACGCAGCGGCGCGGACCGGCGATCCATCGCGATCCGCTGGGCCGAGGCCGCCGCCCGCACCGGTGACGGAGACACCGCACTGCGGCTGGCCGAACCGATCCTCGGCGATCCGGCCGCAGCGCGCTCGGATCTAACCGCGGCCGTTCGGATCTGCGCCGGAGTGTGGACCCGGCGCGGGCTCGCGGGACGCGCCGCGCGGCTGTACACCTGGCTCGGGCCGGAACGGGTGGGCGTCGATTGGGCCCTGGGAGCGAGCGTGCTGTACCTGTCCGGCGACCCCGAGGCCGCCGCCGCGTTCTCGGCCTCGGCGGATCTGTGGCCGCCGACCGAGGCCGCCACCCGCTCGGGCCTGGTCGCCGACGCCCTCGCTCGGACGATCGGCGAATCCGACCGCGCCGCAGCGGTTTCCGCCGCGTCCGCACTCATCCAGGCCGCCCGCGCCGACAACGCCTCCCCCGGCCCCGACCGCTTCGTTCCCTACACCGCGACATCCATCGCCACCCTGCTGTGCCTGAGCATGGGCGAACCGCAGCGAGCCGCGGATGCCCTGCGCGGCAGCTCCGCCCGACCGCTGCCCGAATCGGCACACGCACCGCACAACCACACCCCGGCCACGTCGCCGCACGCCAGTCCCACCCCGATGCCGGCCACGTCGCGACATTCACCGCACAGCGGTGTCACCCCGTTCAAATCCACCCACACGCAACACGTCCTGGCGGCATGGATCGCGATGCTCGGCGGCGACGAACAGGCAGCCGCGACGCTCGTCGCCGATCTGGATCTTCCCGCACTCCCACCGCGTGAGCGCCTGCTCGCGCACGGCGTCCGGGTCGGGCTGGCCCGGCGCGGCGGCGACCACACGGCGCTGAGCCTGGCCTGGCAGGCCGCCCATCCGCTGTTCGACGACGTCGGCGCGGACCTGCTGGCGCTGTTGCCGATCGGCGAGCTGTGGCTGGCCGGTATCCGGTTGAACGACGAGGGCCGGATCGCCGCACTGGTCGAGGGCGCGCGGGAGTTGTTGTGCCGCTTGGGTAATCCGCCCGCGTGGGCGAATGCCTTCCACTGGTACGCGATTCAGGCGGCGATCGCCCGGATGTGCCCCGACGAGCTGCTGCCACCGGCCCATCGGCTCAAGGCCGCCGCCGAGACCGGCGATCCGCACGCCGCGGTCCTGGCCGACGCGGGCCGCACGTGGATCCTGGTGTTGCGCGGCGAGGTGGACCGCGACCGGGTGACCGCCGCGGTGCGCAGACTCGCCGAGATCGGGCTGAGCTGGGATGCCGCCCGGTTGGCCAGCGAGGCGGCGCTGGCGGGCCAGGATCCGGCGGACTCGACCGCACTGCTGAAATTGGCGCGCACCGTCCGCGCCGACGCCCGCCCGCCGCAGCGCCCGGCCGATCCGGCCGTCCCGGCGCAGCCCGAGCGCCCCGAACCCGCACCCGTGCCGGGCCCGGTGCTGAGCGAGCGCGAACGCGAGGTCGCCGAGCTGGTCCTACTCGGGATGACCTATCGCGAGATCGGCGCTCGGCTGTACATCTCGGCCAAGACGGTGGAGCATCATGTCGCGCGGATCCGACGTCGGATCGGAGCCGGGTCGCGTTCGGAGCTATTGTCGATGCTTCGCGCCATGGGGCACGGTTCGCTGCTCGTCTAGGCCGGTGCGAACACGAACCCGGGATGGACCAGAGCGAGGTAACGAGGATGGCCACAGGGGTGGGCCTGCGAATCGCCGACGACGAATGCCTGGCGGCGATCGTCACCGGTGCGGGCGGCGAACCCGGGGAAGAGGCGTCCGAGCCGTACTTCGTCGTGCGGGAATCGGTCCTGCACATGTCCGACGACGGCGACACCGCACTGGGCGGGGATCCCCCGGCCGGACCGTCGCATTCCATCACCGGATTCGCCTCGGCCGTCGGCGACCCGGCCGGGATCAGCGTCGACGACGGCGAGGCGTATCGGGCCGAGGATCTGCTGGCCACGGCCCTGTTCTGCCTGATCGATCTGGCCGCGGCGCAGCTGAGCGGCCCCGCCGAGTTCTACGCCGTCCATCCCGCGGACTGGCCCGCCGCCCAGGTGCTGGCACTGCGTGATGCCCTGGACTATCTGGGCCTGCGGTCGGTCGTGCTGATCAGCGAGGCGATCCTGCCCGACGCGCGGACCGGCCGGGAGATCGCCGCCGCGGCCGCACGGGGTGCGCTGACCGCGGTGCTGTCCACTCCGGCGGGCACCACCCCGCCGGATCCGCGTCCCGCGGAGAACCCGCTCGAGGCCACCGACGTCCTGCCCGCGATCCGCGCGGCCGAACCGGTGGCGCAGGCGTATTCCGCGGCCATCCCGATCGACCGCTCCGGCGCCGCCGAACCGCCGCCCGCCCCGGCCGCGGAGCCGACCGCGACCAAGCTGGCTCCGGCGGTGCTCGCACCCCCCGACTCCGGCGGCCGACGCACCCCGCTGCTGATCGCCGCGGCCGCCACGATCGGCCTGCTGCTCGGCGGCATCGTGGTGGCGCTGCTGCTCAGCGGCGGCGACTCGACGCCGACGGTGCCCGACGCCCGTTCCGACCTGACGCCGACGAATCAGCCCACCAGGACGCCGCATCCGCCGGTCACCACCAGGCGCGTCCCGGTCACGATCGTCCCGCAGCCTCCGGCGCGACGCACCGTCGCCCCGCCGCCGACCTCGACCGCGCCACCGCCACCGCCGACCACGAAGTCGCCCGCCGCCACTCCGCACACCTCGCCCACCCCCGAACCGAGCGTCACGACCGACCCCGACGACCCCTGGGGCACCCCGCCCCCTCAATCGCCGTACTTTCCATACACTTTCGACCCGTACTCGACGTTCCCGGTGCCGCCGACCTTCGGTTTCCCTTCAGCGGGCATTCCCTGATCGGTTCATAGCGAACTTCGCGCGTTTGTGCCTTAAAGTGATGCGCTGACCGTAATAATCCGGCGTCGGCCGGAGGGCGCGGTCGGCAGCAGAGCGAGGGTCGTTGTCGCGCAACGAAACACGGCACTCGGATCTACCGGCACAATCGGGTGCCCTACGAAGGGACTTCATGCGCAAGTTGACGGGCCGTCGCGCAACGGTCAAAGCTTCCACCGTCGCAATCGCCTCGACCCTGCTCTTGAGTCCCCTGCTCGGTACCGCACCCGCCAGCGCCGCACCCGCTGCGGTGACGCAACTGAAAGCCGATCAGTTACCGCCGTCGCTGGTGCAGGCCATCGCGCGCGATCTGAAGATGACTCCGGCGCAGTACCTCGAGCGCGCCGCCAAGGCCCAGCAACTGCGCGACTACGCCCACCAGTTCCGGTCCGCGCACCCGGAACAGTTCGCCGGCGCCTGGATGACGCGCGACGGCAAGCCGACCATGGCCGTCACCTCGCTCGAGGCGGCCCGCACCGCGTCCTCGGCCGGATATCAGACGCGACTGGCCCCGATCTCCGCCGACAAGCTGGAGGGCTCGCTCGATCAGCTCACCCAGTGGATCAACACCCTGCCCCGCCAGGTCTCCTCGGCGATCAACTCCGTCGCGATCGACTTCCTGAACAGCCAGTTGGTGCTCACCGTCGCCAACACACCCGCCGGACATCTGCTGAACCTGCCGACGCTGATCGCCAATGTGAAGGTGATCCTGTCCCCCGACAACGGCGGCCCGGTCGACCATCACCCGATGGCCGGGGACACCTACATCAGCGCGCCCACCTCGCTGAACGACTCCGCGCTCAAGACCGTCGACGTGTGCTCGTTCGGTTTCAACAGCGTCGACTCGCACGGCAACGCGCTGAATATCAGTGCGGGACACTGTGATCCGAATCTGGGCAAGGGCAACCAGCAGGCCGGGGTGTGGGTGCCCGATCCGCGCAATCTGAAGTCGAGCCCGCAGGCGGGCTCCTTCGTGAACGCCCAGCTCGGCGGTGCCAGCGGCCTGGACTACTCGGTCATCAAGCTGACCGACCGCGCGGTGCGGGCCGGGATGGACCGGCCGTCGGTGCGCGGCGCGAACGGCACCACGCTGACCGTCACGGGCACCGCGGCGCCGGTGACCGGCGCACCGGTGTGCAAATCCGGACAATCCTCCACGTTCACCTGCGGCTTCGTCGTCGCGGACCGGGTCGAGACGCAGCTGTACACCGCGGAGGGCGAGTCCAAGACCGTGCGCGGTTTCGCCAGTTCGGCGTGCACCCTGGGCGGGGACAGCGGCGGCGCGATCGTGACCGGTACGCTTGCCCTCGGCATCACGAGCGGTTCGAACGCGGCCGACGCACCGGACTGCAAGGAAGCCAATATCGACCTCGCGCAGTACGGCGGCACGGCTTCGCTGGGCATTCCGATCCGGTCGATCCTCGCCGACATCGACGCCAGGTCCGGCGGCGGGCTCGGGTCGGGGATCTCGGTTCGGACCCGTCCGAATGCCGGGTGAGTCCCGAATGCCGGACAGTGTGTATTGTCCGTGAATTTCTTCCGAACGATGTCGGCCTGCGCTGCGCGCATCCGATCAAAACACGTGATAAGTAGGCATCAGAGTGCGAAACCCATATAGTCGGCACATGCTCCTGCCACGCCACCTGCCCTCGCGCGCTGCCCGACCTGGCTCGCGCAACCGTTTCCGCAATGCAGCGGTCGCCGCCTCGGCGGCGATGTTGGTTCTGGGTCCGTTGGCTACGACAGCGTCCGCGGATCCGGCCAAGGCTCCCACGCCGAATCTGCCGGTCGATCTGGCCACGGCGGTGCATCGGGATCTGAAGATCTCCCCGCAGGAATACCTGCGCCGGGCCGATCTGGCTCAGCACGTGAGCGCGTTCGCCACCACCGCGGAGCGGCAGTACCCGCGGACGTTCGCCGGAGCGTGGCTGGACGACGCCGGTAAGGCCGTGATCGCGCTGGCTCCCGGCGCCGGTCACGACGACGCCGACAAGGCCGCCACCAAGGCCGGGTACCAGGTCAAGCAGGTCGCCAAGACCGAGACCCAGCTGCGCAGCGAGAAGAACGCCTTCCAGCAGTGGCTGTCCGGACAGCCCAAGTCGGTGTCGGCGCAGGTGCGCGGCGCGGTGATCGACACCGTGAACAACGCCCTCGCGGTCCGGGTCGACAAGGCCGGAGTGCCGATGCCCGGATTCGTCGATCCGGCGCGGGTGATCGTGATGGCCGCCGCGCCGACCGGTCCGCAGCAGTCCGATGTGAGCAAGGCTTCGGCCGTCGCGGGGCAGATGCGGAACACCCAGGTCGCCGCCGGTGACGCCTACGCCTCGGTCGCGGGCAAGATGCAGCTGATCTGCTCCTCCGGTTTCAACGGCACCGACAGCCGTGGCAACGTCGTCAACATCACCGCCGGTCACTGCGACCCGAACATCCCCGCCGCCGGCACCGCGAACGCGCCGGGCATGTACGAGGTCGCGGCGGGCGAGCACCTGGGCGCGCAGCTGGGCACCTTCCAGAAGTCGGTGCTGGGCGCGCAGGACTACTCGATCGTCACGATCAACGGCGCGGCGCGAAACCGCTTCAGCAACAACCTGGTTCGTGTTCCGGGCCGGGCGCCGCTGGCCATCACCGGCGTGGCGCAGCCGGTCATCGGCGCACCGGTCTGCAAGTCGGGTTCGCGCACCGGTTTCAGCTGCGGTGTGGTGAGCGCGGTCGACCAGGAGGTCCAGGTCGGCGATCACAACCTGGAGCACTCGTTCTCCGCGAACATCTGCGCGCTGCCCGGTGACTCCGGCGGCCCGCTGGTCTCCGGCACGAAGGCGCTGGGCGTGTCCAGCGCATCGTCGGTGGCCGACTACCCGATCTGTGAGATCCCCAACCTGATCGGCGCCCTCACCGGCAACGCCCCCCAGCTGTTCGCCCAGCCCGTCAGCGCGATCCTGTCCGCCAACCCGGGTCTGCGTCTGCGCACCAACTGATCCCCGCCGAGAGGGGCCGGCAGCACACCGCTGCCGGCCCCTCTCGCATTTCTCCACACCGGCCGCAGCCCCTCCGCTTGCTCGGCCGATTGGCAGTTCAAGGGCGGTGCCGCACGGTTACCGAGTCGGGGCAACGTCCGGCATTCTGAAGGTATGTGTTTGGTGTTGACGGGCTGGCGTGCGCACCCGCAGTATCGGCTGATCGTGGCGGCCAACCGGGACGAGTTCTATACCCGGGCCACCGGATCCATGCGGTGGTGGCCCGAGGTGGACGGATTGCTGGCGGGGCGGGACCTGGGGGCCAAGGGTACGGTTCCCGGGACGTGGCTGGGATTGCTGGGCGGGACGCATCGGTTCGCGGCGGTGACGAATGTGCGCGGGCCGGGTGAGGATCGTGCCGACGTCCGCTCGCGCGGCGCCCTGCTGATGGATTTCCTGCGCGGGGAGATCGCTCCCAAGAAATTCCTCACCGCGGTGGCGGCCGCACCGGACGACTACAACGGTTACAACCTGATCGCCTCGGATCTGCAGACGCTGTGGTGGCACAGCAATCGCAGCTCACACACCCCGCTGGAACTTCCCCCGGGCTTGCACGGGCTGTCCAACGGCGCGCTGCTGGGTTCGGTGAACACGGTGCGAGACAACGCGATTCGCACCGACACCGGCGCAGCGGCGTGGCCGAAGGTGCGCGACGGACTGCGCGACCTCGGCGCGGTCATCGCGAACGACCCCGGCGATGTGGCCGGTTACCTCACCGTCCTGGCGGACCGCACCATCGCGCCCGACGCCGAATTACCTTCCACCGGACTGCCTCTCGAACGCGAACGCACGGTATCGGCGCGCTTCATCCCCAGTACCGATCACGGAACCCGATGCAGCACAGTGCTGTTGGTCCGAGAGAACGGCGAATTCACGATCACCGAACGTTCTTTCGCCACGCTCGGACGGGAGCTGGGCGAGGTGTCCTTCAGCGGACACCTCGAACTACCGGACTGAAACCGCCTAGCCCGCAGCCGGATTCGCCCATTCGGTGGTGCCGTCCTTCGCCTTGAACGTGTTCTGCAGTTCGATGAACGACTGATTCAGCTGCGGGCCGCCCGCCACGATCGTGCCCAGCACACCACCGCCGATACCGCCCAGGATCAGGCCCGGGATGCAGAGGATCAGGATGGTGACCACGCACCCGACCACTCCACCGATCACCGCGCCGATCAGACCGCCGACCGCCACCGCCAACCCGGCCTTGGTCGCGAAATCGTTGAAGGCACGCTGATTCTCGACCGTCGAGGCGACGGACTGGGCCCGCAGCGGCTTCCCGGCGACCGTCGCGCCGATCAGCCGGGGCGCCACCGGCTTGCTCAGATCCACTCCGGCGGGGCGGACCGGGGTCAGATCCAGTTCGCGGCCGTCCGCGCGCAGCACCGGGGTGACCGGGATCCGCACCCCGGACACGCGGAAGTCCAGCGGCAGTTCGAGCGCGACGGCTCCGGTCGAATCCTTGACGTTCACGACCCGCCGAGTCCGGCCGGGTGCATCGCCGGGCTTGTCGACCAGCTGGAACGTCCCGTTCTTCAGCTTGGTGACGACCGTCTTCCCGACCTTCGTGGTCGAATAGTCGATCTGCGGCCGGGCGGGTGCAGGATCGGCGTGCGCGGTACCCAGCGCGACGGTCATCGAGCCGATGACCATGGCCGCCGCAGCAGCACTTCTGCGGAACGTCATTCGGTCTTCCAATCCTCATCAGTTTCGGGCGTGATCTTAGCCGAACCGGCCGCATCCGGCCCGGCATCCCCGGGCGGCCGGAAATATGCGACCGGCCCGCTCTCCGGATCGGAGAACGGGCCGGGCCGGTGGAGCCGGCGATTACTTCTGCGCGGATTGCGCCTTCGGGGTCGGTGTGACGCCCACCGCCTGCGCCCACTTGGTCTTACCGGCCGGCTTCTGCATCGTGTTGATCAGATCCATACCCGCCGCGACCAGGGTCGGGCCACCGGCGGCGATGGTGCCGATGACGCCGCCGAGGGTCGCGCCGACCGGAATTCCGGCGAGGCAGCCCACACCGAACAGCGGCAGACCGAAGATGCAGCCGACGACCGCGCCGATGGCCATGCCGACGAAGCTGCCGATACCGGTGGCCAGGCCGAACTTCGTCGCGAAGTCGGTCATCGCGGCGTTGTCCTCCTGCGGCGAGGCGATGTCCTTGGCCTGCGGCTTGGCCTGGGCCTTGGGCTGCGGCTCGGGCTGCGCCGAGGCGACCGACTCGGCCTTGGGCGAGACGATCGGCTGCGCGACGACGGTCTCTTTCGTGATTTTCGCCGCGGCGGGCTTCTGCGGCGTCAGCTGAAGTACCCGGCCATTCTCCTTCACGACGGGCACGACCGGAATCTGCACGCCGGAGATGCGGTAATCCACCGGCATTTCCATGGCGATTTTTCCGGCCTTGTCTTTCACATTGATAATTTGTTGCGGCTTCGCCTGCGGGGTGAGGCCGGGCTTCTGGACGACCTGGAAGGTTCCTCCCTGCAGGGTGGCCACTACCGCCTTGTCGACCAGCTTGACCGAATAGTCGATCACATCCTTGGCCGGCTTCGGGGCGGGAGCGGCATTCGCGGTACCCACAGCGGCGGTCATCGCACCGATGACCAGTGCGGCGCCCGCGGTAGCGGTGCGGAACTTCATTCGGTTGTTTCCAATCATCATCAAGGGTCTGCCGTGCCTCTCCCTCCGCGAGAGCTCACGCATCCCTCGAGTCGCTGCCACATCGGCACAGCCGATGGGCGCGGCCTACAGGAACCCTCCCCGAGCAGAGTGGAGATTTACACAGCAAGCAGGACCCGCTGAGCCTAATCGAATGGCCCCCCGGAAGCGACATCCATTTCCCACCAATTGGAGTAAGTGTGTCCAGCCGACGAGCGGAATTGCCGGGATTTACCGTTATAGCCATTCGCATCAGCGCAAACGCCCAGGACAGTACGTGAGCCGACTCACACTCGAGGGCCCACGAGCCCCGGCATGCTGGGGCGCATCAACTTGCGAGCATAGGGTAGACACGTAAGTTACCGGCGGGTAACTTACTGCCAGTTAGTATGCGAGACAACCCTGGCGGCAACAGCCCTGCCGCCGATGCTCGTCGAACCGAAGGAAGGTCGCGACATGAATGCCCTGACAGTGACGCTGGGCACGATCGGAGTGGTGTTCAGCCTGTTGGCTTGGGTGTCATTCCTGGGCGGCGTCGGCAAGATGGTCCGCGCCATCCGGCTCGGACAATCCGCACCGGACCGCTGGCGGCCGTTCCTACCCCGCCTGAAGACGATGATCGTCGAGTTCCTTGCCCATACCCGGATGGTCAAGTTCCGGACCGTCGGCTGGGCGCACTGGCTGGTGATGATCGGCTTCCTCGCCGGGTTCATCCTGTACTTCGAGGCGTACGGGCAGACCTTCGACCCCGAGTTCCACTGGCCGGTCTTCGGCAACTGGCACATCTACCACTTCATGGACGAGCTGCTCGGCATCGCCACCGTGGTCGGCATCCTGGTGCTGATCGTCATCCGCCAGCTCAACCACCCCCGCGTTCCCGCGCGGCTGTCCCGCTTCTCGGGTTCGGCGTTCGGCGCCGCCTACGCGATCGAGGCGATCGTGTTCATCGAGGGCCTCGGCATGGTCCTGGTGAAGGCCGGCAAGATCGCCACCTATCACGAATCGACCGCCTGGACCGACTTCTTCACCATGCAGGTGGCCAAGCTGCTGCCCAGCAGCGTGGCGCTGGTCGCGGTGTTCGCGTTCGTCAAGATGGTGTCCGGCAGCACCTTCCTGCTGCTGGTCGGCCGCAACATCAACTGGGGTGTGGCCTGGCACCGGTTCGCGGCGTTCTTCAACATCTACTTCAAGCGTGAGGACGACGGCGGCGTCGCGCTGGGCGCGGTCAAGCCGATGACCTCGGCGGGCAAGGCCCTGCTGGACATGGAGGAGATCGACCCCGACAACGACACCCTGGGCGTCGGCAAGGTCGAGGACTTCTCCTGGAAGGGCTGGCTGGACTTCACCACCTGCACCGAATGCGGTCGGTGCCAGTCGCAGTGCCCGGCGTGGAACACCGGTAAGCCGTTGTCGCCCAAGCTGTTGATCATGTCGCTGCGCGACCACGGGCAGGCCAAGGCGCCGTATCTGCTGGCCGGCGGCCGCAAGGATATGGGCGGGGACGAGATCGGCCTGGTCGATGCCGAGGGCAAGCCGAACGAGGCCGCGCTGGCGCGGATTTCGGAAGCCGCGCGGACCGAGGCCGAGCGGCCGCTGGTCGGCGGCGAGGACGTGCGGGGGATCATCGATCCCGAGGTGCTGTGGAGCTGCACCACCTGTGGCGCGTGTGTCGAGCAGTGCCCGGTGGACATCGAGCACGTCGACCACATCATCGATATGCGCCGCTACCAGGTGCTGATCGAATCGGAGTTCCCCTCCGAGCTGGCGGGCCTGTTCAAGAATCTGGAGAACAAGGGCAATCCCTGGGGCCAGAACGCCAAGGACCGGCTCAACTGGATCTCCGAGATGGACTTCGACATTCCGGTCTTCGGCAAGGATGCCGACAGCTTCGACGGTTACGAATACCTGTTCTGGGTGGGCTGCGCCGGTGCGTACGAGGACCGCGCGAAGAAGACCACCAAGGCGGTCGCCGAACTGCTGGCCACCGCGGGCGTGAAGTTCATGGTGCTCGGTCAGGAGGAGACCTGCACCGGTGATTCGGCGCGGCGCGCGGGTAACGAATTCCTGTTCCAGCAGTTGGCGATGCAGAACATCGAGACGTTCAACTCGGTGTTCGAGGGCGTCGAGCGGTCCAAGCGCAAGATCGTCGTCACCTGTGCGCACTGCTTCAACGCGCTCAACAACGAATACCCGCAGGTGGGCGGCGAATACGAGGTCGTGCACCACACTCAGCTGCTCAACCGCCTGGTGCGCGGCAAGCAGCTGGTGCAGGTGAAGCCGGTGTCGGAGAAGGTCACCTACCACGACCCCTGCTACCTGGGCCGCCACAACAAGATCTACAACGCGCCGCGCGAGCTGATGGGCGCTTCGGGCGCGACGGTGACCGAAATGCCCCGGCACGGCGAACGTTCCATGTGCTGTGGCGCCGGTGGCGCGCGCATGTGGATGGAGGAACAGCTCGGCAAGCGCATCAACCTGGACCGGGTGGACGAGGCCCTGTCGACGCTGGACGGCGGCAACTCCCCGTCGATGATCGCCACCGGCTGCCCGTTCTGCCGCGTGATGCTCACCGATGGCGTTACCGCGCGCAAGGATTCGGGCGAGGTCGGCCAGGGCGTCGAGGTGGTCGACGTGGCGCAGCTGATGTTGCAGTCCATCGATCGGGTCGAACCGGCGACGCTGTCGGAGAACCTGCGGGTGATCCAGGAGCCGAAGGCCGCACCCGAGCCCGAGCCGGAGCCCGCCGCACCTGTCGCCGAGGCCGCGCCGGCCGCCGAACCCGCGGCCGCCTCGCAGGCGAAACCCGCTGCGGCCAAGGGGCTCGCGATGAAGGGCGGCGGCAAGGCGCCCGGCGGCGGACTGTCCATGAAGGGCGCGGCCAAGGCCCCCGGCGCGAAGGCCGCACCGGCTCCGGCGGATTCGGCCGAGACCCCGGCGGCTCCCGCACCCGCCAAGGGCCTGTCCATGAAGGGCGCGGCGAAAGCGCCCGGCGGCAAGGGACTCGCGATGAAGGGCGCGGCGAAAGCCCCCGGGGCCAAGGCGACTCCCGCTCCGGCCGAGACCGCGTCCGCCGAGTCGGCCGCGCAAGCCCCCGCCGCACCCGAGGCCAAGCCCGGCGGCCTGTCGATGAAGGGCGCCGCCAAGGCCCCCGGCGGCAAGGGCCTGGCCATGAAGGGCGGTATCAAGGCTCCCGGCGCGAAGACCGCCGGAAGCGACTCCAGCGCAAGCGAATCCGCTCCGGCCGCCGAGCCGGATACGGCTACCGCCCAATCCGCCTCCGCCGCAACCGAATCGGCACCGGCCTCGGAGTCCAAGCCAACGGTCGCCGCGAAGGGCCTGGCGATGAAGTCCGGATTCAAACGTCCCGGACCGAAGGCTCCGGGCACAGCGGCACCAGCCGAGTCCGCCCCGGCGAGCGAATCCACTCCGGATGCCGACACTGACGCGGCTACCGAGCAATCCGCCTCCGCCGCAACCGAATCGACACCGACCGCCGCGGAATCCAAGCCGACGGTCGCCGCCAAGGGCCTGGCGATGAAGTCCGGATTCAAACGTCCCGGACCGAAGGCTCCGGGGTCGGCGAAACCGGCCGCGGATGCCGCTCCGGCCGACGAATCGGCTCCGGCCGCGGAACCCACTGCGGCCGAATCGGTTTCGTCCGCTGATGCCGCTCCCGGGGAAACCCCGGCCGATTCGTCCGGCAACGGGGCACCCAAGCCCCCGACCGCCAAGCCGGGCGGCCTGGGCTTCAAGTCCGGAGCGAAAGCCCCCGGCCGCAAGAGCTGACCAGCTCCCGACAATCGAAGGGGCGTAGCCGAGATCGGCTACGCCCCTTCGTCGTCCCATGGCCCTGCATGATCGGGCCCGGCTACTTCCGCCGGCGCAACGTCCATGCCCTCGAACCGGGCCTTCGTGATGACCGAGCGGACCCCATAACCGGGCCCGCCCCCGTCGACTGCCGGGTGGAAAGTGGGGGCGGACCCGGTGCGGGGCGGTGAGGACCGGTCTGCGGTCAGTCCTCGCCGCCACCCACCGCCAATGCTGTCGTGATGACGGCCGACAGGGGTGGGAGTGTGGTGTCGTCGCCGGTGGGCGGGACCACCCAGTGGCAGCCCTCCCTGGTCCAGCGGCCGAAGCCGGTCGGCAGCATGACCGCGCTGCCGATGGCCGGAATGCCGATATCGAGACGGTTGAGCACGTCCATCACCGGGGTGCCGAGCGGATCGTCCGGGGCGACAACGAAACTCCAGCGGGCCTGGCGAGCCAGGACCGGAGCGGACATGCCCTGATCGATGAGGGAGTTGCTGACCCGTTCGGCGCGCACGAGGGGTAGATGCAGAACGCCGATGCGACTGGTGATCGGCAACATGACGTATCCGCCGCGTTCGATCACCGGCAGTTCGAACTCGTACCGGTACAACGCGACCCAATCCTCAGCCGTCCTGAGTTTCTCGACGTTCACGGCGAACTCCCTCGGTCCCTCCAAGGTTCCCGCGTACCTACCCCGCGAGGTAACGTCCCCTCACCAGCCTTGCACTGCCCTTCCACTGCCATTGACGCACGACCTGCTGTTTCCCTGATACCAGCTCGATTTCGGCTGTGGCCGTGATCACTGGACCCTCGTACTCTGGAGTTCGAAGTACGTGTGGAAAGGGTGACATCGTGGTCCGGCAGTGGTCAGGCAGGGAAGCCCGTGCCCTCCGCGATGCCAAGCGGATGAGTATCCGGGAGTTCGCTGCGCATTTGGGTGTACACGAACGACTGGTCTCGAAATGGGAGGCCGGGGGCACACGTGTCCACCCCCGTCCCGTCAACCAGGCCGCGCTGGACACCTCCCTGGCCAGGTCCGACGAAGTCGTGCGGGCACGGTTCGCGGCCATGATCGATCAGCCCCTCATCGATCGGCCCACACCTGAATTCGATGCGCGGCCGGATGATTCGGCGCGCGCCCAGTATTCGAGCGACGCGGAACTGCTGACACTCGTCGACAACGGTGCGATGAGAGGTGATGCGTTGGGAACGATTTCGGAGAGGGATCTGATCATGGCGGCCGCCCACGAAGCCAGCGAACATGCCGGACGCGCGGAGTCCACCAATATCGGCGCGACGACGCTGGAGCAGTTCGACGCCGATGTCACCCGCATCGCCAACGACTACGTGCACGCTTCGCCGGTCCCGATGATGGTCGAGATGCTGCGGGTGCGGCGGCGGGTCTACCGGTTCCTGGAGGGACATCAGAGTCCCGCGGACACCGGCCACCTGTACCTGCTGGCCGGGACCCTGTCCGGGTTGCTCGCCAACGCCAGTACCGATCTGGGCTATCACGATGCCGCGGGCGAGCAGGCCCGCGCGGCCTGGGCCTATGCGGAACTGTGCGGGCACAACGGATTACGCGCCTGGACCCGCGGTATGCAGGCGCTCATCGAATACTGGTCCGAACGTCCGCGTCGCGCGGTGCAACTCGCGCAGAGCGGGCAGCAGTACGCGGATTCGGTGACCGCGAAGGTGCGGCTGCTCAATATCGAGGCGCGCATCTGGTCCAAGCTCGGTTCGATCAGCGATACCGAGCGCTGCATCCGCGCGGTCGACCTGGCCCGCTCGCAAACCGGCACCGACGAACTGCACGACGAGATGGGCGGCGTCTTCGGATTCGACGAGCCGAAGAGCCACTACTACGCCGGGGCCACCTACATCCATCTCGGCCAGGCCGAACCGGCCCTGACCGCGACCGATCGCGCCATCGACCTGTACGCCAACGGCCCGCAGGAGCAACGGTCCTACGGCGCCGAGGCGCTGGCCCGGGTGGACAACGCGGCGGCGCACCTGATCAACGGCAGTCTCGACGGGGCCGCGGATTCGGTGCTTCCGGTGCTCGAGCTGGCCGAGGACAAGCGCATCGCGCAACTCGAGGAGCGGCTGACCGGGCTGCGGCACCGGATCGCCGGACCGCGTTTCCGGGCCGCGGTCGAGGCCCGCACGCTGGACGAACGGATCGAGGAGTTCTGCGGAGCGAGTGCGGCCCGGGGGATGCTGCCCATCGATCCGACACTGTGACCTTCTCCACAGTTCGTCGCCCGTCTCACCATTCGGACGCGAACCCACAACGGCGAAGAACACCACTCATCCACCCAGTTCCGCCAACCCCGAACAACGTCAGCACCAAGGTTCGCGGCCCGTCTCGCCGCTCGGACGCGTGGCGGGTGCGAGGAACGAGTGCCCGACACGGGGCCGAGCGGTGAGACTCCGGGGGCCGCGAACCCGCCGGAGCGGAGGCAGAAGATCCAGTGGCACCATGGGACGGGTGAGTCCTACCAGCCAGTCACCGCAGCGCCCGCGCACGCTGGAGCAGTCGCGCAAGCTCCAGAACGTCCTGTACGAGATCCGGGGCCCGGTACACGCACATGCGGCACGGCTGGAGGCCGAGGGACATCGCATCCTCAAGCTCAACATCGGCAATCCCGCGCCGTTCGGTTTCGACGCGCCCGATGTGATCATGCGCGACATGATCGCGGCGCTGCCGGTCGCCCAAGGCTATTCCGAGTCCAAGGGCATCCTGTCCGCGCGGCGCGCGATCGTGACCCGCTACGAGCTGGTCGCCGGATTCCCCGAATTCGACGTCGACGACGTCTACCTGGGCAACGGCGTGTCCGAGCTGATCACCATGACCATGCAGGCCCTGCTGGACAACGGTGACGAGGTGCTGATCCCCGCGCCGGACTATCCGCTCTGGACGGCGATGACCAGCCTGGCCGGCGGCACGCCGGTGCACTACCTGTGTGACGAGTCCAACGGCTGGCAGCCCGATATCGCCGACATCGAGTCCAAGATCACCGATCGGACCAAGGCGCTGCTGATCATCAACCCGAACAATCCGACCGGTGCGGTGTATTCGGCCGAGGTGTTGCAGCAGGTGGTCGATCTGGCCCGCAAACATCAGCTGCTGCTGCTGGCCGACGAGATCTACGACAAGATCCTCTACGACGACGCCAAGCACACCTCGCTGGCCACCCTCGCGCCCGATCTGCTGTGCCTGACGTTCAACGGCCTGTCCAAGGCGTATCGGGTGGCCGGGTACCGCTCGGGCTGGGTGGTGATCACCGGGCCGAAGGAGCACGCGGGCGGATTCCTGGAGGGTATCGATCTGCTGGCCTCCACCCGGCTGTGCCCGAATGTGCCCGCGCAGCATGCGATTCAGGTCGCCCTGGGCGGGCATCAGAGCATCGAGGATCTGATCCTGCCGGGCGGGCGGCTGCTCGAGCAGCGCGATGTCGCGGTGGAGAAGCTCAACACCATTCCGGGTGTGTCCTGTGTGCAGCCCAAGGGTGCGCTGTACGCGTTCCCACGGCTGGATCCGGAGGTGCACGAGATCCACGACGACGCGAAACTCGTGCTCGACCTGCTGTTGCAGGAGAAGATCCTGATGGTGCAGGGCACCGGGTTCAACTGGCCCCAGCACGACCATCTGCGGATCGTGACGTTGCCGTGGGCGCGTGATCTGGCGGTCGCGATCGAGCGATTCGGCAACTTCCTGGCGAGCTATCGGCAATAGCCCGATCGCACCTTAAAACAGACCGGAAGTACGAGAAGTCTGGTTTTTGAAGACTGAACTAGCGCAAAGATCGCCGGTTTGTGTACAGTGGTTTTCGGCACCGAAAAGTGCCCCGGCCGAGCCGCCTACCCCCCTGGGCCGCTCGGCCCCGGGTTCAGCCGCCTACCCCCCTGGGCCGCTGAGACCCCGGGCGGCGGAGACATCCCCCTGCTCTCCGCCGCCCCTCCCCACCTCCGCGCATTTCACCGGATCCGGTTGACACGTCCGGCTTTTCGGCACGCCTGAGGTGAAAATCCCGAAGCACTGCCGGTGCCGGACGCCACCGCATCCTTTACGCTCGCCCGGTGAGCGACCACCACCATCACCACCACGACCACTCGGGTCCGATCGCGATCGGGGCCACCGCGGCCAAGGTCGTCGTCGGGCTGCTGACCGGCATCGGCGTGCTCGTGGTGATCGGCGCGGTGGTGCTGTGGCCGAGTCATCAGCACATCGATATCCCACTGCCGATGCAGAACGGCGGCGGCGGCGCGGTGCAGACCGAGGCCGGCACGGTGACGATGCAGGACACGGGCCCCTGCGGCAGCCCGTCGAACGGCAAGGTGTTCGCGGACACCCCCCAACCGCCGCCCGGCAACAGTTACAACTGCGCGCGCAGCCTGGTCTCCATCGAGTCCGGACCGGCCAAGGGTCATCACACGCTGCTCGAGATCGCACCCGGACCCGGGCAGCCCGTCCTGCATCAGGGCGATCACATCCGGATCCTGCGACAGGACGACCCCAGCGGACAGCCCAACTACTCCTTCGAGGACTACTCGCGCGGCTTCCCGCTGACGCTGGTGGTGCTGATCTTCATCGTCGTAGTCGTCGTGGTGGCGCGCTGGCGCGGATTGCGCGCGGTGATCGGGCTCGTCTTCGCCTTCGTGGTGCTCGTCATGTTCATGCTGCCCGCGCTACTGGACGGCAAACCCGCCCTGCCGGTGGCGGTGGTGGCGGGTGCGCTGATTCTCTACGCGGTGCTGTATCTGGCGCACGGGGTGAATCTGCGCACCAGCTCGGCGCTGCTGGGCACATTGAGCGCCATGCTGCTGGCGACCGTATTGTCCTGGGCGGCATTGAAACTCACCCATGTGACCGGGTTGTCCCAGGAGGACAACACCAATGTCGCCACCTACGTGCAGCATGTGAGCATCACCGGACTGCTGCTGGCCGGGTTCATCATCGGCTCGCTCGGTGTGCTCAACGACGTCACCATCACCCAGGCCTCGGCCGTCTTCGAACTCGCCGCGATCGACGAGAAAGCCACGCGCCGTGAGGTTTTCGCCGCCGCCATGCGGGTGGGCCGGGACCATATCGCCAGTACCGTGTACACGCTGGTGCTGGCCTACGCCGGTGGGGCGCTGCCGCTGCTGATGATGTTCTCGGTAGCGGGCCGCTCGCTCGGCGATGTGATCACCGGCGACTCGGTGGCCATCGAGATCGTGCGATCGGCCGTCGGCGGCATCTGCCTGGCGTTGTCGGTGCCGCTGACCACGGTGATCGCCGTGCTGCTGGCCCGGCCGCTCTCGCTGAGATCCGAACCCGAGCCGCCGCCCCGGCGCACTCGGGCCGCGAAAGCCGTTGCGGGCGAACGGCCGTCGCGGCGCGCGGAGGGAACTCGGCCGCGGCGGCGTCCCGCCGAAGCGCAGCGACGTCCCGAGGCCGAAACCGATCCGGACGACGAGGACTATCTGCGCAGCCTCTCGCAGGAGGAGTACCGGCCCGCACGCCAGGGCCGGGCCGGGTCGCGCCGACGTCCCGAGAACGATTCCGCGAGTCGCGGTCTCGCGGCGACGCAGCAGACTCCCGACGACTACGCGAGCCCGTCCGAGGAGTCGTATCCGCGCCGCCGTGCGAGCGGTCCGCCCGCGAATCAGCAACCTGCCGAAGCGTATTCGGGCGAGCAGCCCGCTACGCCCCGGCAACGCCTGAGCGCCGAACCGCCGCACACCGGCTCGCAACCGTACGTGCGGCATGCCGACCCGTACTCGAATCAGGGGCCCGACCAGGACGAACCCGACTATTCCGCACCCGACCCGGACGCGGCCGGCCACCGTAGGGTGAACCGCCGCTCCACCGGGCCGAACTACGACACCGGCTACGGCCCGAACGCCGCCTACGACACCGGCGCGAACTCCTCCACCGACTGGTTCGCCGACGCGGCGCCGAATCGCCATTCCAGCGAGCCGTATTCCAGCGAGCCGTACCGAGAACCCTGGCCCGCCGCCGACCCCTACGCGAGCGACGCCTACTCGAATCAGTGGTCCGGCGAACAATATCCGAGCGATACCCCCGCCGACCATCCACCGCAATCCCGACCGCGCCTGTCCGGCCTACCCGAGAACACCGACACCGCGGGCCGCCACTACCGAAGAGACCGGTCGGCGAACGAATACGACGAATAACTGGTTCGACCGGCGCCGTGTTTCGGCCAACGTATTCCATGCCGCCGACTGCCACCATCGTCGCGGACACATCGGGCTGCCGGGACCGGCCGCCAGCAGCCGACCCCCATGTCCGCCGATGGCCCTGCCGACTCCGATTGCGATGAGCCGCGACGAAGTCACCGCTCGAGCGTCTCGGCACGGATCAGCCCGGCGAGAAGTCTGCTTCCGCCATGATCACGCGACGTCCCGCTCTCGCCGCGTGAACGTCGATTCCGGACGACCACCCGCGATCAGCGGTGCGGCCCCGGTGGGAGCAGCGGGGGCAGCGTCGGGACCACGATGGCGGGCAGGCCGGGGACGACGATTATCGTATTCGGTCCCGCATGGGTGGGAGCCGGGGCTTGGGGGCTCTGATGGTATTGCGGGGCCGGGGCCACCGAGGCATTGGTGGAATCGGCGGGCGGGGGTGTGACCGTCGTGGTGGGTGCGACCGTGTGCTCGACAGTGCTCGGCACCGCACTACGGGTGGATTTCGTACTCTGCGAATCGCCCTGCAGCACTTGCGGACCCCAGCCCAGGGCCAGGCCCAGCGCCGCGACGACGACCAGCGCGCCGACCGCGACCCCCGCGACGCTCAGATCGCGTTTCCCCTCGGGCGCACCGGTACCGCCCGCCGCGAATTCCCGCCCCACGGGCCGCGATCCACGGCCGCCGAGCATCATCCGCCGCCTGCGCCGCCCGCGACCGCCCAGCACCGAGCGGTCCGGCCGGACCACCGGCAGCACCTCGGTCTTCGCCTCGAAGGCCGCGCGCGCCTGTGCGGCGGCCCGGGATGGGCGAGCCAGCAGCGCCGCACCGCGGGCGATCACCGTCTCCGGATGCGCCGGAGCCAGCACCGGAACACCGAGCAGGCGTTCGAGCACCTTTGCCACCTGCGGAATCCGCGCGCAGCCGCCGATCGCGACGACGGCCTGCACCGACCGCTCGGAGCGCGTGATCACATCGCGCGTCAGCCGGGCCGAGGATTCCACGGCCAGCATGATCAGCGCGTCGAAGTTCTCCTGCGACAACAGGACCAGCCCGTATTCGGACGGCAGGGCGACCGCGGTGCTGCCGGTCAACTGTTCCTTGGCCGAGCGGCACAGCCGATCGAGCAGCTCGAGCCCCTCGGGATCGGGCGGATGGGCGATGCGGCCCGACGCGATCTGCTGTTCGCGGATCAGCGAATCCAGATAGTCGCCGCTGACATCGCTGGTGCGTTCGCTGCAGTGGACCTGGCGGGTGGCGATATCGACGACGCTGACCGACAGGCCCGCCCCGCCCAGATCGTAGAGCGCGATCGTGGTCGCACCCGACAATTCGCCGCCGGCCTGCAGGAATTCGACCGCCGCGGCAACCTCGGGCACCAGCTCGTAATTGGTGAGCTGGCGGCGTGCGAGGGCCGCGCGCACCGCGCGCGCATGCGCTTCGCTGCGATAGGCGATGGCGGTCGCGGTGATCTCGGGACCGAGTGCGCCGACGATCGCCTCGACGGCGGCATCCTCGACGGACTGTTCGCCAACCGCGGTGACGCGTACATCGAAACCGTCGGGCGCGAAATGTTCGGCGGAATTACCGGTTTGGGGACGCACGACGCGAATAGCGCTTGCCCCCACCGATATTCCCAATACCGAACTCATCTGCCGCCCATCTCGTCTCACACTCCAACGACGCGCGCGCGGGCAGCTACGCAAGCTGGGTACTACGCAAGCTCCAGCCGTTGTCGCTCGCGTCGCGCGGTACTGGCCACTGTACCTTGCCCTGCGGACAGACTACGGCGTGCCGAGCCCCGCGTACACCCATCCGGCGTCCCGCCACCTGGCGCGTTCGAGACAGTTGCGGCCGTCGATGATCGAGCGCGAACGAACCACCGGATTCAGATCCTCGGGACGCAGCGCGGTGAATTCCGCCCATTCGGTCAGTACCAGAACCACATCCGCGCGATCGCAGGCATCCGTTATGGAGGTGGCGTAATTCAGCGTCGGAAATACGCGTCGTGAATTCTCCAGAGCCTTGGGATCGTAGACGCTCACGACAGCGCCGTGCAGTTGAATCATTCCGGCGACATTGAGCGCGGGTGAATCACGGACATCATCGGATTCGGGTTTGAATGCCGCGCCGAGGACGGCCACGTTCGCACCGAGCAGCGAACCGCCGCAAGCCTTCGCGGCCATGTCGACCACCTTGGTCCGGCGGCGCATGTTGATGTTGTCGACCTCGCGCAGGAAAGCCACCGCGTGATCCGCGCCGAGTTCACCGGCGCGGGCCATGAACGCCCGGATGTCCTTGGGCAGGCAGCCGCCGCCGAATCCCAAGCCCGCGTTGAGGAATCGGCGTCCGATCCGGGCGTCGTAGCCCAGCGCGTCGGCCAGGACGGTGACGTCCGCGCCGGTCGCCTCGCACACTTCGGAGACCGCGTTGATGAACGAGATCTTGGTCGCCAGAAAGGCATTCGCGGATACCTTCACCAATTCCGCTGTGGCCAAGTCGGTTTGGAGATACGGCACATCCGCGGCCAGCAGATCCGCGTAGACCTCGCGAACCAGCTCGGCCACCCAGTCGGCGCGTTCGCGCGCGGAGTCCACGCCGAGCACCAGCCGGTCCGGGCGCAGGGTGTCCTGCACGGCGAAGCCCTCGCGCAGGAATTCGGGATTCCACGCGACCTCGACCTCGGCCGTCGCCGCGGCGCGGGCGCGGGCGCCGAGTTCGGCCGCGGTGCCCACCGGGACGGTGGATTTGCCGATGATCACCGAGGGCCGCTCGATCAGCGGTGCGAGCGAATCGACCACGGCGTGAACGTATTTCAGATCCGCGGCGTATTCGCCCTTCTTCTGCGGGGTGCCCACGCCGAGGAAGTGCACGTCGGCGTGATCGGCCGCCTCCGGATAGGAGGTGGTGAAGCGCAGCCGTCCGGCATCGAGGTTGCGGCGCAGCACCTCCTCGAGTCCGGGCTCGTAGAAGGGCGTCACCCCGTCGGAGAGCTTGGCGACCTTACCCGGGTCGACGTCGACGCCGACCACCTCGTGCCCGAGCTCGGCCATGCACGCGGCATGCGTGGCCCCCAGATACCCAGTCCCGAAAACCGTGAGACGCATATTCCATTGGTAAGCGCCCGTCGTGGCCGTGCCGCGTCGCCGAGGCAAGTGCCCGGGCAACATCAGATGTACAGGTGGAAACCGCCTGCTCACCGCCCTCCGTCGCGGAGGCGAGGTGGACCCTGGCACCGCGACTTCACCGAAACGAGCTGCCCGAAACCGGACCGCCCGATCCGGGTCGCGCATGCCGCCGGTTGCGCTACGCTGGAGTCTTGTCGCGAGGGGGGGAACCCGAAATGACAGCGCTCCTTCGCATTTCGTGTGAACGGAGAATCCGTTGATGTCCGATGTCGCTGTAGCCGCACTGCCCGGAAGTGCGCGTGCCGCACTCGCCGGAGCCGAAACCCTCGGGCCGGTCGATCCGGCCTCGACCGTCGAATTCACGGTGGTGTTGCGCCGTCGCGCGGCACTGCCCGCCGAGTTGGTCGCCGGCCCGCGGGCCGTACTGCCCCAGGAACTCGCCGACCGGTACGGCGCGGACCCGGCCGATCTGGAACTGGTCGTCGCCACGCTCGAAACGGCCGGGGCCACGGTCCTCGAGCAGCATGCCGGATCGCGGCGGGTGCGCGCGAGCGCACCGGCGTCGGTGACGCGGCAGCTGTTCGGCACGGAACTGGTCCGGGTGAACAGTCCGCATCCGATCGGCGGGGAGCGGATCCAACATCGGATGCGTACCGGTGAACTGTCCACACCCGCCGCACTGGCGGGCGTCGTCGTCGCCGTACTCGGCCTGGACGACCGGCCGCAGGTCGGCCTTCATCTGCGCGCCTCCGAGGCGAACGCGGCCGATGTGGAGGTCTACACCCCGACCCAGCTCGCCGAGGTCTACCGCTTCCCGCAGGCGCGCGGCACGAACCAGCGCGCGGCGATCCTCGAATTCGGCGGCGGTTACGACGACGCGGATATCGCAGCGTACTTCGCCGAACTCGGCATCGATGCGCCCAAGGTCACCTGGGTGAGCGTCGACGGCGCACAGAACGCGGGCACCGGCGATGAGGCGGCGATAGAGGTCGCCCTGGATATCGACGTCATCGGTGCGGTCGCGCCGGGCGCGGAGGTGATCGTCTACTTCGCACCGAATTCCGATCAGGGTTTCGTGAACGCGATCTCGACAGCGGCGCACGCCGACCTGCCGCCCACGGTGATCAGCATCAGCTGGGGTGGTGCAGAGGAGTACTGGACCGCGCAGGGGCTGGCGGCGGTGGACGCCGCACTGTCCGATGCGGCGGCGCTCGGGGTGAGCGTCTTCGTGTCCTCGGGTGACGACGGCAGCCGATCATTCGACGGCCTCCCCGGTCCGCACGTGATGTTTCCGGCGTCGAGCCCGCACGTTCTGGCGGTCGGCGGGACAACCCTGTACGTCGATCGCCACACCGGAACGGTCGACAGCGAGTCCGTCTGGGGCGGGGCCGACCGCGGCGCCGGAGGCGGCGGGGTGAGTGGGGTGTTCGACCTGCCCGCTTGGCAGAGCGAGGTCGCGGTGCCGCCGCGCGCCGGACGGACCGGGCGCGGCGTCCCGGATGTCGCGGCGGCCGCCGACCCGGCCACCGGCTATCTGGTCCGGCTTCGCGGCGGCAACATATCGTTGGGCGGGACCAGTGCCGCGACCCCACTGTGGGCGGGTCTGTTCTGCCGGATCGCCGACCTGCTGGAAACGCCCGTCGGCCTGCTCCAGCCCGCGCTGTACCAGGGCGTCGCCGCCGGACAGGTCGCACCTGGTTTCCGCGATATCGCCGGGGGCACCAACGGGCTCTATCGGGCCGGTACGGGCTGGGACGCGTGCACCGGACTGGGCGTGCCGAACGGCGAGGAGCTGCTGGAGGTCGTGCGGCACTACCTGATCTACGGGGCCTGATAACCGCGCTGGCTACGATCGGCGGATGTCACAGCGCCGCGTCGGAGCGAGAGCGAGGTGGGTCGTCCTCGTCGTGATCGTTCTGCTCGCGGGCACGGTGGCCGCGCTGTGGCCGGTATACGTTCGGCCGCAGGTGGATTCGCCCGCGCGGGCCGATGCGATCCTGGTGCTCGGGGGTGCGCACGACGGACGCGAGGAGCTCGGATTGCGGCTCGCGCGGGAGGGTTACGCACCCCGTGTGCTGTTCTCGGACCCGTACGAGCACAGCCCGCTGATGAATCGGATCTGTCACGGCGGATACCGGGTCGAGGTGGACTGCTTCGACCCGGATCCGCGCACCACGCTCGGCGAGGGCCGTGCCCTGGCCGAGCGGGCACGGGCGGGACATTGGCGGCGGGTGATCGTGGTGACGTTCACCCCGCACGTCTCGCGGGCCCGCTATGTGCTCGGAAAGTGCTGGGGCGGAGAGATTCTCATGGTCGACGCGCATCCGCCGATCTCGTTCGGGCGGTGGGCGTACAACTTTCTCTATCAATCCGTGGGATATGTCAAGGCCGTGACGGAGAATTGCTGAACTCTCCCGAATTCGCCGCCGAAGGTTGTGACGTAACGTATCCGTAACGGCCCGGCAAACGCCGCTCTACATTCGCGAATCACGCTCTGCCCTGTGCCTGTTCACGCAGGCCGGGATCGAGGGAGTTCACGTGGTCGAGGTCGAGGATCGCCGGGTGCAAGCCACCGCGACGAAGGAAACACTGGAAGACTACACGTTACGGTTCGCACCGCGCAGCTATCGGAAATGGAGTCCGGCCGTCGTCGGCGTATCGGCCCTGGGCGGCATCGCCTACCTGGCCGATTTCTCCATCGGAGCCAATGTCGGCATCGCGAACGGCACCGGGAACGCCCTGCTGGGCATCGGCATCTTCGCGGTCGTCATCATGCTGACCGGATTTCCGCTGGCCTACTATGCCGCGCGCTACAACATCGATCTGGATCTGATCACCCGCGGCAGCGGATTCGGATACTACGGGTCGGTGATCACGAATCTGGTGTTCGCGTCGTTCACGTTCATCTTCTTCGCCACCGAGGGCTCGATCATGGCGCAGGGATTGCAACTGGGACTGCATATTCCGCTGTGGCTGGGTTATCTGGCCTCCACACTGCTGATCTTCCCGCTGGTCGTCTACGGCATGAACACCCTGGCCAAACTGCAGGTGTGGACGACGCCGCTGTGGCTGCTGCTGATGGTGCTGCCCTTCGTGTTCCTGCTTGTGCGGCACCCGGATTCGGTGCACAGCTTCTTCGCCTACGGCGGAAAGGACGGCGGCGGGGTGAGTCTCACGGGCGCGCTGCTGGCCGCCGGTGTGTGCCTGTCGCTGATCGCGCAGATCGCCGAGCAGATCGATTATCTGCGCTTCATGCCGCCGAAAACCCCGGAGAACAAGCGCAAATGGTGGGGCTGGATGCTGCTGGCCGGGCCGGGCTGGGTGATCTTCGGCGCGGTCAAGCAGGTCGTCGGCCTGTTCCTCGCGGTGTACCTGATCGCGAATCTTCCCGGCGCGCAGAATATCGCGAATCAGCCGGTGCATCAGTTCCTGGAGATCTACCGCGATATGGTGCCGAGCTGGCTGGCCATGACGCTGGCCGTGGTACTCGTGGTGATCAGTCAGATCAAAATCAATGTGACCAACGCGTATTCGGGTTCGCTGGCCTGGACGAACTCCTTCACCCGCGTCACCAAGACCTATCCCGGACGGCTGGTATTCCTCGGTGTGAATCTGGCGATCGCGCTGATTCTCATGGAAGCCAACATGTTCGACTTCCTGAACAATATCCTGGGCTTCTACGCCAACTGCGGTATCGCCTGGATCGTCACCGTCGCAACGGATATCGCGATCAACAAATACCTACTGAAGATCTCGCCGAAGCAGCCGGAATTCCGCCGCGGCATGCTGTACAACTTCAACCCGGTCGGACTCGTCGGATTCGGCGCGGCGGCGGTGCTGTCCATCCTGACCTTCTTCGGCGCGTTCGGGGAAACGCTGAAGCCGTATTCGCCGATCGTCGCGGTGGTGCTGGCCTTCGTGCTGACCCCGCTCACCGCGGTCCTCACCAAGGGCCGCTACTACCTGCGCCGCACCGACGACGGTATCGATCTGCCGATGTTCGACGAGCACGGCAACCCGTCCGGGGAAACCCTCACCTGCCACGTCACCGGCGTCGACTTCGAACGCCCCGACATGATCGCCTCCGCGGTCCCCGGCCCCGAGGGCGAAATCCAGTACATCAGCTCGCTGGCCCTGTCCACCGACAAGTCCGGTGAGCACGTCCTGCCCGGTCACTGAGCCACCGACCTCGGACGCGCCCCGTCCCCGAGCCGCCTCGCGCGGTCCGGGGACGGGGTGCGTCTGTGTATGCAGCCAGGCTTGTCAGGCGAAGGACACGTCGCACCTGCGCTCACAGCCGGGGAAGATCCGAGAAGCGATCCGCGTAAATCCGGTCGTGCCCGGGTACTGCGCGGCAACGGCCGGACTGCGGCTCGGTCAGGGCTTGGGCAGGGGAAAGTTCAGGTAGGCGCGCGACGGGGTCGGACCGCGCTGGCCTTGGTACTTCGACCCGGCTGCACTGCTTCCGTACGGGTTCTCCGCCGGGCTGGTCAGACGCAGCAGGCAGAGCTGCCCGATCTTCATCCCCGGCCACAGCGTGATCGGGAGATTCGCGACGTTGGACAGTTCCAGGGTGATGTGGCCGGAGAATCCGGGATCGATGAATCCGGCCGTGGAGTGGGTCAGCAGGCCCAATCGGCCCAGACTCGATTTACCCTCGAGCCGCCCGGCCAGATCGTCCGGCAACGTACACACCTCGAGCGTCGAGCCCAGCACGAATTCGCCCGGATGCAGAACGAACGGTTCCCCCTCGGTGGGTTCGACCAGGCTGGTCAGCTCGTCCTGCCGCTGCGCCGGATCGATGTGGGTGTAGCGGGTGTTGTTGAACACCCGGAACATCCGGTCCAGCCGCACGTCGATACTCGACGGCTGGACGAGCCTCTCCTCGAACGGCTCCAGCCCCAGCCGACCACTGGCCAGCTCGGCACGAATATCGCGATCGGAAAGCAGCACGCGGAAATCCTAGCTGTGACCCGCCGCGTCTCCGTTGAGTGGCGGCGGGAACCGCTCCCCCGCCGCTGCCCCCGAGCCGCACAGGCTCGAGGGCAGCAGCGTCCCCGCACTCCGCGATTCCCGATAATCGAGTTGGAGTATCAGACCGTGGCGTAGTCGCGCGCGGCGGCGGGGTCGTACTCGGGCGCGCGAATTACGAGCCATGTCATCACCAGTGCCATGACGAGTGAGGAGAGCCCGACCAGGATGTACGTCGGTGTCTGGAAGTGCGGTCCGAAGAAGAAGGTCGACGCGGTGAAGTAGCAGACCGTCATCATCAGGAATCCGCCACACATGCCGAGCGACATGCCTCGTCGGCTGCCGTGGCGCAGCACCGAGATGATGGCGCTCCCCGGGTAGCTCAGGACCGTCAGTGCGAAGATGTCCAGATAGATCGGGTCGTCCATCGACTGCTTCAACCAGGTCCACGCCACGATCATCGCCGCGCACCCGCCCAGTAGGCCGAGGCGGTACTGCCATACCGACAGAGTCGGCGCCAGCTCGTCCTTCGCGTACTTCAGCGTCTGGACGATGAAGGCGATCTCGAACGCGACGGTGAAGATGAGCAGAACCCAGAACAACTTGGGGAACCAGTGGTGGTAGGTGCGGAACCAGGTGTTGTAGCGGGCCACGAAAGAGGAGTCGTGCGCGAACCAGAAGAAGGTCAGGAATACCGGGATCGGGTAGGTACGGTGCGCCTTCGCCACTTTGAGGGCCGCGAAGAACCAGATGTAATTGCCCAGCATCGCCAGGCCGCAGAGAGCGAAGACCGGGACGGTGTGGGCGTCGAGCGCATCGAAGATCGGCTGCGGATTACTCATGTCAGACGCTCCCCATCGCGATGCCGGCCACCTGCGGAGCGGCTGCCGTCTCGTTCGTCCTTGCCCAGGGCTTGCGCACCGCAAGGCTGACGATCCACGCCAGGACGACAGCGAAAGCGCCGCTGCCCAGCGCGCCCAACGCCAGATAGAAGTGGTTGGTCGTCCCGCTGTGGAGTGAGACGGCCAGCGGAAGCGAGGTCATACCCTGTGTCGCGAACATGAGCATAGGCACGGCAGGGATGAGCAGCCACTGCTGGCGCTTGGGCAGCACCCGCTCGAGCCCGGCGACACCGGCGGCGATGCCGAGACAGAAGGAGACATACGTGAACGGCGTGAAGAATGGGACATCGCCGACCACGAAGGCCTGCGGTCCGTAGTAGATCCAGGTCGGTCCGGCGGTCTCGGTCACCAGGATCTCGAATCCGATGCAGAACGACAGCGTCGCGAGCCAGGCCGCCCAGAACTGGCGCGTGGTCACGCCCTTGCTCGCCCTGCGCAGCAAGGCATACGCGCCGAAGGGGAGATACCAGAAATAAAGGATGCCGATGAAGGCTGGGATGTCGCGACCGAACGTGTGAATCCAGGTGATCTGGCCGTGCTCGGTGTAATACACGTGTACGAGCGAATCACCCAGGGCTTCGTAGGGTATGGCCAGTCCCGCGCCGATCACGAGGAAGATCAGCAATAGGTCACCTCGACGCCGGGATTCGACGATCGCGTAGCCGATCGACAGCAACGCGAGCGCCGACATGCCCACGATCAGCACCAGTTGGCCGATATGCGGCATCGGGACATCGGAAGGGACGGGAAGGTCCATGGCGAGCTCCTAATACTCCATCACTCTAGCGAGCAATCACTCGCTAGAAGATAGTGCGCCACGTCACTTTTGACAAGCCGCGTCTCAAAAAGTGGGCCGCTAATCCCGAGAACCGGTATGCAGCGTCGCGCCCACCAGCATCCGCGTCATCTCGGCCAAAAGACGTTCACCGCCGAGCGGAGCGGGAAACAGCGTGTCCTCGAACATGGTGGTCGCGACCACGGTGGCGGTGGCGATGCGTACGGCCACCGGCACGTCGAAGTCCAGGCCGTACGTCCGGGCGATGGCTTCCCCAACGGTCTCCAGTCGAGAGAGTGCCGGCTGCGCACCCCCGGTGAGCGGATCGGCCGACGCCAGAGCGGCGATCAGATGCCGGTTCCGGGCGACCAGCCCGTGCAGCTCGACGACGAACTGCTGCAGGACCAGCGCAGGGTCCCCGCCGGGAATCTCCGCCGCCATCCACTTCGCCGTGAAGTCCTCGAGGAAGCGGTCGAAGGGGCCGAGGACAGCGGCTTCGTAGAGTTTCTCCTTGGTTGGGTAGATGCGGAACATCGTCGGCTCGGCGACGCCCGCGCGGCGGGCGATCTCCTTGGTCGTCGCGCCGCCATACCCTCGCTCGGCGAAGGTCTCCACAGCGGCGGCGAGCACCAGGGACCGCACCTCTTCGGATGTACGTCGAGGTCGGCGGGCGCGGCCCGCGGTGCGGGTTTCGGGAGTCACGCCCTGCAACCCTAAATGACGCGCCGTCGACCCTGCCGGGGTGACCGGCTACGGTCGGTGCGAAATCCCGTGCAAGATCATGGTGACGACCTCCTGCTCCTGACGTGCATGTGTGGGCCGGACCTGGCCAACGGGATATAGCCAGTCTTCGTGCAGCACCATCGAGAAGATCATCCCGACGGTGGCAGCCCACGTGGCGACCGGGTCGATATTGCGATAGTGGCGAGCGTTCCCTTGCTCGAGGAGCAGCTTCTGCATCATCGACATCGCATCGGCGAAGCGGCCACCGATATCGGACGCTATTCGATCGAGGGAGTTGTCCTTGCTGTCGGCCTTGACCGCGATGATGGTGAGCAGCATGCTCTTGTGCTCGCGCAGGAGTGCGAAGAAACCTCGGACGAACTTCGTCACCAGCTCCTGCGCCGGGGAATCGAGCGGTTGTCCCTGCACCGCCTCGGCTACATAGCCATCGATGAACTGAGCGAACGGCTCTACAACGACGCTCTCGAAAAGACCCGCTTTCGATCCGAAGTGACGGTAAATGGCCGGCTCGGTCACACCGGCACGGTCGGCTATCCAGCGCGTGCGAGTGCCTGAATAACCGTGCTGGACGAACAACTCGCGCGCCGCGTCCATGACCAGAGTCGCGACCTCATCGGTGGCTCGTCGGGATCGCGTGTTGGAAGTTGTCATGCCGAAAACCATACGCGGAATCAGAATCGCTGACAGCACTCGTCCTTACAAGATAGTATCACTATCCTAAATTCGGGGTTGGAAGGTTGCCATATGAGTGAATCGTGGGACTACATCGTCATCGGGGCCGGCCACAACGGCCTGACCGCCGCCTGCACACTCGCCGAGCGGCAGAACCGTGTGCTGGTCGTCGAACGACAACCGGTAATCGGTGGATGCACGACCAGCCTGCCGAGAGTCGCTGCGGCTCCGCATCACCTTCTGCATATCGGTGCGATGGACGATATGTTCATGGCGGGTACCAGCCTCGCCGAGGAACTGCGACTGGCTGATTACGGATACCAGGCGATTCAGCTGGACCGCCCCTATGGCTGGATGAACGAGGACGGCGACACGCTGATCCTGCACCGAGACATCGAGCGCACGCTGGCTGAGATCCGCTATTTTTCTCCGCGGGATGCCCAGCGCTATGCGCAAATCAGCGCAGTGCTGAACTGGCTGGTGGACCTGCAGGTACGGCTCGGCAGCCGGCATCCTTCCGAAGTGAGCAAGCTCGACCTGCTCAAAGCGGCCGGCAAAGTAGGTATGAACCGGAAGCTCCGGTCGTTCCTGGGCAAGATGCTTTCGATGAACATTTTCGAAATCGTCTCTGAAACCTTCGAATCGGAGGCGCTTCGCGGGCTCTGCGCGTACTGGGGCAGCATGTTCGGTCCTGCCAGCCTCGACGGAAGCGGAATCTATCTGGCCGGATTCGCCGCAGTGCACCGCGGCCGAGGTGTTTTGCGGGCCCGTGGCGGTATGAGTGTCATGGTGGAGGCATTGGCCGCCTCGCTGCGCGCGAGAGGTGGAGACATCCGATGCGGTCATGGTGTGGACCGGATCCTTGTCGAAGAAGGGCGCGCGGTGGGAGTACGACTCTCCGATGGTGTCGAACTGCGGGCACGGCATGGAATTCTGAGCAGTTGCGCGCCTCAATACACGCTCGGCTCGATGCTCGAAGAAGGTGTGCTCGACGCACACCACAGTCTGCAAGTCGAGATGCTGCCCGCGAATGCCGCCAACGTGGCGTTGTTCAAGATAGATATGGCTATGGGCGGGCAGCTCTCCTATCCGCAGGCGCAGGCCGCCCGGAACCGGCGGGACGGTCTCGACCTGAGGCCCACCACATTCATGACCGGAACTCTCGAAGATCACGTCGCGCAATTCCATGTCGTGACCAACGGCGGAAACGTGGATCTGCCACCGGTATATATGTCGATTATGTCGGCGGCTGATCCCAGCCTCGCCCCGAATGGACAAGACGTGCTCTATCTGCTCACCAACTGCGCGGCGCGACCGGTAGCGGGATGGGATACCGAGAAGAGCTCTTACAGCCAGGCCATGATGAAGTCTGTATCGCGATACATGGGTGGGTTGGCGACCGAAATCGGCCGGGTCGAGCACTCCCCGCTCGACTTGCAAAATGTCCTCGGGTTGCCGAACGCATGCTTCTTCCACGTGGATATGACGCCCACCCGGCTGGGCATGAACCGCCCGGCCGCGGGTCTCGGCGGCTACGGTACGCCGGTCGATCGGTTGTATATCGCCGGATCCGGCGCGCACCCGGGTGGTGGCGTCAGCGGCTGGCCCGGCCGGCTCTCCGCCCGATATGCGATGAGTAGTCGATAGTAGGGCATTGGCCCGCTGCCCCGCGGCGTTCTCCCGGGCCTCGGCGAGGACGGCGCGGTGCGGCATCGCCCCCCGCCAGGTCTATTCCCAGCGCCGGTATCGGCCGAATGCGCGAATAATCAATCCCGTCGGCGAATCGTTTACCATCGCGTGTCAGTTTATGATCGGCAGTACGAGCCGACAATCAGGCGGAATGGCATTCGACGGATCCAGATAGTTCCGCACGATACGAAGGGCGATCTCGTTGTAGATGTAGAGGCTGTGATCACCGTAGTAGTTGTCGCAAGAGTCTTGAATCAAGGCATTCGTCACGTTCGGCCCCTCCGGGAGTGCTGCTTCCCCGGGCTGTATGACGGTATCGGTCCGGGACAGGATCGTCACGTAGCGCACGGTGGGACGGGTCAGGCCGCCCGCGGCCGTCTGCCGGACGAATTCGGAATCGGTCGCGACATCGATCTCCGCGGGCAGGACTCGGCCGACCGGTGGCGAGACGACCGGGTCAGTGGCAAGCCAAGGCAGAATGCCGAATACGCCTATTCCATGACTGGGCGGCGCGGCCGCTATCAGGGCGCCGACCGCGTCCGCGCCGCCGTGTCGGTTGACGTAGTTCAGCGCAACGAGCCCACCTTGTGAATAGGTGACCAGGTCGACCTTCGCCGCGCCGGTCGCGGCCCGAACCGTCGTGACGAAAGCGGCGAGTTCCGCGGCGGATTTGTTCATGGGGCCGACTTGGCGCCAATACGGCGCGGCTCCGGGTTCGTAGCCGTAGTCGAGCCCGAACACACAGTAGCCATCGGCACGCAGGCGCGGGGCGTACATCGACCAGTTCATGTACATATTCCCGAACGTCCCGTTCACCAGGACGACCGGCCGGGGATGCGCCGCGGTGGGCTTGCAATCGAAGTCGTTCATGCCGGTCGGCAGCGCGTCCGGATGCTCGAGCGCGTATCGGATAGCGCTGACCGCATTGGTCTGTGGTGGCCCCTGGACAACCGGCTGCGAACGTGCGTTCGCCACTGTTCCGGCTGAGATGGCCAGTGCCAGAAGGCAGGCCGCCGGCACCCGGGGCGCAACGCCACATAGTGTCTTATGAAGTCGAATCATGCTTAACAGAGCCAAGATTGCTCCTCAGTCAGCCGGGCTGGACATCGGATCCGATGCATTGAGCTCGCCTATCGAGTTTCACATCCCGCATCATGCATGTCAACGATCGTTCTCGCATGGTCGGCAGGTAGACGGGTCGGCGCGCCCCATGACGGAACCGCGCGTGTGAAGGACCGCCGAGGGTCCTCCACGCGCGCGCACCAGCCACGTTCGGATACCGCGGGCTCGACCCGGGTGACCGAAACGCTCAGTTCGTCGCGGTGAGCTCGCACCACAGGGCGTTCTCGCCCTGCGCCAGCGTCGCATCGCCGACCAGCTCGGACCAGCGGGCCTCGCTCTGGACCGCATCACGCCACGCCCACAACTTCGTGGTGAGCCGGTGCAGCGGGTATTCGGCCGTGATGCCCATCGCGCCGTGCAACTGGTGGGCGATCCGGGCCGTCTCGGTGGCGCTGGTCGCGCAGACGATACGAGCCACCGCTGCCGCAGCGAGTACCGAATTGTCCTGCGCCCCAGACGAAGACAGCTCCACGGCCCGATCGACCGTGGCGTCGGCCTGTAGCAACTGGGTTCGGATGGTCGCCAAACCCGCTGCGACAGAGGGGATCTTGACCAGTGGCGCGCCGAATTGCTCTCGCGTGCGCACATACTCCCGGGTGAGATCGTAGGCGCCGCGGACAGCGCCGAGCACCGCCGCCGACCACAGCACCCCGAGCCGGGCCAGCACGACATCCCGCTCGGGCGCCGATGCCAGCACCGCACCGCGCGCGGCGGTGAGGACGACGGTGTCACTCTGTTCGCCCGCGAGATTCACGCCGGGCTCGACCGATACGCCGGGATCGCCGATCATGAAGCTCACCGGGGATCCGGCCTCCGGATACACGATCACGCGGTCGGCGCCCCGAGCCCACGCGACCCCGCCCAGTCGGGCGGTCACCGGGCCCTCGCCGTCCCACGCCTCCGCGGTAACGGCGATCACCGACAGGCTCGCGGGGTCGATGTGCTGCCCGGCCTCGGCCAGCACCCAGTTCGAGGTTGACGCCTCGATCAGCGGCACGCCGATACCGTGCTGCCCCAATGCCTCCGACAGCACGGCCAGATCGGCAAGGGTGCCGTCGGCCCCTCCCGAGGATTCCGCGATCCCGACGACGTTCAGGCCGAGTTTCACCATCTCGGGCCAGATCTGCGGCAGCTCGCCCGCGCCGCCGCCCGGGCCGGCCGACTCGGCAAGGTCGGAGATCAGTTCCCGCAGAGGCGATTCCGCGCTCATATCCGCGACTCCTGTTTTGCGATGATCGAGAGCAACACATCGGCGGCGCCGCCGCGGATGCTGAAACCGGGAGAGGCGAGCAACGCCTGCCCCAGGAGACTGTCGGGTGTAGCGGCGCTGCCGCCCAGTACCTCTCGCGCGAATTCGATGACGTCGCGCTCGAAGGTGTTGCCCAGCAGTTTGAGCGTGGCAGCCTCCTGCACGGGCGCCCGGCCGGCGTCGAGGTGCCGGGCGACATCCCAGCACATGCGCCGCAGCGCGGTCAGCCTCGCCACCAGCGCGCCGAGGCGGCCCTGCAGATTGCGATCACGTACCTCGTCGGCTCGATCCACGATCGACGCGAGCAGTGGATATGTCGAGAGCACCCGTTCGGGACCGCCGCGTTCGAAGGACAACTGCTCGACGACCTGCTTCCAGCCCTGGCCTTCCGTGCCGATCAGGTGATGCTCGGGCACGAAGACCCCGTCGAAAACCGTTTCGTTGAAATGATGTTCGCCGGACATGTCGACGATCGGCGTCACCTCGACGCCCTCGGCGTGCATGTCGACCACGAACTCGCTCAATCCCAGGTGTTTGCGCTCGGACTTCTCGGTCCGCGCCAGCACGTAGGCGTGCGTCGCGTGATGGGCCCCGGTGGTCCAGATCTTCCGGCCGGTGATACGCCACCCGTCCCGCACCCGCTCGGCCGTGGTGCGCACGGCCGCCAGATCGGATCCGGCGCCCGGCTCGCTCATGCCCAGGCAGAAAAGGATTTCCGCGCGGGTGATGCCGGGCAGGAGTTCCTCGCGCAGCCGGTCCGAGCCGTGCCGCAGGATGGCGGGCCCGATCTGGCGGTCGGCGATCCAGTGCGCGGTCACCGGCGCGCCCGCGCGCAGCAGTTCCTCGGTGACCGCCAGCCGGTCGACGTTGCGGTATTCGCCGCCGCCGTATCGCCGCGGCCAGGTCATCCCGATCAGGCCGCGCGCGGCCAATTCCCGGCTGAATTCCAGGTCGAATGAGCGCATCCACGAATCACACTGCGGCACATAGCGTCCGGAGTGCTTCCAGGTGGCCGTCAACTCCCGGACGGTGCTGCGCAATTCGTCGTGATTCAGCCGCGCCGAACCCTCGGTTGCAACGGTCGACATCTTCTTCCCTCTGAGTTCTCTTGTCCCGTACCAGTTCCCGCTATCGCCGCCGGAAGACCGGATCACGCTTCTCGGTGAATGCGGCGAACGCCTCGGCCGAATCCTCGGTCGAGGTGATCACGGCCATATGCGAGGAGATCATGTCCAGCGCGGTGCGCAGATCCTGATCCAGACCCTGATACACCGACCGCTTGATCACCTGGACGGCCAGCGGCGCCCTGGCCGCGATGGCCCTCGCCAGCTCGTACGCGGCGTCGAGCACCGCATCGTCCTCGTGCACCTCGGAGACCAAGCCGATCCGCAGCGCCTCGTCTGCGCCGACGAAGTCACCGGTCCACAGCAACCGCAAAGCGTTTGCCACTCCGACGATCCGGGGCAGGTAATAGCAACCGCCATCGCCGGGCACCAGGCCGACGCGAATATAGCCCTCGGAGAAACGAGCAGACCGGCCGGCCAGGCGGATATCGCACATCAGCGACATATCCATACCCGCTCCTACCGCCACCCCCCGGACCGCGGCGATCGCCGGCTTCGACAGCGCCTGCATCGCATATGCGACCTGATGTATCCGCCGGCTCAGATATTCCTTCTCCGCCAGCGGTCCCCGCTTCTCCCCCTTGAACTTGCCCAGATCCACCCCGGAGCAGAACGCGTCGCCCGCCCCGGTCAACACCACGACCCGGACGTCATCGTCGGCCTCGGCCTCGCGCAGCACCCGCGCCCACTCATCGATCATCTCGAGGGTGAAGGCGTTCTTACGCTCGGGACGATTCAGCAGGATGGTGGCGACACCATCCTTGACCGAGTACTCCAGATCACTCACTGCTGCTCCCGTCCGCTGTCCAAGCGCGAATCGTCGCCTGCTTCCTCAATATTGATACACAGTTTCTCACAACTACACGCGACGCATCAACCATGGCGTCCACCACGCCGGATCCGAGAACCGTGAGCATAAAAGGCTCGGGCCGGATCAACGTTGATCCGGCCCGAGCGCCGCCGGCAGCCAGAGTGGGACTGCCCGCGCGGTGTCAGATGCCGACGGAAACGACGCCCTCGCACCGCATCGCCGAACATGGCGAGGGACGCCACCCGCGGTGACCCGTCAGCGGTAGTTGGTGAAGCCGGCGTCGACGACGACCGTCTGACCGGTGACGTACTTCCCGGCGTCGGAGACCAGGTGCAGGATCGTGTCGGTGACGTCCGAGCACTCCAGCAGCCCGTTCGGCACCGGCAGCGGGTTCTGCAGGTTTTCCGCGATCTCGGGGAACTGCTGCACGTAACGACCGAACGCCTCGTTCGCGACCATGGGCGAGTTCACCCCGGTGGGATGCACGGTGTTGACCCGAATGCTCTCCGGCGCAAGGGTGTTGGACAGCGTCCGCATGATACCGACCACACCGTGCTTGGCCGCGGAGTACCCGGTGACGCCGGGGTTGCCCTCGGAGATGCCGCCAACGATGCCGTTGGTCGAGCTGGTGATGATGATCGAGCCGCCACGGCCGCCGGACCGCACGTGCGGGATCGCCGCGTAGACGGTGTTGTACACACCGATCAGCATGACCTCGACGGCGGAGACGAACGACTCGCGCTGCAGCCGCTCGTCACCCGTGATCGGCATGATGCCGGCGTTGGCCAGCACGATGTCCAGGCGCCCGAACTCACCGATCCCCGCCTCGAGGACCTGCTGGACGGCGTCGAAGTCGCGCACGTCGGCGACTGCCGCGTGGATGCGGCCGCCGGCCTTCTCGACCAGCCGGATGGTCTCGTCCAGATCCTCGCGAGTGGCCAGCGGGTATTCGACCTGCGGGTTGTCGGCGCACACGTCGAATCCGATGATGCTGGCGCCTTCCTCGGCCAGCCGGACCGCATGCGACCGACCCTGGCCCCGGGCGATGCCCGAGATGAAGGCGACCTTGCCCTCTACACGTCCCACGAGTTACCTCCACGATTGTGTCCGCATCGCTGATCCGATCCGGGAGCGGCATGTACGGAATATTTGAGCCCACTCGTCTCTAAATACTAGTGGCTGATCTCACATCGGTCAATAATCGATTATCCACCGAGGTCGAGGCGGGCTCTCGACGGCGTTGACCGGCCGTTGTCCCAGGGATACTATTGAGACGATTCGATTCATAAATCCTCCCAAGCGCGGATCTGGTCCGGACGGGTGTCCGACTCTGCACGCAGCAGCCTCATCACGGCGCGTCAACGGAAAGGACCGGCGATCACGAATGGCGCCACAACCGGCAACCCTCGAGGTAACCACCCACGAAAACGGCGTGCGCGAGATCATCTTCTCCCGGCCGAAGCTGCTCAACCGCTTCGACGAGATGCTGCACCACGAACTCACCGACACCCTGGTGGCGACCAGCACGGACGACCGGGTGCGCGCGGTGGTGCTCGGCGCGCAGGGCCCCGCCTTCTCCGCGGGCGGCGATTTCGAGTTGATGGAGAACGCCTACAAGGACCCCATCACCCGGCGCGCCATCGTAGACGACGCTCGACGGCTGCTCGACGCATTCCTCGACCTGCCCCACCCAGTGGTCGCGGCCGTGCAGGGACCGGCCATCGGACTCGGCGCGACGATCGTGCTGGCCTGCGACGCCGTCGTCATGGTGCGGTCGGCCTCGCTGGCGGACACCCACGTCAACGTCGGGCTGGTCGCGGGCGACGGCGGCTGCCTGGTGTGGCCACAGGCCATCGGCATGCTGCGGGCCCGCCGTCATCTGCTGACCGGCGACCCCCTCGACGCGGTGACGGCATTCCGCCTCGGTGCGGTCACCGATCTGGTCGACACGCCGGAGGAGGCGTTGCCCGCCGCGCGGGCGGTGGCGGACCGCATCGCCGCGAACGCGCCGCTGGCGGTCCAAGGTACGAAGCGGGCGCTCAACCGGGTGTCACAGCAGCGCGCCGGAGAGGTCGTGGATCTGTCGCTCGCCTACGAGGAGCGCACCCTCGGATCCGAGGATCTGCTCGAGGGAGTCGCCGCGTTCCGCGCTCGGCGACGCCCACGCTTCGCGGGCCGATAGGCCGGATCCACAGTGGGCGTGGACATGCCACACGCATGGAGCGGTCGGCTGGATATTGAGACGGGTAGGATGTTATCAATCCCGTCCGAGCAACCGAGCCGATCGAAAAGGTGGACGACGTGCCCGCCCGCAAGAACGCACAGGAAACCGCGGCGCAGGCGCCCGCGCCCCGCGCCAACGGCGCACGGCCGCGCGGGCGCCCCCGGCGGGAGATCGACCTGACGGCGGTCGCCGATGTCGCGGCGAAGCTGTTCAACGAGCAAGGTTACGACGCGGTCTCGATCGAGGCTGTCGCCGAAGAGCTTTCGGTGTCACGCGCGACGCTGTACCGCACCGTGCCCACCAAAGAGGATCTGCTCGGGATGGTGCTGGAAAGCAGCACCGCCGAAGTGCACCAACTCGCTATCGAGGCACTGGAGGCCGCGGCCGATCCGAGTGAGGCACTGTTCGGGCTGATCCGGATGCAGATCGCTGCCGCGATCCGGTTGCGCGACTATCTTTCGGTGTTCTTCGGCGGTGCGGGCCTGCCACCCGACACGTACGCCCGGTGGCGGGTATGGGCTCGTGACTACGAGGACCTTTGGGTGCAGGCCGTCAGCCAGGCGATGGACGCCGGCGTGCTCGAACCGGACGATCCGAAGCTCACCACCCGGCTCATGCTCGGAATGATCATGTGGATATGCCGGTGGTACCACCCCTCGCAGAATGTCAGCGCGGACGAGATCGCCGATTCCGCTATCAAACTCATTCGCCGCGCCTCGGCGCCGAACGCCGAGGAACCCGCCCCCTGGGTGCCCTTGCCACCAGTGTTCTCGGACCGCCGGTAACCCGGAGAACGCATCACGATTCCGGGGCGAGAAGCTTGGCCACACCGACGATATCGGTGGCCCTTCCATCGGATATGGAAGAACGGCAGGGCGCTGGCCACGAATCGCGTGTGGCCGGCACCCGACGCGAGCGATATTCAGGACCGATGCCGCGAGGAACCGTCGATCACCCTCGTGCCGCTGACCTTGGTCGCGACCTTGCCCTTACCTTGCAACCGGCGCGTGAGCCTCAGCGACGATCGGGCACAGTTGTGTATGACCCCGCATCGCGGGATCCGGCTTCTTGGGCGTCCCCGGGTCTCGGCTTTGTCTGTGTGGTGGCCGCGTGCTCGCGTTCTTGTGTCCGGATGGCTCGGAGTAGGCAGATGGACATCATCACCATCCAGAAAGTGAAGGACGGAAGCGCGATCCACCAGGAGAAGAAGCCGTCCCAGGCGAACGGTCCATGTTTGAAGAAGGGGTTGAGGATCGCGCCCTGCACGTCAACCATGACGAAAATGTTGAGATAGGCCAGCCAGCGCGGGAAGACCGAGGGGCGGGATTTGTCGGCGAGCACCGCGAACGCAAATGACATTCCTTGGAGGAGCACCACCAGGCCGGGGTTGAGGAACATGAACCAGCCGAGGTCGTTGAGGCGCAGGGTGATTTCAGGGTTGTCCAACGGACGAAAGGCTGCGGTATTCCAGATCACCACGGGAATGATGAACACCAAGGTGAATGCGGTGCCCATCGCCAGCTGGGTGTAGGCCATCACGGAGTAACGGCCTTCGATCCGTTTCATCTGAGTCGTGATGGCTGCGGTCCATGCGCCGTAGAGCACGCCGCCGAGCGCGACGAACACGGCTCCGAGCCTGATCGAATTGACATTCGAGGCGTAGCGTTCAGCGACCATTTCGGCGGTATCGAGCGGGCTGATAGGGGGTACCCATCGTGCGAAGACGGCCAGGCCCATGACCCAGCAGAATGCGGCCACGAAACCCATGTAGGCGCAGACACGTTGGCTGGTGAAGTTCATCGGATCGTCTCTGGTCATTCGGTTGGCCGCCTATCCCGTTTCAGAGGAAGTGGATATAGCTGTGAAGGTGCATTCCGAGATACATGGCGATGAGCACCGCCAGCCATGTCAGCAGGAGCCACGCTCCGAAGGCCAATTTCAGCCACGCGACCGAGGCGCGTACGTCCATGTATTCCGCGCCGACCAGGTACGCTTTGATCAGTGCGAGCCCCATGATCAGACCGACGTCGACGAGCAGGGCCGTGCCACCTGTGTTACCCGGGTTGAGGATTCGGAACAGTAGCCATCCGATGCTGGTGAGGGCCACCAGGGTGGCCCCGATTCCGTAGAGGAATCGGTCACGCGGTGTTGTCCGCACGTCTTGGACGTCTTGCACGGCTCCTACCTCCTTGCGGGATTGCGCCGTCGGCTAGGTGATGTACAGCAGGGAGAACAGAACCAGCCAGATGATATCCACCATGTGCCAGAACAATCCGACGGAATAGACTGCGCCGCGGCGATCAGGCGATGGTGTGGCCTGCCCGTTGCCGACTGCTCTCGCGGCGAAAAACAGCCCGGCCGAACCGGCGAGCACATGGACGATATGAAAACCGGTCAGGACGAAGTAGAACATGAAGAAATCGTTGGTGCCGACCGTGTGGCCATCGTGGGCCGCCAGGATGTACTCGGTGATCTTGATCAGGATGAACAGCACGCCGCACAGCCCCGCCCAGAACAGCATTCGGCGGACGATATGTGTCGAATATCCACTGTCCCAACGGCGTAGCGCCACAGCGACCAGTACTGATCCGCTGATCAGTACGACCGTGTTGACGAAGCCGAGACCGATATGCAGGCCTCGCGCCGAGGTCTCGAACAGGGCCGGGTTGCGGCCCCGGTTGTAGGAGAACAACGCAAAGAAGATGGAGAACTGAAACAGGTCGCAGATCAGCAGGAGCCACAGGCTCGACTCGCCGGGGATCAGTTTCGATCGAGCGATCCGTTCACCGGGGCGTCCCGATGAAGGCCCAGCCTCGGCCGCACACTGATCGACACCATGACCATTCACGGTCGTGGCACGGATGTTGTTCAACATGTTGAGACCGATCTCCCCCGATTTTGCGTCGTTGCAGTGATGGGTCAAGTCGCTCGAAATAGTCGACGAAGGCGGTGTCGGATCGCTCCGCGCGTCCGACGCTAACATAAATGGACCGTCGGCTCAATAGGGCCAGAGGACTATTTAGACCACGGTTGCCTATACTGGTGGCGATGTCGGACTTACGGGAACGCAAGAAAGCCGTGCTGCGGGCCACGATCGTGCGGTCGGCTGTCCGCTTGTTCGATGAGCACGGCTACGACCACGTCGGGGTCGATGAAATTGCCTCGGTATCCATGTGTTCGCGCAGTACCTTCAAACGCTACTTCGGCACCAAGGAAGACGTCCTTTTTCCCGGCTCCCAGGAGATCACCGCCGGTCTGCGCCGCGTCCTGCAAGCTGCCGACCCGAGCGCGGACCGCTGGGATGTCGCGCGGGCGGCGGTTATCGGGCAACTGCGGTTGTTCTTCGATGCGCTGGATCCCGAGGTGCGCACGACGTGCTTGCGCCTATGGTTGACAGCGCCTTCGCCGCGGCGCCGCTACCTCGAGATCGCTCATGAATTCGAAGAGATACTGCAAGAATTCTTTGCCGCTGGACTGGCCGACGATGCCACGACGCATATGCGCACACAGTTGCTCGCATCAGCGATGGTGAGCGCATTGCGGGCCACGATGCACGCCACGATCGAATCGCACGGTGAGGTCGGCGATCTCGCCGAGACAGCGTTCACAATGATCGAGGCCGGCGTGCCCGCACTGGCATCGGCGTCGATGCGGCAGGTCACCGGCGCCTGAGCCGAACGGGAGCAGTAGCATGGCGGCGGTCACACGAACCGTGTGACCGCCCAGCCGCAGGCTCTTGTTCAGCCGATATGCCGCGAAGCGCCGTCGATCACCATCGTGCCGCTGACCTTGGTCGCGACCTTGCCCTTACCGTTGACAACAGTGACGGTGATGAACGCCAGCGTCCGACCGCACCGGTCCACCTCCGCCACGAAGGTCAGCGGCAGGGTCGCGGGCCGCAGAAAATCCGCGGTCAGCGTCGCGGTCGCGGGCATGCGCTCGACGTCCAGGACGGTCGACCCGACGATGCCGAAGCAATGGTCCGCGACGGCGATCACCGCGCCGCCGTGCACCGCGCCGACCGGATTCAACGGCCACTCGGAACTGTCGATCATCAGCTCCGCACGACCGTATTCGATGCTGACGCAACGCAACCCGATCTGCTGGGAGGTCGGCATATTCTCCGCCCAGGCCGCCCACCGGTCCCACCCAGCGCCGTGGGGAGCCGCCCCGGCGGAATACTGCTCCGCACTCACTTCGCCGCCCGATCGGCGTAGAGGTCCTCGATCAGGCTCGCGTACTTGGCGTGGATGTTGCGCCGCTTCAGCTTTGCGGTCGGGGTGAGTTCCTCGCTGTCCGGCGCCCAGGCCAGGCCCACCACCGCGAACTTCTTGATCTGCTCGTTGCCGTTGAGCCGCTCGTTGCCGCGATCGACCACCTGCTGGACCTCCGCCCGCAGCTCCGGCGAGTCGACAAGCGTTTCCACCGGCGAGTCGGCCAGGCCGAGACGTTTGGCGTACACCGGCAGTGCCTCGGGATCCAGGGTGATCAGCGCGGTCATGTACCTCTTCCCGTCCCCGACGGCGACCACCTGACCGAGCAGTGAGCTGTCTCCCTTGATCGCGGATTCGATCAATGCCGGCGACATGTTCTTGCCCGCCGCATTGATGATGATCTCCTTCTTGCGATCGACGATCGAGACGAAGCCCAGCTCATCGATCTCCGCGATGTCCCCGGTATGCACGAAGCCTTCGGCGTCGATGGTTTCGGCGGTCTGTTCGGGCAGGTTCAGGTAGCCGACCATGTTCTGGTCCGAACGGGCCAGCAATTCACCGTCGTCGCCGAGCTTGATCTCGACACCCGGCAGCGGCCGCCCGGCGGTGCCGGCCTTGAAATCCTCGACCCGGTTGAACACGTTCAGCGAAACTTCGGTCGCGCCATAGGCTTCCAGCAGCGGGACACCGACCGCCCGGAAGAACCGGACGATGTCCGGGGTGCACGGAGCGCCACCGATGAAGGCCGCCTTGATCCGGTCGAGGCCGAGCCGGGCCAGCACCGGACGCAGCGTTTCGATCCCGCGCGCATGCTCGGCGGCGAGTTCGTCGCCGACCTCGGCGGAGATGTCGGTGCCCGCGTCGGCCGCGCTGACCCGGCGCAAACCGATCTCGATCGCGGCCCGGCCGGCCTGCCGGGCGGCTTCGTCGGGATTGGCTTCGACCATGCCCTCGATCGCCACCTGCAGCTTCTCCCACATCCTCGGCACCGAGAAGAAGGCGTCGGGGTGCGCCGCGGCGAGGACCTTCGGCAGATCCCGCATATCCGGGCAGACATGCAGCGTCGCGCCGTAGCACAGCGCCATGTAGTGGGCCGTGATCCGCCCGCCCGCATGCGCCATCGGCAGGAAGGAGACGATCCCCTCGCTCGGCATCGGCAGCGCGGCGTCCAACGCGCGCTGCTGCGCCATCACCGTTCGATGCGACCACAGCGCGGCCTTCGGCTGCCCTGTGGTGCCCGAGGTGTAGATCAGCGTCGCCAGGTCGTCGACTCCGACAGAGCGCCACGTCTGCTCGAAATCGAAGGCCGGATCGCCGGAACTCTCGAGTTCGGCGAGCGTGCGCGTGCCCCCGTCGCCATCGACGACGACCAGGTGCTCGACCTTATCGCCGAGCGCGGCGATCGCTTGCTGGGTCTTGGCCAGGAACTGCTGCCCGGTCACCACGATCCGCGCCCCGGCGTTGCCCACCTGGTATGCGATCTGCTCGGCCGCGGAGCTGTTGAAGATGGCGAATGGCACCAGCCCCAGATGCGTTGCCGCGTAGTCGATCACGTGACATTCCACGGTATTGGGCAGGAGTATTGCGATGGTGTCGCCCTTGCGCAGCCCGAGGGCGGCCAGGCCCGCGGCCACCGCGCGGACCCGCTCGCCGAGTTCGGCCCAGGTCAGCTCGAATCCGTCCGCATGGGATCGCAGCGCCGGTCGCTCGCCGTACTGACGTACCGTGCGTTGGAAGGCCGCGGGAACGGTCGGCGCCGTGAGGGGCGAGTCGGTCGCCGGGCTGGGCGTCGACGGTGCGGTCGATTGTGTGCTCACTGGTCGTACCTCCTCCGGCCATCAGCCGGGCAATTCTGGGTTGTCACGCTGTGGTCGCGGCGTTCGGACGGATAGGTGCCGAGGCCGTCTGATCGGAATCGATGAACGCGAGCAGTTCGTCGCCGAATCGATCGGGGGCCTCGAGCATCGGATAGTGGCCGCAGTCGGCGAGTTCGACGAGCCGGGCGTCGGCGAGGCGCTCGTTGAGCCACCGGGCGCCCCTGGCCGAGTGCACCGGGTCGGTGGCGCCGATCAATTGCAGCACCGGCACCCGCACGCGCTCGATATCGTCGAGGAGATCCGTCTCGAGCATGGAGTGGTAGCAGGCCACCGCGGCCCATGACGGCATCGACAGCGAGCAGCTCACCAGCCAGTCCAGCACCGCCTCCGCGGGTGGGCGATGGAATCCCGACAGGATGGACTCTCGCCGTGCCGCGAAGCGGTCCCGCTCCTCGGCGGCGATCAGCGGCGGAACCAGCTTCTCCGGTGGCAGCCCGAACGGGAAGTCGGCGCTGCGGCTGGCCCGCACGGCATTGGAGCCGACCAGGACCAGCCGCTCGATCAGCTCGGGGCATTGCGCGGCCGCCCGGAACGCCGCCTGGCCGCCGAACGACCAGCCCACCACGGTGGCGGCGGTGACGTCCAGCCGGCGCAGCGCGATGACCAGATCCTGGGCCAGACGCTCGACGTCGTATCCGTCCAGGGGTTTGTCGGACAGGCCGTGACCGCGCTGGTCGATGCACAGCACCCGGTGCCGGGGCGCGAGGACGCGAACCTCGCGGTCCCAGATCCGGTGATCGAGCCCGAACCCGGCTACCAGCACGACAACCGGTCCGGCGCCGACGTCCTGCACGAACAGTCGTACCCCGTTGTCGACGTCCACATAAGGCATGGCGGTCACGCCCTTCCTGCCCGTCCAACGGACGGCCACTCGCCGATAATATTGATATTAGCCGGATCATAAATAGCCGGGAAGCGGTTCGGCGGAATTCCGTCGACCGGTCCGGCGATACCTAAAGTCCCAGCTCGACGGCCAGGATCTCCCTCATCGCCGCATTGCCGCCACCCTGCAGGCGCAGGTGCCGCGAATCCGCGTACGCCTCCGAGATGGGGTACTCACGCATGTAGCCGTATCCCCCGTGCAGTTGCAGGCCCTGATCCGCGGCCAGCGCGAACAGCTCGGCGGCCCGCAGCCTCGCCGCGGCGGCCGAGCGCGCGTCGAGCCGATGTCCGAGCTGGTCCAGCACGCACGCGCTCACCAGCGCCTCCACCGAGATGATCTCGGCCAGTACGCCGCCCAGCACATATCGGGTGTTCTCGAAGGAGGCGACCGGTCGGCCGAACACCTTGCGCTGCTGGACATAGTCGATCGTCCAGTCCAGCACCGTGCGGGCACCCGCCAGCGCCACGACCGCCGTCCAGAGCTGCTCGGCCCGCCATAGCCGGTCCAACGCGTCGCCGGCATGAATATCGCCGTCGGCGACGACGACCCCGTCCAGGCGGATATCCGCCAGCCCGGCGCCGCGCGTACCCACCACATCCGGCCGGATCTCACGGGATGCGCCCGCCGCGTCGAGGTCGACGATCGCCACCGCGGACGCACCGTCCTCACCACGCACCGGCACCAGCAGCAGGCTCGCCGACGCGGCGTTCACCACCGCGGACAGCACACCGTCGAGCCGTGCGCCGACCGGCGCCTGTTGCGCACTCACCTCCGAATGCGCCACCGCCGCAAGCTGTTTGCCCGACACGAGCCCGGGCAACGACCGGGCCTGACGATCGGCGTCGGCATGCTCGAGCAACCACGGGATCGCGACCCCGACGTGCGTGACGAACGACAGTCCCGCACCGGTCAGCCCGGCCCGCATCAACTCCTCGGCCGCGACCACGGCGAAACGGCAATCGTCCACGGCCCCGCCGCCGAACTCCTCGGGCGCCTGCACGCCGAGAAATCCGTAATCGCCCGCCTGCTCGAAGAAGTCGCCACCGGCGGCTTCTCGTTCTACGAACGTGCGGAAACTGGCACGGAACTCGTCGTGCTCGGCCTCGAATGCCACGCCGCCGCTCATGACCGCACCTCGGTCGCACTCGGCTGCCGCTTACCCGCGACCTCACGTTCGCCCGGCACCGTGACGAGCGAACGCCCCGGCGCACCGATCGCCCGCTCGCCGCGGCCGATCATGAGCCGGACCACGCCGGTGCTCGCTTCTCGACGAATGCGCGCGCCCCCTCGGCGGCGTCGCGGGAACTGCGCACCGCGTCCGTGTGCGGGGCCTGCCGGGCGAAAGCCTCGGCCGCGGGCCAGTCGGCCGACTCATCGATCAGCAGCTTCGCGGTGCGCACGGCCAGCGGCGCGTTGGCGGCGATCGCCGCGGCGAGGGTACGCGCGTGATCGGCGGCCGTCCCGGCCGGAACCACCCGGTTGACCAGGCCGAGATCCTGGGCGCGAGCCGCGCTGATGGGCTCGCCGGTGAGCACGAGTTCCTTGGCGACCGTGGGTGGGATGCGCCGCGGCAGCCGCAGCACACCACCCGCCGCCGCGACGAGTCCCCGCTTGACTTCCGGCAACCCGAACTCGGCATTGTCCGCCGCGACGATGAGATCGCACGCCAGGGCGATCTCGAAGCCGCCACCCAGCGCCTTGCCCTCGACCGCGGCGATCAGCGGCTTGGCCGCCGGGCGCTCGACGATACCGAACCCGCCGCGCTCGGTGATCGGTCGTTCCTTGGTCGCGCTGAACGCCTTGAGATCCATACCGGCGCTGAAGATTCCGCCCGCGCCGGTCAGCACGCCGACGCTCACGTCGTCGCGGGCGTCCAGCTCGTCCAGCGCGGCCGAAATCGCCTGTGCCGTAGGCAGATCCACCGCATTGCGACGCTCCGGACGATCCAGCGTGATCACCGCGATCCGGTCGGCGACCTCGAAGCGCACCACGTCACTCATGGCTGCACCTCGCCGACGCTCGGTTCCGCCATGCGCGATGCACGCTGTGCCCATGATTCGCTCGCACGCTCGTTCATCGGGGCGCCATCCGGATCGCGCCGTCCAGGCGGATGGTCTCGCCGTTGATCATGCCGTTGTCGATGATGTGCATCGCGAGCTTGGCGTACTCGTCGGGCTCACCGAGCCGGCTCGGGTGCGGCACCGTCTTGGCCAGCGAGTCACGCACGTCATCCGACAGCCGGGCCAGCAGCGGGGTGTCGAAGGTGCCCGGAGCGATGGTGTTGACCCGGATGTTCTTGCCCGCCAGGTCCCGTGCCGCGACGATGGTCATGCCGACGATGCCCGCCTTGGCCGAGGCATACGGAATCTGACCGATCTGGCCCTCGAACGCCGCCACCGACGCCGTCAGCACGCAGACGCCGCGGTCGCCGTCGAGCGGCTCGTTGCCGGCCATCCGGGTCGCGGCCAGCCGCAGCACGTTGAACGTGCCGATCAGGTTGATCTGGACGACCTCCGAATACAGATCCAACGATCCGGGTGTGCCGTCCCTGTTCACCAGCCGCACCGCGCCACCGCGCCCCGCGCAGTGCACCAGCGCCCGCACCGGACCCTGCTCCTGCGCGGCGTCGAAGACCGCGTTCACCTCGGCTTCGCTGCGCACATCGGCGGGCACGAAGCGCACGCGGTCACCGAGTTCCTTGGCGACCGCCTCACCGTTCGAGCTCGGCAGGTCCGCGATGACGACCGACGCGCCGCCGGCCAGCAACCGGCGTACCGTCGCCAGGCCCAGGCCCGACGCACCGCCGGTGACGACGGCGGAAATTCCATTGACGTCCATATGTTTTCAGCCCTTCTAGAGTCGTTCGATGATGGTCGCGTTGGCCATGCCGCCGGCCTCGCACATGGTCTGCAGGCCGAAGCGGCCGCCGTTCGCCTCGAGCGCGCCCAGCATCGTGGTCAGCAGTCGTGCGCCCGATGCGCCGAGCGGGTGGCCGAGCGCGATGGCGCCACCGCGCGGGTTCAGCTTCTTCGGGTCGGCGTCGAAATGCGCCCGCCACGCCATCGGCACCGAGGCGAAGGCCTCGTTCACCTCGTAGTGGTCGATGTCCTCCAGCCGGATGCCGGAGCGGCGCAGCACCTTCTCGGTGGCCGGGATCGGCCCGGTGAGCATGCTGATCGGGTCGTCACCGGCGACCGCGAACGAGTGGAACCGGGCCCGCGGACGCAGGCCGAGCGCCGCGGCCCGCTCCTCGCTCATGATCAGCACAGCCGATGCCCCGTCGGTCAGCTGCGACGAATTGCCGGCGGTGACGCTCCAGTTGATCTGCGGGAAGCGCGCGCTCATCTCTTCGCTCTGGAACGACGGCTTCAGCTTGGCCAGCTTGTCGACGGTCGTTCCGGGACGAGGCGTCTCATCCTCGCGCACGACCGTCCCGTCCGGGGTGGTGATCGGCACGATCTCACCGCTGAAATCGGCGGCCACGGCCAGCTCGTGCGAGCGAGCGGAGAATTCGTCCAGCGCGGTGCGGTCGAAACCCCAACGCGCGGCGATCAAGTCGGCCGACACGCCCTGCGGGATCAGCCCGGGCGCGTAACGCTCGGCGACCGACGGACCGTAGGGGTCCATCCCGATGCGCGCGGTGAGCATCGGGATGCGGCTCATCGACTCCACGCCGGAGGCGACCACGATGTCATAGGCTCCGGCGATCACACCCTGCGCGGCGAAATCCGCCGCCTGCTGGCTCGAGCCGCACGCGCGATGCACCGCGGTGGACGGCACGTGCTCGGGCAGTCCGGCAGCCAGCCAGCTCCAGCGGCCGATCGGGCCGGACTGTTCGCCGACCTGACTGACACAGCCGGTGATCACGTCGTCGACCTCGGCGGGGTCGACGTCGTTGCGCTCGAACAGCTGGCGGAATACCTGCCCGAGCAACTCGACCGGATGCACCGACGACAGCGCACCGCCCGGGCGGTCGTCCTTCGGTGCTTTCCCCTTGGCCATCGGCGATCGGATCGCGTCCACGATGACAGCGCTGCGCGTCATAACCTTCCCATCACTGCGGGTCGCGACATGTCCACGCCGCAACAACTTTCGAATCCACTATTTTTGAGCTAGCGTGTCTCAAAGATACGACGGGTCGAAGACTGTGTCAAAGGCCTCAGCGAGGAGGAAAAATGACAGGCGGAAGTGGCGCGGGGCCGCTGGCTGGACTGCGCGTAGTAGAACTCGCCGGGATCGGGCCCGGCCCGTTCGCTGCCATGTTGCTGGCGGATCTGGGCGCCGAGGTGCTGCGTGTGGACCGGCCGGGCGGCGGCAACAGCATGGTGGCCCCCGCCCTCGATGTGACCCGGCGCGGCCGCCGTTCGGTCGTGCTCGACCTTCGCTCGCCGGGCGGGGTCCGCGCGGTGCTCGACCTGGTCGCCAGCGCCGACGTCCTGATCGAGGGCAACCGGCCCGGCGTGACCGAGCGGCTGGGCCTCGGCCCGGAGGACTGCTGGGCCCGCAATCCGCGCCTGGTGTACGGCCGCATGACCGGGTGGGGTCAGGAGGGTCCGCTGGCCACGGCCGCCGGGCACGATATTTCCTATATAGCGATCACCGGCGCACTGCACGCGATGGGCCGTGCAGGCGAAGCGCCCGCGGTTCCCCTGAACCTGGTCGGCGATTTCGCCGGCGGATCGCTCTACCTCGTCATCGGCGTGCTCGCCGCGGTCATCGAGGCCGCCGAGTCCGGCCGCGGCCAGGTGGTCGACGCGGCCATCGTCGACGGCGCCGCCTCGCTCACCGCCGCGCTGCACGGCATGATGGCCGCCGGTATGTGGCGCGACGAGCGGGGAGCGAACCTGCTCGACACCGGCCGCCCCTGGTACGAGGTCTATCCGACCGCCGATGACGGGCACATGGCCGTCGGCCCGATCGAACCGCAGTTCTACGCGCAGTTCATGACCCTGCTCGAGCTCGACCCCGATGAGCGCGAACGCGCCGACGCCGCGGCCTGGCCCGAACTGCGCGAGCGGATCGCCACCGCGTTCGCCAAGCGCACCCGCGCGGAGTGGACCGAGATCTTCGAAGGCACGGACTCGTGCGTGGCCCCCGTGTTGAGCCTCACCGAGGCCCCCGATCACCCGCACCTGCGCGCCCGGGGCACGTTCACCGAGGTCAACGGCGTGCCGCAGCCGGCTCCCGCGCCGCGATTCAGCCGCACCCCCGGTGCGGTTCAGCAGCCGCCGGCCGAAACCGGCGCCGACACCCGGCAGGCGTTGACCGACTGGGGCGTGCCCGACGTGGACGGCCTCATCGACAGCGGCGCCGCGATCCAGGCCTGATACCACCAGCGTTCGAAAGGTAATCCGATGTCCGACAACGTCGTACGAGTCGAACACCACGGCGCGGTCGCGCTCGTCGTGCTGAATCGTCCCGAGCGGCTCAACGCCCTGACCTATCCGCTGATGATCGAGCTGCGCAAGATCTTCGCCGAACTCGATGCGGCGGCGCAGGTGCGCGCGATCGTGCTGACCGGCGAAGGGCGGGGGTTCTGCGCGGGCGCCGATCTGCGGGGCGGCGGATCCATCGAGGGCGCGCCGAGCGACGCCGAGGGTGTGCTGCGCACGTACTACAACCCGCTGATCGCCGAGATGGCCGCTCTCACCACCCCGACCATCGCGGCGGTCAACGGCACGGCCGCGGGCGCGGGCGCCTCCCTGGCGCTGGCGTGCGATCTGCGTGTCGCGGCCGAGAGCGCGTCGTTCCAGATGGCATTCGTCAAGGTCGGCCTGGTGCCCGACGCCGGGGCGAGCTGGATGCTGCCGCGCCTGGTGGGAGCCGCCCGGGCGGCCGAAATGGCTCTGCTGGGCCGCGCGGTCCGGGCCCCCGAGGCGCTCGGGTGGGGATTGGTCAACGAGGTCATCCCGGACGATCAAGTGCGTTCGCGCGCACTGGAACTCGCCGGCGCAATCGCGGAACTGTCGAGTTCCACCGGAACCACCCGGCAGCTGCTGTGGCGCGGCCTCGGCGTCGACCTGGCCGATCAGCTCGACGCGGAAGCCACCGCCCAGGGGATCGCCGAGCGCAAACCCGACTTCGCCGAGGCGAAGCAGGCGTTCGCCGAAAAGCGCCGCCCGAACTTCCAACGCTGAGCCACCACGGAGTCGTCATGCCTACGATCGGCGGCACCGTCGTTCACAATGCCCGTCGCGTACCCGGCCGCGAAGCTCTCGTGGCCGGATCCCAGCGTTGGACGTGGCGCGAACTCGATGACCTCGTCGCCCGAGTCGCGGGCACGCTGGCGGCGGCCGGGCTCGGCAAGGGGGACCGCTTCGCGGTCCTGTCGGCGAACTGCCCGGAACATATTTTCGCGTCCTATGCCGCGCTGCGGCTGGGTGCGATCGTCGTTCCGGTCAACGCCCGTCTGGCGCCGGCCGAACTGCACCACGTCCTGACCGATTCGGGCGCAACGATGGTGGCCGCCGCCCCGGAACAGCTCGAGATCGCGGAGACGGTGTGCGCGCAACTCACCACTGCGCCACTGCTGTACGCACTCGCCGATGGCACCGGGCACCCGAACCTGCTGGCCCGCACGGACGCCGCCGCCGTAACGGAGGATCGCGCTCGTGAATCCGATGACGCTTACATCCTCTACACCTCCGGCACCACCGGAAAACCCAAGGGCGCGTTGCTCGATCACCACCGCGCGGTGTGGGCGGCACTGTCTCAGATCATGTCGCTCGGTCTGCGCGACGGTGAACGCTACCTGCATCTTTCGCCGCTGTATCACTCCGGCGGGGTGACCTATCTCAATGCCACCACCCTGCTCGGCGGCTGCCACATCCTGATCCCGGCGTTCGAGCCGGGCGCCGTGCTGGAAACGATCGAGCAGCAGCAGGTTTCGGTATTCCTCGGAGTGCCGACGATGTATCAGTTCCTGCTGCGTCATCCCGGCGTCGGTACCCGCGACCTGTCGTCGTGGCGGATCGGGATATTCGGAGCGGCGCCGATGCCGGCCACGGCGGCCGAGGCACTGCTCACGACCTTCCCGCACGTCGAGTTCTTCCAGCAGTGCGGGCAGACCGAAGCCGGCCCGACCGGGATCTACTCGACGATGGAACAGGTTCGCGCCCAACCGGATTCGAGCGGGCATCTGGCTCAGCCGTTCGTCGAGGCCCGCGTCGTGGACCGGCACGGCGCCGATGCCGAACCCGATACGGTCGGCGAACTGCTGCTACGCGCCGAGGCGGCGATGAAGGGCTACTGGCACAACCCCGAGGCGACCGCGGAGACGATGCGCGGCGGCTGGGTGCACACCGGCGACCTGGTCCACCTGGCGCCGGACGGCGCGATGCGGCTGGTCGATCGGCTCGAGGATGTGATCATCACCGGCGGCCGCAACGTCTACTCGGCCGAGGTGGAACAGGCGCTGGCCCAGCATCCCGATGTGCTGGACTGCGCGGTGATCGCACGCCCGCACGAGGACTGGGGCGCCACCGTGGTGGCCGTGGTCACCCCGCGCGACGGTACCCGACCAACACTGGATCAGCTGCGCGCGCACTGCCTGCCGTTGATCGCCGACTACAAACTCCCCCGCGAGCTGATTCTGGGACCGGTCCCCCGCAATGCCGGCGGGAAGGTCCAAAAGTACCTGCTGCGTGCGCAACTCGGCTCGTGAACAGTTCCGGCCCGAGGTCCGGCGATCGCGAGGTGGACCGCGACGACGGCAGGTAACCGCGCGAGAGGCGTGACCATGGGGAACAGGCCGGGATGGCGCGAGCGAACCCGCCACCCCGGCCCCTGATCCCCCACCTCCGACGACGCGAGCGGCCGTCTCCCCATACCGCAAAACGGCACTTCCGCCATTCCGGTGCGCTTTTGGCCGGAATCCATATGGGTTGGCGCAGCGGGATACCGGCCAACCGCATGCCGGGATGACGAGGGCAGTCGCAGTCCTATGTGGCCAGGGCGAGAATCTCGTCCAGTCCCTGTTGCATGCACTGCCACAGCACGTCGGTGTCGGGGAAGACCTCGCCGTCGACATTGAGACCGATGCAGCAGATGCCGAGGTGCGAGCACAATGCCGCGCACATCGAAGTGCCCGGCAGCGGCCCGAATACGAACATCCGGTCGAACCGCGCCCCGGCCATATATCTCGGTTCGGTCAATCCGGGCCAGCTGCTCGTCGTCAGCACCGCCGAGGAGGTCAGGTTCTGCAGGGTGGCCGTGACGACGCCCGACGGAGCGAAATTGAGCAGCGGCGTCACCGCGCCCATGAAGTCCAGCGCCGGCTCACCGCGGATCGCGGTGACCCGCTCGTGCATCGCCTCGACCCGCTCACCGGGATCGGCGACTCCGGACGGCGCGAGGAAAAACGCACCCGCGAAACGGTTTCCGCCCATCGGATCGTTTTCCCGGCGCACCGAGACCGGCATGGAGATCGGCACATCGCCGAGTTCCTTGCCGTGTACCGCGTGGTAGGCGCGCAGACCACCCAGCGTGGCCGCCACGTAGGCATCGTTGACGGTGCCGCCGACCGCCGCGCCCGCCTTCTTCAGGTCCGCGAGTTCGCACTCGAGCATCCCGAACCGCCATGCCGTGCGCGAACGACCCTGTAGCAGTTCGGATGATGTGCCCGGGACGGGTTTCGCGACCCGCGCCATGGAGGATACGTAGTCGACGGTGCGGCCCGGATGCCTGGAGGCGTCCGCGGCCGCCGCGCCCGCCCGCCCGGCGACCTCCGGCACGGATCTGATCAACCGCGACAGTCCGCGCACCGTCGCGCGCACCGGATCGAAGTTCTCGCGCGGCGGCACATCCTCGACCTCGGCGAACGGTTCATCCCGGGTCTTGCCGAGGATCCGGGAGAACAGCTGGGTGGCCCCGGCCCCGTCCATCAGCACATGGTGGCACTGCAGGAGATAGGCGGCCCGGCCGCCCTCCAGCCCTTCGACCAGAACTCCCATCCACGGCGGCCGATTGCGATCCAGCGGAACGACGGCCTGCGCCTGTGCGATTTCCAGCAGCTGCCGCATGGATCCGGGCGCGGGCAGACCGATCCGGCGCAGGTGATAGCTCAGATCGAAATTCGGGTCGGGCGACCACACCGGGGGGCCGGTGGGTATCAGCGGATCGACCACCCGCTCGGTGAACCGCGGAACGACACGCATTGCCCACCGGTGGGCCTTCACAACTCGGTCCCACTCGGGCGCCGAATCGAGGATCTTCACCACCAGACCCGCCCAGGAGTTGGCCGGCGACCGCTCGGTCCGCCACATCAAAGCGTCGAGCGGGTTCAGCTCGGGCACCCGTCCCCAGTCGCGTAGCTGCTCGCATGCCCGCGTGACATATCGGTCGTTGGACTCACCCATTCCAAGCACCTTTCGAAACCCGCCGAATCCCGTAGATGGTGCACATCCCCGCCGTTGGAGATCATCGCCCCATGCCCCAAACATTACAGCACGATCGTTCACCCTATGAGGCAAATGACCAGGTTGGTGTGGTTATCTTCACTAGTTTTAGTGTTAACGATCGTTTCCCTTATTGATAAGTCGCTTCCAGCCCGCACAGGTCGAAGCACACCCGATCCCGGCTGGTCCCCCACCCGGAAGCCACCCCGCTCGCGGTAGCGCAAGCGATCGTTCACCGGCTCACCCGAGCATCGAGTGGATCCGGGTAGAGGTCATCGCTGTCATGTCAACACATTCCAGCCCATCCTGCTGCGCAATAACCCATGAACGAGCGAAAAGCCGAACGATCGTTATCACTCGTTTCGGATCCCCCGCTTGTTCGGCTCCCCGCGGACGGGATAGCCTCTGTGTTCAACCGGCACAACAGGTGAGCGGACGTGTACCCCGCCCGCGCCGCCCGAGCACCGTTCGCCCGGCTCTGCACCCGCCGCCCAGCCCGTACTCGACACCCGCATAACCGCGCGGGTCACCGGCCGCCCGAGATCATCGCCACAGAGGAACTGCCCCATGGCAACAGCGATCGTCGCGGATCTGCGCGACCACTGGACGCTCTACGCGCTGATGCCGATCATCGCCGCGCTCATCGGATACGTGACCAAACTCGTCGCCGTCGAGATGATGTTCCGCCCCCTCGAATTCGTCGGAATACCGCCCTATCTGGGCTGGCAGGGCGTTATACCCCGCTATACGCCGCGCATGGCGGCGACCGCGGTCGATCTGATGATGAAACGCCTGCTCGACCCGCAGGAGATCATCGCCGGAATCGATCTCGACGATCTGATGCGCAAGATGGAACAACCGATGCACGAGATGGTCGAGCAATTGACCAGGGAGGTGATGACCACCCTGCAACCGGCGTTGTGGCGGGCAATGCCCGAGGCCGTGCAAATGCTCGTGATCGAGCGGGTCGAGGCGGCGATTCCGGACACGCTCGGCCGGATCGTCGAGGACCTGCGTTCGAATGTCGATGCGGTCCTGGATATGCGCATGCTGGCGATCAACGCGCTGACCCGGGACAAGGCCCTGACGGTCAGACTGGTGAAGACCATCGGCAGCAATGAGATGAGATTCATTGTCCGGATGGGTATTCCATTCGGTTTCGGCCTCGGCCTGGTCCAAGCGATCGCCTGGGCCACGACGCATTCACCGTGGATCATGCCCGCATTCGGCGGCGTCACCGGACTGATCACCGACTGGCTGGCGCTGCAAATGATCTTCCGCCCGCTGTATCCCACGAAATTCCTGGGCCTGTTCACTTGGCAAGGCTTGTTCATCAAGCGACGCAAAGAAGTCAGCCGAGACTACGCCGAACTGATTTCGCGCGAGATCCTCACCCCGGCCAACGTTTTCGAGGCCTTGCTGACCGGCCCGTCGTCGGACCGCTTCCTGTCGCTGATCCACCGCGAGATCCAAGCGGCCATCGACACGCAATCCGGTCCGGTGCCCTCCGTCGTCAGACTCGCCATCGGCAGCCGACGGTATGACGAAGTCAGGGGCGATATCTCGAACACGGTCGTCCAGCGGATGCTCGAACGCCGGAACGTCCTGACCGATTACGCGGCTGACGCGATGAATCTTCCCGAGCTGCTCGAACAGAAGATGCAACTGATGACCAACGAGGAGTTCGAGGGCCTGCTGCGACCGGCCTTGAAACAGGACGAGTGGAAGTTGGTCTCGGTCGGCGCGATCCTCGGATTCCTGATCGGCGAACTCCAGTTGCACCTGCTGCTGCAGTGAATCCGCCCGCACCGCCCTCCGCAATTCCGCTGGAGCGGTGCGGGTTTCGCCGATCGATCCGTGAGGCCGGTCGGCCCGGGCGCCTGCGGACCCGAATCAGGGCGTCGCCGACAGCGGCACCCGCGAAAGCCCGCCCCAGCACAGGGCGACGGTCATGTCCACGGCTTCGTTCTTCGGCACCGGGCGGGCTGTCTGGAGCCAGTGGCGCGCGGTGAACTCGCTGACCCCCACCAAGCCCACGGCCAGTATTCTGGCTCGCTGGGGATCGAGCCCGGAATCATGCGCCACCACGTCGAACACCGCGTCGACACATGCCTCTTTCGCCCGATCGATCTGCCACTGGACCGACGGCTCGTCGACCACGCTCGACTCGAAGACCATCCGGAAGCCTTCTACCTCGTCGTCGACGAAGTCGAAGTAGGCCTGCACGGCGGCGCGAACGCGCTGTTGATTGTCGGTTGTCGAGCACAGTGCCGCACGCACACTCGACATCAGCGCCTCGAGGTGACTCTGCAGCACCTCGAGGTACAGGTCCAGCTTGCTCGGGAAATAGTCGTACAGCACCGGTTTGCTGAAACCGGCGCGCCGGCAGACGTCGTCGACGGTGGTGGCGTGGTAGCCCCGCGTCGCGAACACCGCGCCGGCCGCGGCGAGAAAGTGCTGTCGGCGCACGACACGGGACACCCGCGGCCTGCGTTTTCCCGCGGGCAGCGCCGTATCCGCTGCCCGATCGATGAGGTCGGTCATTTCGGCACACCCCATGGCTTCCGACGGAGAGGCGCACACGCCCATCCACCGATTGTGAACGAATCTTGACGTACGTGCTCAGCCTATCATAATATTGAGATTTACTGGATCATAAATTGGAAGTGGTGATGGACAGCCATTCCCGCAACGGGATTCACTCGGCCGGTAGGTGTGTCACAGTTCGTGCATACCCCCTGCCACACCCGCACGGATAACATGGTTGAACGATCGTTTATCACCCTGGCACAGCATCAAGGAGCTCGACCAATGACGTACCGAGCACTTCGAGCCGATTCCCCCTGGACAGCGGTCGACTGGACTTCGTTCACCCGTGAAGTGCAGTTCCGCGGCCGGCGCTTGCGCTACGTCGATGTGGGCAGCGGAACCCCGATCCTGCTGGTGCACGGCCTCGGCGGGTCCTGGCAGACGTGGCTGGAGAACCTTCCGGCGCTGAGTTCGCGGTACCGGGTGATCGCGGTCGATCTTCCGGGATTCGGCCAGTCGCAGCCGCTACCGCAGCCGGTGACCATCGATGATCTCGTCGGATCGCTCACCGCGCTCCTCGATGAGCTCGACATCGGGCAAGCCGTCGTCATCGGGCATTCGCTGGGTGGACTGGTCAGCATGCGACTGGCCGACGCACATCCAGATCGAGTGCGGCGGTTGATCCTGCTGTCCTCCGGCGGGGCGCCACTCGGCGAGGCTCGCCTGGCCGCCATCAATCTCGGTTTCACCGCCTTCAACGCCCTTTTCGCGCTGCCCGGCGTACCCGGACTGATCGCCCGGCGCCGGATGCTGCGGCGTACGCTGCTGCGCGGCTTCACCTCCGATCCGGATTCGCTGGCTCCCCAGCTGGCCGCCGAAGTCATCCCGGCGATGCGTGCGCCCGGGTTCAAGGCGGCGATCTCGGCCGGGGTCCGGGCGAACCGTGTGATGAACCCGGCACGCATCACGTGTCCGGTACTGGTGATCTGGGGCGAGAACGACCGTATCCTGCCCCTGGCCGCCGCCACCGAACTCGTCGACAACCTCGCCGACGCCCGGCTGGAGGTCATCGAAGGCGTCGGCCACTGCGCAATGTTCGAGAGCCCGGCCGTCTTCAACGCGATCGTGCTGCACTATCTCGAGGAAGCGCACACCCGCCCGTGGGTGTCATAGTCCCGATCAGCACGGCGGCTCGGGCCGACGGCCGCGGTCCTACGCGCCGAGCCGACATGTGGCCAGGCGCGTAGGACTGTCTATTTCACGCCGATGCCGGAGCGTGGCGCGGTAAGGCGCCGTCCGGGCGCACATCGGGCCTGCGCCAGGAGCTGAACGGAGCCGCGGTGCGGGACACCTGCCGGAGGTGGGCCGCACTCCACACGATCGATATGACACAGATCAGCACATACCAGACGGAGTGGAAGAAGCCGCCGCCGAACAGGAAGATCGATGTGATCGAGTACATCACCGCCATGACGGTGAAGGCGATCCATTCGAGCACCGACTGACCCCTGCCGTCGGGATGGCGCATCAGCAGCGAACTGCCCGACGGGCCACCCCACATCAACGTCCCCATGAACGAGATCAGGTACAGATCGTCGGCGAACGCTCCCTTGAGCAACGCCCAGCTGATCACCCCGGCGGCCAGCGCGCCGCCGACCCGCAACGCGTGCATCGGCATCGACTGCCCGGGCGAGAGTTCGTCGCGCCCGTACAGCACGGTCTGGACCGCGTACACGCACTCGGACAGGAAGGTGACGATGATCGCGAACCAGAACAGCTCCATGAACCAGTGGTGGTACTGGTGGAACCATTTGCCGAATTGCAGCAGATAGGAACCGTCATGTGGCCACCACAGCGCCGTCATCCACAGCGCCATCGGGTACACCCGGTCGCGGCGGCCCATCCGGGCCGCCTCGATGAAGAAGACGAACATCGCGATGATCGACACACCACCGATCACCACCACCGGCACGGCATGGTCGGTGATGGCCTGCAACGTCGGCCCGGGTTGATACGTATTCACAACCTGCCCAATCTATTTCACGCGCGGCCCGTGCCATCCGCACAGGCCGGGAAGGTCGCGCCGACTACTCAGCGCCGGGGCGCTTGCCGAGCCGGCGCTTCCAATCGTGCATCCCCAGCAAGCGGATCATGCGATCGGTAAGGCGAGCCTTGCTGGCGGTGTAGGGATACCAGTGCAATTCGGTCTTGAGCGAGACTCGCTCGCTGACGAACGCCTGCTTACGGCAGTACTTCAGAATCGCGTTCGGGCCACCGAACCGAGCGCCGATACCCGATTCCTTCCATCCGCCCATGGGCAGCGGGAACTGGAAGACATGTGCCAGCGCGTTGTTGACCGAAACGCCGCCGGCCTCGATTCGACGGGCGATCCGCTCTCCGCGGGCACGCGACGCGGTCCACACACTTGCGCCCAAACCGTAGGGGGAGTCGTTGGCCAGGCGGATGGCCTCCTCTTCGTCGGCCACCTTCATGACCGGGAGGGTCGGACCGAAGGTCTCCTCCATCATGCACTCCATGGAGTGATCGACGTCGACCAGGACCGTCGGCGGATAGAACAGGCCCTTGTCCGCGCGCTTGCCGCCGGTCAGCGCCTTGGCTCCCTTGGCAAGCGCGCCGTCGACCTGGCGCTCCACGAGCTCGAGCTGGGCCTCGGTCGCCATCGCGCCGATCTCCGCCTCGAAGGCCTCCTGCGGGTCCGAGCCCTGGCGCAGCTTGCCGACCTCGGTGGTCAGTTTGGACACGAACGCGTCGTACGCCGGGGCCTCGACGTAGATCCGCTCCACGGCGATACAGGACTGGCCGGCGTTGAACAGCCCACCCCAGATCGCGCCCTTGACCGCGCGATCGAGGTCCGCATCCGCCAGCACGATCATCGGGTCCTTGCCACCGAGCTCGAGGCTGGCCGGGATGAGCCGCTCCGCGGCGCGGATCCCGACCGCCCGGCCGGTGCGGACCGAGCCGGTGAACTGGATCATATCGACCACGTCCACCACCGCGGCGCCGGTCGGTCCGAGCCCGGTCGCGCAGCCGAGCACCGGCGGTGCGCCGATCTCCTCGTTCCACCCGCGCACCATCTCCGCCCATGCCAGCGGGGTGACTTCCGAGGGCTTGGTCAGCACCGCCGCACCGGCCATGAGCGCCGGCGGCACGTCCATCATCGGCATGCCCAGCGGATAGTTCCACGGCGTAATGATGCCGACCAGCTGGTGCGGACGGTGGAAGACCTTGAGTTCCTTCGTCAGCGAAGCCGGACCGTGCGGACGTCGCGTCTGATCGGCGAGGAATTTCGCGCCGTTCTTGGTGTAGTAGTTGATCACCTCGACCGCGACCATCGTCTCGATCTTGGTGTCACCCCAGGACTTGCCGGTCTCCTGTTGCACGAGGCCGAGAATGCGCTGGTCGTTGTCCATCAACCAGTTCAGCCAATTGTGCAGGTGGCGGGCTCGCCCGGCCGGGCCCAGGGCCTCCCACGCGGGCTGCGCGGCGCGCAGGCGAGCCGCCAGGTCGGCCACCTCGGCGGGGGTCATATCGGGCGGCGTGCCCACCACCGCTCCGGTGGCGGGATTTCGCACCTCGAATTCGGCGTTCGCGCGTCCGTTCACGGCTGCGCCGGACCGTTCGATGCCCACCTCAGTAGCCATTTGCGTACTCTCCTAGGTCCACCCGCTAGGCGGGGACTGACGCCAGTCGGCGCTGGTAACCGATGATGGCGCGGTTCTTGTTGAAGACGACCGCGCCCACGAGCCGGTCGTCGCGATATGCCTCCACCACGAGCGCCGGGCGATCGGCGTCGTCCTCGATTACGACATATCGGTTCGCCGCGCGCAGGTAGCCCGCGGATTTGATCTTCACGTCGTACTGGTCCGACCAGCAGGTCGGCACGGAGCGCAGCGGTGTCCGCTCGCCGGGGGCGGCGAGCAGGTTGGCCGCACCGGTGGCGGCCATGTCCCGGGCGTTGGTCCAGTGTTCGATGCAGGCGACGCCGTCACCGTCGGGATGCGGCCAGGAAGCGATATCGCCGACCGCGATGACGTTGTCGGTGCCGACGGCGAAGCAGAACTCGTCGCAGACCACCGTGCCCGCCGACAGCTCTACGCCCGAGTCCCGCAGCCACTCGGAATTCGGCAGCGAACCGATGGCGATCAGAACCTGGTCGGCCGCGATGCGCTCACCATTGCCGAGCACGACGGCCTCGACCCGTCCGTCGCCCTCGATCGCGGCGACGGTGCTGTCCATGCGCAAGCGCACGCCCCGGCCTTCGTGCAGCTGCGCCGCGCGCAGGCCGGCCTCGGGCCCGAGCACCGGCATCGGGTACTGACCGACGTCGATCAGCGTGACCTCCTCGACGCCCTGTTCCCGCAGCGTCGCGGCGACCTCGCAGCCGATGAAACCCCCACCGACGATCGCGACCCGGGTATCCGCGGCGATGGTGTCCCGGAAGGTCAGCGCGTCGTCGAGCGAGCGGAGCGTGTGCACCCCGGCCAGCGCCTGACCCGGCCATTCCCGGGCCCGGCGGCCGGTGGCGATCACCAGGCCGTCGTACCCGATCCGGGTGCCATCGGACAGCGCGACCTCGCGCCCGGCGGTATCCAAGCCCACCGCGGGACGGCCGAGCTCCCACGTGATGTCGAGCGTGTCGACCGGGAAGAAGCACTGCTCGGCGGACAGCTGCCCGCCGAGCAGCTGCTTGGACAGCGGAGGCCGGTCGTACGGCTGATGCCGCTCGTCCCCGACGACGACGAGTTCACCTTCGAAGCCGTTGCGGCGCAAGGCTTCCGCCGTGCGGTGACCGGCCAGCCCGGCACCCACTATGACGATCCGGCGCACCCGCTCAGTCCTCGATCTTCAGGGCCGCCACCGGGCAGAGCCGGACGGCTTCCTCGATCTGCGCGCGGTACTTCTCCTCCGGCGAGTCGTTCAGGATACGCACCACTTCGTCCTCGTCACCGAGGTCGAAGATGTCCGGGGCAGCGATGACGCAGTCGCCGTGCGCTGCACACAGGCCGGAGTCGACAGTGACTTTCATTAGTTCTTCCTCTTGCTGCCCGACTGCTGTCAGGCGGGTGTGATGGTTACGGGCAGTTCGTACACGCCGCGCGAATACGCGTCGCGGACGTAGTCGATGGGGCCGGCCGGCTTGATGTCCTTGGTGCGCTGGAACAATTCCTCCAGCAGGATCTTCATCTCCAGCGCGGCGACGTGCTTGCCGAGGCACTGATGCGGTCCGCGCCCGAAGCTCAAGTGCGGGTTCGGATCCCGGCTCAGGTCGAAGACATCGGGCTCGTGGAACGCGCGCGGGTCGAAGTTGCCCGCCGCGAACAGCATGAGCACGATGTCGCCCTCGGCGATGTGCTTGCCGTGCAGCTCATGGTCGGCGGTCGCGGTCCGGACCAGGTGCGTGAACGGCGAGGCGATCCGCACCATCTCCTGAATCGCGGTCGACGGGATGTCGTGCGCGTTCTCGCGCATGAACGCCATCTGCTCCGGGTTGCGCATCAGCTCGTGCATGCCGTGGCTCAGTGCGGTGCGCGTGCTCTCGGCCGCACCGCTGGCCAGCAGCGCCACATTGCCGATGATCTCGTCCTCCGACATGAGGCCCTCGTCGTGCGCCTGCACGATCTTGGACATCACGTCCTCACCCGGCTCATTGCGACGCAACTCGGCCAGCTCGGTCGCGTACACCATCAACTCGCCGATGGCTGCCATCACGTGGTCGAACGACGGTGTGATCCGGGTGTCGAACGGCGCTGCGAACGTGTCGACCCACGCGAAGAACTTCGCGCGATCCGCCTCGGGCACGCCGAGCACGTCACCGAGCGCCTGCATCGGCATCGCGTGGCCGATGTCGTGCACGAAGTTGAAGGTGCCCTTCTCCAGCGCCCGGTCGACGATCTCGACCGCGTAGGCGCGGAACTTCTCCTCGAGCTTCTTCACCATATTCGGCGTGAAGCCACGATTCATGGCCCCGCGGTTGCGCCGATGATCGTCGCCGGACAGCGAGAGCATCGCGGGCATGCCGCCGTAGACCGGGTCGATCGGGGTGACCTTCCACATGTTCACCGAACCGCGATCGGTCGCGTAGAGCTCGGCGTTGCGGTCGACCTCCCAGATGTCGGCGTGCCGACTGACCACCCAGGCACGATCGATCAGCATGGGGTCGGAGAATTCCTGCAGATAGCAGGGCTCCTCTTCCCGCAGATACTCGTACTGGTCCAGCGGGAGCCCGAAAGTGGTCGGATCACCGTTGGCGTAGGTGTCCACTTCGAGGATCCGCAGATCCGGCCGGGCAGTCGTCATTGTCCCTCAACCTCTTCTACATAGCTGATGTCGGATCCGGGCATACTTATTAGCCTGACAGTCTCAAAATTTACTCAGTTGGCCCGAATGTGTCAAGCGTCACTATTGGTCAGGCGTCGACGCCGATCGGGTGCTCCTCGCAGTACTTGCGGTACTCGGCGAATGCCGGAGCGATAGCCGGAAGCATACCCAACAGTTTGGTAACCGGGCCATCGATCTTGACCTTGCGGCGCGCGACGGCCATCGGAATGTTCAGCTTCCCGAGCCAGAAGCCGTGCCCGTCGTCGGACGACATGGTCAGCACGAGCTCGGTGGGCTGCCCGAGAGCAGCGTCCCCCATGGTGACGACGGCAGGATTCTTGGTAGCGTCGAGCACGAAAGAAGCGTCCGGATCGGTGTAGTTCACCCGGAACGACGTGTTCGCGGCGACGAACTTCGGGCCGATCACCGGATCGACCATCAGGGCCTGCAGATACGGACCGAAGTGACCGTACATTTGCTCGGCCGAACCGAAAATTGCCATCTTGGGGATTCCTTCCATCGACGAGTGCCCAGCCTTCGACCCGAAACGGTCTCCGGCACCGCGCGCGGAGTGCTCTTACACATCGAAGCCCCCGAGCCTGACAAGATACTAGCCTTGCTGTCTCAAAAATACAACGGATTGCCGAATACGCCGATCGGAAGAACGATCTATCGCTCCGAGAATTCGGTAGTATTCCAACATATATGCAGGTAAAGTCGCACATACGAGAACGATCGTTTACTACAGACGAGAGGTTTGATACGTTGAGGGCACGCGCATCGCCGCGCGCGCTCTTTCGAGGAGGACTGATGGGTTACCCACTACCCAAAACCAACGCGCTCCGAGGCCCCTTCCAGCCGATGCGGTTCGAAGCGACCGTGGACGAGTGCATCGTCAGCGAGGGTGAGATCCCCGAGGATCTCGCCGGTGGCTTCTATCGCACCGGCCCCGCGTGGAAGCGCCCCACCAAGCAGGGCAACGACGCACTGCTCAGCATGGACGGCATGCTGCAGGGCCTGGTGATCCGCGACGGCCGCGCCGACTTCCGCAACCGCTGGGTTCGCACCCCCAAGTACCTGCTCGAGGAGCGGTACGGCCGCGGCATGTTCGAATGGACCGACAACGGTTTCGGCGACTGGCGCGACTCGGCATACGGCGACGTCAAGCGTGACCGCTTCACCGAGGGAGTTCCCCAGGGCACCGCCAACATCAACATCTTCCCCTTCGCAGGCGAGATGGTCGTGTCCGGCGAGCAGGGCGGTCCGCCCATCGCGATCGACCCGATCACGCTGGAGACCCGCGGCGTCGTGCCCTGGTCGCCGAAGCTCTCGGCCGGCCTGCACACTCCCGCGGCCTACGGCGCCACCTGTTTCGCCGCACACCCGAAGTGGGACCCCGACACCGGCGTCCTGTACGGCTGGAACTACCGGGACACCGCCCCGTACGTCACCATGCACTTCGTGCACCCGGACGGCACCGTCGAATCCCGGGACCTGACCGACGCGCCCTACAACACCGTCGCCCACGACGTCTGGCTGACCCCCGAGTGGATCGTCATGCCGTTCCAGCCCTTCACGGTCAGCAAAGAGAAGATCACCGAGAAGCAACTGGGCATCTGGGGCTGGGAGACCGAGCTGCCGATCGTCATCGCGCTCATCCCCCGGCACGACATCAACGGTGAGGTCCGCTGGATCACCACCGATCTGCCGCCGCAGTACATCATGCACACGATGTCGGCCAACGTCGAGAACGGAAAGCTCACCCTCGACGGCCCGATCTTCAACCGGCCGCCGTTCCCGTTCGAGCAGGACTTCGCCGAGGGCGACGACATCGCGCTGTTCTTCTCCATCGCCAAGAGTTGCCTGGGCCGCTGGACCATCGATCTGGAGACCGGGGCCGCCAAGTCCGAGCAGCTCTCGGACCGGCCCTCGGAGCTGCCGAAGGTCGACGAGCGGTTCTACGGCAAGGGCTACAGCTGGGGCTGCCAGGTCGGCGGTGTGGTCAAGCGCCAGGGCATGTCGATGAACAGCCTGGTGATGACCAACATGAAGACCCTGCAGGAGCAGGTCTACGAGATCCGCACGACCGAGCCCGCCGCGGTCCTCGAGGCGACTTTCGCACCGCGCCACAAGGATTCGCCGGAAGGCGACGGCTACATCATCGTCCCGGTCTCCTGGTGGGGCGAGCGTCGCGGCGAATTCCAGATCTTCGACACCTACGACATCACCAAGGGCCCGATCTGCCGGATCGACATCCCGTTCCTGATGGGCTGGACCCCCCACGGCCACTGGATGGACTTCCGCTGATCGCGCGCATCACGCCGCACATCTGAAGACGACTCCGCCCCGGCCGCACCAGGCCGGGGTGGAGTCGTCTTCGCCTACGGATGGCGGGATGTCGTGCGCTACCGTCTCATTCCCGCACTGATCAGCGGAATACGTTCGAGCCCAACGAAACCCGGCGACGAGCCGAGGATCGGGCTCGACCCGGCACGTCCACCGCACCGGAGGCCGCATCCGCGGCCGAACCGCCGAGCCCGGCCCGGACCGATCAGTGACCTACCTGGTGCCGATGCAGGACGCCGTCGAGGAAGCTCAGGAGAGACTCGCTGTACAGCTGGACCGTGTCGAGTTCGTTCTGCTCCAGAGCCTTGGCAAGCCAGGGCAGCAACCCCTCGGCGGCGCCCGGGAAAATCGGCTCGTCAGGCGGCTGAGGGCGCATGGCCTCCCGCAGTGCCGCCCCCATGGAGATCGTCTCGATGCCATCGAGAATCTGGATGATGAGGGGCACCGGGACCCCCGCCGTGGCCAGGACCTCGACGCCCTCGTCGTACCGCTGGCCGACATGGACGCGCGGCGGGAACATCAGAAGTACCGGCGCGGCATTGCGGTGCCGGAGGACGGCGGTGCGCAGGTTGAGACTGTTCTCGAGGACCCAGGCACGCCAGTCCCGCGGGTCCTGCGGCCGCGGCGGGCGCACCGCCTCGTCGAGGATGAGTTGGGCCACCAGGGAAAGAATCTCGTTCCGGTCGGCGAAGTGGTGGTACAGCGCAGGCGTCGTCACGCCCATCCGCGCGGCCAGCCGGGGCAGCGTGAAGGAGTCGAGCCCCTCCTCGTCGATGATCTCCAGTGCCGTGCGGCCCACGCCTTCCCGGGTGACGAGCGGCTTCCTCGGTCGTCCCAACAGTCCTCCTGCTCTAGAGGCTCAGCGTATGCGCCCGCACAGCCGGTCGGCCACATCACTACGCGCAAACCAGTGACGCGGGCCACATTCGGGAGCTATATTGCATAAACTTAAATGATTTAAGTTTCTCGATCCGACTCTCCGTCCGGAGGCCAGAATGAACAAGAAAGCGCAGATGATCTGCGTATGGTGTGGTCCGTTGTGTGGGTTGCTGTTCGCGATCGGCGCGGTGTTCCTCGGTCGATTCATCCCGCCACTCGTCGCTCCCAGCGACGGTGCGCTGGTGGTCGCACGCAAGTGGGCCGAGCACACCGGCGAGATCCGAGTCGGGGCGATGATCTGCGTGATCAGCATGTCGCTGATCACCCCGTGGGGCGCTGTCATCGCCGCACAGTTCCGCCGGCTCGAAGGACGATTCCCGGTGCTGAGCTACGTGCAGGTCATCTGCGTGGCGGTCGGCACGACGGTCGTTGTCCTGATGAGCATGTTCTGGGCCGTCGCGGCCTTCCGTCCGACGTCCTACTCCCCCGAGACGGTGATGATGCTCAACGACATCGCCTACTACCTGTTCCTGTTCACCTGGACCCCGTTCGTGATCTGGGCCCTGGCGGTCGCCCTCGCGGTGTTCACCGACACCGGCGAAGGACCGGTCTACCCGCGCTACGTCGGCTACATCTCGCTGTGGACCGGACTGCTGTTCTGCGGGGCGGCGGGAATGGAGTACTTCAAGACCGGGCCGTTCGCCTGGAACGGGGTCATGGCGCTCTATGTCCCAGTCGTCGTGTTCTTCATCTGGTTGGCCGTACTCACCGTCGAGACCATCAAGAACCTCAACCGGGGCAATTTCCACGACCCCGCCGAGATGGACGGCACACCGACCTTCGCCCACCTTCAGGAGGCCTGACCATGGCGACCGGTACTACCAACACGGCGACGACCGGCATGATCACCGAGCCGGACGGCAACGACAAGACGCCCGCTGTCAAGATCTGGGCCGGCATCGGGACGGCATTCCTCCTGCTGAACACCTACATCATCGTCAAGTGGCTGACCGGGCCGCACTTCGAACGCGTGCCACAGGGCCCGTCGGATCCGCCGGCCTGGATGAAGGTCGAGCTCACCCTCTGGCAGACCCTGTCCATCCCCGCTGCGCTGGCGATGGTGTACTTCCTGGTCATCCGGCCCTGGCGCCGCGAGCGCAACGTGGGGATCGACGGGCTGTTCGTGCTCGCGGGGTTCACGCTGTTCGTGCAGGATGTCTGGTCGTCGGCCGGCAACCACTGGTTCGTCTACAACACCTACATGTTCAACATGGGCTCGTGGGCCAACGACGTACCGTGGTTCAACGCATTCGGCCAGCCCGGCGCGATGACCTCCGAACCCCTGCTCTTCACGCCCGCCGCCTACACCTACATCATGGCGGCAGGCGCCGCCTTCGGTTGCTGGACGATGAAGCGTCTGAAGGCGCGCCGGCCGAAGACGACGTCCTTCCAGATCGTGGCGTTCGGCTTCGCGGTGATGTGCCTGTTCGATGTGTTCATCGAGGGAATCATCTGGCTCCCGCTGGGCGTCTTCGAATACCCGGGCGGCCACTGGGGCATCTTCCCGAACAGCTACCACAAGTTCCCGCTCAACGAGATGGTCACCATCGGCGCGGTCTTCACCGCGATGGCCTCCCTGAAGTACTTCCGCGACGACCGCGGTCTCACGGTCGTCGAGCGCGGAGTACAGAAGCTGGGCCTGACCCCGGGCCGGTCCGTCGCGCTGCGCGCCCTGGCGGTGATCGGCTTCGTGCAGATCGCGATGCTGCTGTTCTACAACGTGCCCAATACCGCGGTCGGCTTCAACTCCACCGAATGGCCGAGGGACCTGCAGCAACGCTCGTATTTCACCAACAATATCTGCGGTGCGGGCACTACCCGGGCCTGCCCGGGCGGCAGCAATCCGCAGATCACGAAGAACTCGGTCTGGCCCGCTCCCGATGGCGCCGTCGTCGTGCCGAGCGGCGGCCATCCGCTGCCTAAGAACGTGCCATTCCGGCGCGGGACATCCAGCGGCACAAGGTAATCGCGGGTGGGCGGCCGCCATCGATCACCCGCCCCGCCGCATATCGCGGACGACTCCGCTCCGGCCTGGTGCGGCCGGGGCGGAGTCGTCCGCGATGCCTGCCCGGTTCCGTTATCGATGCGGATGCCGTTCCGAGCGCACACCGGGCGGGTGGAGGGCCGAGCTACCGCAGCCCCAGTGACCCGCTGATGATTTCGCGCTGAATCTCGTTGGTGCCGGCATAGATCGGCAGTACCAGCGCATGACGGACATGGCTTTCCATGTCGTATTCGGTGGCGTATCCGTAGCCGCCCATCATCTGCATGCCGTCCAGTGCGATGCGCTTGGCGAGCTCGGAGGTCTTGACTTTCGCCATGGAGGTCATGCGGGTGGTCACCGGGTCGGGTCCCTGCTCGAGGCGGCGGGCCACCTCATAGGTCAGCAGCCGGGCGCATTCGAGTTCGGTGGCCAGATCGGCGATCCGGTGCCGCAACGCCTGGAATGTGCCGATCGATTTACCGAACTGCTTGCGCTCCTTGACATACGCGATGGTGTCGTCGAGGGCGCGTTGCCCGATACCCAGACCGACGGCCGCGCCCAGCAAACGCTCGCCGTCCAAGCCCGCCATGATCTGCGGGAATCCCCGCCCCGGCTCGCCGACGATGCTGTCCTCGGGCACGAAGCAGTCGGTGAAGAAGACATCGTTGACCTCGCGCCCGCCCAGCGTGGAGATGCGGCGCGTCTCGATGCCCGGCGACTCGCGTGGCACCTCGAAGATCGTCAGACCGTTGTGCGGCTTGCCTTCTCTGCTGGTGCGGGCCACGAGCAGAATGTTCGACGCCCGATGCGCGAAGGAGCACCAGGTCTTCTGTCCGTTGAGCACGTAGCCGTCGCTGACCTTCGTGGCCGCGCAACTGATCGCGGCGACGTCGGATCCCGCGCCCGGTTCGGAGATCGAGATGGACATCACCTCGCCGCCCGCGATGGCCGCCAGCGCGCGGGCCTTCTGGTCCTCGGATCCGAAACGCTTGTAGCAGCCGGCCACAGTGGTGGTCGAGCCCAGGGCCTTGACCGGCGCCAGCCCGCGCCACAGCTCTTCGAACAGGATGGTCTGCTCGACGTAGGTGCCGCCGGACCCGCCGTACTCCTCGGGGATCGCCACGCCGAGCCAGCCGAGCTGAGCCAGCTTGCGATACAGCGTGGTCGACTGGGCTTCTTCGTCGGGATCGAGCAATGCCTCGCGCTGCTCCCGGGTGCCGCATTCACGTCCGCAGAAGTCGCGGATAGCGTCGCGGAAATCGCGCTGTTCTTCCGTCAGATTCATGCCTGGCTGAACTTTCTGTGCGGAAACAGCCCGGCCGCCACGCCGTTGCGCAGCACGGCCGGTGCACCGCCGGCGACGACGTTGGTCACGCAGTCGCGGTGGATACGCTGAATCGCGAAGTCGGTGGTCGGCCCGTAGCCGCCGTGGAGTTCCATGGCCTTGAGGCTGATCTGGGGGCCGATGGTCGCCCCGAAGAGTTTGGCCTGCGTCACCTCGGCCAGGCGGGGGAATCTCCCGTCGATCGCCGTGGCCGCCGCCCGGTAGGCCAGCAGCCGCAGCGCCTCGATCTGCACCCACATGTCGGCCATGCTGTGGTAAACCGACTGGAAGTCGATGATCGGCTTGCCGAAAGCCTCGCGGCGCTGCGTGTAAGCCGACGCCTCGTCGTAGGCGGCCTGGCTGAAGCCCAGCCAGAACCCGCAGTTGTGCAGTCGCTCCAGGTTGAACGCGGTCATCAGCCGGGCGAACTGCCCCGGTCCGACGATGACGTTCTCGGCGGGGACCCGCACGTCGGTGAGGACCATGTCACCGTGGTGGATACCGCGGTCGCCGATGTACACGGGACCACGCCGGATCTCCACACCCGGCATGGAGGTTTCCACGACCACCGCGCCGATGCCCTTGGCGCCGGGTATGTCGTCGAAGCGCACGAAGGTGGCGTTGAGGTCGTTGACGTTGGATCCCGTCACAAAGCTTTTGTAGCCGTTGAGGATGTAGGAATCGCCGTCACGTACGGCGGTGGTGCTCAGGTGGGTCAGCGCCGATCCGGCATCGGGTTCGGTCAGGGCGATGTTGCAGCCCCGTTTGCCCGCGACGATGTCGTGGAGGTACTTGTCTTTCACCGCGTCGTCCCCGAGCAGGAACATGGACGGTCCGGGGCCGCTGGTACAGAACACCGGCTCGGGAGGCAGCCAGGACTGGCTGTAGCGGAACAGCGCCTCGACGACGATCAGGTACTCCATCGCGCCGCCGCCCTGCCCGCCGAACTCGGTGGGCATGCAGACACCGAAAAGGCCCGCGGCTCCGAGGCGTTGGAAGATCTCGGCGTAGGGGGCGTCATCGCTTTCGTCCCACTGCCGCACCTCTTCGGCCAGTGAGCGGCCCACTGCTTCGGCGCGTTGTTGGAGGTCTTGCTGGGCGGGTGTGAGTGTGAAGTCCATTTAGCGACGTTCCTCCTCTGTGACGCTCGGCGGCATCGCCTCGAAGTCCCCGGTGTCGGGGGCGATGGCCGCCGCGCGCAGCTTGTGTCTCAGCACGCGGCCGACCCCGGTGCGGGGCAGCGCGTCCATGAACTCGATATGACGGGGATTGGCGAACAGGGCAGATCGGTCCGCAAGTAGTCGAACAGCTCGCGGAGCCGGATCGACTGTTGCCCGACAATGCATGCCTTCATGTCGTCCGCACCCAACTCGGAGGGCACCGCGTGCACGGCGGACTCCACGGTGAGCAATGCCGTCCGGCCGGCTGACGGGAGCGCGAATGGTCGTTCACTCAGCACATGACGACTGTAACAGAGATATCTGTCGCCGAGCAGACATATGTCTGCATTCAGACAAGTAGCCAAGTGGCGTCCGGTAACATAGACGAGTCATCTCAGAAATTAATCATCGACCGGACCGACCCCCTCCGCGGGTCCGCAGGGGCAGCGCTGGAGGGCCGCCGCTCGATGGCGTGACCAGGGGCCACCGCCGGTCGCGTCGATGCGAGGTTGACCGCGATTACCGAAAACAGGAATATGTAGAGACTGTCTCCACTATCTCAGTGGAGGCGGGGCGTCGCCCGCGCCCAGCCCCATTGGGTGGGCTCGGCTGGATCCGGTTCGTGGAGCGCCGTCACAAGGCAAGCGGCCCTGTCGATTTGGAGCATGTCGGATGAGTGCGATCAAGGACGTGAGCGGAGCGTCGACGCCCGAGCATGCCTGCACACGGCCTGCGGATGCGCTGACCCATAACCGGCGCGCCGGGGTGAGCGCATCCGGAGATGATCAGCTGGACACCGCGGTCGCCGAACCCGGCAGCGCGCCGCCGGCGGTCGCCGGGGACGTGGCGCGCTTCGGTTTTCTCGCCTCGGCGATCGCGGCGCGTCCGCTCGCGGTCCTCGCCGGCGAGGCCGCGACCACCTACACCGATGGACGGACGATCTTCGTCGATCCGGCCGCCGACGCGGTGGACGTGCGCGACGCGGTCGCGCTGCACGCCGCCCTGCTGGCCGGTGGTTCGCTGCGCAAGAGCACGGTCGCCCGGCTGGCACGCCATCGCAAAGCCGTTGCGGCGCGCTATCTTTCGCTGGAGGCGGTGCGGATAGGGGTCCAGTTCGGCCGGCTACTGCCACCGGCGACCGTCGAGCGGATCGCATCGTTGCGCACTCGCAAGGTGTCCGCCGACAGCGCCGAATCGCTGCGGCGCGCGCTCAGTGGCGAGTCGATCCCGGAGCCGCCGGCGTGGACCGGCGTCGTGAAGGTCTTGCGGCTGCTGCGGTCCGATGCCGCCGAACTGGGCGGTGAACCGACCGACGACGATCTTGCCGGTCGCACGCCGATCCACGAGCAGCCCGAACTCTCCGAGGACGATGCGGAGGATTCGGAGGAAAGCAAGATCCTGAAGCTCTTCTCGGCGCCGGGGGTGAACAATCCCTTCGGCGACATGCTCCAACGGCTGCTCGGCATGGGACGCAAGGCGGCCGGAAAGAATGAGGGGGGCGGGGAGTTGTCGGTCGCCGGGGAGCGAATCGCACCGGTCGGCGCGCGCGGCAAGCGCACCACGATCGATCGCCTGTTGTCCGCGGTGTTCGATGCGACGCCGGCTGCCGGAATCCGATATCCCGAGTGGAACAGCACCAAGGGCGAATACCGCCACGACTGGTGTCTGGTGGCCGAATATCAGCCGGGCGAACCGGACACACCCACAGCTGCGGCACTCGGCAGTAACGAGTCGCTGCGCCGGCCGCTGGCGCGCGTCGGCATCGAATCCGAACGACACCGACGCCAACCGGACGGGGATTCGCTCGATCTGTCCGCTCTCGTCGACTACGAAACGAGCCGGCGGCTCGGTGACGATCCCGAGCCGAGGATCTACGAGAACACCCGCTCGACCCGGCGCGACATGTCGGTGGTCGTCCTGCTCGACGCGTCCGGGTCGACCGCCGAAGGCGAGGGCGAGGACACGGTTTTCGAGCAGGAACGGCAATTGGCGTGCGACCTGACCGCGAGCCTGGAATCACTCGGCGACCGGGTGGCCACATACGGGTTCTATTCCCGCGGAAAGGATTCCGTCAGGTTCCTCCGAGTCAAGACGTTCCCCCAGCGATTCGACGCCCCGGCCCGGCGACGGCTCGCGGCGGTGCAGCCGTCCGGATTCACCCGGCTCGGCGCGGCGATCCGGCACAGCACCGCAGTGCTGCTGCAGCAGGCGCAGGCCAAGAATATGGTCTTGATCGTCATCGGCGACGGGCTCCCCTACGACGACGGCTACGAGGGAAGGTACGCCCGCGACGACACCCACCAGGCGATCGGTGAAGCGATGCGCAGCGGCGTCGGCGTGGTCGGGCTCGGCATCCGCTCCTCGACCGATCCCGCGGTGCTCGAACACATCTGGTCCGACGCGCCGTTCCGGGTCTTCGACACGGCCGGCGACGTGCGCCGGCATCTGCGCGCTCTGCTGCTGGACGCACTCGCGATGACAAGGAGCAACGGCCGGCAACGCGAGGTGTCCAGCACCGAGCAACGGACCCACCTGCGCGCGTTGCACGCGGCCAGGCGAAAGAACTCGAACACCTATGTGTGAATTCCCGAGAGACCGAGGCGAACCCCATGACAAGTGAAATGACCATGCCGGATACCGATCTCGGCGCGAACACTTCCCGGCCCTACGTTCCCGTCGGCGATGAGGTCGAGATCTTCACCGCCGCATGGCAATCGGGACTTCCGGTGATGCTCAAGGGGCCGACGGGCTGCGGCAAGACAAAGCTGGTCGAGCACATGGCCGCTAGTTTCGGCGTGCCGCTGTTCACCGTCTGCTGTCACGAGGACATGACGGCATCGGATCTGCTGGGCCGCTATGTGCTACGCGATTCCAGCACCGAATGGGTCGACGGACCCCTGACCCAGGCGGTGCGGCAGGGTGGCATCTGCTACCTCGACGAGGTCGTGGAGGCCCGCCAGGACGCCATCGTCGCCGTGCACTCGCTGGCCGACCATCGCCGTGAGCTCAACCTGGAACGACTCGGCGGACTCACCTTGCGCGCGGCCCCGGGATTCCAGTTGGTCGTGTCCTACAACCCGGGTTATCAGAGCATTCTCAAGGACCTGAAGATGTCGACCCGGCAGCGCATGGTCGCACTCGATCTAGGCTTCCCGCCCGTCGAGATCGAGCGGCGGATCATCCGGCAGGAATCTGGCCTGGACGACGCGAGGGTCGATGCCATCATCCGAATCGGCCAGGCGATCCGGCGGCTCGACGACGCGGGATTACGCGAAGTCGCCTCCACACGCGCGCTGATCGCCACCGCACGGCTGATCCGGTCCGGCCTGTCCCCGCGGGCCGCCGCCGTGGCCGCCATCGCCGGCCCGTTGTCCGACGACGACGACACCCGCGGTTCGCTGACCGTGCTGATCGATTCATATCTCTGATGCCGCGCATGCCGCGGTCGTGATTGACGGTCGCGTCACCCGCCCATATATTTGAGACGACTAGACTCACAAAGAGGGAGCGAAGCGACGTGGCCGCCACATCAACAAGATTCACCGAGGAACAGCTCGAGTTCGCCGCGGCGGTGCGCGAGTTCTGCCGACGGGAATGCGGTACTCGTGAGCAGTTGGACGCACTGACCCACGGCGGCACCGAGCAGCACAGCCCCGAGCTGTACGCCAAACTCGCCGCCACCGGATACATCGGGGTGTCGCTTCCCGAGGAATACGACGGCAGCGGCGGCGGCATCATCGAGCAGGTGCTGCTGTTCGAGGAGCTGTGGTACGGACTGGCGCCGGTGCACGGTGCGGGCACCTCGCACACAGTGGCCGGAATCTACAAGCGGTTCGCCTCCGAGGAGCAGAAGAAGGCCACGCTGAGTGCGATCGCCTCCGGCACGGTGATGTCGATCAGCGTCTCCGAACCGCAGGCCGGGTCCGATGCGGCCAATATCTCGTGCAAGGCGACCCGCGTGCCCGGCGGCTACCGGATCAACGGACAGAAGACCTGGTGCTCGGACGCCCAGTTCGCGGCGAACATCACCGTGGTCACCCGCACCGACCGCGGCGACAACCCACACCAGGGCCTCACCATGCTGGACGTGCCCGCCGGCGCCGAGGGCCTGGCCATCCACCCGATCGACACCATGGGCGGACGCGAGGTGAACAACCTGTTCTTCACCGACGTCTTCGTGCCCGACGCCCAGGTGGTCGGCGAGGTCGGCGAGGGCTGGCGCCAGCTCATGGCCGGGCTCAACGGCGAACGCGTCGTCTGCGCGGCGCAGGGCCTGGGCATGATGCAGCGGACCTTCGACGACTTGCTGGCATACCTGAAGGAGCGCAAGCAATTCGGCCAGCCGATCGGGTCGTTCCAGGCCGTGCGGCACCGGGTCGCGGATCTGGCGCTGGAGATCGAGTCGGCCCGCGCCCTGACCTACGACACCGCACTGCGGCTGGAACGCTCACTGGGCACACCGCAGGAGCTCATCCGGCTGACCTCCATGGCCAAGGTCAAGGTCACCGAGACCGCCAAGCGAGTCGCACTGGAGGGTGTACAGCTCATGGGCGGCTACGGCTACGCCGTCGAGTACGGAATGGAAGCCCACCTGCGCCGGGCCATCCCGGCGACGATCTACGCCGGCACCAACGAGATCCAGCGCGAGATCATCGCAGGTAGCTACGGCCTGCGATAAACGGACGTCCGGTTTCGCGCAGATGTGTCATTATTATTGAGACAGTTAGGCGCGATAATTGAGGAGCCGGATGCCACGACGCGAGCCCACGACGGCGACCGGGCGGCGCTCGCCCGGCCGACCGCGGCGAGTGATCGAACCCGCCGCGGTCGCCGACGCCGCCGCCGCGCTGTTCGCCGAGGGCGGCTACGACGCGGTGTCCATCGAGGCAGTCGCGGAAAAGCTCGCCGTTTCCCGCGCGACCCTCTACCGGACCGTGCCTACCAAAGAACATTTGCTGGGCGTCCTGTTCGAGCGCAGCACCCGGGACCTGTACCAAGCAGCCATCGCTGTGATCGAAAAGACCCCCGATCCCGGCGATCGGATGTTCGGCCTCGTCCACCTGGGGATCTCCGCCGCCGTTACGATGCGCAACTACATGCCGGTGTTCTTCGGCGGGGCCGGGCTGCCCAGCGATGTCTATGCGCGGTGGCAGGACTGGACCCGGCGCTACGAGTCGCTGTGGGTCGTGACCGTCAACAGGGCGATCGAGGCCGGAGTTCTCCCGCCCGCGGATGCGATGGTCACGACCCGGCTACTGCTCGGGATGTGCATCTGGGTATCGCGCTGGTACCGCCCCGATGGCACATACTCCCCCGAAGAGATCACCGCGGCGGCAACACGATTGCTCGGCAAGTTCGCATGCGCCCCACACGCCGGTGCTCGTTCGCAATAGCTGCGAACGAGCACCGAGTCGCTTCGCGTGCGCGTGTGATTACCGCTCGAACGGCACCACCGGTGGCACCGTCACACCGGTCGGCGGCACGTAATGTCCGTTCGTGTCCACGTAGCCGGTGGTGGGCTTGGTCAACGGCACCGACGGACCGGGGCAGGCACGGTCGGTGCCCTCACCACAGATACCGCTGGTGAAGTACGAACGCTTCTGGACGTCCCGCGGCCACGCGGTCGAATGCGTGCCGACCCAGTAGTTCGGGATGTTGTAGGTGACGAACATCGCGCCTTGCATGGCCATGATCATGGCCAGCAGCCGGAGCACGAACTTCTTGCCCTGACCACCGCGCACCTCGTCGATGCCACGTTCGACGATGCTGTGCCCGCGATCGTTCACGAAGAACCTGACGCAGGCGACGATGGTGAACGTCGCACCGATGGTGAGGCCCTCGTGCAGGGGGTACTTGTGGTACGTGTCGGCGAAGATCCCCCAGTGACCGCCCGCGTAGTTGAACGTCCCCATCGGCATCCAGATCAGGCCCTCGAGGAAGACGTCGAATACGAACATGAACGCGAAGCAACTCGCCACCAGACCGACGTTGCCGATTCGCGGGAACCACGCCCGCATCTTCCGCATGAAGGCGCAGCCGAGCAGCATCACGATCGTGAAGATGTAAACGTAGGCCGGAGAGCTGAACAGCACGGGCTCGCTGAGCATGTGCCCGGGCGCGCCGAACGACTGCCAACCGGGAACGCTGTTCACCCACGAGCCACGGTTCCACATCCACGTGTTGTAGGTGAACCAATGCCCTCCGTAGGACGACAGCGGATCCTGAAACCCGACGGTGAAGAACGACGCGACCAGAATCCCGTCGACTCCGACTCGACGCTCACGCAGCCACGGCCGGACGACGAACCACAGGAGTAATCCCACGGCCGCCGGGATCGAAATGATCTGCCAGGCCATCAGATCGACCTTCATCCATCCGGGCGGCTGCGACGGGCCGGGCTCGACGCGGACGAAGAACGGGCCGCTCACCCATCGGTAGATGATCCACGCCTCGAAAGCGACCAGCAGCGCGCCGAGCGTCGCCCACACCAGCACGGGTTTGGACTTGGCCGGCTCGACGGCCCGTTGCGGCCCGCCCGCCGCGGCTTTCGGGGCCACCAGCGGCCCGGCACCCTCGGTCACAGTCATTGTGAACTCTCCTAACCGAACGACGCAGCAGTGCGTCCGGTGTGGTCAACGCGGACTGCGCACGGCGGCGATAAATGTAGAGACAGTCTCTACATGATATGAGTCACAGCATCTCAAAATCAAGAGGCCGACACCTCCCGCAACCCGGAAGCGCCCGCACCGGCGACCCGATCGACCCGATCGACCCGGACCGGTCTGCTTGACTGGGTGCATGAGTGTCAGCACACAGACCGGCCGCGCGCGCGGCGAGGCCCGCAACGCCATCCTGGTCAGTGCGCGAAAACTCTTCGGCGCCAAGGGCTACCACGGCGCCAGCATGCGCGACGTCGCCCAGCACGCCGGGGTCAGCGAGGCTCTGCTCTATCGATACTTCGGCGCCAAGCCGGCGCTGTTCGAGGAGGCCGTACGCGTGCCCTATCGGGGCTTCATCGAGGAATTCCTCGCCGACTGGGAGCATCTCGAGGTGCGCCTGTCCAACGAGGAGATGGTCACCCGCTTCGTCACCCGGCTCTACGATTTCGTGCTCGCCCACCGCGACATCATCTTCGCCCTCGCCGCGGCGAACCGTTTCGAGGACCTCGCCATCGACGAAGCGAGCACACTCACCGCGGGCATTCATCGGCTGACCGAATACATCGCCACAGAGGCCGAGTCGCGCGGATTCGGCCATGCCGATCTCGAGATGGTCGCGGTGTGCACCATCGGGCTCGTCATGGCGGTGGGCATCCTCGACGACCTGCTGTTCCCGGCCGGCGCCGACCACCCCGCCAAGGAACGAATGATCAGCGAAATGTGCAAGTACGTCCTCGCCGGCGTCCAACAACCTGCTGACGATCATCGAGCGCACTCGTCCGGGCACTGAGTGCGCTCAGCGAACGCCTCCGGTGCATCGACCGCTGATCACGTACGGCCTCCGAACAGCGTCCAGCCGAGGTTTCGTGCGGCGGTTTCGCCGCTCACGATGCTGCCGTTGACCGACTGCATGCCCCTATAGTCGCCGGCGAGCTGCACCGAGTCGGCCGGGTCGAGCAGGCGATCGAGTTCCGCGATCGTTCGGTGGCTGCCGGGGACGGCCCGCAGCGCGGCGGGGCTCCAGCGGTCCACCTGGGTGAATTCGACGTGCTCGCCGATGCCGGGCTCGATCCGCTCCAGGTCGTTCAAGGCCTGCGCGACGAGCTCCTCGTCCGTCCAGTCCCAGCGCGGTGTGACCCACTCGTGGTAGAGAAGCACCCCGATCAGCCCCTTACCCTCCGGCGCCGATCCGGGCGAGAGCTGGTGCTCATAGCTGATCGTGGCGAGCGACCCGAGCTGCCCCGTCCCGGCGACGGTCAGCACCGACCGGCCGGCCGGCCGGCGGCTCAGGGCGAACCGGATCGAGACGTAATTCGCCGGCTCCAGGGCGTCACCCAGCAACCGGCCCACCGAAGGATCGAGCTCCGGGAAGATCTCCGCGACCCGCGGCGCCGGAACCGTGAGCACGACACCGTCGACACGCTCGCTCCGCGGGCCGTCGGGGCCCTCCCACGCGACCACCGCGCCACGCCCGTCGCGGGTGACGGCCGTGACGCGGGACGAGGTCTGCACGTCGAGGCGGTCCGCGAGCGCACGCGCGAAGAAGTCCAGCCCGCCGCGGTACCCGAGCAGCCCGCCGAGCAGCACCTTCCAGATCGTGAACCACAAGGCCAGCACCGACAGGCTCGGGCCGTCGACGACGTAGATTCCGCCAAGCACCGGCCCGAGGAGATGGTCACGGATCTCCGCGTCGAGCTTGCGGTCGCAGTAGGTGCCGACCGACTCGGTGTCCAGCACGGCACTCACCTCGACCCGATCGAAGCCGACCTTGGCGCGCGACCGGAGCAGGTCGACAAACGTCCTGAGCAGCCGGAGCTTACTTCTCGGCGACAACAGCGGTGTCCGCGCGAAGTCGACGATCGCGCCGAGGCCCGCGGCACGCAGCTCGTGCACCCTGTCGTCGCGCACCACGCCGATCACCGCCGGTGGGGCCACGAGCCGGTCGCCGACACCGGCCTCCCGCGCGAGGGTCCGCATCGCGGTATAGGAGTCGGCGAGCACCGTGGCGCCGGTGTTGAGCACGAAGCCGTCACGGCGGATCGACGCCGTCTTACCACCGACATGGTCGTCGGCCTCCAGCACCGTGACGACGCATCCCTGCTGCTGCAATCGGAAGGCGGCCGACAGTCCCGCGACCCCGGCGCCGACGACTATGACCCTCGGGCGACTCATGACTCGGTGGCCTCCGACAGCGCTTTGGCCCCCAGTCTCAGACAGACCAGCGAACCGGAGCCGAACAGCACAGCGCTGAGCCGCGAGATCCGGCCCCGGCGTAACGCGATGGCGACCGCGACGAGGTCGGCGACGTCGCATGCGGCCGCGACCCGGAGCATCTGCCGTCGGCCGGCGCCGGAGACGAGCGGCCCGGCGGCCAACGCGAAGTCCCGGGTCCCGCCCAGCCGTAGGAACAGGTCCGCGCTGTCGTCGGACGAAGTGTCCATCCCGAACAGCTTCGCGGCCGTCGTCGGAATCAGCCAAGCACTGGCGCCGATCGCCGACCGGGTCGCTGCCAGAGCCGTCACAGCGGAAATAGGCAACAGAACTCCTTTGTTCAGGCTGTTCGCCAATCGCGACCATCGCGACCGAGGAAGGCCACCTCGTGCCCGCACGAGATGGCCTTCGTCGGCGGCAGCACTGCGCCACCGCCGACGGTGCCGCTCGATCAGCTCGGGTCGGTGCCCTCGGCGATCTGCTTGGTCAGGGCCACGTGCACCGTCCACGTCATCCCGAGCATCCAGGTCACCAGGGCAGTGAGCGGGATCCAGAATCCGAACAGGCCGTTCCAGGCGAAGGGACCGGTCTTGAAGAACAGGACGAGACCGGCGGGAATGATGATGAACGAGACCCACAGGCTCAGCCAGCCGACCCAGCGCGGGAGGATCGGCTGCGGGGTGCGGTCGATGAAGACCGCGGCCGCGATCGCGAGCATCTGGATCCAGACCGACCAGATGACCAGGACGAACAGAATCCAGCCGAGGTCGTTCAGCGCGCGGGTGATGTCGGCGGGACGGTCGTCGGCGCGGAAGCTGTTCGCCATCCAGATGCCGACCGGATAGATGAACTCGAGCGACAGCAGCGAACACGAGATCATCTGGGTCGTGGCCAGCGCCTTGGCGCCGGGGATGCGCTTGATCTGCCCGGCGATCGCGATGCACCACGGAACCAGCAGCGCCGAGGCGGCCATCGTGACGACCATCATCAACCTGATCATGGTCGGGTGGTCGTTGTAGAGCTTCGCGATTTCATCGGAGGTGGCCGACGGGCGATGCGGCGGGAGGAATCCCGAAAGGGCGAAGGCCACCAGCCACAGGACCAGCATCAGCGGGCCCAGCCAGATCAGGACCCGCTGCACCTTCGCTTCCAGTCCTGCTTGCAGGTCATTCGTCACGTTCCCTGGGGAAACACCGGTTACCATAAGTTCTTTCCTTTCTCAGAATCCACGAAATACGTCATCTGCTCGCGTCCGAATCGCTGAGCGACACTCGTGGTTTTCGACGCGAAAATTCCATTGGTCAGGCCGTCGCTTCCACGAGTGCGCCGTCGAAGGAATCCGGAGCCTCGAGCATGGGGAAATGTCCGCACTCTTCCAGCCATACCTGCTGTCCATCGCGGAGCTGCTCCTGCAGCCATGCCGCGGCCCGCTGGGAAAGAATCGGATCTTTCCTGCCGAGGATTTGCACCACCGGCATATCGATCTCGGCCAGCCGGTCGACCTGATCGGTGCGCATGAGGGTCTTCAGGGCCGCGGCGCCGACCCAGGACGGCGTCTGCAACGAAACCCGCAACAGCCAGTCGGCCAGCACCTGGTCCGGTGTCTGCGCGAACGCGCCGATGATCAATGCCCTCCTGGAGGCGATGCGGTCCGCCTTCTCGCGACCGACCACCGCGTCCTCCTGCTCCTCGGCGGGCAGGCCGAACGGAAAGCCCGCCTTGCGCGCATTCGCAACCCCGTTCGAGCCGACGAGGACAAGTTTGCGGACCAGCTCGGGGTGTGTCGCCGCGACCCGAAAAGCCACGAGCCCACCCAACGACCAGCCGACCAACGCGACATCACGGGCATCGCGCGATTCGAGAACGGTCGTGACGTCATCGGCGAGGCGCTCGACGGAGTAGTCACCGAACGGCGCGTCGGAGCGCCCGTGCCCGCGCAGATCGATCGCGATCACGCGGCGGCCCAATTCGACAAGGGCTCGCACCTGGCGATCCCAGATCTCATGTCCCAGGGCCCAGCCGTGGAGCATGACCACGCACGGTCCGCTCCCCACGTCCTGCACGTGCAGCGACACGCCGGGTTCGACCTCTATTCTCATCAGGCGGTCGCTTTCACTCGCCGGGAAAATTGCGCGCTGACGCGGGCGGCCGCTTCCTTACCGCTCACGAGCGCACCGTTGAGCCCAGGAATTCGGTCCATATCGCTGGCGAATTGGACGCGAGGGGTGGGGTCGATATGCCGGCGGAAATCGGCGATCCGGCGGAATCTGCCCTTGCCGATCGCGGGCACCGATTCGGCCCAGCGCACGACCGCGTGTTCTTCGACTTCGCCCGGAAGCCCACCGTAATATCTCTTCACGCTCTCGACCGCGCGGTCGAGAATGTCCGCATCGGGCAGGTGGTCGGTGCGATCGAGGTATTCGTGGGCCAGCAGCACGGTGATCAGGCCCTTACCCTCGGGAGCCCTGCCGGGCGCCTTGTTGTGGTCGGCGACGATCGAGATCGTGTCGGGATCGTCCTTCCCGGGGATCAGGCAGAACGTCGCCGAATCCCGTGGCCGTTCGGAGAAACCGATGACGATGCTGCCCAGACGACGGTAGCGATTGGTCTCGTACAGGCCGCGGTGGTTGTCGTCCATCTGCGGGTACATCTCCAGCGCCGGTTCGGCGGTGGTAGCGATGACGCAGGCGTCGAAGGTTTCGGTGTGCTGACCCGCGCCCGGGCTCTCATACGTCACCGATACCGAGGTGTTGTCGTTGGTGACGTTGACGACCCTGTGCTCGAGCCGCGTGTCGACGAGTGTCGACACATGCTCCGGCAGCCCGGCCACACCGGAGGTGAGGTTGTAGACGTGCGAGACCAGCATATTCCGCACCGTCCAGTGCAGTAGCGCCACCGAGGTTTCGTTGGCGTCGGCAACCCACGTACCGCTGACCAGCGGTTGTGCCAGGTACTCCAGCAACTCCGCGTTCAGCGCGCGCCGGCCGTACTCGGTCACGGTCTCGGTGTCGATTTTGGCCAGCTCGTCGTAGGTGTCGTAACCCAGCCCCTTGCGGTTGCGCACGACATCCGCGACCAGCCGAGTCGCCTTGAGCTTGCCCATCGGCGAGATCGCCCGCGTGGTGAGGCCCGCACGAACCAGCTTGGTCAGATCGAGATGATGCATGACGCCGTCGCGCGGTAGCCCCATCACAGCGGCCGTCTCGACGAATTCGTGGGTCAACCCGACTTCGTGGATCATGGCGATCGCGTCGCGATAGGTGCCGAGATAGACCGCGGTGCCCAGGTCCATCAAGAAGTCGCCCTTGCGGATGGTCCAGATCCGCCCGCCGACACGGTCACGTGACTCGAACACGGTCACGGTGAAACCGGCCTTGCGCAATTCGTATGCGGCGGCCATGCCAGCGATCCCGCCGCCGATCACCGCTGCGGTGCCGTGCTCGTTCATTGCTGCCTTTCAGGTTGAAGCTGGGGTCGATCGAGTGAGGAATTCCCTTTTACGCGTGTAGTTTTCGGCTACCGCCGGTCGGCCGCGGCCACTGCCAGGCCGAGCTTTGTGAAGTCCCAGACATCGTCGCCGTTGGGCCGCGCGCGCAACTGATGCTTCATCACCCGGTTCATCGCGTTGACCGGCAGGCTTTCCAGGATCTCGATGTAACGGGGGATCGCGAAGTACGGCAGCTCGGTCCGGAAGAATTCGAACAACTCCACCGGGGTGATCGACATGTCCGGCTTCAGCACGATGCACGCCTTGATTTCATCTTCGGTCGTCTCCGCCGGAACCCCATGCACAGCCACGTCCGCCACCGCGGAAATGCGTCGGATGGCGTTCTCCAATTCCAGGCTGGAGACGTTCTCACCCTTGCGGCGCAACGCATCCGACTTGCGATCGACGAAAGCGATCTGGCCACTCGGCAGACGGCGGGCGAAGTCACCGGTGTGATACCACAGACCCTGGAACGACTTCAGCGTCGCCGCGGAATTGTCCCAATATCCGTCGAATATGGCGAACTTCTCCCTGGGACGCAGGCAGATCTCGCCGACCTCGCCGTCGGGGGCAACCGTGAGATCGTCGAGCAGCAGCGCCACTTCGAGGTCGGGAGCCGCAACACCGCAGCCCGCCGGGTCGCGCGGGGCCGAGATCGGCGTCACCGTCACCGGCATGCACTCGGTCTGGCCATACACCTCGGTCCACGGGTCGATCCCGAACCGCTCCCGGAAACGCTCCTGATCCGCGGGCCCCAGCGGAGCGACCATCATCGCCCGGATGCGGTGCGCCCGATCCGCGGGCCCCGGCGGTGTGCTGAGCAGAGCAAGACTCATCGCGCCGACCCCCAGCACCACGGTGGCCTCCGCCGCCACGGCATCGGACATGAACGTCTTGGCGCTGAACTGCGGGGCGTAGTGCACCGGAATACCCATGATCAGTGCGCTGATCAGCATGAAGATGCCACCACTGAGGTGGAACATCGGCAACGGCGCGAACAGCGAGTCGTCCTCGGTCAACTCCAGGCCATGGATCGCGACCCGGCCGACCCTGGCGTAATAGCCATGCGGCAGGACGCAGCCCTTGGGAAAGCCGGTGGTGCCCGACGTGTACAGGATGGACATCGGGTCATCGAGGGATACCTGCACCTGCGGCGGCGTTCCGCCGCCGGACGCGACGACATCGTCGAACGCGAGCACCTCAACGGTGGACGCCGGGCGATCCGATGGCGGTGGATCCAGCGGAACGAGCAGCCGGAGTTCGGGCAAATGCTCGAGCAGTGGCTCGACCGCGGCGTATCCCGCGTTGTCCAGGATCACGACGGACGCACGGGAATCCGCGAGCTGATGGCGCAGGAAATCGCCCTTGAGGAATGCGTTGAGCGGGACCTGGATCGCACCAAGTTTCGCCAGACCGAAATAGGCCTCGATGAACTCGATCCGATTGGGCATCAGTAGGGCGACCCGATCGCCCTTGCCCACGCCATGCGCCGCGAATCCGGCGGCCACCTCATCGGACCGGCGATCCAACTCCGCGAAGGTGTAGCCCTTACCGGCGACGTAACAATACGGCCGATCCGGATACGCGCTCGCCCGGTGGCGAAGCAGCTCACCGACGACGTGCTGGTGGCCTGCTGATGACATCGATTCTCCTGAACTAGTTTTCATGCTTTACTGCTTCGAAGGCGGCCAGCCGACCGCACCACCCGTTGACCGTTCCGCCGGGATGCGAACCCGCGCCCGCGAGATACAGCCCGGCAACCGGTGTGACGTAGCCGCCCAGCCCGCGGGCCGGGCGATTGGCGCCCAACCGCAGCGGGGTCATATCGACATGGAAGTAACAGCCCTTCGGCGTGCCGAAACGGTCCTCGAAGTCCTTCGGCGTATGCACCACCCGGCCGATCTCGGCATCGAGCCCATCCATGAACCGCTGTGCCGACTTGATGATCGTCTGGGTGTACAGATCCTTGTTGGCCGACCAGCCGCCGACCGGATCGGCCGGCACGTTGGCGTGCAGGTACAACACGTCCTGCCCGGAGGGCGCGATCGTCGCATCGTTGGCCGACAGCACCGCCATATACACTGGCGGATTCTCCACGGCGAGACCGAGTTTCATGGCCCGCAACGCGGCCATATGCTCCTCGAGGGTGCCGGTCATCAACGTCGCACGCCGCACGTCGAACCGGTCGCGACGCTTGGCCGCCGCCTTGGGGAATCCGACTCGCCCACCGACCGCGAAGTCGATCTTGAAAGCGGCGGCGTTGACCGAGTTCGCCGGAATCATCGCAACCTTGTTGCAGGTCTGACGATCCAGCACCCCGTCGGCCAGCAACGGACCCAGCGCGACCTGCGGCGCGCAGTTGGCCAGCACCCCGTGCCGCGACCGCAACCGCGAGCCGTCAGCCAACCGGACGCCGACCGCCCGCCCGCCCTCGACCAGGATCCGCTCGACCTTCGATTCGAGCCGGATCTCACCGCCATGACCGCGGACCTTCGAGGCAAACGCATTCATCAACCCGGTCATACCGCCACGCGGGCGCAGCACCCCCAGCTTGCGATGCAACGCGTGATACGCCATCAGGAACATCCCGGTGCCGTCCAGATCGGCCGGGCCGATCATCGACGTCCAATAGGCCCACAACCCGCGCATCGCGTCGCTGTCGAAGGTCTCCGAAATCATCTCGAACACCGACAGCGTCAGCATCTTGCCCAGGATCGAACGGGTCTTACGATCGGGCGCGAGTTTCAACGCCAGCTTGGCCAGATCACCCTTGCCCAGCGCCGACGGGTGCCGCGGGCTCAGCTTGTCGACCAGATCCATGATCAGGTCCAGTACCGGCCGCAGCTCGGCATAGGTCTTCGCATCCTTGCCGGAGAAGCGGCGAATCTCACCCAGCGTGCGGTCGAAGTCATGGAACAACAGCAGCGTGTCGCCGTCCTCGTTGATCCACCCGTACGGCGCCTCCAGCGGAATCGGCTCGTACCCATGGCTTTCCAGCCTCAGCTCACGCGCCAGCGGCGTCTGCGCCATGAACATGTCGTCCATCGCACCGACACTCAGCAGATGATCCGGAGCCTCCGGCACCCACGCCACACTCGCCGAGAGCCCCCCGATGAACGGCAACTGGTCCACCACCAGCACCTTGCGGCCCTGTTCTCCCAGAGTGCAGGCGGCGCTGAGGCCGTTGTGGCCGGCGCCCACCACGATGTAGTCCCACTCGGTATCGGTCATGCTCGCGCTCCCATCGGCCCATGTGCACCGGCGGCGCGGCGCGATCCAATGTCCTTGCGGCCGTGCGTATCTCCGGCAACCTCGTCGAGGGCGGGGCCGGCGGAGCCACGGCAGGCGATCCGCCCGAGCACGTCCGGCACCATCGGGCCCGCGACGATCGAGACCAGCGAGCCGAGTGTCTTCGAGGCGTGTGTAGCGACCGCATCGGTCGGCAGCGGTGCCATCTGGTGCATAAACCCGGTCATGCGGTGGATCTCCTCTCCGGGTCGTCGGGCTCCGGACGACGGCTTCGACCTACGCCCGTCGGTGTGCACGGGATCACAATACAGGATGATGTCTGTTCACAGACAGATATATCTGAATTCTGTTCCTAAACAGGCGCGGTTAGCATTACGGGATGGCAACTACTCCCCGTCCTGCGCCGCGAACGAATCGGGAACGCACGGAGGAATCGGCAGTGCGCCTGCTCAGGGCGGCGATCGAGCTCTTCGCGGAGAAGGGGTACGAGCGCACGACCGCCGCCGAGATCGGCATCCGAGCCGGCTTCAGCCGCAATATGGTGCGCGACCGTTACGGCTCCAAGGAGGCGCTGCTGCAGTCGCTGTTCGACTCGTTCGGCGAGCACCTGCTGCCCATCGGACGGCGCGAACGCACCGGAGACGGGCTCAACCATGTTCTGAGCCAACTCGACGATCTGGCGTACTCGATCCGTAACGAACCGGAGGCGATGCGCGCAATGATCGTGCTCTCCTTCGAGACACCGGGCCCGCTGGGTAAATTCGCACCCTGGCTCGAAGATCTCATCGCCGGGTACCAGCGCGAACTGGCCGAGCATCTCGCGCTCGGCCAACTCGACGGCTCGGTGCGCCGGGATCTCGATCCCGTGCGGGAAGCCGAGGTCTTCGTCTCCTACGCGATCGGCTTGTGCTTCCGCTCGGCCCTCCTGCGCGAGGCCTACGACTTCCCCGGAGAGGTCGACGCCTGGCGCCTCCGACTCGAGGATCACCTGCGCTCAACTCCGTGATGAGTGCCGTCGGTCGTCCTCATTTGCTGTTCGCTGCCGGAATCGGGGTGACGCGATTGGTGACCGAGTCATGGCGCGGCATCAGGATGCCGGGACCGCCGCAGTCGTAGGGTGTGCCGGGGCCGCACACACCGGCCATGCGCCACGGCCGGTTGAGCAGGGATTGCGGCACGGGTCCGGCGTGCAGACCCCACACCTGATACGGCAGGTTGAAGGCGACGAGAATGGCAAGCTGGCACAGACCCGCGATCGCGGCGAAGCGAGCCAGGGTATGCAACTTGCCCGACTTGATCTTCAGCACATCGATACAGCGCTCGGGCCATGACCTGCCCTTGTCGTCACGGAAGAAGTGCAGCGAGCTGATCAGGATGAAGGTGCCCGGCCAGGCCAGCATCTCGTAGACCGGGAACTGGTGATCGGTGCCGGCCCACAACGTCAGCCAGGGGACCGTGCGCGGGTAGTTGATCAGCTGGGTGTGCACCATGATGGACTCGACAACGAAGTCGACCAGCACCATCACGCCGAACGTCTGCAGGATGAGGCGCATGGCGGTTCGAGCGGGATGTTTGCTGCGCTGCCGGGCCATGTATCGCGATCCGGCCCAGCCACCCAGACCCACCATCCACAGGTACGCCATGCCGTAGACCAGGGGAACCGGGATGAGCTGGCTCCTGGGCATACTCCACCCGGGGATCTGGTCGAGCCATGAGCCGAAGTTCACGAACGTCGTGGCGTACAGGAATTGCAGATTCATCCAGTTCATCCACGGTTCCTGGAAGAACATGAGCCAGCACGCGAGGAAGAACAGCCCGTCGAAGCTGAGCTTGCCCGTCTTCAACTTCGGCCGGACGATGAAATGCCAGATGATCCAGCCGCCCAGCCCGATGCCGAAGACGACCTCGACACAGCGGACGAGGATCACGTACCACTCCGGCTCGAGGCCGCGCCCGATCGTGTTCGGCTTGAAATCCCCGCTCACAATCCATGCGGTCCAGACGTACGCGATCAGGGCAAGCCAGAGCGCGCCGTGAAAAATCAAGATCTTTGCGATGGTCGCCTGATTGTCCCGGGCGGGAGGGGACTGCGGTTGCGCAGAGGGCGATGTGACAGCCATAACAGGACTTTAACATGTCTGTGAACAGACAAGTAGACTCTAAAATCGAAATATGACCGCGAATGGAACCCAGAACACTCGCCGCACCCAGGCCGAACGCGTCGCCGAGTCGTCCCGCCGACTCATCGACGCCGCGATCGCGCTGATTGCCGAGCAGGGTTTCGAGCGGACGACGGCGGCCGAGATCGGTGAGCGCGCGGGCTACAGCCGCAACATGGTGCGCGACCGCTATGGCAGCAAAGAGGCCGTGCTCGAGATTCTGCTGGAGACCGAGATCGCGGAGCGCCTGCTCCCGACGCTGCGCCGAGAGCGAGCGGGCACCGGAATGGACTTGGTCCTCGGTCATGTCGACGATCTGCTGCACGGGGTGTGGACGGCACCGGAGAATATGCGAGCCATGCTGGTCCTGAGCTTCGAGGCCACCGCGGGCCCGATCGCCAGCATCCGCGACTGGTATGCCAAGCTGATCCCCCGGTTTCAAGCCGAGATGGCCGAGAACATAGCCCTCGGCCAACGTGACGGCTCCATCCGCGCCGACCTCGACGCACAGCGCGAGGCCGAAACCTACGTGTCGTACGGCATCGGACTCTGCTTCCGCTGGGTGATGTTCCGCGAGGGGTTCGACCTTCCGGCGGAGATCACAGCGTGGCGTGCGCGCCTGGCGCGCGACTACACGGCGACGTAAACGCGGCGCCGATCAGTACGCGACCGGCGTCCGGTCGATCTCGGAGCCTGCGCCGGATGGTCCGGCCGCGGACTCGACGGCCGGACCCCGCAGGCCGATCCGCATGAGTGCGTCGATCGCTATCACGCCGAGAACCATGCTGAGGATCGCTCCAGCCGACCGAACAGCGCCGGAGCCGCTGTCGACGGCCCAGAAGTACGGCATCGCCAGTGACCACGTCCCCATATAGGTGGCGTAGCACAGGCCGAGCAGAAGCAACTGCCGCCAGCCCCTGAAATAGCCCTCGAAACGGACCACGACCACCGCGGCCGCGAACGAACCGAGGCAGTTGATGGTCAGCCAGACGAGCGGGAATCCACCGACCGCGAGCGGCTGGTCCCCGTAGTAGATGTACAGGTGGGTCGACAGGATCGGCAGCTCCAGAACGGCGTTCGCCACCCAGAACACGCCGATGCCGATCCACATCGACCTGCGAGAGGGCCGCCTCTTCATGATTTCCGCCATGACGTACACGAACGCGCCGAAGAAGAGTATGTACCCGAAGAGCACCCACACCGGAATCGGGCGACCCAGGAGTTCCTGCGCCTCCCAGCCGCCTCGGGGGAAGTAGCAGTGCCCCAGCACGTCGACCGCCGACTCATTGAGTGAGCACACCAGCCCGCCCAGAGTGAGCAGTAGTGCGGTGGGCTTGCCGGTGCGCCACCAAATATAAAGCGCACCAACAAAAGCCAGACCGACGAGCACTCCCAGAATGGCGAGTACCACATGTTCGGCCGTAGGCGGCGTCGGCATACTGACAGGGGGCGGTGTGATGGCGAGCACGTTCATACCCGAAAGGTAACATACCTGCCTGCAAACAGACAGAAGAATGCGAGTCCGCATACCGCGCACCCGGCGCGGCGGACCCCAGGGCCGCCCGCAGCCTATGTAGACACTCCACGAGAACGAGCACGTGTAGACCGCTTCTCAATTTTGATAGGAACCAGCTCAAAAAGTCGGCGGACGGGACAACAGCCGTGAAACCGACCGAACAGATGGAACTCGGCGCCTGGATCGCCGGATACTCGCCTCGGGATGAATTCGCTGGTGAGCCCGTCCCCCTCGCCGAGCGGGATGGCCGCGTCCGTCGAACACCTGACGCCCGAATGACTCACCGCCGCACTGTGTTCCACGCTCCCGGGAATCCGGGCCGACATCAGATATCCGCTTCGGCCTGAACCTGGACCTCGAAATCGTCTGCGCGAGCTACACTCTCGCGTGGCGATGACGCATCTCCCGAGTCGGCGGACTGTTGCACACCTCGCACACAATGGGGGTAACGTAAGCATAAGTAGCCTTATGCACAAGGGGTTGGAGGAAGGTACCGGGCCGGTACGTCGTCGACACCAGCAGCACTACGGACGGAGCCCTATGGCCAGCAAGCAGGACTACTTCGGGGCGGCGTTCGATCTGCTCTCGGAGCAGGGATACGGCGCGCTCAAGCAGGCGCCGCTGTGCCGACGACTCGGCGTGACCACGGGATCTTTCTATCACTACTTCGAAAACTGGCACGACTTCACCAGCCAGTTCCTACAGCACTGGCTGGACGAGCGCACCACACAACTGGTCGAACTGACGCAGCAACATCAGGATGCCGCCGGCCAACTGGAAACCCTGCTCCAATTCACCTTGGAGCTCCCGCACCGCGCCGAAGCCGCCATCCGGGTCTGGGGCAAGATTGATCCCGATGTCGAGGCCGTCCAGCAAGCCGTGGACATCCAGCGTACGCAGATCATGTTGCAGGCCGCGCAGACGATATTCGACGATCAGCAGGAGGCGCTGCGCTACGCCCAGTGGGGAACGTATCTGCTGGTCGGGTATCAGCAACTCGACGCCGGCGACGATATCGCGCCACTGGAGTGGGTCCTGCGCCGACTGCTGGCGGAACTGAACGAGCGGTGGCAGTCGTCGAATTCCGCGAAAGCCACCGCGCCGACCGGATAGCCGCGGCGTTGCGCCGCTACTTCGGCGGGGCCTTCGCCCCCAGTGCCGAGTCGATGCCGCCGATATCGGTGATCAGCCAGTCGTTGTGGCTGTCGACGGTCATTTTGTAGGTGGCCGTCGACTGAATCCCATCGGGCGCCTGACTGTTCTTGGTGAGCACGTTCACGAAGCAGTCGACCGAATACGCCCCGTTCGACTCCGAGGTGACCTTGGCGGCAACCGGCGAAGCCGTCGACACCCACTGCAACGGCGTGATGATCTGCTCCATCGACGTCGAGGCCTTCGTCAAACGATCCGACAGCTCCGGACTCGTACCCTTGGTCAACCGGGCACGCCACGACGCCAGATCATGAAAATCCATCTGCGCAGCGCCCGTGGCATAGTCCAGGGCCACCTGCTCGGCATGAGACTGGTCCGCCATGCCGGCGTGCAGGTGATCGAGGTCGTTCGACTTGGAGTGCAGCTGCCAGCCGAGCACGCCGACGGCAACCACGACGGCGGCGACCACCCCCCCGGACACGATCGTCTTCAACTTGATGGCGGAATCACCGACGCGCTGGCCCTTGCGGACGACGGCACTGACGGCCGCGGATCCGCGCTTGTTCTGCTGCGAATCGTCGTCGGCCGACGTCTCGGTGTCGGGCTTGTCGTCCAATACTGCGGTTTTCTCGGTCATTTTCCTGATCTTCCTAACACGTGGCCTGTCGCTGTCGCTTCGATGTCGTTCCGCTATCGACCTACTTTCCGGGAGCGTGCAGGTGGACGGTGACGCTATCACCGGAATCGGTTGCGGCAAGCGCGTTGTCGAGCAGCTGACCGACGTTCACCGTCTTCATCGATTCGGCGCCGGCGCGGACGCCGGGCATCAGGTCGACCCCCAGGCGATTCAAGTCGGTGGCATTCTTGTCCAGGAATATCTGGAGGTTGTCGATCAGCGGACCCGCACCGTCGCGGATGCCGACGGTCAGCGGACCCTCCTGCTGCGCGAAACGCACCTGGTTCAGGAAGGCGGAGAACCGGGAACCGAAACTGGCGATGGTCGGTGTCGTGTTCGCCAGGTCTCCCGGCACCGTCCCACTCTCGAGCAGGAGTGGCTGCATGGTGTTGAACACGGTGCTGAGGCTCTCGGCCTGGTTGGTGATCATGGTGGCCAGCAGCTCGCCCGCGTGGTTGAGGTTGCCCAGGACCTCGGTGTCGTCGGGCAGTGCGACGTTCAGCTCATGGAAGATGTCGTTGATCTTGTCTGGGTCGACCTGCTCGAGCATGCGGGTCAGCCGTGCCGAGAGTTCCTTGAAGGTCGTGGGCACGGCCACGTGCGCGGGGTCGATGGTGGCGGCGTTGTGCAGGTAGGGGCCCGCCTCGGTCGTCGGGGTCACCGCGACGTACGCCTCGCCCAGGGCCGAGAGGTTGTCCACCCGGAACTGGCTGCCGACCGGGATCTGGTAGCCGTCGTCGTATTTCATGGCGACCGACACCTCATCGGCCGAGGAGGTGATGCCGGAGACGTGGCCGATCTGGATCCCGCGCAGCAACACCCGCGAGCCGACGACCAGACCGTTGGTGTCGGGCACCTCCATGCTGGCGGTGCGCACGTGCTCCATGATCCCGGTCTCGAGGCCGAGATTATCCATGTAGACGAACGACGCCACCGCCAGGGCAGCCATTCCGAGGACGGAAACACGTGTCTTGGTGAAGATCATTTCACCGCTCCCAGCATGCGCAGTACATTCTCGACATCACCGATCACCTGGTCCCCATTGGCCGCCTGGACCGAACGGATATTCACCGACGGGTCCTTGACGAACGGCGCCACGGTGTTGCGCAGGAAATTGGTCAGCTTGTCCGAGGACGTGACGTCGTAGATATCCCGCATCTCACCGCCCGCGTTGGCCAGCGAGTCCAGCAGCGGAATCAGCCAGGCGCCGCCATGGAAGATGCTGCCGATCGAAGGAAGCACTGTGGCCACATAACCGACGATGTCTTTCGCCAGCAGATACCAGTAGCGGGCCCCCTTCTGGGAGAACACTTCGGCCAGGGCTGGGTTCTTGGCATCGATCGCGGCACCGGTTTCGGTGGCGCCGTTGAGCATCCGGTCGATCTGCACGGTGTTCTGGGACAGGTCGTGCAGATCCCTGGCCACGACCGAGGCCATGGTGTGCACATCGGGCAGGTTCGGCATGACCCGGTTGATGCGGGTCATGGCGTCTTCGACCTTCTGGATGCTGCAGCCGTTGACGAAGTAGGCCAGCACCGCCATGGTGTCCTCGAGCTGCGGCGGGGAGGTCGTGCGGCTCGCCGGGATGGTGCCGCCGGACTGCAGGAACTGGGTGGCGGCGGTGGTGGTCGAGTCGTGATCCAGCGCGAGATACGTGTCACCGAGCAGGGTGTCCTGGCGGATGATTGCGCTCGCGTCGGCCGGCACGTGCGTGCCGGCCTTGATCTGGACCGCCACCGTCACGTCCTTGTTCGGGGACACATCCACGCTCTTCACCACCCCAACGCGCAGGCCGTCCATCATGACGTCCGCGCCGGCGGGCAGGTTCATCACGCTGGCGAACTGCACGGTGAGGTCGTACGACTTGCCGATGCCGCCGGTCACCGACGGCAGATCGTTCGGGCCGAGTGAGCAGGCGGTGCTGGTCACCATGACGCAGCAGCACAGCGCGGCCGCGCCCGCACCCGCCTTGAGCCTGGTCGAGAGTTTCATCTACTTCCCCTTCGCAACGACCAGGTCCAGCAGCCGCAGCGCGGGCACCTGGACACGCCCGCCCGCGTTGGTGCAACTGCCAGCGGTCATCTGGTTGAGCACGTCGCACATCTGCCCCGCGTTCGGCGCGTTCACCTGCACCGTCGGCGGCCGGTAGGCCACCGCCAGACCCCCCGGGGACTGGGACTGCTGCCGCAGCACCGAAGCGACGGACGGGATCGAATCCACCAGTCCCGCAAGGTCCTTCGAATGGGTCGCGGCCAGATGGATCGCATCGGTCACAGGACCGTCCATCAAAGGCCACAGATCGCTGCCGTAATCCCGCTGGATCATGTACAGGGTAGCGACCGTAAAACCGATACCGTAGGCGAGCTTTTCGGTCCCCGGCCACAGATCGGCGCCGTCCGCCGAGATCGCCGGCGCCTGGTCGAGGATGGACTGGATGGTCGACCATTTCCGCAGCGCTTCATCGCTCATAGGCGCCATGTTGTGAATGATCGAGCCGATGTCGGCGACGAACTGGTTCGGGCTCTGCATGGCCTGCGCGGCGTGCTGCATCATCTCGTCGGCCAGCTCGCCGTTGCCGTGCATGGCCTTGTCGAAACCGTCGACCGCCTCCTGGAAACTCTTCTTATGGTCGTTCGGGCTCATCGCGTCGATGAAATCCGCTGCCGAGCCGGCGATCTGGGAGATGCTCTTGGGCGCGAAGGAGCGTGAGGTCGGAACACACTGGCCCGCAGCCAGTTTCGGGCCGCTGGTGTAGTTGCCGACCAGTTCCAGGCTGCGGTCGGCCAGCAGGGACTTCGAGCGCGTCACCGCCTTCACGTCCGCCGGATAGGCCCGCCCGGCATCGAGCGTGAACGTGACCCGCACGTGATCGCCCGCCGGGTGGACACTGTCGACCTTCCCGACCTTGTATCCCATCTGGGTGACCGGGTTGCCCGGATACAGCCCGATCGCGTCGGGCATATCCGCACAGAACCCCGATCCCCCGCCGGACCCGCCGCCGTCGGTGCTGGCCGCGTATCCCACCGCGCTGCTGGCCGCGATGGCCACCACCGCGGCGGACACGAGTGCAACTTTGCGATTCTTCTTCATATCTCAGCACGTCCGTCCGGGGATGGGGACACAGATGTCCGACGCCGATATCGTTCCCCCGCTGAGGGTGGCCAGCCCGTTCGGTCCCAGCCACGCCGCCAGGCGGTCCCGCAGGTTCTGCAGCTGCCCGATGGCCGGACCCATACCCTGCTGGAAGTCGGCGATCGAGGACCGCAGCTTCTCGATCATCGGCTTGACCTCGGAGTTGTGCTCGAGCAGGAAACTCTCGATCGGCGCGACCCGATACAGCAGGTCGCCGAGCAGCTGGTATGCCCTGTTGAATCCGACGTGGGTGTTGTCGTAGGTGGTCACGACGATCTCGGACTTGCGCAGCAGTTCGTACACCCACTCGCGGCTGCCGTTGAACGTCTGCAGATATTCCGAGGCCAGATCCGTGATCGTGCGCACCTGGTCACGCTGCTGGTCCATCACGGTCGCGATGCTGTTCATACCCTGGATGATCGAGCTGACCGACGACGAATTGTGTTGCAGCGCTTGGGCCACCTGATCGATGTTCGCATCGATGGTGCCACCCTTGACCTTGTCGGTGGTGTTCGGCGCGGCCTGCAACACATCCCCGATCGAGTACGGGGCGCTGACGTGATCGACCGGAATCACCTTGTCCCCCAACGGTGCGTTGCCCGCCGGAACCACGGTCACCGCATACCCGCCCACCGGGGTCAGCATCCGGATCTCGACGGTGGAGTCCGAACCGATGAAGGTGTTGTCGGACACGCGGGCCTCGACCTGCACGGTGTCCGGCTGGATCGACAACTTGGTCACCTTGCCGACATCGATGCCCACCACGCGCACGCTTTCCCCCACGCTGATCGAGGCGGCGTCGGTGGTGTCGAACCGGATCGTCTTCTGATGCATCGGACGCAGATACAGCAGCCCCGCCGCCGTCAGGGCGATCACCGCGACCAGCACCACGGTCGAGCCGAGCAACATCTGGCTGTGCCGGATCCGGCCCAGCAGAGCTTTGAGGCCGGCTGCCGGTTTCCTTACTTGTTGCATACCACGACCTCGCTGCCGTTGAGCAGGACCTTGACGTCCGTAGGAAGGTTCACCACACCCTTGCTGCAGCCCAGGGTCTTTCCCGCGGCCTGCTGCGGTATCTGCAGGCCCGCGACGGTCACCGGCAGCAACCGCAGCGCGTTCGCCGCGGCCGACATCGAGGAGAACGTGTGCTGCAGCAGCTGGTCCACATTGAACTCACCGTTGATGCCGAGCTCGATGACCAGCTGGTCCACCGGCGTCATGAATGCCGGACCGAAAATGTTCGTCTCGTAGAACTTGTCCAGGATGGTCATCGCCTTGTCGATCGGGATCTCCAACGAGTGCATCAAGTCCATGACCTCCGGCGAGCGACCGCCCATCGAGTCGGAGATGTGCGAGATGTTCGCGGTCAGCGTCGAGATCACCTGCTGGCGATCCCGGGCCATATCCGCCAGCTTCTGGGTGCTGTCCAGCATCGGCGCCAGACCGCTGCCATCGCCCTGCAGCACGTTGATCGCGTTCTGGGTGAAGTCGTTGATCTGATCGGTGCTCATCGTGGCCAGCACCGGCTGCAAACCGTTGAACAGCTGCGTGATGTCGAACGACGGCCGCGTCTGCTGGGTCGTCAAATGATCCACCGGCTTACCCGGCTGCGCGGGAGCCTGCAGATCCACATACCGGATACCGGTGAGGTTCTGGTATTTCACCGCCAGCACCGTGTTGTCGGTGAGCCTGAACGGCTTCTGCAGCGTGAAACCCACCTTGGCGATGCTGCGGCCGCCCTGACGAACCAGGTCGATCGAGGTGACCTTGCCGACCTGCACACCCTTGCTGCGGATGTCGCCGTCGGTGTGCAGACCGGACACATCGGTGAACTCCGCGACATAGTGGCCGTCCGCGTGCTCGTCCGGATTCTTGATCGCATTGATCATGAGCACGAACAGCAACACCGCCACCACGCCCGCACCCGCCAGCTTGATAACCGTCGTAATCATTTTCGCCTGCGGGCTCATCGGTGCGCCCCCTGCACCGGAGCCTGCGGCAGACCGGTCGCCGCCAGCGGCGCGGCCATCCCCGGCAGATCATCGAGCACCACCCGCAGGTTCAACGTCTTGGACCCGTTCGGCGCGGTGCTGAACGCCCGGTTGTAGCGATCGACCAGCGTCGAGAGCTTGCCGGGCAGCGCGCCGCCATCCATCATGTGCGGCAGCGCGTCCACGAGGTACTGGACCAGCTGGACGTCCGGCGTGAGCTGCTTATCATGCGAGGCCAGCAGGTGTCCTGCCTTTCCGAACAGGCTGTTGGCCGCCAGATCCAGACCCTTGTCGATATCGGCGAACACAGCCTCGTTCACACCGAACGAGCCGTTGGGCCCGGACCTGTTGTAATCGTTGTCGTACGCGCTGTACAACATGTCGATCGTCTGCGTGCTGAACGCCGGCAGCACCTGCAGAATTTCGTCGGCGCGGCCGATCAACTCGCTCGGCATCGCCTGCTGTGCCTTCGCGGCGCGGTCGGCGAACACGATGCCGGTCTGAATCATCGGGGTCAGCCCGTCGGTGTATTTGATGACCTTGTTCAGGGCCGCGATCATCGGATCGGTCAGCGTTCCATCGATGGAGATCGAGCCCTTCTCCAGCATGGTCGACATCGTGTAGTCGCCCGCCGGCATCCGGTCCAGGACCTTATGGGCGGCCAGCCGATCTCCACCGGCCTTGGCGATCAGGTTGACCGCGGTGATACCGAAGTAGTTCTCCGGAACGAAATCCACGTCGAACGCGTCGGTCAAGCCGTGCAGTTGGCCCTGATTCAGCAGCAGGCTCATTCGCACGGTCCCGTCGCCGTGATTGGACAGATCGGTCAACTCCCCGACCTCGGCACCGTGCAGGATCACCTTGGTGCCCTTGCCGACTCCGGGCGCGACGAACGGGACATCGATGCTCAGCGGCAACCCGCTCGGCTTGTCCACGCGGGGCTTGACCCATACCATGCCCACTACCACCAGCGCCACGACCGCGATCATCGCGACAGCGGCGATTGTGATGACTCGGGCCTGCTGCTCGTCGGTACCGCGCAGGAAGTCCTGATTCCTCGGTTTGCTCATCGTCTCATCCCTTGAAGACCAACAGCGGGCTCAAGCCCCAGATGGCCACCGTCATACAGAAGTTCAACACCACGATCGCGACCAGGCTGGCGCGGATCGCTCGCCCCGACGCCGCACCGACACCGGCCGGCCCGCCGCTGGCGAAGTATCCGTAGTAGCAGTGGATAAGCGTCACCATCGCGCAGAAGACCAGGACCTTCAGCACCGACGCGCACAGATCCGGGATGGTCAGGAACTGGGTGAAGTAGTGGTCGTAGGTACCCGAGGGCTGGGCGTGAAAAACCTTGACGATGATGCCGCCGGTGAAGAAACTCACGACCAGCGCCATGAGATATCCGGGCAGCACGATCAGCATGCCGCCGATCAACCGAGTGCCCACGACGAACGGGATCGCTTGCAGGCCCATCGATTCGGTCGCGTCGATCTCCTCGGAGATCCGCATCGCACCGATCTCCGCGGTCATGCGACAGCCCGCTTGGGCGGCGAATCCGATACCGGTGATGATCGGCGCGATCACGCGAATGTTGCCGAACGAGCCGATGATTCCGGTCAACGGGCCGAAACCCAGCAGATTCAGCGCCATGAACGCCTCGATCGCCACCACGGCGCCGACCGCGATGCCCAGGAAGAACATCAGGCTCACCACGCCGCCGTCGACCACCAGCGACCCACTGCCCCAGGCCATGCTGTTCATCGTCTTCCACGTCGCCTGGCGGTAATGCTTGACCGTCTTCGGCAGCAGGATCAGCGTCTTCCCGGTGAACATCACCACCTGGCCGATTTCACCGAGCGATTCGGAGAACCCGCGCCCGATCGACCGGATCGGGCGCATCAGCACCGAGGCGAACGGCACCGGAACATATTTCGAAGGGGTAGTCGTCATCATCACGCCAATCGGGCCGGGAAGAACATCATCTGCAACTGGCTGATCAGCAGGTTCGTCATGAAGATGCAGAACACACTGAGCACTACCGAGGCGTTCACCGCATTGGCCACGCCCTTCGGGCCGCCCTTGGCCTCCAGCCCGCGCAGACTCGCGATCAACACCACGATGACCGCGAACACCAGCGCCTTCAACACCGAGAAGGCCAGGTCGATGGGCGTAGCGAAGGCGCCGAACGACGCCCAGAAGCTACCCGGCACAACATGATTGACATTCGCCGAGATGGTCAGACCGGCGAACACACCGGCCGCGACGATGATGATGCACAGGACGGGCGCGATCGCGATCATCGCCAGGAACCTCGGCATCACCAGCCGCTCCACCGGATCCACGCCCATGACCCGCATGGCGTCGATCTCCTCGCGAATCGACCGGGCACCCAGATCCGAGGCGATCGCCGAGGCCGCCGCGCCACTCATCAGCAGGCCCGCGGCCATCGGCGCGCCCTGACCGACGACGCCCAGACCACTGGCCGCACCCGCGAGCGAATTCGCGCCGACCTGATTCATGATGCCGCCGACCTCGACCGCGACCTCGCCCCCGATCGGGATCGCCATCAACAGCGCCGGCAGCGCGGTCACCTTCAGCAGCGTCCACATCTGCTCCACGACTTCGTGCATCGGCAGGCGCATGCGTACCAGATCCACCACCGTGTACCGCAACACCGCCGCCGTCAGCTCCGCCGACCGGCCGATCGTGGCCAGCGAGCGGGCGGGCCGCTCCTTGAGCTGTGTGGCCACTCGTGACAGGACCGGCGCCGCACGCAACTGTTTTTGCGGCGTGGGGACCTGTTGCTGCGCCGCGGTGGGCTGTTTCAACGAAGGCTGAAGCGTCGTGGTCATCGTGCACCGCTCTTCCCCGCATCACGCGTGAGGACCGCATGCGAACGCGACGGTGCCGGGCTCATGCCCTGCCGTGCCGTCAAACACAGCGGCAACTTCGATGTTGCAATCTGGTTTTGCATCATTACTCCTGCCCTGCACAGGCATTCGGTATCAGCCGAAGCATCGACCGATACGTACATGTGGTGCATAATATGAGATGACCTGTGCCAATTATGGCTCGGTGTGACTCATACCCCCGGGTGACGTGCGTGCCCCAACTCACACATATCGTAAGTCACATGACTGATGACGTCAATTGTTCTATGTAAAACAGCCTGGCTGTCGCAGCCTCCACCTCGCCTTATGCCGCAATGCCTTCGATGCTGCAATCTGGTTTTCCATGATTACCCCTCTTGCCAAGGCGGCGTTCGGATCGGCGGATGCCCCACGAAGGCCTACATCCGACTGCCAAATATGAGACGATTTGTGTCATATTCGAAGGTTATCGACCCCCCGAGGCGCCCGGAGATCCCTGGACGACAGCGAAACCACTCGATGGTAGCGGCCTACTCGCGAGACTATTTCGAACTTCGACGGCCAAAGCACCAGTTAGGCACTGGTCTTGGCGAGAAACAGCCGGTCGAAGTTATTTAGTTTAGATTAGATAATGTTCTTCCGAGTCGCTCCTCGTCGAAACGTGAATATTTGAAACGTGAATATTTGCGGCACTATTACGAGCCACGCTCATGGGCAGATGTTGTGACCCACAACCGGATCCCGCACCGGGTGTGCCCGGAATCACTATGACTGAGCATAGCATAAGCCGTCTTACGCGCAAGCCAAAACGTGAGATTAGTTGTATCAAATTTCAATCCGTGTTATAGCGGAATCTAGTCCTGCAAATTAAGCCGGAGAGGCCGCAAGCGGTCCGATCACCCGGCTCACCGGAGGTTCCGTGTTTCAAATTCGGCTCTTGGCCCCGGACGGATCACTCGGCTCCGGACCCGGCATCCGGTGCCGCCATCCGCTCCGCGGTCGTCCGCTCCCGCACCCCGGATCGCGCCCCACCACTTCGTATAGCGGTCACCGCTGTGCCGATCGGGCCGGAACAGACGAAAAAGCCCGCGCCGATGTCGGCGCGGGCTCTCGTTCGAATCGTCAGGCGGGCGACGAAGCGGCCACGCAGGCCGCAGTATCCCAGTAATAGGCGCGTAGCTCCTGGACCAGGCCGTCGGCGAAGGTCCACAGCTCCAACGCGCCGGATCGGACTGCCTGGCCCGAACCCGGTGCGTGCCAGTCGAATTCGAGTTGCGCGGCGATCCGATCGCCGCCGTCGACAAGGTCGGTGAGAGTGGTCCCCGAAGGCCCGACCGGAGTCGGCGCCGACGCCAGTCCGGCGAACACCTTGGCCAGTTTCCGGGCACCGGCGATGGTTCCGCCATAGGGCAGCGAATCCGGCCAGGTCACCGACGCCTCGGGGGCGAAGCGGTGCTGGACGAGCCGCGCCAGCGCGTCTCCGTCGCGCTCGGCGATCGCCCGGTAGAACTCCCGGACGACGTCGGCATTCCCCTCGGTCATATCGGTCATTTCGCTGTCTCCGTTCCGGCTTCCACGGCGGCGTCCACGTAGTCGTTCGGTTCGAAGGTCAACGTGCGCTGCCAGTAATCGATGTACTTCCACGGGCTGCTGACGACGACGCGGCCCGCGCCATTGCGGTAGTAGGTGGTCATGCCGGGATGAACCCAGATGCAACGCGACATCGCGTCGTCGAGTTCTTTGTTGTAGTCCCAGAAGACATCCGACCGGACCTCGGCGCTGCCCACATCGCCGGACAGCAGGTGCCCGATCGCCCCCATGATGTACCGCATTTGGAACTCGGTCGCGATCACCGCGCTGCCGCCGTGACCGGCATTGGTGTTGGGGCCGTTGAGGATGAAGAAGTTCGGGAAGTCCGGGACGGTGACGCCGAGGTAGGCGCGCGCGTCCTCCTCGCCCCACTGTTCGCGCAACGTCGCGCCCGAGCGCCCCCGAATTTCCATGGGCCACAAGAACTGCAGGGTCTTGAAGCCGGTTGCCAGCACGATGACATCGGCCTCGTATTCGGTGCCGGACGCGCTGACCACGCTCCCGGGCCGGACCTCGGCGACCGCGTCGGTGATCAGCTCGACATCGTCACGGCAGACCGTCTTGAACCAGCCGTTGTCCAGCAGCGGCCGCTTGCCGTACGGAGGGTAGTCCGGAAGGCATGCATCGAGCAGATCCGGGCGTTCGGCCAGCTGTTCGGTGATGTAGTCGGTAAGGAAGACGCGGTGCCGGTCATTGGCCGCGTTGATCGACCGCTCCTGATGCGGCCATGCGGGATCGATCTGCAGCGTCGGGTGCAGCCGGTCGCTGAAATTCCAGAAGTTCCGCAACCGGTACCACGCCCCGTAGAAGGGTACGTGCTCGATCAGGCACCGCACGTTGTCGCTGACACTGCGGTGATAGTTGGGATGCGGGATGGCCCACTGCTTGGAACGCTGGAAGATCAGCACCCGCTCGGCGTCGTCCACGATCGACGGCACCGCCTGCATCGCGCTGGCGCCGGTTCCGATGACAGCGACCCGCTTACCCGCCAGGTCGGCCTCGGGCCGCCATTCCGCCGTGTGCATCACCGGCCCCGCGAAGCTGTCCAGGCCCGGGATGGGCGGCACCGACGGGCGGTTGACCATGCCGACCGCGGAGATGAGGACATTGGCGGTCAGGGTCTGAGTCCGCCCATCGGGGTCGCGGATCTCCACCCGCCACAGGGCCGCGGCGGTGTCGTAGTCGGCGCGGATCACCTCGGTACGGAACCGGATCGCGTCCCGGACTCCGAACTCGTCCGCGATCCTGCCCAGGTAGGAGAACACCTCATCGCGTTTCGCGAAGTACCGCGACCACTGGGTGTTCGGCGCGAACGCGAACGAGTACAGGTGGCTCGGGGTGTCCACACCGCACCCCGGGTAGGTGTTCTCCCACCAGGTCCCGCCGACCTCGGAGTCCTTTTCGAGCACCGTGAAGTCGACACCGGCCTGCCGCAGCTTGACCGCCGCGCACAGCCCGGACATGCCGGCCCCGATGATCAGGACCCGGAAGCCCTCCGGCGGCGTAGGCACCTCGACGTCACGCGAGAGTACGCCCATCTCCTCGGCCAGCAGCGGACCGTATTCCCGCGGCACCTCCTCGACCAGCGCGATCTCGAGCATCTCCGCGATACGGTCGGGGGTGAGTTCGATCGGCGTGAGGCGACCCGCCCGGTGATCCACGATGGCCTGCAATGCCGCCCGGCGCACTTCCTCCTGGATCTCGACCGGCAGGCCGCCGCTGTCGTTGTCGTCCAGCGGACGGCCGCGCCGCGGTCGATACGGTTCGTTCAGCCAGCGGTCGTCGCCGGTCAGTTGAGTGAGCACCAGCAGCAGGGTCGGCAGATTCGCCTCCTGCAGAGCGGATTTCAGTCGATCGTCGTCGAGCGCGGCAGCACCGGCGCCCGGGTTCGGAACGGTGTCGGACACGATGTTCCCTTCATGGTCATCCGCCGCTACGCCAATGCGAACGGTTCGTTCCGCGACGGTAGAGACATCACGCGCCGGTTCCAGCCACACAGGCCGGACGGCGCGCGGTCGTCAGACATTTATGAGTTAGTACGTCTCAAATATAGGACGATATGTTTCACTCGTCAAACATCGATGCCAGCGCGGCGCGGAAATTTCGATATGACGACGGTCACATGGCGACGTACACTCGGCCGGCGCCGGACGTCCGTCGCACCGCCGGAATCCTCCGCGCCCATCCCCTCGTTAACGATCGTTTCCATGATGGCAGGAACGCTGATACCTTGGTATCACGATTCGCATATGAGGAGGACCGGTGCACCGGACAGTTTTCACAACCGACCACGAGGACTTCCGGATCCTGGTGCGCAAGTTCGTGGCCGACGACATCCTGCCCGAGTACGCCGCCTGGGCGCGCGCCGGCCGCCCGAGCCGTGAATTCTGGCGGCGCGCAGGCGAACTCGGCATCCTCGGGATCGGCGTACCCACCGAATACGGCGGGCTCGCGGACTCCACGTTCGCGCACAGCGTGGTGGTTACCGAGGAGATCCAGCGGGAGTTCGTCGCGCTCGGCGGCCTGCGGGTGCAGACCGACATCTGCATGCCCTACTTCCTGCACTACGCCGACGACGAGCAGAAGCGGCGCTGGCTGCCCAGACTCACCAGCGGCGCGGCGGTCGCGGCGCTGGCGATGTCCGAGCCGGGAGCGGGTTCGGACGTCAAGGCGATGAGCACCCGGGCCGTGCGCGACGGCGACTACTACGTCGTCAACGGCGCCAAGACGTTCATCTCCAACGGCGCGGCCGCGGACCTGGTCATCCTCGCGGTCAAAACCGATCCCGAGGCCGGCCGCCGCGGCATCAGCCTGCTCGTCGTCGAGGACGGTATGCCGGGCTTCGAACGCGGCCGCAGCCTGGACAAGCTCGGGCTGAAGGCACAGGATCTCGCGGAACTGTCGTTCACCGATGTGCGGGTGCCGGTCACCAATCTGCTCGGCCAGGAGAACCGCGGCTTCGAATACCTCACCGCGAACCTCGCGCAGGAGCGGCTGTCGATCGCGGTCAACTCGCAGGCCGCGGCCAGGGCCGTGCTCGCGGAGGCACTGGCCACGCTCACCGACGACATCGGCCAGCACGCCAAATTCGAATTGGCCGCCTGCACCGCGGAGATCGAGGCCGGGCAGAGCCTGATCGACCGATGCCTGACCGAACTCGCCCGCAAGACACTGACACCTGCCGATGCGGCGGTGGCGAAGCTGTACTGCACCGAACTGCAGGGCCGGGTGGCCGACCGCTGTCTGCAGTTGCAGGGGGCGGCCGGCTACAGCGACGACAACAGGATCCGCCGCGCGGTGCTCGACGGCCGGGTCAGCCGGATCTACGGCGGTTCGAGCGAGATCATGAAGGTCATCATCGGCCAGGACCTCGGACTGTGATCCGCCGCCCGGCTTCGGGCGCGGTCGGTGAACGATCACCCCGTAAACTCGTTACGGTGAGCCGCGAACAGAAGATCCTGGAGGCCGCGGAGAAGCTGTTCTCCGAGCGCAGTTTCGACGGTGTCGGCGTGGACGCGATCGGCAAGGAAGCCGGCGTCACCGGCTCGGCGATCTATCGGCACTTCTCGAACAAAGAGGAAATCCTCGCGGTGTTGTTCGATCAGGCCACCGACGCACTGCTGGTCCGGCTGGGAGAGCCTGCGGACGACCCCCGGGACGAACTGGTCCGCCTCGTGCGCGCCCACGTCGAATTCTCCGTGACGTACCATCGGCTGGCCGCGATCTGGGCCCGCGAGCAGCGCACCCTCACCCAGGCCAATCAGCGCAATATCCTGCGCCGCCAACGCAACTACACCGATCGGTGGATCGAGGCGCTGGACCGGTGCTACCCGGGGCACCCGCGCACCGATCTGGCGTCCACAGTCCGCGCGCTGCATGCGCTCATCACCTCCGATGCGACCCGCCCACCCGGCGGGAAGCGCTCCCCCGAACTGCAGACATTGCTCACCAACCTCGCGCTGTCCGCCCTCGATGGACTGGTTCAGCCGGCCGCCGAAGCGGCCGGCTGAACACCCATCGGACAGCTCAGAACACCGCTGCGGCTTCCTCGGCAGGGGTGAGCTCAGTGTCCGGGTCGTTCTCCTGAGCACGCAGCGCTCGGAAGAGCAGCCAGCTCTGGATCGAGATCCAGACCCCGAACAGCGACAACGGCGACCAGAAGACCAGCAGACCGTTCCAGGCCAGCAGACCGGAGCGCGGGACGAACGCGAAGGCGCCGGCCTCGAACATGATCGTGATCCACAGCGAAACGTATCCCCACCAGCGCGGGAACGGGTTGTGCTTGACGCGCTGGGTCGCCGGGCGGAAGCAGATGACCGAGACGGCCACCCACAGGAAGATGAAGAACTGATCGGTCGAGGTCAGGGTCAACGACCCCAGCTCGTGCATGATCGCGGTGACTTCGGGGTCCTTACGCGGCGCCGAGTACGCCGCAACGCCCCAGAAAAGCGGCGGAAGCGCCAGGAACAGCGACATGAGCGCGCCGCTGACGAGCGACAGAGCGCTCCAGATCTTCCATCTGCCCGTCTCGACCCGTGCCATCTGCATGGCAACGACCGCGAGAATGGGCATCATGAAGGCGCCGGTCCAGCCGGCGATTACCGCACCCCACTTCACCTCGGTCGCATGGCTGCCGTACCAACTGTTCACCTGCTCCGCGGTCCAGTGCGGATCCTTTGTCGGGACCATCTGCAACAGGAAGATGAAGGCGACGGTGAACACCAGGGCGAGGCCGATGCCCCACCACAAGATGGCGCGCTGACTTCGCACCGAGAATAGATTCCGATGCTCGGACATGGCTCTCCTCTACTATCTATGGTCGCCGGCTCGGTTCACTCTCCGACCGGGGCCCGGACACGGCGTTTACGCTGATCACCGCACGTGTCATGAATTGATATTCAGCGTCTCACAATAGAATGCACATGTGTCGCGCCTCATGTCAAGGCTTCGGTGTGATTGACGCAACAGAGACCCACCCACTACGATTTGATACATAGCATCTCAAATAGTGGGCCATGAGCGCCCCGGAGACCAGCTGGAGGAATCCCATGGCACACGTCCGCGACACCGGTCGCGCGAGGAAGGCCGGCACCCGATGACCGCCCTGACCAACAAGGCGGCCACCTGGGCCGAAACGCCCCCGCGGGAACGACACATACCGGGCGAGTCGGGCCTGTGGATCCTGCTGTTCGGCGATATGACGGTGTTCCTCATTCTGTTCGGGGTCTACCTGCACGCCCGCGGTCCGCAGAAGGCGCTCTTCGACCACGCCCAGGAAACCCTGAACCGTGATCTCGGCGCGCTGAACACGGTGCTGCTGCTGATCAGCTCGCTTCTGGTGGCCATGGCCGTGCGGGCGGTGCGCGGTGAGCATCGCCGGCTCGCGCCCCCGCTCATGTTCGGGGCGATGGCCTGCGGCGTGGGCTTCATCGCGGTCAAGGCGTTCGAATACCACGCGAGGATCGCGGCCGGGCAGACTCCGAACACCAACCCGTTCTACATGTACTACTTCGTTCTGACGGGACTGCATCTGGCCCATCTGATCATCGGTCTCGCGGTACTGCTCGCGCTGTCCGTGCTGGCCCGCAAGCCCGAACTGGGCAAGATGCAACTGGCTTTTTTCGAGGGCGGGGCCTGCTTCTGGCATATGGTCGACCTGCTCTGGATCGTCATCTTCCCCCTGATCTTCCTGGTGCGGTGAGCCATGCAGAACCTCCTTCGAACTAAAACCACGGCCATCTGGCTGCTGCTGATCACGGCAACCGCGCTGTCCTGGGCCATCGGCTCGGGCCACGGCTTCGGCGGTGACGGCCGAACCGCGGCAAGTCTCACAATTCTCCTGGTCGCGGTACTGAAGATGCGCCTCGTCGGCCGATACTTCATGGAACTGCGCGACGCACCGCTCGCCCTGCTCGCACTTTTCGAGGGCTACTGCGTCCTGGTCCTCGGCGTGACCGCCGGAATGTACCTGCTGGCCTGACCACCGGGCATACACCGGCTCTATGGAGCGTGGGGCCGGATCGGGGCGGCTACCGCCGAAGGGCCTGCTCCGGGACGTCGGCGGAATCCGGCGTCCACGCCGGCTCTCCGGCGCGTCCGTCGCGGCGCAGGCGGTGGATCCACCAGGCCAACGCGCTCAACGCCACGAACGCCGCGACCCCGAGGAGCAGGTACTGCCAGGTGCGGAAGGCCGGCCCGTACGCCCCCGCCGTCACCGCCCACCACAGCACGACCATGGCCGCGAAACATCCGTAGATCACCGGCGATTGCGCGATCGCGGACCTGCGGCGTAACACCAGCGGAACCACGGCCAGCGGGATGAGATACAACGTCACCGCGGCCAGCGCCTGATAGAGCGGATCGTCCCAGACGGTCTTCAGATACTCCCAGCACACCACGGTCAGCGCCGTCCCGGCGAGCACCAGGGCGTTCCACTGCGCTTGCGTCCCCCGGGGGAGGTATTCCTTGCGGCCGAACTTCATGGCCTGCGCCAGGAATACGCACTCGAGCAGCAGCGCGCTGAGCAGCCCGACCCAGAACAGTTCGAAAAACCAGTGATGGAGGCGATGAAACCAGGTGTCGAACCGGACAACCACGCCCAGATCGTGCGCGAACCACAGGAAGGTGCACGGCAGGGGAATCGAGATCCATCCTTCCCGGCGCGTCATCACCACCGCGGTCACCATCGCGATCGTCTGCAGCACCATCGCCAGGCCGAAGCCGACCATGATCGGGATCGTGTGCTTGTCGAGAGCATCCAGAATCAGCCGCGTGTCGTACACATCGCGCGATGCTACCGGGATTTTTCGCCGGATTCCGCATTTTTGCGACACAGCGTATGTTAATTTTGCCGTCGATCGGGGCCGCGTCGGCCTCGAAAACCCTCGCGCGCAATCGACGTCGATACCACGGACTCGATCGGCTCATCCCCCGGTCGAAGCCCCGATTCCCGACAAGACCTTGTGACTGAACACACTGTTCATATAGCATGTACATCACCCAGTCTGAACAGACTGTATGGCCATCGGCCGAGGTAATCACAGCCGAAAGCAGTGGGGCGGCCGGACGGTTCGCGCCCCGCGGAATCCGAAGTCGGTGAATGCGATGTCATTTCGTCCAGCAACCGTTTCTATGCTCGCCATCGCCGGGATTCTCGTGGCAGGGTCATCCGCCACGGGATCGTCGAACAGCAGCGGCGCCACCGGCACGCGCTCGGTGCCGGCGCCACTCGCCGCAGCGGCCCCCAGCCCCGCAGCGGAAGCGCCGGTGGGATTCGTGCCGGCCGAAGTGCCTGCCCCGTTGCTCCCACACGCGGGCAGGATGTTGACCACCCCGCAGCTGCCGGGCGAAACGGATGCGCAAGCCGGGCCACAGCTCGTCGCCCAGCACGACATCCCGGATCTGCCCGCGGTCCGAGGAATTCCCGAAATAGTGTTGGCCGCCTACCGGAATGCCGAGCTGCGACTGGCCCAGATCGAGCCGCACTGCGGCCTGTCCTGGGAGCTGCTGGCCGGTATCGGCCGGATCGAATCCGGCCACGCCGACGGTGGCAACACCGACGCCGCGGGCACCACCAGGTTCCCGATTCTCGGCCCGGCCCTGAACGGCACCCTGCCCGGCAACGAGGTCATCAAGGATGCGAGCGGCGGTTATGTACGCGCCGTCGGGCCGATGCAGTTCCTGCCGAGCACCTGGCGCATCTACGCCGACTCCGGCGCCGACATCAACAACGTGTTCGACGCGGCGCTGACCGCGGGCAAGTATCTGTGCTCGGGCGGCCTGGACCTGCGTAGTCCGGCCCAGGAACTGCGCGCGGTACTGCGGTACAACAACTCGATGGCCTATGCCGAGAATGTGCTCAGCTGGGCGTCGATCTACCGCAGCGGCGGCGCCGGTTCCGTCATGACCGGCACACTGCCACGCACTCCCGAATCCCTCGACGCGACCACTGATGCGCCGGTGAACCCGGCGCCGTCCACCCCGGCCGATTCCGCGCCCGCCCACACACCCACGCCGACACCGCAGCCGACCACGCCGATGATCGTCATCCCCGGCCTTCCCCCGATACCCTGCGGCATCTTCTGCCCGCCTCCTGCGGTACACGCTCCCGAACCGGCTCCGGCGGCGCCCGCACCGAGCCCGGAGGCACCGGCACGGTGACGTGAGGGCCGCACCGGCGCCACGGTGACGTGAGGGCCGCACCGGCGCCACAGCGACAGTGCGGTCACCGGACCGGGGTCATCGTCGGGGCCTGGACGATGAACGGGTTCCGGCGCGATTCGAAAAGTCCACGGCGGCAGAACAGTCCTCCAGTCGCGACTATCGGCCAGGACGACCGCACCGAGGGCTCCGACCGACAGTTCCTGCCACATGAACCAGAACCGGTCCTGTCCCGGAGTCCCGAACCGCGCGTGGCCAGTTCGTCTTCGCCGCGGGTCGCGGTATTCCATTCGGCGGCGCCCGTCGGTCTCTGCGCGTGTGCTCGGCCTGCGTCGGTCGGACGTGACCGCAGAGCTTGAAGCTGGTTACGGTAGGCGCGCGCAAGCTCGGCGACGAGCCGACGTCGCTCGGGACGCTGCGGTGACGTCGCGATCGCGGCCATCGCGATTCCGTCCGATCGACTCGCAATCGGGGATGAGCGATACACCGATCGACTTTCCTTGATATCAAGGATCTATTCGCGACCCGCGAGTCCGAGAATTCGACCCGGCGCGAGCCGCGGCGAGCCGGAGAGCATCCGGCCATACGTTGGATTAATGCTGCTCCGGCCTCGCTGACGTATCCCGCCGCGCCGGGTCGGCTCCGCGGGCTGCGTGCGGTGGTGTCAGCGCGCGAAGGTCTCGGTCGCCCCCTCGGCGTTCATACTCTCCCGGATGGCTTCCTGGGCGGTCGGCGGCAGGGTGTGCAGGATATCCAGTACTCGGCGGCGACGGCGTTCCACGGCCTGGCGGACCGGCATGCCGGGCGTGGCCTTCATCTGCGGAATGATGCCCTCGATCTCCTCGGTGGCCGAGTCGTAGTGGCCGGCGTCAGCGAGCGCCTGCTCACGCGCCATCTGCGCCTCGTCCTTCTCCTCGGACATACCGATCGGACCGACCATGCGGCCGTTGAGGAACTGTCCCACCACCGGCTCCTCGGAGGTGAGCAACACCTCACGCGGGCCGAACATCACCAACCGCCGCCGGAACAGCATGCCGATGTTGTCGGGCACAGTCCGGGCCAGGTTGATGTTGTGCGTGACGATCAGGATCGTCGCGTCGATCTGCGCGTTGATATCGATCAGCAACTGCGCCAGATACGTGGTGCGCACCGGATCCAGACCCGAGTCCGGCTCATCGACCAGGATGATCTGCGGGTCCAGCACCAACGCGCGAGCCAGACCGGCACGCTTGCGCATACCACCGGAGATCTCCCCGGGCAGCTTGTTCTCCGCACCCAGCAGACCGGTGAGCTCGAGCTTCTCCATCACGATCTTCTTGATCTCGGATTCACTCTTCTTGGTGTGCTCACGCAACGGGAACGCGGTGTTGTCGTACAGGTTCATCGACCCGAACAACGCGCCGTCCTGGAACAACACACCGAACAGCTTGCGGATCTCGTACAACTCCTTGTTGGAGCAGGTGGTGATATCCGTGCCATCGATGAAGATCGAGCCACGCTCGGGGCGCAGCAGACCGATCAACGACTTCAGGAACACCGACTTACCGGTACCGGAGGGACCGAGCAGCGCGCTGACTTCTCCCGTCGGCAGCGTCAGGCTGACATCTTGCCAGATATTCTGCGACCCAAAGCTTTTGGTCACACCAACTGTGCTCACTTCGATGCCCATCGTGGCCCTCCTCGAGGATCGAGATATCCGAATCCGCCGCCCGGCACGAAGATCATCGCCCGTGTGACGCGCGCTACAGGCAGCGTATGTGGCACTGAACACTTTGTCTACACTGGATGTATGAACTGTCTGGTAGGAAGAATTCCGAGAGTATCCGAACGAGCAGGTTAAGGTACCGAGTGTGAACACCAATTCGGTTGCGCGCCAACGTCCTCGACGGCACGACGGTCGAGGCGCGGCAGAACTCGCGGTGTTCGCGGCGACCGAGCAGCTGCTGCGGGAATCGTCCCTGAAGGACGTCACCGTCGCTCGGATCATCTCCCGCGCGCAGCTGTCGCGGGCGAACTTCTACCACTACTTCGCATCGAAATACGACGTCGTCGCCGCGATGGTGGCGCGACTGCTCGAGGACCTCGACGCCAGCGAGGGGCCGATCCACGCCAAGCTCGGCCTCACCCACCGGTCCGCCATGGAGGTCGACCTCCGGCATACGATCGACATCTGGTCCGAGCACAGCGCACTGATCTGCGCCGTGATCGAACACATCCACGTCGTACCGCAGCTCGCGGCGGCCTGGAAGCTGATGCTGGACCGATTCGTGAGCGCCCTCGTCGAAGAGATCACCCATGAGCGGGCAACCGGCGCCGCCCCGGACGGAGCCGCCGCGGAGATGATCGCGACCGTTCTGGTCTGCGGCTACGAGCGCTCCTTCTACGTCGGCGCCAGGCCGTACGACACCCGGCTACCCGACCCCGAGTCAGCCGTCGATTCGATCATTCACGTAACCCTGAGTGCCGTCTACGGCGAGTTGCTCGGCGGCGACCGAAGACCTGGCCGCCGGAAGTCGCGTTCGTCGCGACGACACACACCCGCCACACCGCCGGCCCAGCGACCGCCCGCCTCCCCCGGTGGCGGGGGCGACTCCGCCACCGCCACCACGATCCTGGAGGGGACGCGGGCACTGCTCGCCGAGCAGTCGATGGATCAGCTGAGCGTCGCCAAGATCCTCGAGTACGCCAAGATCTCCAGGGCCACGTTCTACTTCTACTTCGAAAACAAGGATGACGTCTTCCTGGCGCTCTTCCGGGCGATCGCCGACAACATCGTCGCTCGATTCATGCGGCTCACGACCATCGACCGCACCGACCCCGACCAGGTCGAATCGGTCGTTATCCACGGGCTGGACCTCGATCCCGCGGACTTCGGCGTGCTACGAAACGCCATATACGAATGGTCGCACCGCCCCGGGCTCCGCGAGGCCTATCTCGCGACCATCGACCGGATTATCGGGATAGTGGAAGCAACGATCGACTCCGACCGTGCGGCCGGGCTCGCGGTCGCCGGCCCACCCGCGCCGCAGCTGGCAGCCGTACTCGTGTGGACCATTGAACGCAGTATCGCCGGATCGCTCGCGGGCGAAGCGCATGTGCAGGACACGCACGCGGTGGCCGCCCTCCTCGCCGACATCATGGTCACGACGATCTACGGACGCTGATATCCGCCTCTCGACCAACCTCGGGTCACTGTGAACGACCCCTGACTCACACTCGGACGGCGGGTCCCGCACGGGGCCATCGATCGTAGGTATCGGCGATCGGTACGGATCGGTATAGTGAACGATCGTTGACATCCCGACGTGGAGACATTTTCGGTCGGCGTGGCCCGGATGCCGCCTGACGCGGTGATGCCGCGGGCCGAATCCTGAAAGCCGAGGTAATGACGTGTCTGCGATTACCACCGATGCCCGGACGCCGATCGCGGCGCCCTCGCTTCCGCTGCAGCCGAGCCAGGAAGAACGGCTGCTACGCGAGTCTGTCGCGGCGATCTCGCGCAAGTACGGGCCGGATTATTTCCAGCGCACCACCTCCGAAGGCGCGGCCCCGGCAAGTCTGCGGGAAGAACTTGCCGCAGCAGGCTTTCTCGGCGTCCACCTCCCAGCGGAGTGGGGAGGCGGAGGTGCCGGCCTGTTCGAACTGGCCGCGGTCGTCGAGGAAACCGCCGCCGCGGGCGTACCCGCGTTGAGCGCGGTGTTCTCCGCCGGCGTGAACGGCATCATACTGGCCCGGCACGGGACCGCCGAGCAGAAACAGCGGTGGTTGCGGCCGATTGCCGAGCAGGCGATTCTGACGTCCTTCGCGATTACCGAGCCGGATGCCGGCACCAATTCCTTCGCAATCAACACCTGGGCGAGGCCCGACGGTGCCGACTACATCATCAACGGTGCTAAGTACTACATATCGGGCTTCGACGAGGCGCAGTATGCGATTGTGGTGGCTCGCACGGGCACCGACGAGAAGTCGGGCCGGGCCAAGCTGACGCTGTTCATCGTCGATACCGCCAGCGACGGCATCACCTACCGGCACATCCCGACCGCGCTGCGGATACCGGAGCGACAGTTCGCCGTGCAGTTCGAGGATGTGCGCGTCCGCGCCGACCGCATAATCGGCGACCTGCACCACGGCATGCGTGCGGCATTCGCCGGCATGAACGCTGAGCGCCTGCTGGTCTCGTCGATTTGCACCGGCGTGGGGCGTTACGCATTGGAAAAAGCCGCAAGATACGCGAGGGAGCGGGCCATCTGGCGTGGAGTTCCCATCGGCGCGTACCAGGGTGTCGCTCATCCCCTGGCGCAGGCCAAGATCGACCTCGAGCTCGCGAGACTGATGACAGCGAAAGCCTGCCTGCTCTACGACGGGGGTTTCGACCCGGCCGAAAGCGCCAACATCGCCAAGACCGCGGGCGTCGACGCGGGACTGCGTGCGCTCGACGCGGCGATTCAGGTCCACGGCGGAAATGGCGTTGCGGACGAGTACCAATTGGCGAACTACTGGTTCCTCTTGCGAATGCTCAAGATCGGACCGGTGTCGAAAGAGATGGTGCTCAATTTCATCGCCGAGCACACTCTCAGTCTACCGAAGTCCTACTGACCCGCATCGTTCGCCGCGTGCCGGGTACTGTGAATAATCATTCCTCACGGGCGAAAAACTCACAGTATCTGCAGGTAGAGTTCGCGGCGGAGGCGATCCGCACTTCTCAGCGATGTGAACATATGATCACATCATGAAGCGGGAAGAGCAGATTTTGAAGGCCGCGGAGGACCTGTTCTACGAACGTGGCTTCCATGGCGTAGGGGTCGCCGAGCTCGGAAAGCGCGCAGGCGTGACGGGCTCGGCGATCTACCGGCACTTCGGGAGCAAGGACGAAATCCTCGGCGTGCTGTTCGATCACGCCGCGGATTTGATTCTGATGAACGTCGGGCAACCGTTACCCGACCCGCATCAGGATCTGGAGGTTCTCGTGCGGGCGCATGTGCGGTTCGCGGCCGAGAACTACAAGCTCGCGGCCCTCTGGGCCCTCGACGTGCGCTCGTTGTCGGGCAGCTATCTGCGGAGCTTCCGGAGGCGGCAACGCCTCTACACCGACCGATGGGCCGCCTGCCTCGATCGGTGCTATCCCGGAAACACTCGGGAAGACCTCATTACGGCGATTCGGGGGGTGTGGGCGTTGCTCATGTCCGATAGCTGGCATCCGCGCTCCGGAACGGCGTCGCCGGACTTCGAAAGGATCCTGGCCGATATCGCTCTGACGGGTCTGGCATCTCTACGCGTCACCGACTCGGCGCACGCCGACTGATCGCGGCATCCTCAGGCACCCAGCAGGCGGGGGACCCGTCCGGCAGCGGTCAGGAGCGTGCCGTACGTCACGAAGGTACTACACAGCACCCCCCGCGTCAATCGCCAGGTGAATGATCACTCACATTCTTTCTCTACGGGTATCAGGATATAAATGCTTGTACAACAGTGATTTCGATAGTCACTGTGTGTGATCATTGACCCGATGTGGGCTACCGCTCTAGTATTTGCGACGGTATGACTCGAAATCCGTCGGGTCTCGCGAGTCGATGTATGCCGGCCTCTGTGGCGCCGTTCGCCGAGCATGTTCGGGGTGTTCCATCGCCGGCTCGGAAAAGGAAGATGACCATGAGTGTCCGATTCGAACTCGTGGATCGCGTCGCGGTCGTCACGCTCGATCGCCCGGACGTCCACAACGCGGTGGACGGCCCGACCGCCGAGGCTCTGGCCGAGGCGATGGATGAGGTGGACGGCAACGACAAGATCTCTGTCGGCGTGCTGGCGGGTGAGGGCAGGAGTTTCTGTGCCGGCACCGATCTGAAGGCATATCACGCCACCGGCAGGCTGCCCATCACCGAGCGCCGTGGCGGCTACGGAATGCTCGAACGCCCCCCGGCGAAACCCATGATCGCGGCAGTGCACGGGCAGGCGCTCGGCGGCGGCTTCGAGCTGGCGCTGGCATGTGACCTGATCGTGGCCGAGGCGGGTGCCCGCTTCGCGTTGCCCGAAGTGAAGTACGGGCTGCTGGCGGTCGGTGGCGGCATCCTGCGGCTGCAGCGGCGCATCCCTCGTTCCCATGCCCTCGAGATGATCTTGACGGGAGATCCGATCACCGCCGAGCGTGGCGCCGAACTCGGGTTGGTCAATCGTCTGGTCCCGTCCCGCACCGCAAAAGAGGCCGCGATCGCGTTGGCGACGACGATCGCGGCCAACGCGCCACTGTCGGTCCAGGTCGGCAAGCGCGTGTTCGACGAATCGCAAGACTGGCCACACGGCGAGGCGTTCGCTCGTCAGGCCGAACTCGCCGGTCCGGTCCTGTCCGGCGCGGACGCGGCCGAGGGTGCGCGGGCCTTCGTCGAACGCCGACCACCGATCTGGACCGGTTCCTGACCTCCGGCGGGCTCTCGCACGGCATCCGCCATTGGCGCTTCCGCTAGTGATCGCTTCTTGACGCATTCGACAGAAGACCCACGTAAAACGGCAATTTTATGAAGTATGGAAATGATCGTTCACAAAACATCCGTTGACTTGCTACGCTAGGTCGTGAGACGCCGTGCGGTGTCGGCGTCCGACCGGACTGTTCCGGAGCCACCGCATCCTGAACCGAGGAGAAGACTGAGATGGGTTATCCGATCCCCGATGAGACTTCGCTTCGTGGCCCCTTCCGCCCCATGCGTTTCGAGGCCACGATCGAGGAGTGCATCGTCACCGAAGGCGAGATTCCCAAAGACCTTGCCGGAGGGTTCTACCGCGCCGGGCCGACATGGAAGCGCCCGACGCGTCAGGGCAACAACCCGGTGCTCGGCATGGACGGCATGATCCAGGGTCTGGTGTTCGAGAACGGCAGGGCCGACTTCCGGAACCGGTGGGTCCGCACCCCGAAGTACCTGCTCGAAGAGAAGTACCAGCGCGGCATGTTCGAGCTGAGCGACGGCGACTTCCGCGACTGGCGTGACTTCGGCTGGGGCTGTGTGCGTCGCGACCAGTACAACCAGGGAGTTCCGCAGGGAACCAACAACGTCAACATCTTCCCGTTCGCCGGTGAGATGGTCGCCGCGGGGGAGCAGGGCGGCGCGCCGATCGCGCTGGACCCCATCACGCTGGAGACCAAGGGCATCGTGAATTGGTCACCGCAGCTCAGCGGCGGCTTCCACGGCAAGTCCGCCTTCGGTGATGCGAGTTTCACGGCGCACCCGAAGTGGGATCCCGACACCGGCGTCCTGTACGGCTGGACCTACCGCGATGAACAGCCCTACCTGACAATGCATTTCGTGCACCCGTCCGGTCTGGTCGAGTCGCGCGACATCTGGGATGGCCCGTACAACACGGTCGCCCACGACATCTGGCTGACGCCGGAATGGGTGGTCATGCCCTTCCAGCCCTTCACTGCGAGCCCCAAGCGTATCGACAAGGGGCTGGGCGTGTTCGGCTGGGAAACGCACCTGCCGATCGTGCTGGCGCTCATCCCGCGCCACGACCTGCAGGGCGAGATCCGCTGGATCACAACGGATCTCGAGCCTCAGTACATCATGCACACGATGAGCGCGAACGTCGAGGGTAACAAGCTGACCCTGGACGGGCCGATCTTCAACCGGCCGCCGTTCCCGTTCGAGCAGGACTTCGCCCAGGGCGACGATGTGGCGCTGTTCTTCAGCGTCTCCAAGAGCCACCTGGGCCGCTGGACGATCGATCTGGAGACCGGAGCCTCGAAGTCCGAGCAGCTTTCGGATCGCCCCTCCGAACTCCCCAAGGTCGACGAGCGCTTCTACGGCAAGGGCTACCGGTGGGGCTTCCAGGTCGGCGGCCGCGTCAAGCGGGGCGGGATGTCGATGAACAGCCTGGTGGTCACCGACATGCACAGCCTGAGCGAACAGGTGTACGAGATCCGGCACGACGAGCCCGCGGCGGTGCTGGAAGCGACCTTCGCTCCCCGTTCGAAGGACTCGGCCGAGGGCGACGGATACGTGATCGTTCCGGTGTCGTGGTGGGCCGAGAACCGCGGCGAGTTCCAGATTTTCGACACCTACGACATCACCAAGGGCCCGATCTGCCGTATCGAACTCCCCTTCGCGCTGGGGTGGACGCCGCATGGTCACTGGAAGGACTTCCGCTGACCCTGCTGACACGATTCGATGCGCGTCCGGCCCTGTGCCGGCCCGGAGCAAGGAAAGGCCGTTACGAACTATGAAGACCATCGATCATACGAACACCGAGGTGGATGTGTCATGACCGCCGTCGACGAGCGTGGTGGAATGTTCACGTTGAATCCCGAGCAGGAAGCGCTGCGGCAGAAGGCGCTCGCGGTCGGGCGTGAACTACGTGCGGACGGCGCGAAGTGGGACCGGGACAACCTCGCGCCCTACAAAGAGGTGTGCGCCCGCATGAAAGAGGCCGGCCTGCTCGGCCTCACGATGCCGAAGGAGTACGGAGGCCAGGGTGGCACTGCTCTGGACTACGTGATCGCGGTGTCGTCCATTCTGCGCATGAGCCAGACGTGGATCGGTCCGGAGCCGCTGTTCTGCACTACCGGACCGGGCGCCTCGATGATCCTGCTGGGCCATGAAGCCATGCGGCAGAAGTACCTGCCGCAGGTCGTGCAGGGAGAGCTGGGCTGCGCGATCGCCCTGACCGAGCCCGAACACGGCTCCGACCTCACGTATCTCGAGGCGACCGCGGTCCTGGACGGCGACGAGTATGTCGTCAACGGAACCAAGGCGTTCATCACCGGCTCGGGCGTGAACGAGCTGTATGCGACCTTCGTGCGCTTCGACGACATTCCCGGGCCGAAGGGCGTCGGTGCCCTCGTCATCGAAGCCGACCGGGCCGGCGTGACCTCCACTCCGGGACCGGAATTCGTCGGTGACCGCGGTATCCCCCACGGTGACGTCCGGTTCGAGGACGTCCGGGTGCCGAAGGAGAACCTGATCGTCGGGGCCGGGCAGTTCGGTTGGCTGATGTCGGCGTTCAACATGGAGCGCCTGCACAATTCGGCCCTCTGCCTGGGCATCTCGGAAGCAGCCTACGACGAGGCGGTGACGTTCGCGCAGAAGCGAGAGTCCTTCGGCCGGCCGATCATCGAGTTCCAGTCGGTCTATCACAGCATCGCCGACATGTGGGTCAAGATCGAGGCGCAGCGCATGCTGGCATATCGGGCGGGCGCGACGGCTCGGGAGGGCCGGTTCCCGGACGCACACGACGTCACCGTGGCGAAGCTGCACGGGAGCAAGATCATGACGGAAGTGACGATGAGCAGTCTGGAACTGCACGGTGGATACGGCGTGACCCTGGACTATCCGATCCAGCGGATACACCGGGATGCGATCGCCAGCGTGGTCGCCGGCGGGGCGCCGGCGGTGCTGCGAAACAGCGTCGCGTCCATGCTCTTCCCGGATCGCCGGTTTTCGCAGACCAGGGGCTCGTGATGGAGGCCGGGGAGCTGGCGAAGTCCGCGGTCGCGGTCCTCGAATCGCTGGTGGACGTCGCCCGGGCGGACGATTTTCTCGGCTATCTCGACGACGATGTCACCTGGGTGATTCCCGGGTCCTGGCCGGGGATCTCCGGTGTCAAGGACAAGGCTCGGATCGAACGTTTCGTTCGGCGCACGTTCCCCGCCGGCTTCCCGACGGGACTCGAAGTCGACATCCGCGCCGTGCATGTCCATGATCCGACCGTCGTCATCGAATTCGTCGGCCGCGCATCGACATCGAAGGATCGCGAGTACGTGAACCGATACTGTTTCGTGTTCGTGTTCCGAAGCTCCAGGGTCATCGAGATCCGGGAGTACATGGACACGCTGTATGCGGATGGCGTTCTGCACAAATAGATACGGTCGGGACACCTCTGGGCATCGTTCCGCCCCAGTGCCTGGCACGAACCGCCAGCCGGACGTACGCGGCAACATTCATGCGAGCAGGGCGTACAGCGACCGAGCCGAACCGGTCGAGCTATCGGTGGGTTATTTCCTGCCCGACCAGTACACCTACCGCACCAATCTGCTGCGCCACAGCGGCGAACGACCATAATCCCGCAGATGCCCCGGACCAGCGGCCCGGCAGTCACTGCCGGGCCGCGGGCTTCGGGTGCGGCGCTAGTCGTGGAACGGCCCCGGTGGGATCACGACCGGCGAGGGAACCCCACCGGTGGCAAAGCTCTTCACCAGGCTCGAGCTGCGGGTGTCGTACACGGCGACCTCACCCGGACCCGTGTGATAGTTCCCGCTCACCATCGGACCGAACGCGGTCAAGGCGCCGTTGGCATTCGGCGCCGGCGAGGAGAAAGGCGTCGTCGGGACGTAGGCGAGCCGCCCGTCGGGCGAGAACGTCACATCCAGAGTGATCTTTCCCGGCTTCAGGATTCGAACCAGCGCACCGGTATGCGAATCGACGACCGCGACGCTCCCGTCGAGATTTCCCACCCAGAACTGCGAACCGTCCGGAGTCGAGGAGACGCTGTTCGGATAGCTGGTGATACCGGTGTTCACGGTGCCGACGACCCGGCGGGAGG
>NZ_BDBQ01000049.1 GCF_001613065.1 Nocardia miyunensis NBRC 108239
ATCACGAACCTCCGCACCGATACGCACGATGCCACGCTCATCCAGATCGGCCAGAACCTCCTCCGAGATATTCGGGATATCGCGGGTGATCTCCTCGGCACCGAGCTTGGTGTCGCGAGCATCGACTTCGTGCTCCTCGATGTGGATCGAGGTCAGGACGTCCTCTTCCACGAGGCGCTGCGAGAGAATGATCGCGTCCTCGTAGTTGTAACCCTCCCAAGGCATCACCGCGACCAGCAGGTTCTTACCGAGCGCCATCTCACCGTTCTCGGTACTGGGCCCGTCGGCGAGCACCTGGCCCTGCTCCACCCGCTGATCCTCGTCCACGATCGGACGCTGATTCGCGCAGGTGCCCTGATTCGTCCGGCTGAACTTGTGCATCCGATACGAACGCCGGGTGCCGTCGTCGTGCATGACGGTGACGAAATCGGCCGAAACCTCTTCCACCACACCGGGTTTCTCGTTCACCACGACATCGCCGGCATCGATCGCCGCACGCAGCTCCATACCGGTGCCGACCAGCGGCGCCTCCGAACGAATCAGCGGCACAGCCTGTTTCTGCATATTCGCGCCCATCAGCGCGCGGTTCGCGTCGTCGTGCTCGAGGAACGGGATCATCGCCGTGGCGACCGACACCATCTGGCGCGGTGAGACATCCATATAGTCGGCCAACACCGGATCCACCAGCTCGACCTCGGAATCCTTGCGGCGCACCGCGACTCGCGACGAAATGAAACGGCCGTCGGCATCGAGCGGCTCGTTCGCCTGCGCGACGATATGCCTGTCCTCCTGATCGGCGGACAGGTAATCGATCTGCTCGGTCACCCTGCCGTCGACGACCCTGCGATACGGCGTCTCGATGAACCCGAACGGATTGACCCGCGCGTACACCGACAGATAGCCGATCAGACCGATATTCGGGCCCTCGGGCGTCTCGATCGGGCACATCCGGCCGTAGTGGCTGTAGTGCACGTCGCGAACCTCGAGACCGGCACGTTCGCGGGTCAGACCGCCCGGACCCAACGCCGACAGGCGACGTTTCTGGGTCAGGCTGGCGAGCGGATTGCGCTCGTCCAGGAACGTCGAGGACTGCGAGGTGCCGAAGAACTCCCGGATCGCAGCCACGACCGGACGGATGTTCATCAGCGTCTGCGGGGTTATCGCCTCGACGTCCTGTGTGGTCATGCGCTCGCGCACCACGCGTTCCATCCGGGACAGACCGAGGCGCACCTGGTTCTGGATCAGCTCACCGATGGTCCGCAACCGCCGATTGCCGAAATGGTCGATATCGTCGACCTCGATCGGCACCTCCTCCCCACCGGGCGCGGTCATCGCCCTATCGCCCGCGTGCAGACGCAGCAGATATTCGATGATCGCGGCGATGTCCTGCTCGGTGAGCACCCGATCGGCGGGATCGGCCGGCTGGATGCCGAGTTTCCTGGTGATCTTGTGCCGGCCGACGCGAGCCAGGTCGTACCGCTTGTCTTTGAAGAACAGATTCTCCAGCAGGACCTGCGCGGACTCCTTCGTGGGCGGCTCACCCGGGCGCAGCTTGCGGTGGATGTCCAGCAGCGCCTCGTCGGTGCCCGCCGTATTGTCCTTCTCCAGCGAGGTCATCATGATCTCGGAGAAGCCGAAACGCTCGGTGATCCGCTCGGCGCTCCAGCCGAGCGCCTTGAGCAGCACCGTCACCGGTTGACGGCGTTTGCGGTCGATGCGCACCCCGATGGTGTCGCGTTTGTCGATATCGAATTCCAGCCACGCGCCGCGGCTCGGGATGACGCGGGCACTGTGCAGCGTCTTCTCGGTGGTCTTGTCGACGGACTCGTCGAAGTACACACCGGGCGAACGCACCAGCTGCGAGACGATCACCCGCTCGGTTCCGTTGACGACGAAAGTGCCGCGATCGGTCATCATCGGGAAATCACCCATGAAAACCGTTTGGGACTTGATCTCACCGGTGTTGTTGTTGATGAACTCCGCGGTGACGAACAACGGGGCCGAGTAGGTCAGATCCTTGTCTTTACATTCCTCGACCGAGGCTTTGACGTCCTCGAAACGGGGATCGGACAGGGACAGCGACATCGTCGCGGCGAAGTCCTCGATCGGGCTGAGCTCCTCGAGCGCCTCCTCCAGGCCGCCCAGGACCGGATCACCCGCGGCGCCGGCCCGTTCCCGCCACGACCGCCCACCGATCAGCCAGTCGAACGACTCGGTCTGAACGGCCAGCAGATCCGGAATCGCCAGGGGTTCACGGAGTTTGGCGAACGAAACCCGCTCGGGCGCACCCGGAATGCGGGCAGCCGGCCCTGCGGTATCGACCTCGGTCTGACTCGAGACTGCCAAGATACGTCCTTCCAGCACCTCGCGACGACACGCCTGCACGCGAGCGTCGCGGTAGTAGCCGTCCTGTGGGTTGCATTCCTCATGGCGCACCGTGCCGGATACCGACCTAACCTGACTCGACACCAACAGGCGGAAAGCGACACGCAGACAGCGCCACTTTCCGCAGTTAATTCACTTTCGAGAGCTGGACAGTATGCGCCCCGGCGCGAAGTCCAAAATTACACCCGAATCGACGAGATGTCGAGGGCAGAAACATACAGACACCACAATCCGTGTGCCTTTCCCCTTTCAATAGTGACACCCGGAGAGACGCCGCGTCAAGAAGATTCGGATTTATTTCCCAAACGAGGTTGCGGTATCTCGACGGACTCGGCGGCGGACCGTGATTCCAGGGCCGGAGAATCCCGGTCGGCCGCATCGTCCTGCGCCGCGGCCGGTTGCGGCTCGGCGGCCTCGGACTCCGCGGTTTCCTGCCCCGGCGTCGAACGTTCCAGGAAACGCAGCAGCTCGACCGGGAAGGGCAGCACCAGCGTCGAATTCTTCTCCGCCGCAACCTCTACCACCGTCTGCAGCAGTCGCAGTTGTAACGCCGCGGGGGCGGCCGCCATCGTCCGGCCCGCGTCGGCCAGCTTCTGCGACGCCTGCAGTTCGCCTTCCGCGGTGATGACGCGGGCCCGGCGTTCGCGTTCGGCCTCGGCCTGACGGGACATCGAGCGTTTCATCGATTCGGGCAGGGCGACATCCTTGATCTCCACCCGATCGATGTGCACGCCCCAGGACAGCGCCGGGCTGTCGATCATGAGCTCGAGACCTCGATTGAGGTGCTCCCGGTTGGACAGTAGATCGTCCAGATCGCTCTTGCCGATGATCGACCGCAGCGAGGTCTGCGCCACCTGCGCGATGGCGAACAGGTAGTCCTGCACGTCCACCACGGCCTGCACCGGATCCATCACCCGGAAATACACCACCGCGTCCACCCGGACGGTGACGTTGTCGCGGGTGATGCCCTCCTGCCCCGGCACCGGCATGGTGACGATCTGCACTGGCACCTTGCGCATCCGATCGACCATCGGAATCAGCACCCGCAACCCGGGCTCGCGCACCTCACGCACCCGCCCGAACCGGAACACCACCCCCCGCTCGAACTGCTCGACCACCCGCAGACTCGCACCGAACGCGATCCCGGTCAGCACCACTCCCGCCCCCACCACGAAGCCGAAGATGCCCAAGATATCCATATCGCACCGCCACGCGAATCGCCCGGCACACGGAAAACCGGGCCCTGCATCGATCATGGCACCGGCACGGCGCGCTTGCGAGCATGATGTGCGGGCGCATCGAGCGTGCTGTCGCATCCAGTCACACCGAAAAGCCTTGTGGCAACACACTGCCGGACGTGCTCGCCGAACGCGAATACGCCACCGGAAGCCACGTCCGGGAAATCCCGCTCACCGGCCGTATCGAACGGCAGAATATGGCGATGCGATCATTTGCCCGCGTGATGCTTGCCGCCGCCTCCGGATTGCTCCTCGTGACGCCCGGCCCCGCCGTGGCCGCCCCCGCCGGGAATGTCTCGCACACCCGGGTGCCCACCCTTTCCGCCGAGCCGGACGGTGTGCGAGCCCCGTTCGCCGAACTCGCCGACGGGAACACCGGCGCGGTGCGCTGGTCGCGGCAGCCGAACACCCGGGCCCCGATGGGCAGCATCACCAAGGTGATGACCGCGCTGGTCGTCCTCGAGGCAGGCGACCTGGACCGGGCCGTCACCGTGCCGCGGGCGATCATCGCCTACGACCGCAAGTACGACGGCAGCACCGCGGGCCTGGTCCCCGGCGAGGTGCTCACTGCCAGACAATTGCTGTACGCCATGATGCTCCCCTCCGGCTGCGATGCCGCCTACGCCCTGGCCGAGTCGTACGGCCCGGGCCAGGCCGCCTTCATCGCCGAGATGAACGCCACCGCGGCGCGCCTGGGCCTGGCGAACACCCATTTCACCGACCCCAGCGGCCTGCCCGCACCCACCGGCTACTCCACCTATTCCACCCCGGCGGACCTGGTGAAGCTCGGCCTGCGCGCCATGTCCCAGCCGGTATTCCGCGACATCGTCAAAACGCAGACCTACCACCAGCCCGCCGGTCCCGCCAACCGCGACCACGTCTGGCGCACAACGAATCCGCTGCTGCGCGACTACCCCGGCACCGTCGGCATCAAGACCGGCTCCACCGACGCCGCGGGCACCTGCCTGCTGTTCGAAACCGTCCGTGCGGGCCAACCCCTCATCGGCGTCGTCCTGCACAGCTCCCCCACCAGCGACGCCGCGGCCGAGGCCGACGCCCGGCACATGCTCGACTGGGGCTTCGGCCCGATCCTGAGCCTCATCCCGATCCCCTGACGCCCCGAAGCCATTCGGCGATGGCGGCGAAGTCGGCATCCAGCAGCCCGGCCGCGCCGTCGACCCGATGGAGCAGCGCCCGGCCGGGATGATTACCGCGAACCCATATTTCGTCGTGGTGCCTGATCTCGTCATCGATCCAGATGAACGGACGACCGGCGGCCAGCTCTACCAAAGTCCTTGTCTTCCAATGCAACCCGTCATCGTAATAGTCTCCTTCGGGATATTCCGGCAAGGTCACCACCGGCAACCGCGGCAGTCCGAGAATCGGCGAGATGACCAGATTCGCATCCTCGGCCCACCCGGTAGCCCAGATCAATTCACACCCCAACGCCAATATTCGCTCCCCGAGGATGCGGCTGACCCGAGACAGCGCAGGGTTGTCCGGTCGCTGCCACGCTGACCAATCCACCTGTACCGCAGTCGAATCGGCCGCACCGTAGGGAAGCACCGTTCCGTCGACGTCCAGGAACAGCAACGCTCGATTCACGCCGATGGCCACCAGACCAGTCTGCGGCCACCCAGGCCGCAGCGGAAGCCGACGAGGTCGTTCACCGTCGGCACGCTGATGTACCCTTCCGAAATGGGGCCACGGTGGTTGGTTCGTTTCATGTGCGCCGCGACACTCGCGGCCGCCGTCTCGGTGGCCATGCCCGCACGGCAAGCGTCCGCGGTGGCGTGCCCCGACGTCGAGGTGGTCTTCGCCAGGGGCACCGCCGACCTCCCACCGGATTTCGGCGCGGTCGGAGTCTCGTTCATCGCCGCGCTGCGCGCCCGGGTCCCGGGGCGGTCGATCGCCGCCTACCCGGTCGACTATCCGGCGAGCAGCAACTTCAGCGATCGGCCGGCCTTCGTGCGGACGGTTGTGGACGGTATCCGAAATGCGCAGGGGCACATGGAGTCGACGGCCGCGAATTGCCCACGGACGCGGATCGTGCTCGGCGGCTATTCGCAAGGTGCGGTCGTCTCCGGTTTCGCCACGATGGCGAGCCTGCCCGCGGGCATACCGTCCCAGTTCGCCCGATACGAGTCGAACATGCCCGCGCCGATGCCGCCCGAGATCGCCGGGCACATCGCGGCGGTCGTGTTGTTCGGCAAGCCCTCGGACCGATTCATGCGGGACGTGGGCGCGCCGCCCATCGTCGTCGGCCCGCTCTATGCCGGGAAGACCGCCGAATACTGCGTCCCCGGCGACACGGTGTGCGACGGCTCCCCATTCCCCGGCCAGCCCAATGCGTTACACGCGCTCTACAGCGTCAACGGCATGACTCCGGCCGCGGCGGGTTTCGTGGCGAGCCGACTCTGACCGCACCCTTCCCCGGGGAGAGGTTCCTTCGCGACCGATTCGACATGTTTGCTGGATAGTTGCCATGTATCATGGTCGATCAGCGGGGGTGTGGGGTCTGGTCCCCCCGCGATTTCTACCTTTCGTCGTGAATCAGTTCTGCCGCAACGGGATACCAGGATCGAAAGGGGAAGTTCATGTCCACAGCTCGCCCGGATCAGTTCCGCCTGCTTTCTCCCGATCAGGAAGCCGACGCGCTCGCGGTGGCGAATGATCTGCTCACTGGTGACACCACCAGAGTTCCCGCCTATCTGGCCGAGGACATCGCCGCCGTCCGCACCGGAGCCCGGTTCCAACAGGTGCAGATACCCGGTGACGAAGGCGTTCTACTCGATGCCCTGGCCGCCTGGCCGTCCACCGGTGGCCCGCATCCGCTGATCGTGCTGCCCGCCGGTCTGGATCCGACAGGCTGGAAGATGTACTCCGGGGCGATCGTCAGGCTGCTCATGCGCCGCTATGCCGTGGTCGCCTACACCGAACGCGGCTTGCCCGGTTCCGACGGCGAGCTGACCGTGGCCGGGCCCGAAGACGTCAAGGACGCCAGGCGGGTGATCGACTGGGCGCTGGCGAACCCGGACCTCGGCGCGGACCCGGACCGGATCGGCATGGCCGGGATCTCCTACGGCTCGGGCATCAGCCAACTGGTCGCCCAGGCCGACCAGCGGGTCAAAGCCGTTGTCGCCCTGAGTACCTGGGCGGACCTGGGGCAAGCGCTCTACGACAACCGCACCCGCCACATCATGGCCGCGGAAGCACTGGGCGCCATCAGCGAGCACCCCAGTGCCGAACTGGAGAAGGTTCTCCAGGACTTCCGCGCCAACAGCAACATCGACGGGGTACTGAAATACGCGGAACTACGATCCCCGGCACACATCCCGGCCATCGAGCGCCGCCCGGTACCCACCTTCCTCACCAGCTACTGGCACGAAACCATCTTCCCCCAGAACCAGCTGCTGAACTACTTCGCCGAACTCCCCGGACCCAAGCGCCTGGACCTGGCGATCGGCGATCACGGCTCGGTGGAGATCCCGGGAGTGCTGTTCGGCATACCCACCCGCACCACCGAGGCCGCCTACGACTGGCTCGACCACTTCGTGTGCGGCGTGGACAACGGCATCGACGCCGACGGCGCCGTACATGCCGAGACCATGCACAACTTCACCATGACCAGCTTCCCCGACCTGGCGTCCTGGGCCGCACCGGCGCGCACCTTCCACCTCGCCGCACCCAACGGTGAATCCCCCGACGGCACACTGGTTCCCGAACCGCCGAAGAACTTCCGGCAGACGATCAGGACAGGCGATCCGCGCGTGCGCGCCGTGAACCAACTGATCATCGACGGCTTCCGGGAACGGCTCCTGATACCCGTGCGCCAGAAACTGGCCGACGTCGACCGATCCACGGCCGCGGTGTGGGCAACCGGTCCATTTCCGGAACCTCACCACATCACCGGCATCCCACGGGTCCACCTGACCGTGACGCCGTCGGCCAACGCCGCCACCGTCGTCGCCTACCTCTTCGACTCGAGCCCCACGGGCAATATGCAGATCATCACGCACGCCGCGCTGACCATCAACAACCCCGACCCGGCGCACCCCACCCCGATCGAACTGCGCCTGCAAGCCACCGACTACCGGATCCAGAAGGAGCACAGACTCACCCTCATCCTCGCCGCCGAGGATCCCCTCTACGCCGGGGAATCCGTGCCCAACAGCACGATCACCCTCACCGAACCGGCCAACCTCGACATCCCCATGGCCCCCTGAGCCCCGGCAGCCCGACGACGCCGGAGACCCTCGGGGTCTCCGGCGTTCGGCACGGTCCTGCCGCTGACCGCGCGAGATCGCTTACCGTGAGCGCACCCGAAGCCGAGAGGACCTCGAAATGATCGACCACGTCTACATCTCGGTGAGTGACATCGACCGGTCACGCGCCTTCTATGTCGCTGCGCTGCAACCGCTCGGATGGAAAGAACTCGGTGCCTACGACTCGAGCACGGGCCCGGCGAACGTCCCCGATCTGTTCGGGCTCGGTGATCGATCCTATGGGTCGGGCGAGATCGCCGGCGCCAGCATCTGGCTGCGTCAGCGCCGACCGGGTGAGACCGGGCTCTATCTCGGTCTCGTCGCCGACAGCCCGGCCGAAGTCGACGCCGCCTATGCCGCCGCGCTGGCCGCCGGCGGGCGGGACGACGGCGGGGCGGGCCCGCGGCCGCACTTCGGCCCCGGTTACTACGCCGCGAACGTCACCGACTTCGATGGGAACCGACTCGAGTTCGTCAACAAGAGCTGGAACCCGAAGCGTCCGGCCTGAGCTGTCGCGGTGGGACGAGGCGACGGTTCACGGAACGACGACCCGCACCAGCCCCGGTGAGCCCCAAGCACTTCCGTGTGGCAGGAAAGGGGACGAGTCGGTCTATAAGCCGGATTCAGGGTCGAATATATCCTGACCTGCCACTCAACCCCCATTTGTCCCGTGACTGTCCCGTGACAGCTCGGTCACTCCTTCGCAGCGGCCTTGCGCGCCTTCCGTTTCAGACCCTCATCCACGATCGTATTCGTCTTGGCAGCATTGCCCGGCCACAGGCGCGCGTAGCGCGTCAAGGTCTCTTCCGCACTCGCGTGCCCCATCCGCTCCATCACCACGCGCACGTCCTCGCCCCCATAGATCAGCAGACTGGCGTAGTAGTGGCGCAACTCGTGGAACCGAAGATTCGGCAGACCCCCCGCCGTGCGTATCCGGTCCCATCTCCACCCGAAAGTCGAACGCCGCCAAGCCAATCCAGACGGGTCACGAAATAATGTCTCGCTCGTCGACTGCACCGGGAACGCCTTCAGGTGCCGATCAATGGCCGCCTGCACCTCAGTCCCGATCGGTATCCGGCGCCGAGCCTTCTTCGTCTTCAACGGCCCGAACTTCCGCACCGACGCGCCCATGATCATCTGCTCGGTGACATGGATCTCCCCGTCACGAATGTTCTTCACCCGCAAGCCCATCAGCTCACCGCGCCGCATACCGGTGCCGGCCGCGACGATGATGACTTCGCGCAGGATGTTGTAGGAGTCGTTCGAGGCGACATCGTAGAGACGCCAGAGGTCTTCGTCTGTGGGGAGGGCGTCGGGATCCACGGGCGCGACTTCCACCTCACGCATGGGTGGTTTGACGCCTTTCATCGGATTCTTCGGAATCAGGCTCGCGTCCACTGCGGCAGTGAGGATGGTGGCGAGCATGTTCCGGCGGGTGCTGGCGGTGGAGACGGCCAGGGGGCCGTCTGCCCATTCCCGATCGTTCACCAGGTCGTGAACCCAGCTCTCGAGCATCTCTTTCGTCAGGTCCAGCAGTTTCGTGTCTCCGAGCCAGCTGTCCTTGATATCGACGTTCACCAGGGCGTTGTAGCCCCACATCGTGCCGTCCGCGACACCTACTCGTTTAGCTGTCCAGCGTTCGGCGAATTCGCTGAGTGTGGTGGAGTCGTTGGGGTTGACCCATCGCCGCTCGCGTATCGCTGAATCTTGCTGGTTGCGAAAGTATTCTGCGGTTCCCGGCTCGTTCACCGATCCGAGTTTGCGGAACGATTTGGAGTGTTCCTCGCCGTCTGGACCGATGTACCTAACCACGTAGCGGGTGGTCTTCTTGCCGGATTGCGCTGTGCGGGTCTTCTTCTGAATGTGACTCACGGGGCGGCCTACGTGATGATCATGGCGTCGACGACGTTCACCAACGCGGCGACACAGTGAGACGGGAGGGCTTGGGCACGTTCGGGGATGAGGTCGACAAGGCTGGACTGTGAATCGACTTGCAGACCAAGTGGCGTAGGGGTTTTTCGTCCGGACGGATATGCGCGCTCTTTCTGTATCCGGCTGTCACTCTTACTCATTGACGGGCCCCTGCAGCGTGAGCATGGCGTCCACGGTGGAGAGTACGGCCGCAACGCATTGCGGGGGTAGGTCGCGGGCGCGGTCGGGGATGAGGTCCACGAGGGTCGGACGGGTCTCCACTTCCAGGCCCAGCGATTCGGCGACTGCGAGAAGGACGGTGCGTTGGGGCACATGTAACGCCTGGGCGATCGCGGCGATAGACGCAGGGTCGGGGAACGCCAATAACGGTTTCGTTGCGATCTGTTGCCAGCGGGCTGCTCCTAGCTTGCCGCCTGTATCACGGGCGAGCGCCACATAGGAGCGTCCGCCTTTTGTCGTGCGGATTAACTCATCGAGCTTCAACAACCGCTCCGTTCTAATGCTGCTGGTAGGTGCCTACCATCCGGTTTTGCGCCACGTATCGGCACCTACCTGCTATCCGTCACACTAGCCGGATTATCAACGGTTATAAACTGCCTACCGACAGTTTGCCGATCCTGTACCAGCAGTTGACCTTTCCACTCGGAACGGGATAAATTCCACGGAAAGATGCCCTTTAATAGCGGAAGGTCATCGGACACAACGGAACGCGTGAGGGGAGGCAGGGTCGATGAGGCTGCGCTCACCGGAGACCCTCCGAGCATTGATGCACCAATCCGGTCTCTCGACCCGCGAGCTAGCGACGGCCGCGCAATGCCATAACAGCTTCATCGATCATTTGCTGCACGGCCGCCGGGACAGCTGCGCGTCACCGTTGGCGACGAAACTTGCTGAGGCCGTGGATGTCCCGGTCTCGGTGTTGTTCGCGGAGGAGGCGGACAAGATGGTCAGGAGCGGAAATTGACTGCGGCGGTGGCGAAGTGGATGACTCCGGCCGAAGTGGCTGCGGCGTGGCGGATCACGCCGAGGGAGGTGCAGCGGATGGCATCGCGCGGGGAGATCGCGCATATGCGGATCGGGAAGCGGATCCGGATCTCAGCGGACACGATGGAGTCGTACGAGCGGACGCATATGCGGAGGGCGCGGTCGCGGCTGCCGGGGCTGTAACCTCCGTGCATGGGTTTACCGCAGGGGCAGCAGAAGATCCTGGACGAGATCGCGGATGTGGTTCGTCAGCAGAAGGCCCTGAAGGACAAGCGCGATGCCCTGATCCTGAAGGCCGTGGAGGCAAAGATCCCTCGGGTAAGGATCGCTGAGACCGCGGAATTGTCTGAGCCGATGATCTACAAGATTCGCAGGGATGAACTGGAGAAACGCGACTCCGGACTTGCAGAGTAGCTATAATCAGTTATAGTTGTGAAGGGCTGGAGGACACCACTCCACCAGCCTCATCACGTAACCAAATTGCTGATGCGGAAGACGGGAAATCGGCCGCACCGGCGCTAGTCAGGCTATCAACGTGCCTACCGTGGGCGCAACACCACCGCCCTGGTCACGCAAGCACCGATAGGTCCACTGCCTACCGCCAGTAGGTCCGCGCTGCCCTCTTCCCATCTGGGAAGGGATAATTTCATGAAGTGGCTGACCAGCAAAGAAACTGCTGGGCGGATGGGTATCCACCCGATGACGCTGGCACGCTGGCGCACCGAGGGCAAGGGTCCGAAGTACCAGAAACTCGGGAACGCGAAGGCCAGCAGGGTCCGGTATCTCGAGAACGAGGTTGACCGGTATCTGCGCAACCCTGACGCGTATGGCTCGCCCAAGCCACAGGTGGAGGCGTCGTGAACTCCCCTGCGACGCCGGAAGATCTGGACATGCTGGTGGTGCGGGCCGCTGTGCTGCACGAACTTCATCGTGAGGTCGACGCCGAGAAGTCGAGGGTCAAAGCCGAACTGTCGCTGGCGATGTCGCGCGGTTCGAAGCTCACCGGCCACGACCCACGTACCGGTCGCTCGCTCGGCTCGGTGAGCAAGTCCGACCCCGATCCCATTGCGCGGGTGAACGATCCCGAGGTGTTCGAACAGTGGGTTCGTGAGCAGTACACGGCCCGGCTGGAGAAGCAGTTGGTATTCGGGCCGCCGGAAGAGGTCGCCGCAGTACTGCTCGAGCACGCCCCGCACCTGGTCCACGAGGAGACGGTGATCCCGGACCATGTGCGCACGTCCGCACTCGCTGCCGCGCTGAAAGAGGTTGTGCCGGGTACCAAGCGGGAGACCCCGGGCGCAACCCTGTCGGTGAGCACGACCAAGACCAAGGCCGCCGTGCGGGAAGTGGTGCGCGAGCTGCTGGCCTCCGCGCCGTTCGAACTGCTCGCCCTGGAGGCAAAGGCGTGAGCGACCCGAAACCGACTGCGGCCGAAGCATTGTCCCGGGTGATGGAGGACGTGCAGGCGATCGAGAAGGCCGACCGGAACCAGGACCAGGGGTTCATGTTCCGGGGTATCGACGCGGTGCTCGACAAGGTCGGGCCGGTGCTGCGCAAACACGGCGTCGTGATCATCCCGAAGGCGCTGAACATCACCACCGAGCGGTACGTCACCGGCAGGGGCACCGCGATGCGGAACGCCACAGTCACGATGGGATACACCGTCTACGGCCCGGCCGGGGACACCATCGAGGGCTCGGCGTTCGGCGAGGCCGCCGACAGCGGCGACAAGGCCGTGAGCAAGGCGCAGTCCGTGGCCTACCGCGTGTTCCTGTTACAGGGGCTGACGATCCCCACTCGGCAGGCCGATCCGGACGCAAACTCACACGAGCGGGCCACCTACACCCAGGAGGCCCAGGACGCCCGAGACGACTTGACCGAGGCGTGCCAGGAACTCGGCATCAACCCGCGCCAGGCCATGCGCGACTTCGCGAAAGCCAATGGCGGCCTGGACATCCGCGCCGCCACCGACCCGGGCCCGATCCGCGCGCTCGCCGCGAAGTACCGGGAGCAGAACCCCTTCGCGCCCACCGAACCGACCGACGAACCGACCCAGGAGCAGGGAGCCACCGATGACCAACCCGCGTAAGGCCCGTGAGGTGTGGTCACCGGTCGCCATCGAACACCGGCTGGCCGAACTCGATCACGCCATCACCGCCGGTGTGGACGAGCTGGCCGACGCGTACGAGACGTTCGCGACGCTGAAGAACGAGCTGGAGAAAGCCACCGCCCGCGCGTATCTCGCCTACAAGGGTCCGGCCCACGAGAAGAAGTACGCCGCGATCGTCGCCACCGAGGAGTTGCGGGACCAGCTGACCGTGGCCGACATCGCCTACCACTACGCGAAGACGCGTTCGGAGGCACTGACAAACGGCAACCTGAAGGCCATCCAGTCCATGAGCGCGTCCATCCGATCTCAATACGAGATAGCCGGACGGGGCGCGGCGTGACCACCGCAGTCGAAGGCCGCCGCCTCGTGGAGACACGGTGCGGCGGCCGGTGCGAACGCTGCGGCACCGCCGGGTACACGGTCCACCACCGTCGCAAGCGATCCCAGGGCGGCAGCTGGGACGCGTCGAACCTGCTGGCGCTCTGTGGGTCCGGCACGACCGGATGCCATGGCTGGGTGGAGGCACACCCGAAAGCCGCGCACGAGCAAGGGTTCTGGCTGTACGAAGGCGAACCATCCGACGCCACGGCCGTGCGGCTGTGGGGCCGAGAGGTGCTGCTCGGCAACAACGGCCGCTACCTATCCCCCGCCGACAACTGAACTGACCGCCCCGGGTGCTCACCGCCCCGGGGCGGTTCCAACCGCCCAGAGAGGCAACCCCTCCCATGACCGCTCGACGGATTGAACCGTCACCAGGTGGTGCCCAGTGAGCATCGCAGCGACCACGTGGGCGCTGCACGACGCGCCCACCACCTCAGCACAGGAACTCGTGATCCTGTGGGCGATGGCCGATGTCGCGCACAGCGACGGCACAGCCTCATTCCAGAAGCAAGCCACCCTCGCCAAGTTCGGCCGCTGCGATGAACGCACCGTCCGCCGGCATCTGAAGACGCTGGAGGAGCGCGGCCTGATTCGGCGCGGTGATCAGCGGTTGGTGGCACACCTGCCCGGCGACAAGCGGCCGGTGGTGTGGGACCTGAACATGTCGATGCGGCGTGGGGATGACGAGCCCGAACCTGTGGATAACCCCCGGGCGCGGGCGGACAAATTGTCCCCCCGCGCCCGGACATCTGCGGGGGGACAACCCGAACGGCCGGACACGGATGTCCCCTCGCCGGGGGACACCGGTGACCGGTCGCGGGGGGACACCCGTGTCCGACAGAACCGTCCTGCTGAACCGTCCAATGAACCAAGAGAAGGGGGTTACGTTCCCGACGTACCTCACCAGGCGGCCACATCGGCTGTGGACAACTCCCCCGATGAACTCCCAACCCCGCACTGCCCCAAGCATCCCGGCGGCACCACCGAAGCGTGCGGGGCGTGCGGGGAACGCCGCCGCATCCGCAAGGACCACCAGACGCGCCAGGCCTGCGCCCGCGCCGCGGAGCACCGCGCGGAAGTCGTGGCCCGCAACACCACTGCCGCGCAGCAGATCGCCGCGTGCAACCGATGCGACCGGCACGGGTTCGTCGCGCCCGGTGTGGCCTGTGTGCACGATCCGGCAGTACTCGAGACCGCCCGCCGAGGATCAGCGGCCGTGCGCGCCGTCCTGGCGCAGGTGCAGACCCGCGTAGCCGACCGCAAGGCCGCCACGCCGTCCCTGCCGCCGTTGCCCGGGGCGGTCGCGGCATGAGCGCGGACCAGAGGCCCCTGCCGATCGAACCGCCCGGCAGCTATATCGGCCCGAAAGAGCAGGTGTTCGGCCCCAACGGGTCTCGCACCTGCCAGCTGTGCGACGAGTACGGCTGGGTGCTCGATCCCGAGGACCGGCTGGGGTGGGCGGTGAAGTGCCGCCACGACCCGCACCAGCTGTTGCCGGTCAAACCCGCCGATACCCACGAAGCCGCGCGCATGATGCGCGACGGCCGCCGCCGCGAGGAAGCACAACCTGGGTTCTACCAGCGCGCCGATCCCTCCCGAACCCGTTGGAGCCGTTCATGACCCGCCGCGCCCCAGACCAACAAATGACCCTCCTGGAGGTGAACGTGATGGCCGATGTCGTACCGCTGCACCAACCACGCTGGGAGCCCGACGAGCATCTGACCGAAGCCGCGATAGCGGGCCGCCTACGCCTAGGGGATCTGCCGCGCCCCGAACGGGCCTGGCTCATAGCGCAATTGACCCACGCGGGGCACACCACCGACACCATCGCGGACTGGTTGCGCTGCTCGAGGAGAACCGTCCAGAACGTGCGCTGCGAACCCGTCGCAGTGCTGACGATGCTGCTGCTGGCCGCGCAACGCGCCACCGACCAGGCCGAGCACCGCGCCCGCGCAGCCCAGGTCACCCCGGCCTCCGTGGTGGACCTGGCTCGGGAAGTGGAGCGGCTGAAGACCACCCGGGCCACGCTGATCGACCAGCTGGCCGAGATGCGCCGCCGATGCGACACCCCCTGTCCGCCACAGATCGTGATCATCCACCCGCCGCGCCGCCGAACCCGCCGCGGACCGGAGGTCACGCTGCCGCTGTTCGAGACCGGGGGCACACCGTGCGATATCTGACCGTGGACAGAGGCCCGAGCCGGTTCGTGCCCAAGGGCCGCAAGTACGCCCAGTACGAGCTACGCACCCGATATGCGGGCGCGCCGGGGTATGTGCCGTATGAGCCGATCCGAGACCACATCGAGGAACTCGCCGCGTTGGGGTTGCCGATGGCGTCGATCGCCCGCGACGCGGGATGTCTGCCCAACACCGTCCGCAACATCCGCGCGGGATTGTCTGCGACGGTCCGTATCCGGCAAGCGACCGCGATCAGAGCGGTCACGGTGCATCCGAACGAGCGGCAGCAGATCGTCCTGGCGGTCGGTGCGATGCGCAGGCTACAGGCGTTGCACGCGATCGGCTGGCCCTGGAAGGGAATCGCCGAGTACGCCCCCAATGTAGCGGCGGCGGTGATGTCCCAGATGACCCGGCCGCGGCAGGGCCGCACCGTCATCGCCTGGTGGACGTGGCTCGCGATCCACGATGCCTACGAACAACTTTCCGGCACCCCAGGTGACTCGGACCGAGCTCGCCGCGTCGCGACCGAGCATGGCTGGTGGGCACCGCTGGATTGGGAAGGTCTCGATATCGATGACCCACGGGTAGAACCCTCCGCCGCGCAGGCGCCGAAGACTACGACCCGAGATATCGCAAACGCCCGCCGCCAGCACGTGCGCGCACTGCTGGGCCTGAACCTGACTACGCAGCAGATAGCGGACCGGGTGGGGGTTTCGGAGAGACAGGCGATGCGGTATCTGGCGGAAGTCCGCCGAGAAGATGCCGCGTAACCGAATTTACTTTACACATATTTATGTGTAACATTTCGCCTGTACGACGGACTGAACCGTCACGACCCGGAAGGACCCGGAACATGGAGAACTGGCCGAATCTGAGCGATTGGGCACCACTCGACATCCGACTCGTCAAAGACGGCGGAGGCCAGATAGCAGTCACCGACCTGGACAATAATGTACTGATCGGCCCCTACCCCATGCGCAACCCCAAACGGATGCAACAGCTCACGGACTGGGTACGCGACTACGTGCTCGACAGCGCGCGATCCAACAACTGACGACAACGGCACGCGGCCACGAAGATGCGGTCGCGTGCCGCATTGACCATACACAGAACTACAGGTAATGTGCTGCCTGTCAGACGGATTGAACCGTCACACCGCCGGAAGGAACCGGAAATGAATTCCCCCGATGCGCTTGTGCGCGCAGATCCCCAGATCACAAACCCCGACGTGTACCAAGACGAAGCGCCGGACTACACGCGCCCCGATATCGCTGCCGCCGCCGTCCGCCGCCTCCTCGAATTCGTAGGGGCGTGGGGCGACGGAGTGATCGATGAAGCGGTCGTCGTCCGCCAGCAGACTGCCCCAGATGCGTTGGGCGGCGGCATGATCGAGATGCTCGGCATCCATCGCCTGTACGCCCGCGACATCGAGGGAATCGCCCGCCTGGTGCTCACGCACCTGGAAGCGACCGGCGAGGCCGCGACAGTCCAGTACGGCGTCCAGTGGACTGACCCGCACGGCATCGTCCACGTCGACCCGGCCAGCAGCCGCGACACCGCCATCGATTCGGCGCAATCCCTTCGCGCTGTGCAGGTTCGGCAGAACCGCACCCCCGACGCCCGCGTGAAGGTGTGCGCGGTCGGCCCGTGGCGCAACGCCTCCGACTGATCTGCACCGCACCCGTCGACCATGCGCCCAGCCGGAACCCGGCTGGGCGCACTCGGCAGGAAAGAAGCTCCCAGCCACCAACCCCGCCCAATCCATCCCATCGAACAGGAGCAATCCCGTTGACCGACAACACAACCGACGACCAGGACGCCCGCATGCGGCCGTTCGTGGACTGGCTGACCGAACTGCGCAAGGGCGCAGTGGCCGCCGAGCTGACCCAGAAACTGCATGAGCTGGTCGGTGCGGTCCAGGCCACCGGCAAGGACGGCACTATCCAGCTCACCATCAAGGTCGGCGTCCACAAGAAGACCAATGCCCTGATGGTCGATGACCGCGTGGCCGCGAAAGTGCCTGCGCCGGACCGCAAATCGTCCCTCTACTTCGTGGACAACGACGGCAACTTGGTCCGCAACGACCCGAATCAGCTGTCGTTCTCCAGCATCCGCGCCGTCGATTCCGACCAGACCCGAGAGGCCAAACGCGCATGACCACCCCGACATCCTCCACCGACGCGGCAGCGGTCATCGCCACCGCGCAGGACGTAGCCCGCTACGACCAGGACCTCTACCCCGACACGGACAAGATCCACGTCAACGTGACCCGCGACGGCGAACGCGTCGACGCCAAGTCGTATGAGCTGTACCTCGCCGAGCCCCGCCGACCGCGCGGCGATTCGACCGTCACCGATGTCGACAGCTTCGCGACGATGCTCCGGCAGAGCGACCACCAGGGCGCGTTCATCTTCGCCGACCAGCCGCACGCGACCCTCACCGCGGTCGTGAACTTCGAGAGCTGGCGCGATCACCGCGTGAAGCTGACTCTGGTGCTGTCGGACCAGTTCCAGCGGTGGCAGCTGATGAACGGGCAACTGCTCGGGCAGGAAGGGTTCGCCGAGTTCATCGAGGACAACCTGGCCGACATCACCGACCCGGCCGCCGCCGACATGCTGGAGATGGTCCAGAACATCGTGGCCACCACGAACATGGATTTCCAGTCGGGGTTCCGGATCGACTCGGGCAGCGTGCAATTCATGTTCGTGGAGAACACGGAGGCTCGCGCCGGTCGCGGCGGCGAACTCGAGGTGCCCAAGACATTCGACATCGCCATCCCCGTGTGGCGCGGCGGCCCACTGGTGCCGATGCGGGCGAGTCTGCGATATCGAGTCAACAAGACCGGTCTGCTGCTCGGCTTCAAAATCGCGCAGCTCGAGGAATACCAGCGGCAGGCGTTCGACTCCGCCGTCCACGATCTGATCGACTCCGTCGATCTGGACGAGCTGGGGCACGTACTCGTGAACGGCCCGGCCCCGGCCGCGATCACCCCGCTGTCCTGACCTGTTCTCCGGCGGCCCCTCCTCGTTGGGGCCGCCGGACCACACGAGAGCCAAACACCGTGAATCCGAACGATTTCAGCCGCCGGGTCACCGGCGGCGTGCAAGAACCCAACGCCCAATCGCGGCAGTTCGCACGCGGCTGCCGCGACACCTTCAACGCCCTGGTAGCGGAGGGATTCTCCGAACCCCAGGCCCTGCACATCATCGGCGTGATGATCAGCGCCAACGGTCGGCGGGGCGATACCCCGTGACCGATATCAGCGACCACCTGGACGCACTGCACGCGGACCCGTCCCCGGTGGCGCGCATCGTGTCCCGCCTCCTGGATGACGTGACCGGCCGCAACGGCTGGGACGGCGAATGGGAAGCGATGGACTCCGACACCCAGGCCGAGATCCTGACGGACTGGCAGCAGATCGTGAACGACGTCCTGGCCGAAGCCGACACCACCGTCTCCCCCACCGGCATGGTCCGCGTCTACGTCCACCCCTCCGGCGGTGACCGCGAGCGCATGGCCGCCGAGGTGCGGACCGTAATCGCCGCGCTGACACAGGCTTTCGTACCGGCCGCCGAATCGAACCCGTCGTGATCATCACGTTCTGGTTCGCGATCACCCTGACCATCATCTTCGTCGGCCTGGCGAGTCTCGGGCGACTCGTCACCGACACGTTCCTCGGCGACACCCTCCTACCCCTGATCGTCCTGGCGGCCGTCCTCGCGTTGGCCGTCTGGTCGGTGTTCGTCGGCTGGTTCGCCCTCCACTCCATCGGCGCCGTATCCGCGGTACGGATCACTCCCCTCGAAAGGAATCTCTGATGCTGGAACACCTGTTGCGGTACTGGTTCGGCCATCACCCGATCGGCACCCTCGAGCAGCATGTCCCCGTCTACCAGACCCCGATCCTGTTCGAGCAGCCATGGGGATGAACTCACCGAAAATGGTGGCGTACCTGCTGATCCCGGTCGTGTTCGCGGCCGGGGCAGCGGCAGCGCTGGCGAGCTGCACCAGCCTGAACCAGGACACGCACGCGAATTGCCTTGTGCTGTCCAGGGACCGGCTGATCGAAAAGGGCACGTCCGGTCAGAAGCGCGTCACGACCAGCTGCGGCACGTTCGCGGTGGAAGACAACATCACCAGCGGATTCAACTCCTACGACGTGTTCATGTCGCTGGAGCCCGGCCACCGCTACGACATCCGCACCGGCGGGTACCGACTCGGGCCGCTGTCCTCGTTCCCCACCGTCATCAAGGTGACCCCACGATGACCACCGAACCGCGCTGCCGATGCCTGCACACCGCACACCAGCACTCCGCGATCTTCGGTGTGTGCCGCGCACCCGCCGCGTACGCGGGCCTCGCCGGTATGGCCCCGATCACCGGCCGGATCTGCCTGTGCGGCGAATACGAGCCCGAGAGCGGTCCGCGTCTCGGCTGGCGGGAACGGATCGCGCGCATCTTCCGGCGGGTGATCCGGTGAGCCGCCCCCGTACGCCGGCCAAATTCCCGCGCATGAAGTGGCGGGGAGCGAAGCGCCGGTTCCGGCGCGGCGGGATCATCCTGGGCCGGGAGATTCGCGTTCGGCTCGCCCCGGATGAATGCGTGGTCGCGATCCGAGACGGGCAATGGCAGTGCCTCCGTACCGATCCCGCCCACACGGCCACCGAGCAGCACCAGACGTTCCCGGCTCGCCTGAACCTGGCCGGACAGCTCGGGAGCCGATCGTGACCGTCATCGAATTCAGACCGCGCCGCGGCCCCGGCCAACATCCGGACGACGTGAGCCCGTCCGGGCTGTGGTGGCTGTCGTTCGTCGACCCCTCCACGTCGGCACCGCTCGACCAGCAGCGGCCCGGCGGCAGCGGATTCCTCGGCGCCTGCATCGTGCACGGCCCCACGTTCATCGAGGCCGTGAAGAACTCGCACCTGATCGGCTGCAACCCTGGTGGCGCACTCATGGCCATCCCCACCAACCGGCCACCACACCGCCTGTGGATCGGCCGACTACTCACCGCGGCCGACATCGACCACCTGGAGGCGACCGAGGCCGGACTCACCGCCGGACAGACAGCCAATTATCTGGGCAGGGAACTCTGGACACGGAAGTACGGCTGAAGACCGAGAGGATACGACTGTGGGGACGATGCCGTTGGCATCGTCCCCACAGTCCAAGTCAATCGGCTGCTCTACCGCTGAGCTACAAGCCCTCGAAGTGGACCAGGTGGGATTCGAACCCACGACCTGCCGAACAGTGGATTACATGATTCGACTCGTTGAGCCGCAACCGTTTCCAGCCGCGCTCGGTAACCCTCCGTAACCCAGTATAGCGGAGTGTGTGCGCCCTGTCTTTCAGGTCTACCGCGACCTCCCCTGCACCCCGGGACCATTCAGCCCCCAGCGCGCACGCCATCGGTTTCCACGTCCGAAACCTCGTGCCAGCAACCACTGTTCTGGGTGGCCTCGATACCGAAAACCGTTCTGCTGGAGCACAATGCAGAGATGCTCGATCAACGCCAACTCTGCTCATGCCACGATCCGGAGACCGAAGTCCTCACAAGGCATGGGTGGCTCCCGTTCCCAGCGCTCACGATGGAGAATGAGCTGGCGACGGTAGATCCCGAATCCCGCGAGGTCACGTTCGAGCGGCCGCTTCGCGTCGTCGCCAAACGCTATACCGGCGATCTTTGCCGTGTGTCGAATACCTCGAAAGACTTTGCGGTCACGCCAGACCACCACATGCTCGTCCGGAAGTGGAACGAACGCTACCGCCGCCTCGATGACCGATACAGCTTCGTGAATATGGCCGACATTGGTTGGTACTCCGGCCTGATGGCAAGCGTCCACCAGGCTGGCGGCACGGAGAGCTACACCATACCTGGTATCCCCGGCTACAAGCGGGCCAGCCAGCGCGAAGACCTCACCGTCTCCATGCCAGCCTGTCTTCGGTTCCTCGGCATCTATCTCGCCGAAGGCACGATGATCAAGCCGACAGGTAAGTCTCCGAACAAGATACAAATCGCAGCGTTCAAGGATCGCGAGAAGACATTCGTGCGCGCGGTTCTCTCCGAGCTGGGCGTCCGCGCCTGCGAATTACGTGACCGCTTCACCTTCGAGAACGGCCGCATCTATCGGCACCTCGAGGGACTCGGATTGAAGGGCGTGCACGCGGCCGACAAGTTTGTTCCCCGGTTCGTCTTCGAGCAGTCGTCTGAGTCGATCGAAGAGCTTCTACGCGGGCATCGGGAAGGCGATGGATCGTTGCAGAACGACGCGTGGACCCATCACACGACCTCGCCGCAACTGGCCGATGACTTGCAGGAGTTGGCGTTCCTCGCTGGCTATAAGACCGGCCGTAGTGTGCGTGCGCCGCGCGTCGCCGTCATGCGGGATGGCCGAGAGGTTCGAGGCAAGCGACCTGAATACTCGGTGCGTGCACTCAAGGGGTCGCAATCGTCGATCGAGCGGAACAAGGAAGTTTCCAGCGGGGCGTACGACGGCATGGTCTACTCCGCCGAGGTATCGACGTTCCATACACTCGTCACCCGCCGAAACGGCCGCATACTGATCTCAGGGAGTTGCACCCACAACGCGCCAGCTCGATCGACCATGGGGCGGACGCCTCAGTAATAATCAGTCACGGCCAGCGCTTCCACTGGGCTTGCTAGTCAGGCGAAACGCTCTGCCGCTCTGCCGCTTTCGCTCAAGGCCTGACTTTGGTGTGCTGGACACTCTGTGTTGCGGCACAATCGCGGCCTGCTTCAGCGCAGCCTCCACCAGCGCCTGATACTGCTTCGGACGCTCTGACTCAGGCATCTGCGTCACGAACCGTTCAGCGGTAAGGAGATAACTCTGCACGAGGGGCTGCTCGAAGTAGTACCGCACTTGGTCCTGCGTTGAGGAATTCAACCGGATGAACGTCTGCGCGATATAGCCGCCCGTCGCCGTACCGACCGCCGCCACGATCGCCGCAGAGTACTTGGTCGCGGCCTGGTCCGCTGCCACCGCAATCCAGAACCCAGCGGCAACGATTCCCAACCCGATTATCATCGCCGCGATGCTGATCCAATGCGAGGTCGAGCCTTGCGTACGCGCCTGAGCGTCGTAGGCATCCATTTGTTTTCTGTTGGCTTGAATCAACCCCAAAAGATCATTCGGCCCGTGGATGTCCTTTATTGCTGACTCAAGCTCGGCCCTGGCCTGTATCAGCTCAATCTGACGGCGACGGATACTAGCCTCGACTTTCGCTATTGCTCCCACCCCGAGGGCGAGGCCGGCAAAACTGGGATAGACCCAGGTCATCCACACACTCCGGTGCGCTTCGCTGGGATACATTGTGGTGGCAACCACCACGATCGCAGCCATGCCGATACCACCGGCCAGCGTCAACGTGGACAACAGCCGCATCCGCATTTCAACGACCCACACCGGTTTTCGAGACCTACGCCTCATGCCCCTGGTAGAGCGACCCCGTCTCGGGACGGCAGGCTGTCGCGGACTGCTCGGTAAAGCCGTCACCGGTGAATCTTCGACCAAATCGTCACCAGATGCCTGGACCGTATCCATCGAAACCCCATATCCGAGATGATTCAACGCTGCGACGAACTCCTATACATCGCCATATCCTGCTGTGCGTTACGCCTCACTTCAGCCGCTGCACCTCGTCCTCTTACCGTTCATCAGGTGAAGATCACCGTTAGCTCTGCGTACAAGGTCAGTGCGTCCGATGACTGATGGGAAACGCCGCCGCGGCAACGCTTCCCCGGCTCCGGACACGATGGCAAAGCAGCAACGCTGCCTCGATCTGGCTGTCCGGGGCCTCACGTACGCGGAGATCGCCGAGGAAGAGGGTTACGCGGGTGAGTCGGGGGCACGCGCCGCTGTGCACGCTGCGTTGAAGCGGGCGGCCACGTCGGCGGCGGAGACGGTGCGGCCGTTGATGATCGCCCGCGCGGAACAGCTGTGGACGCACGGGTTCGGGGTGATGCTCGAGGGTCGTGACGAGCGGGATATCGACAAGTTCGTGAAGGGCGCCAGCGTCGCGGACAAGGCCCTGGCCCGCCTGGTGCGCCTGCACGGCTTGGACCAGGTGCCAGCGGTGCAGGTGACCGTAGAGGGTGCGCCGGATCTGGCGCAGCTGAAGCGGGAGTTCGCGGAGCTGCTGGACGGTGCCGGCGGGGATGTCGTGGACGGGGAGGTGGTCGACGGCGACGCGCCGGATGGTGAATGACGGTGCGCTGCCTACTGATTCGGGTGGGCGCGACCTGGGGGAAGTCTCCGGATTTTCGGGGGTAGACCGGGCGACTGCCTACCACAATCACCTATTGACTACACACATGTGAGTGTGTATTGTCAGTGGTGTTCGACGGATTCAGCCGTCACTTTCCCGGAAGGAACCGGACTATGCGCAACCCCAACAACACCCAGCGACAGCAGGGAACGTGGCTGTTCGACGCCCTGATCCTGATCGTCGCCGGGACCATTTCCATGCTGGTCGTGACCGGCCTGCTGCTGGCCTGGGCCGCCGTCGCCCTCTAGGCCACCCGCCCCCGAGACTCCCCGCGCGCTGGCCCCGCGCGGGGACACCGGCCGCCGGGCGTGCCTCCCATCCCCAGCCACGCCCGGCGGCCACCCATTCACCAAACCAGCACCCGCGCACCGCATCCCCGCGCCCGCCGACAGGAGTCCCATGACCATCATCAACGCCGGAAGCCACATCGCCCCCACCCAGCCGGACGAAGGCTGGACCAACACCCGCGAGAAAGCCGCCCAGTACGCGCGAGAGTGGTTCTGGGACCAGATAACCCGCGACGGCTTCACGGACATCGAGTTCGTGGACACCGGCCGGGAGGACGAGGGCCGCTGGGTGTTCGAGGTCAGACACAAGATCACCGGAGTCGTGGTCGAAATCGAACAGCACGGCATCGACAACCTGGACGCCTACCGCAAACGGCACCTGTTCACGCCGCGCGTCTACTGGAACGGCTCCAGCAGCGCCAACCCGCGCCTGGAGGACTTCGCCGCAGACGGTTTCGAACCCGTCATGACGTACCGCCGCACGGCCGCCGCGACCGAGAACACGGAGGCCCGGCGGTGACCGCGCCCCTGCACTGGGCCACCATCCGATACGACATCACGCCAACCAAGGACGTCTGCGACTGCCTGATCGGCCGCGACCACGACGCCGAGGATCGCGACCCGCGCGCCGAACTCATCGAGCGCCTGGCGCACGCGAACCCCGCGCCCGCGCAGCATCCGCAGGTGTTCTTGGTCGTCACCAGGACGCGCCCCGGCGTCACGAAGTGCACTACCGAATTCGTCTGCACCGCACAGGACGCCGCGTTCGAGCGGCAGGAACACCTCGTGCCGCGCACCCCCGCCGGATGGTGCGTGGACGTGGAGCTGTGGGCCACGTGGCCGCACAACCAGAGCGGCGACTACCAGGACGCGCTACTGATCCGCCACCTGTCCGGCACCAAACCGATCGAGGAAGGGAACGCCTGATGTCCACCTACACCGGCCGCCACCGCGCCACCGTCTCCATCTACCGCCGCGCCCTGTTCGCGGTGACGTTGCACCTGCGCGAATGGCTCACCCTCATCGCACCGACGATCCGCTACCTGTTCGAGCCCGCGTCCGGGATCCTGGCGTCGATCGTCCTGCTGTCGCTCCTGCCGACCCCAGCCGCGGAACTGCTGCACGCGTTCGCGGTCGGCGGGGCCGCGCTGATCCTGGCGTTGTCGGCAATCCTGACCCTGGACACGGCGATCCGATGAGCGTCACCGAGCCGACCGACACCTTGCTCACCTCGTGCGTACTCCCCGGCTGTCGTACGCCCGTCGCGCTGGTCGGCGATGCGTGCGACGGCTGCATTCAGGCGTTCGGGCCGATGCTCCGACACGACCCGGACGGCCAGCGGATGACCGCCGATGAAATCGCCGAGCGCGATCGTTCGATCCACAACGTCTACACCTGGCAAGCCCAGCAACGAAAGGCGAATCAGCTCACCCAGTCCGCAGAACAGCCGCGGCCGTGAACGCGCCCGCCGGCCAATTGCGCCTGGAGCTGTTCGACGCGCGTGACGCCGCGTTCCTCGAGCTGGTGCGCCCGGCGATGTCGGGGCCATGGCGGTGCCCGGCGTGCGACCGGACAGAGCAGCACGAGCAGGGGATAGCGAACAACCACGGCATCACCCGCCGATACCTGCGGCGCCTGCCGGATGGCGAGTGGGTCAACGATGGCGCACCGTATGGCCGGGCCTGGTGTCTGGGGTTGGAGTTGATCGCGAATCACGTTGCGGGCGGGCATGTCCCACATCCGCGTCAGCGAGATGTGTTGGGGCAGCCCAGACCGGATGTTCGGGCGATCTTCCGGGATCGCGTCAATCAGCTTGCGCGTACACACATATAGGTGTAGAGTCGTAGTTGTTCGAGGGAGAAGCCCTCACCCGCCGGAAGGAACCGGACATGCGCAGCACCATCTACAACCCCGCCCAGGCCGCCCGCGTCGCCGACGCCAAAGCGATCCGCCGCCGCGTCCGCGCCCTCCAGGCCCCCGCCCTGGCCCGCTTCAACAACGGCCCGCAGGTCGCCGCCGAACTCGCCACCGGCACCATCGCGACCATCGGCAACCACATGCTGCGGTTCGGCGCGGACAGCGAACTGTGCCGCCGGTACGCCTCGCAGGCGGGCAAGCGCGTGAAGGCCGCCTACATGGCGCGCACCGGCACCGCGCCGCGCAAGGTGTGGACCGTCCGCAACGGCCGCGCGATCGAGGTGTTCGCGTACGCGGCCGACGACGCGGCCGTGGCCGCGGGGTTCGCCTCCTACGCGCAGACCGCCCACCTGGTCGCCGCATAGCCACCCACCCCGGCCCCGCCACCACGGCGGGGCCGGACCGATCGACGGACCGAACCGTCACACCCGGAAGGAACCCCGATGCGCACGCACACCATTCGCCTCGCCGATCGCCAAGATGCGGTCGGCACTGTTCGCGGCGTCACGCCCGTCTTCTACGGGACGGCCAAGCACATTGGGATCGCGCCCGGCACCAACATGCTGATCTTGTACAACGCGGGCCGGGGCACCGCCTACCTGCGCGGGTGGCCGTACGGCGAACCGGCCGGGGATTACGCCGCGCGCATCCTCCACGGCGACGTGCTCGCCATCGGCAAGGACCGGTTCCGGGTGCACTGCCCCGAGAACTGGCCGCGCCGCGAACCCGACCTCCACCTCATCGCCACGACGGAACACGCCGTCACCTACCCGGAAGGAACCGGAATGCCGGACACCGACACGCAGGCACGGATCGCGATCACTGTGCGCCAGGAACCGCGCACGATCGAGGCCGCGCACCTGGATCTGCACGACTACCTGGACGAACTCCGCCTGGACGATTTGCGACGTCTGGTGGAGGCGACCGCGCACATGCCGGCGGAAGCGATCGTGCGTCCTCGTGACACCGGCGTGGATGTCCTGTGGGTCGCCAGCGTGACCAATACGATCCCGGCCGACCGGGGAGACGACGAGGAGACCGAAACCGCGGTGTTGGAGAGTGACGCTGCGTTGGCCGAGTTGCGGCAGCGGCTGGCCGGGGAGGGAGTCATTCCCTCCACCGATTGACGTACACACGTATATGTGTGTATTGTTGGTGTTGTTCGACGGATGAGCCGTCACCCGACCGGAAGGAACCGGCCATGCCTATCCACCTCACCCATTCCCAGGCCGCCATGTTCGCGGACGCTGCGGCCGAGTCCCCCGATTTCGTGGCGTGCGTCTGCTCGTGCGGCGGGGACGGCTGCCAGGCGTGCGGCGGAAGCGGGGAGGTGTGGGTGCACGTCGACGCGTTCGCGCGTCGGTGAGCTTGCGCGGGCCGCTGGCATGATGTCGGCGGCCCACCCCACTTGACGAAACACACACATGTGTGTATTGTAGTTCATGTCAGACGGATCAAGCCGTCACCCAACCGGAAGGAACCGGACCATGACCGCCACCATCGCCACCCCGATCCGCACCGCCGCCCAGCTGGTCGCCGAAGCTCTCGGCCTGGTCGACGACACCCGCATCCGCGTGGAGATCACCCGGGGTGCCAACTGGGACTTCGTGTGGTGCGAGGAGACCGGCCGTCCCGCCGCCGTCACGGTGTCCTGGTGCACCTGGGACGGAGACGAAGCGTCGTTCGCGCCCACCGACCGCACCGTCGCCGGTGACATCGCGGGCGGGTTCATCAACACCATCGCCGCGTCGGACCAGACCGACCCCTGCGAGACGATCACCGTGGAGGTGTCCCGCCAGTGGGTCCGCTACATCCACCCGAACATCGCGGACGCCCTGTGACGCCTACAGGGCTCCGCACCCGCCCCGCCTGGTGGCACGGAACCCCGTGCCACCATTGGGTCCACAACTGCCTACCAACCCGGCGGGCAGTCGCGGACGAGAGGGGCACCAGCGTGGCGGACCAGAAATACGATTTCGGGCGCGGGGGACGGATGCTCGTCTCCCGCGCCTATCTGGGCCTGCAACGCGACGAAATGGCCGCCGCCCTGCGCGTATCCCCCTCCAGCTATCAACGCTGGGAGAACGGCCAGGGCGGTATCCCGCAAGGCGTCTGGACCGAAGTCGAGAAACTGACCGAAGCGTTCGACCAGCGCGTGAACGATCTCCTCGAGCAGGCAGGCGGCGGAGCGCTGAAGGTGCGGATATGGCGCGGGAAGAAACCCGACGCACCGTTCCCGGGTATGTGGCACCGCATCGTCAGTGAGGCCATGCGGGAGAACCCGCAGATCGAACCCGTGTTCCCCGAGGACGACAAGGAGTGACGTGACCGCCGTCGCCGATCGCCTCGCACAGCTCATGGCGCACGCCGAAGGGCTCCCCCCGGAGCAGCGGCGCGCGTTCGAGGTGTGGGCGGCGCAGGAGACGGCGCGACGTACAGCGTTGCGGGCGTGCGCGAACGCGGCCGAGCTGGCGCACCGCATCGATCCCGCCTACGTGATCACTCCGGCCGTGCAGCTGATGGCCGAGCACATCGAACGCGCCGTCACCACACGCGGCGGCCGACTCCTCATCACCTGCCCGCCACAGGAGGGCAAGTCGACACTGGTGGCGGTGTGGACTGTGCTTCGGCAGCTACAGCGGCGGCCCGATTCCCGCATCCTGATCGCCTCCTACAGCGAGGATCTGGCGCGCCGGTCATCGCGGGAGGCCCGCAACGTCCTGATGTCCTACGGGACCGACGCACGGGATCCGCTGTCGGGTGTGCCGCTACCGGACCGGCTGGGCCTGGCCCTGGCCGAGGACCGTTGGGCCGCAGGGAACTGGCAGCTGAAGGGACACAAGGGCGGTGTGGTCGCGGTCGGTATGGGCGGCACCATCACCGGCCGCGCCTGCGATCTGCTGATCATCGACGACCCGCTGAAGGGCATGCAGGCCGCGGACTCCCCCACCGAACGCGCCAAGGTGATCACCGGGTTTCAAGGTGACCTGTCCACGCGTCTCGCCCCGGGTGCGCCGATCATCCTGATTCAAACCCGCTGGCACGAACAGGACCTGGCCGGGCACCTGCTCGAGGAGGACGCGAACCGGCCGCCCGAACACCGAGAGTGGTTGCACGTCAACATTCCCGCTGTCGCGACCGCTGGAGTACCGGACGCGCTGGACCGCCCGGAAGGCGTCCCGCTGGTGTCCGCGCGGGGCCGCACCGCCGAGGACTGGGACCGCACCCGCCGCGCGGTCGGCGAACGCGTCTGGGCCGCCCTGTATCTCGGCGTCCCGACCCCGGTCGGTGGCGCGTTGTTCGCGCCGGAGTGGTTCGACCGCTGGCGATTCGACCAGGCACCGACCATGTATCGACGGCTGGTCGCGATCGACCCTGCAGAAACCGGCACCGGCGATGAAGCGGGAATCATCGGCGCCGGAGTCGCTAGGGACGGCACGGTGGTTCTCGCGGACGACTGGTCCGGGCAGCTGTCGTCGGCCGAGTGGCCGCGCCGGGCCTGCCTGCTCGCGCTCACGACGGGCGCGGATGAGGTGGTGTTCGAGGCATACAACGCGCCCGCCACGTACGGGCAGCTGATCCGCCGCGCGTACAGCGATCTCGCGGCCGAAGCGCTCGATGCCGGCGGATTGGTGGATGGCGTTGTGGTGCCCCAGGATCGGCCGTTCCATGTGACGCCCTGGAAGGGCTCCGGTAATGCGCTGGTGCGCTCTGTGGGCCTGCGGAACGCGACCGCGGTTGGTCGGTGCCGGGTGGTCGGTCATCGGTTGGCGACGATGGAGGCGCACGCGATCCGCTGGCAGGAGGGGCAGCATCAGCCGGACCGGGTGGCCGCCGCGACGATCGCGTATGACGTGCTCAGTGGTGGGGATGGTGCGCAGATGTCCGCGCCGCGCCAGGGCGGTTGGGGCGATATCCCGTCAGGGTTCAACTCCTACCGTTGACAACGCACACATTGGTGTGTATTGTTGGTGTTGTTCGAGGGAATCAGCCCTCACCAACCGGATGGAGCCGGACAGCATGACCCACACCCTCACCTTCGCCACCGGCGGCACGATCACGACCACCGACGCCGAGGAGGCGGCCGAGATGGCCGACTACTACCGCGCCAAGGGCACCGCCGTCACCGTCACCACCAACTGACCACCCCGGGGCCGCCCACACCGGGCGGCCCCACCGCGACGGACCGAACCGTCACCAACCCGGAAGGAACCGGATTCTCATGAGCACCGAACAACTCCCCGCCGTCAACCACGCACTGCTGATCTTCGCTCTCCCGGAGCTGTCGGTCGGCGACGTGGTCACCTACCACGGGTCGATCCGCGCCCATCACGGCGACGAGTTCGTGATCACCGGCAACACCGGTGGCCGCCTGCGGATCCGCGACCGCGCCACGCAGGAAATCTCGATGAGCCAGGTTCGCCGCACATCGGTCCACCCGACCGGCGATGTCGTGGAACTGTGCGACGACTGCCACCACATCGCCGAGGACGCCTACGGCAACGGCCCGTCGTGCCGCAAGGTCAGCTGCCAGTGCCGCAAGCACGGCAGCAACCCCGACCCCACCCCGGCCGTCTCGATGGCCGGGCGGCTGCTGCTGCTCCAGATCAACCGCACCGCCAAGCAGGCTCAGGAGGGCGTCGAAAAGGCCGCGGAGACCCTCGCCAAGGGCCACGCCCACGTCGACGGAACGATGCAGCTGCATCGCGCATCGCACGCCGTCAGACTGTCGGCACTGTTCGAGCTGGCGTCGACCCTGCTGCGCGAATGCCCCGAGCTGGGTCTCACCCGCGATCTGACGCGCGCGGCCCTTCTCGGCAGCCTCGACATCGAACAGTTCGACAACTAGACCCCAGCGCGCGGGCGGCCCGCTTACCGCCGCCCGCGCCCAGTCCTGCAGGGTGTAGCGGTTTCACTCGTCCAACCGAATAATTCGCCGGGCGCCGTATCCGGCGCAACCGAGATGCGCCAAGGAGGACTCGTTGGACGTTGTTGCTGTTGGCGGCCTGGTGGTGGGCGTTGGCTCGCTCGGCGTCGCAGGGTGGGCATTGCGAGTTGCCATTCAATCCAAGCAAGAGAGCGGGAAGGCCAACCAGACGTCGGAACAGGCCCTCGGCGTCGCGAACGAAGCCAACACCATTGCCTACCGATCCGAGGCACGCGAGACCGAGCGGCATGACGTGGACTGGGGCTGGGACTGGGCGGGGCCTGGGTTCCTGGTTCTGACGAATACCGGTGATGATGAGGCCCGAGAGGTCCGCGCCGACATGACAGTGGATGGGGAAACGGTCACAGCTCGAGAGGATGCCGTTCCCGGTCGAGGCGGAGACTTGCGGTTCCGCTTCCCTCTCGCTGCCGCGCGTCGCGCCGATGAGGTTCGTAAGCGACAGGAATACGAGAGGGAAATTACGAGGCAGATAGAGAACCACAAGGAGGCTGAGAGGCAGGCGAAGGAGCGGTACGGCGTTACTCTCTCGGCACGCAACCCATTACAGGACGATTTCCAACGCCAAGCCCTCGCCACCGACGAACAAATGCATCGCTGGTCTCTGCGCGTCGTCTGGGTGAGCCCGCTAGGCCAGCCGCGAACGCACGAGGACGAGGGCTTTTGCGGTCTCAGCCCTCGTCGCGGTTAGCTCCCCGGAACTGCACGCCCAGCAACTACCGTCCGCGCCATGCCGCATGCCCTGACCTCCATTCTCACGCTCGCTGTGTTCGTGCTCTCCGCGGCTCGGTTGACGCGCATCGTCACCACGGACAGGATCGGGGAGCCGATCCGCAAGGCCATCGTGGACAAGTTCGGGAACGCCTCGATGATCACGTATCTGTCGTTCTGCCCGTGGTGTTTGGGCTGGTGGGTGTGCGCGGTGCTGGCGTGGCCTACTGCGGTCGTGGCTGGTTTGCCGTGGTGGTGGGGGTTCGGGTTGTGGCCTGCGGGTTCGTATCTGGTGGGTGTGCTGGCGCGGTGGGATTCTGACTGAAAACGCTTGACTGTACACACATTGGTGTGTAATGTGATTGGTGTTCGAGGGACAAGCCCTCACTCACCGGATGGAGCCGGATATGAGCACTCACACCCACTACCCGTTCTCGGCGCACGTCACCTACCCGGACGGCACCACCCAGGACCTTGACCGGTGGGGCGACTCCGCGACCTTCGCGATCGTCGGCCGCGACATGGTGGGCAAGCGCAACGGGGAGCCGTTCACTGTCGCCCAGATGTGCACCGGCACGCGGGAATTCGCGGAGCTGGCCGCCAAGCGCGATTGGCTGGATCGGTTCGGCGGTGAGTGGTCGGTGGTTCCGGTCACGCACACCAGCCCCGGCAACCTCTGCCACTGACCCACCCCGGCCGCCCCCAGTTGACGCGGGGCGGCCACCAGTTCGACGGATCGAGCCGTCACCCACCGGAAGGAACCGGAATGCCCACTCTCGCTGTCAATTTCCGCCAGCTTGCCACGCTCACCGACGACGGGCTCACCGTCACGGTCGTCCACAACGGCGAACCCACCACGCTGCTGATCCAGGGCATCACCCTGGACAATCTCGCGAATTTCGCTGCCGCCGAACACATGCGATAGCCCCACGCCGGGGCACCCTGCCCAGGTGCCCCGGCCCGCCTTCATCAGACGAAGGCCCGCCGTCAACAAAAGGAAATGAACTAGATTTGCCCACCACAGCCGCAACGATCGCGACCGGTGATGTGTTCCACGACTACCGCCGCTGGCTAGCGCCCGTAGACACCGATCTACTCCCCAGCTGAGCTGTCGAGCGCAATCCCGACTAGTTGACCGAACCTGCGCAGTGCGAGACGAAACCAACTGCGACGACGGGTAACCGATTCGTTGGCGGCGGGTGTTGCCGGAGTCGGGGGCCAATCCTGCGGGCCAACGTTGGATGGCTTCAGGCTGATATCTTGGGACCAGTCGAAGATCGGTTCCGGCGGCCCCCATTGTCTGAGATCGGCGAACAAGATTGGTCGAGTACCGAAGTTCACCATCTTGAATGTGATGAAACCGGAGAATGTTGCGTCACTGAACGAGGCAGGGCCGGAGAATACGGCGCGGTCGAACGAGGCAGTTAAGGTAAACCTAGCGCTGTCGAACGAAGCGTTGCCCAAGAACGTCACGTCGCGGAATCGGGCAGCACCGGAGAACGTCGCGTCGCGGAACTGGGCAGTGCCGGAGAATGCCGCGTGGCTGAACACGATGGTACCGGAGAACATCGCGCTTCTGAACGAGGCGGGATCGGAGAACATCGCTTCGCGGAACGAAACGGGGGAAAAAAACATCGCGCCGTCGAAATAGGCGCTGTCGGAGAACTTCGCGCCGTCAAACGAGGTGGTACCGGAGAACTCTGCCATGTTGAACAATGCGCGGCTGGAAAACGTCGCGTTGTCAAAATAGGCGGTGCGGAAGAACCTCGCACCCTCGAACCAGGCGGTGGAGAACATCGTCTGAGTGAACGCGACGCCGTGGGAAAACGTCGCGCCGGGGAACCGAGCACTGGCAGAGAACCTCGCGCCGCTGAACAGGGCGGTACTCGAAAACGTCGCGTCGTCAAACCAGGCGGTGCCGGAAAACGTCGCGTTATCGAACCGGGCGGCGCCTGAGAACCTCGCAGCGGTGAAGTTCACGTCTTCGAGGTAAGCGGCGCGGAAGTTGAAGTTGGATGTTGACCAACTGTATTCAGCGGTGGGCCGTAGGTGGTCGGCGATGACAGTGACGATGGTTTTGCGAACTTCGCTGTCGTTCTGCCGGTATTCGATGTGTTCTTCGGTCTCACCACGAACTCGGCCGTGGTCGACCCGCGGCGCTTTGATCACGAACTTGGTGCGACCGCTGGCTCCGTGCTCGGTCTTGTAAGGCAGTCGCAGATAGCCACACAGCACGTCGATGCACTGCTGACGGCGCAATCCACGAGATTCGTCGGCGACGCCAGCCATCGCGTAGACCCCGGCGATGCGGACCGCGACGTCAGTGTTGCCGAGTTGTGCTGCCGCAGCACCGAACCGCTCCACGAACCGACCTTGCTCAAGGTCGCGCTGGCGGCGGTAGGCAACGACCAGGGCCACGATGCCGCCGACCCCGGCCACCACGGTGAGCGAGAGTTTGGTGAGGTCGATCGGCGCGGCCCGGGCGGTGCTGGTGGCGATGAATCGATGCAGAACCCATTGCGCACCGAGCGCGATACCGAGACCGAGACAGAGGGCGGCGACGATGGCCGGGAACAGCCCGACTCCGCCCATGAACAGGCCCAGTAGCTTGCGTATCCGAGTGGGCCGGAGCACTGCAACCCAACGTGCGATCTGTGCGCCAGCGCGGCGCAGCCTCCCCATCATCGCTCGATTCTCACCCGAAAAGATCACCAGCGCATCATCATTCGTGCTCTCGTATCCGCGTTCGATCGCGCCCGGTCACCTGCGAGCCCCTGGGCCGAACTCCGGCCAGCCAAGCTGTACTGCGCGCGATTTCAGCAGCAGTTGCATCCGCGACTGGGTGACCCATTCCGCTGGGTCGTCCGGGTCGAGGCCAGCAGCGTGCAGGGCTTCGTAGTCGATGGATTCCATACCTATATGACGCTGGTTGGTTGCTGACGGTGCCGTAGGCGATGTGACTCGCCGGTGGTTGTCCTATCAGGGGTTCGCCGTCCGGCGACGGTAGGCAGCATCTAGGATTCGAAACTATGTTCGAGGCGTGGCCGGAGGAGTTCAGTCCGCCGCTGCGCCGCGCCGTGACCCCTCCGGTGCCGGTCGTGGTCGACCTCAGCAAAGCCATGCCGACCAGGCAGCCGGGCGGATTCGGCCGCGACAAAATCGCCATGAAGATCAAGGTCGGTGGCCTGGACCTCACCGGCCAGGTGCCGGGCCTGCTGCACGCCTGGGCGCGCGTGAACAACGGCAGCTGGCTCGGCCTGGTCGAAATGGTGCTGTGGACGAACAACGGCCACGGGCAACTCCCCGTGATGCAGTGGTGTCCGGCCCCCGCGCTGTCACCTCGGCCGTCTACCGGCTGAGTTCGCCGAGTACATCGAGGATCAGCCGCCGGGCCTGCGGGCCGTAGACCGCTGATTTTTTCAGTTCCTCGAACATCCGCGCGTACAGGTTGCACTCTGCGGGTTGGGTGACCTGGATAGCTGCGGTCGGTGTCTCCAACGCCACCATGTCGTCGTCGAAGATCCAGAACCCGGCCGATGCGACCGCTTCCCGCTCCACCATGAGCGGGATGATGCCGATGGAAATGTTCGGCAGCGCCATCAGCTCGAGGAGTCGCCCCAGTTGCCCGGCCTGCACCTCCGCCGACCCGAACCACGTGCGCAGCGCCTGTTCCTCCAACAGAGCTACGAATCGTTTCCCGCCGCGCTGGAGGATTCGTTGTCGTTCGGCGCGCACCGCTACGGCCTCGGCCACGTCGTTCGGTGTGCCCAGGAACCGGATCCAGAAGGACAGCATGGCCGCGGCGTACTCGGCCGTCTGGAACAGGCCGGGGATCACGTTGTGCTCGTAGATGCGGAACACCTTGGTCTGCTCGTACCGCTTTTGCGTGTGCGCGCCGAGCACTCGTTTCATTCCGGCGCGGCTCTGGCGCCGGAACTCTACGTACGCTTCATCGACCGTGCGGAGTGTGGCGACCAGATCCGGGATCTGATCTTCGGCGGAGCAGGCCCGACACCACAGCCGGATATCGCGGTCGGTCGGGGCCTGCACGCCGTTCTCGATTTTCGACACCCGGGCGAAGTGCCACTCGTTGGCGGCCCCGAGTTCGCGGACCGTGAGACCGGCGGCGTTGCGGAGTTCGCGTAGCCGCCGGCCGAGTGCACGTCGCGCTTCTTGTGCAGCGCTAGACGGGCTTGTAGTCACGGTGCGGGATTGCCAGCTTCCACACTGCGTCGAATGCTGTGCGGCACAGCGTGATGTCGTGCGGGTCGGTCGAGGTGGTCTTGTCGACTCCTAGACCGTCGCCGGAGTAGTGCAGGAATATCACCAGCCGATCATCGAGCAAATAGAAGTCGTTGCCGGGGATGGCGACTGATGACACGCGGTGGCGTGGCACCCATCTGATGTCTTCCCCGGCGTCGACCATCGGTTGAGCGATGCTGTGCGACCAACGTTGGTAGTCGCTCAGCGGCTCGGAGACGATGCGGGCGCGCCGCACGGAGCGTCCGGCAGCAACGTGGGCGCGGAGTGTGGCGCACCAGCCTTGCAGCCATTCGAGATCGTCGGGTTCACCGTTGGCCCACTTCGCCATGTACGGCAGTTCGGTGGCGGTGCCGTATGCGTCGCGGGTTTCGAGGTGAATCGAGGTGTTCCCGAATTCGGTGAGTAGCCGGTCGAATTCGTCGTCACTTATTGAGGTCAATGTCTCCCTGCCCGAAAAACGGAACCAGCCTGTCCGGGATCTCTACACACAGTTCGCCCTCGGGAATGTCCATCTGCGCGAGGGTTTCGGGATCTGTGACCGCCCAGCCCTGCACCACCCACGAGTCGCGGTCGGTGCGGTAGAGCGTCGGTGAGCCCGTTGGATTCGAGCCCGGGTCCTTGGCCACAAACGTTAGACGCATGGTCGATCCTCCACCTACGTTGTTGCGAGTTGTTGCGGACTATCGACCTCATCGTCTCGCGCGACTGGTAGGCAGTCAACCGGTCAGATCGCTCACATATTCGAGCGTACGTCCAGTGCAGCAGGACATCCCACCGTAGGCAGGCGTCACCGTCGCGCTGGACGGCTGTATTCGCAACATTTCGCAACAAGCTTCCGTCCCGGGACAAGCCGCTCATAGCGTGAGATTCGGCCCCACCGCCGGAAGCACCCCTCTCGGTCGCTGATTTGCCGCCAACACCACGCAGCGAAACAGCGAAGCCACCGGCGGCGGGTGCCCTCCAACAGACCGGACCCAAACGAGGCGGACTGCCAAATGAGCACAGGCGCAACGTCACCGGAAGCACTCGCCATTCGGTGTATTCGACCCGACCTGACCACGAACCGTGCTGCGGACGAACAAGCCATGAGCGAGATCGGCGCGCTACTCGGTTACACGGTCGGTGAAGTCGTGGTCATCACCCCGACCATCGAAGGGCCGCTCGTCACGGTCATGGACGCTCTAGCAGCGGCCGGTGCCGACACGGTGATCGTTCCCACGTGGGACCACCTGTACGGCATCGACCGCTACTTGCGGGACATCGTGGGCCTGATCAGCGTCGCCTCCGAACGCACCCGCCAGCGCGCGGGCCAACTCCCCGAACCGGAGGCGTCATCGTGAACGCCACAGAGGACGACTGGTGCGACTGGTGCGGCAAGGAGATCCCGGCACAGACCCGACGCCGCCGCAACGGCCGCGTGTTCTGCGGCGACCAATGTGTCGCCGCCTTCCGCATCAAGGCTGATCCGCCCACGGTCGTCGAGTTGCCCGACCGAATTCAGCGCGGATGAGTCCTAACCTGCCGCACCGCACGCCCGGCGCAACCCACATCCCTCACCCCATCCACCAAACCGCGGCACCATCTGCCGCGCTGCTGATCCGTGTCGCGCAGGGTCTCGACCAGTGGGCCGAGCGCGACCGGAATACCCAGGGGCAATCGAGATCCGAATAGCCCCAGCACAATTCAGGGAGGAAACAAATGAAGATCGTCACCAGCACCGTGCGCGCCGTAGTGGTCGCGACTCTCCTCGGTGGGTCCATGCTCGCCGGTACCGGGTCCGCGCACGCCGAGTTCCAATGCGTCATGGATTTCATGCCGGTCAGACCGTTCGTCGGCGTCGGGACGGTCAACGGCTCCGCGTGGGCATCCTGCGACCGACCACCCGAGCAGCACGAGATGAGGCTCGGGCTGGATTTCCGCGAGGGCGGCCAGTGGCAGGGCGTTCGACTGATCAGCGACCACCGGATCCCAGGCACCTCGCGCATGGCTTACGGCGTGAAGGTGGATCAATGTCGGCCGGGTTACTGGCGCATTGAGGCCGAAGTGGTCGGTACCATGCAGGGGCATCCGTTCGATTACCGGAAATTCTCGATGGCCAAGTCTGTGACCGCCGAAGAATGCGCCCGAGGAGGCCGCTAATGCCGTGGACGACAGGTAGTTACGCCGAGTCCGGTCGCCCCGCGACGGTGCGGTCACGCCTGTTCTGGTTGCGGCACAATCTCGGCACCGCCGCGATGAAGGTGCGTGAGGGATTGTCCGCGGATACCGGCGACGGCGAGTACCTGTGTCGGGACTGGGGCGTATGGGTGGTCCGGCCCTGCCACGGTTTCCGGTCGCGGCGTTGGATCAGCCTGCCGCTTCGCATGACCCGATCGATAGCCGCCGACGACAACGAAGCCGCTACCGAGTGGTTCATCGCCTCCGCCACCATCTGACAACCGACCCTCGACAACATGCCCCGGCCCGCGCGGTCGGGGCGTTTCGCGTCATAGGGCACACGGCCAGCTATCGATGATCCGATCTGGTGAGCGAGTACGCTCACCTAGTGGCTTTAGAGGTTGGTTCGCTGGTCAAGCTGGTAGCGGGTGGGGTTCATGTATTCCGCGTCGTAGAGGTTGACGTCGACGGCGATCCCGATCTCGGTCTGGTGGAGTACGTCGAGGAGACACCAGGCACCTACCCGTTCATTGCCCGGCTCTCCAGACTCGTACCAACCGACGAATAGGCCGCAATTCGTGGCCTGAGTGCTGCACCCACGCCGGATAGCGTGCGCGCACGATGGCACGGATCTTCTCACGACAGCGACCCGCGACCGGCCCGGACGATGCTCCGGAGCCGGTGGCGCTGTCGTCGCTGTCCGCGCTCACCGCCGCATCCACGCGCGTCCAGCCCGAACGGTGGGGCAAGGTCACCAAACCGCCCGCTGACACCGGCAAATGGCAGGCCGAAGCCTGGGACATGGTGGACGCGGTAGGCGAACTGTCGTACGCGCTGCTGTGGAAAACCGCGCTGCTCAGTCGTTTCCGGCTCGTCGCATCCGACATCGACCCGGAGACCGGCCGCCCAACCGGCAGCACCGACAACCCGGCCGCGAAGGACCTCGTGGCCCGCATCGCGGGCGGGGTCGCCGGCCAATCGCAGATGCTCGGCAGGCTGGCCCCGTTGATGACGATTCCCGGTGAAGGCTGGTTGGCGATCATCTACCCGCCCGGCGGTGTGGAGGAATGGCACATCCTGTCGAAGGATGAGATCAAGGTCCGCGGCGAGCGCATCGAGATCACCCGCGATGACGGCACCAAGTACGAAATGGATCCACGGGTTGACACGCTGTCGCGTATCTGGCGGCCGGACCCGCGCGTGTCGTATCTGGCGTGGTCGCCGGTCAAAGCCGCGTTGCCGATCCTGCGGCGGATCGTGCGCATGGAACAGAACATCGAGGGCGCAGGCAAGTCCCGCCAGGCCGGTAACGGCCTGCTGATCCTGCCGCGTGAGGTGTCGATGCCGGTGAAACCGGCCCCGACCGGTGCGCCCGATCCCGACGCCCCGAACCTGCCGCCGATCCCGCCTCCGCCGTCCCGTTTCGTCAGCGCGGACGAGATCCGGTCCGCGCTGCAAGAGGCGATGTCGACGGCGATCGAAAACCCGTCCAGCGCTGCGGCGTTGGTGCCGATCATCCTCACGGTGGCCGGGGAGTACGTCGACAAGATCAAGCACATCAAGTTCGACTCCGAGGTGTCGGAGAAGGCGCAGGCCGCGCAGGAGAAAGCGGTGCGCCGCCTCGCGATGACCCTGGACATGCCGCCGGAAGTCCTGCTCGGCCTGGCGGACCTGAACCACTGGTCGCTGTGGGGTGTGGAGGCCGAAGCGGTCCGGTGGCACGCGTCGCCGGAGATGGAAACGATCTGCGCCGCGCTGACCGAGCAACTGCTGGTGCCGATGCTGCCGGAAGCCGCGGGCAGGGTGGTCATCTGGTACGACACCAGCGATGTGGAGGCTGAGCCGGACCGGCTGGAGAAGGTCCGGAGCGGATACACCGATGGCATCGTGCGCGCCGAAACCTACTTGAAGGAACTCGGGCTGTCCGTCGAGGAAGACGGCTACGACCTCACCAGCGTCAACGGCTGGACATCGTGGGCCATGGACCAGGTACGCCGCACCCCGGAGATGCTGCCCGATCTCCTGCCCGTGCTGCGCGCCCTGGTCCCCGCGCTGTCCGTGCTGCCCGAACTGCCGATCCCCGGCAGCACCGCCCCCGCCCCGGCGGATGACGGCGCGCCGGAAACGATTGACGCACCCTCGATCCCGGACACCCAGGACAACGCGGCCCGCGCCGTGGTCCGCATGTGCGTGAACGAAGCCCTGCGCCGCGCCGGACAACGGCGCCGGTCCCGTTCGGACCACGCCCGCCTGCGGGACGTGTCCGCGATCGAAGTGCACCGCGTCCTCGGACCGTGCCACGACGGCGATGTGGAACGTCTGATCGACGGCTGGGACGAGCTGGTGGACGAGCACGTGTGCGCGTCGGCGGGTATCGACCGGGCACGGTTGCGGGCGTTGGTGTTCGCAATCTCCCGGGCCGCGCTCACCAGTGCGCGCGAACCGGTGTTGCCTGCGCAGTTGACCGCTGGGGTGCGGGTATGAAGCGCGGGGCGCTGACGTCGATCCTGTCCACCGAGAACGCGATCCGGGATCTCGCGCTCGCCTCCTATCGGCGGTGGGCCAACTATGCCCGCAATCTGGTGCTGCCGGTGCTCGGCGCGGCGACGGCCGGGACGATCGCCGAGCAGGTGCAAGACGACAGCGGGCAGCCGGTGATCCCGCCCGATGTCGCGGCGCTGGTTGCCGCGTATGCGTTGTGGGACAACGAACTCGATGAATCGTTCCTGCCCGGGTTCGGTGCGCTGCTGGACGGCCTGGTGGCCGCCGCGCTCACCGGCCACGGGCTCACCGAGTTCGAAACGACGGTCGACGGACAGCGGCGCACGGTCACCGCGGAGGAAGCAACTCACCTCGTGCCGCAGCTGATGAGTTGGCGGGCGTCGTATCTCGCTGCTGTCCGCGACCGCCTCACCGGCATGCCCGCCACCACGCAACGCGAGCTGTCCCGCACGATCGACCAGCACGCCGCGCAAGGCGCGACCGTGCGCGAGTTGCGGCAGCTGGCGGCTGAGGAGCTGACGGTGCGGCACGGTTCGCGGTGGGATCGCCGCGCGGACAACGTGGCTCGCACCGAAGCCACCGGGGCCCGCAACAGCGCGGTGCAGGCGGCAGCCGTGACGGTCCGAACCGTCACGGCGTCCACGCAACAGACAGCGGACAACCAGACCGACGAGTCGGGGCAGCCCGGACAGGGCGAGACCGGACAGTCCGCGAACCAGACCAGCCAGTCGGGGCAGCCCGGACAGGCACCCGCCGCGCGGTCCGGACAGTCCGCTATCCCCGAGTACGAGAAGGTGTGGCTGTCCCTGCACGACGGCCGCACCCGCCCGACCCACGCCGCAGCGAACGGACAACGCGTGCCGCTCGATGCCCAATTCCGTGTCGGCACAGCGGATCTCGCGTATCCCGGTGACCCGACCGGACCGCCGGGCGAGGTGTGCGGCTGCCGGTGCGCGATCCACGTTGTCCGCGTTGGCGATCCGCTGCCGATCCTCGAGAATGGAATCACCGCGTCAGCGGCACCCGAAGGAGTACAGATCATGGCCCGCACATTCGAGGCGTTGCTCATGCCGACCGGGGTCATCGGCCGCTCCGGCATGTCCATGCTCTCCCCCACCGTCAAACTCGTCGACACCGCGCTCCCCCTCGCCCTGAAGTGGCAGCGCGAAGACCTGCCCGCACACGACGGCGGACTGACCGTGGGCGCGATCGAGGCCCTGGAGATCCGGGACAACGGCCTGTACGCGACCGGAACCCTGCTGGACGGCCCAGACACCGAGGATGCGCTACAGCAGATCGCGGCGGGCGTGACCCGACCGTCCGCCGAGCTGGTGGTGCGGGAGGAAACCCTGACCGACGATCAAGGCACCGTTCTGACCCCGCAGGCCGCCGAAGAGGTGTGGATGGACGGCGGTATGGTCGTGATGCGGATGGATCAGGTCGAGATCGTCGGCGGCACACTCGTTTCCGTCCCCGAATTCCGCGACACGTCGATCACCGTGTCGGACGCGACGGACAGCGAAGCACCGGACCTCGCGTTGGTGGCCGCTGCGACCACGCGCCCGGACCTGTTCGACGCCAGCATGTTCGAGGACCCGCGCCTGTCCGAACCGACCCCGATCCACGTCACCCCGGACGGCCGCGTTCTCGGGCATATCGCCGCGTGGGAGTCGGTGCATCGGGCCGTGCGTGACCGGTGGGGCGGCCCGGTCCACCCGTTCCGCTCCAACAGCGGATACAGCGAGTTCCACCAGTCCAAGGCGTATCTGGAGCCGGACGGCCAGATCCTGCGCGTCGGCCGCCTCACAGTCGGTGGCGGACACGCCACACCGGGCCGTGGCGTGCAGGCAGCGATAGCGCACCACGACGATGTCTCTACATGCTGGGCGTACGTGCGCGCCGGAGAGGACGCACACGGAATCTGGGTCTCCGGCGTCGTCAATCCCCAGGCCGACCCAGCGATGGTGAAACAGGCTCTCACCGCGCCGATCTCGGGACACTGGGAACCGGTCGCCGGACATCCGGAACTGATCATCGCCCACTCCGTGAACAACCCCGGATTCGCGTTCCGCGCCGCGCGGGACCGCGACGGCGACCTCGCGATGGTCGCCAGTTTCGCTCCGCGCCAGTCCATCCCGCCGGTGAGCACGGCGCTGCTAGAGGACGTGGCGCGCCGCGCGGTCGCCGAATACGCGGAGCAGCAGGCCGGGCAGCAACGAGCAGCAGCCGCCCGCGAACTCGTCACCGCGGCGTCAGGGCGTCGGCGCCGGGTGTTGGCGGATGCGATCAGGGAATCGGAGGTGCGTCGTGGGGTGCGCGTGTAGAGGTAGCCGCCCGACCGGGCAGGCCACCCAGTACGAAGCGGTCGGGATGGATGGGACCCGCTATGGGCCGTTCCTGACGCAACTGGAAGCGAAGATCAAGCTCACCGAAATCGGCGGCGGAGTAGTCAAACCGATTACGAAGCCCGCGTAGATCAACCCAGAGCTGTATCGTGACTCAGACACATCGCCGACACTAATAACGAAAAAGCATAGGGGGCAGGTCGGTGGCTCGGTTTACGGTGGACAAGGAAGGCACCGCTTCAGACGCGGGAGGTAAGCAAGGTGGCCTCGGCAAGATCGACGAGGGTTTCGAGAAGAGTAGCGATCGGATTGCAGAATCTCAGCCGGACAAGAACGGTCGGTCGTGGACTGACATAATATCCCGATGGTCCGCTTATCTCGCTTTTGCGGTATTCTTTTTCGGCGCTGGTAGCTTCACTGATTTTAAAGACGCATTTCTACAAAAGAATCATACCGACCAGGCAGCACACCAGCATGACCTGGCAGTCTACTTCACGACTCTCAACAATAAGTGCTCGTCGGGGCCATTTCCGACCACCGCGTCAGGGCTACGCGGCGAAGCCAAGGAGCAGGACGCTCTCATAAACACATGGCTCAGCATTAACGACGATAAGCTCAGCAAGACCGAGAAAAACGACATGGGAACCGCGCTTGATCATTTAGTTGACGCCGAACAGAGCCTACTGTCTATGGCTACCGACCTAGACCAGAACAACATCGCCTCTTATAATATTCAGCTCGGCGAATACCGCCAAGATATTACAGCAATGAACGCGCTGGTCCGGCCACTCACACCAATTGGGGGAAGTCTTTCCATCTGCACTATTCCTCCCTACACCCTGCCCATAGAGTGATTTGTGCATAAAGGAGGATCTCAGTCGAGAATAGCACTATTGAAACGTGCGCCCGGCCGTGCCACGAACCGGGCGTCAACGTAATCGAAAATCAGGCGAGATACTTGTCGATCCAGCCCAGGCCGCCACGGTCCAGCCGGTGCATCGCCCGCGTCACCGACACGTACGCCAGCATGGCATCCGAGTCCGGGACAGTCTCCCACTCGCCATCGTCCCCGCGCTCTGGTTCGGGGAAGTCGTCCGCGATCTTCACCGCCGACCACTCACGGCCCTTGCTCTTGTGCGCGGTGGACACCACCACATCGGCGCGGCGTTCGTCGCTGAGCGAGTCCGCCGCCGCAATGATCGCGTCGACGCCGTGCGTGTCGATCAAGTCCACCAACGGTTTCAGGTCGCGCCCGGCCGCTTCGTCGGCGAATTCCTGTACCTCACCCCAGGATCCGAACACCCACAGTTCCGGGTGGCTGGTGCGGCGGCCGTCCTTCAGATCCCGCGCCGCTTCGGCGAGCCGTTTGATCGCGGCACCGCCACCGACCAGAGCGACCCGGATATCGGCGGCCAGGAGTTTCATCACCTGCCCCATCGCTTCGGCGTTGGTGCGGCACAGGATCGCGCCCGGCCGGTCCAACCGGGTGATCTCCGATGCGAGTTGCGGGTTACCGGTCAGGCGCAGCGGTGTGGACAGCAGGGACAGCCACTTGTTCGCCTCCTCGGCGATCTTCGGGCCGAACCGCCACGACTGGCTGAGGTACAGGTGCCGGTCGGCGGGCCACGTGTCCAGGGCATCGACCGCGCCACGCCACGCGTACAGCTGCTGCGCCGAATCACCCACAGCGATCTGCTGCGCGTGGTCCTGGTCCTGGACCAGCTGGGCGACAAGCGGGTTCGAGTCCTGGCACTCGTCCAGCATCACCACTTCGGCGGCCAACTCCGGTTTCCGCAGTGCCCAAATCTTGAGGTAGTGGTCGTGCTCGAAACGGAGCTTGCCGTGGATGCCGAGGATGTCACCCCATGCTTTCTGCGCCAACGGCAGAACCACGCGCTGAATCGCAATGTGGTCGTCCACCGACATGCCGGTCTGGCGCGGCACGTGATGGATACCGATCTGGTCGTCCGCCGAGTAGCAGAACCGCTGCACCGCCTCCAACGCAATCCGGGCCTGCTGCGCCGGGGCAACCCGCACCGCGCCCAAGTCCAACCACGAACGGATGCCGAGGAGTTCGGCGGCACGCTTGGCGGGCTGGCGCGGCCCGTTGAGCCGGTGCCGGTAGTTGCGGCCCACGGCGGCCATGGCGAGCCCGTGAGCTGTCTTGCACAGCACGTTGTCTGGGAACGATGCGGCAGCCTCATCGGCAATCGCCCGGTTGTACGCGATATAGATGGTCTTCTTACCGCCGGTCGCGGCGGCCACCATCTTCAGGGTGCTGGTCTTGCCGGTGCCTGCGCCCGCCTGAACGACGAGCGAATGACCTTCCACCGCAGCGTCGATGATCGCGGCCTGCTCGGGAGTGGGTGCGTAGCTGGGCATTCCGGTTCCTTCCGGGTGCGTGACGGCTTATTCCGTCGAACATCCACAACAATACACACAATGATGTGTATCGTCAAGATAGGGTATCCCCCGCGAAAACTATTGCGGGGGAACCAGATTCAGCGCTTGAAAGTAGAGAAATCGCCCTGCCAGATCACCGAACCCGCGGTGACCACCGCCGGGGTCAGCTCCGCTTTGCTCACCTTGTAGGCGTGTTTCACCGTCTGGCGCGACCCGGGCGGGATGGATCCCTGGACACCGGCGCCGTACCCCTCCGACAGTGAGGTGATCGTCTCGGCGGGCGTTCCGGCCGGGCCGTAGACGACACTCGGCGTCGACCAGTTGTAGCCCTCCCACACTGCGCCGGTGGTGTTGACGACCTGGAAGGTGATCACCGTGCCCGGCCCGTACCGGGTGTTCGCGTCGTCCACGGCCAAGATCGACGCTTCCAGCCCGGACCGGGATTTGCCGGTGTCCATCGGCGCGTACACCCCTGGTGCGCTGCTGGTGGTCGAGGCGACCGGCTGCGCCTGGGATTGGGTGGCGCTGGGCAGGATCGGTGTCGATTGGGCCGCCGGGCGGTCGTTGCTGCTGCACGCTGCGAGGCCGACCGCGACCACAGCGGCAGCGACGACAGCGATTGAACGAGCTACTCTCACGGACGTTTCCGCTCTGCATGGGCGGGGTACCCCTTAGTCCCCCACCGGTACAGGTGTGGATCGTACGGCGCGTGCACCCCCGGTCTATAGCTTTCCCGCCAGATACGGGGTATGGCTTCGGGCCTCCCGGCATCAGACCTTCGGGGTATGGCTGCGGGCCTCCCGGCATTGACCCATGTCATCTGGGAGGAACCCCAATGGAATTCGAGATGCCCGAGGATCTGACCGGGCTGTCCCTCGCCGAGCTGCGCGACCTGCTGGCCAAGGCTGAGGCCGCGTTCGACGCACTGACCGCCGGTGTCACCGAGGACGGCGCGACCGTCTCCGCCGCTGCTGTCGAGCAGATGCGGGACCTGAACTCGGCTGCTGATGCGATCAATACCCGCATCGGTGAGGTGGAGGCCGAGGACCAGGCCCGCGCGGATGAGGCTCGCGCGCTGATCCAGGCCCGTACCGAACGCGGCCAGACCGTCACCGAGCCCGAGGACACCGACACCGGTGAGGACGAGGGCCAGGAGGACAACGACACTGGCGACGCCGGTGACGTGGTGGCCGAAGCGGAGCAGGTTACGGCCGACGCCGCACAGGAGGCCCTCACCGCGTCGAATCGTCCTGCGGCGCGGTCGTTCCGCGGCCTGGGTGCGCGGCGCGGCAACAACAACGCTGGCGTGCCTCCGGCTGAGCAGGTCGGGTTCCGGATGCGTTCGCAGATCCCGGCGTTCAAGGACGGCGTGGTCGGGTTCAAGGAGATCGCCGCGTCGATCGACGCGATGGCGGTCGGTTCGCGTGTCCATGCCAACCGGGCACCGCACCGCAAGCGCGGCACCATGGTTCCGCTGTCACTGGCCACGATCGACCGCGGTTTCGGCCCCACTCACCAGTTCGATCCCCAGAGCCGCGAAGAGATGAAGGCGGCCATGGATCAGCTGGTCGCACAGACCGAATGGCGGCCGAGCCAGTTCACCGACAAGGGTGCGCTGGTGGCGTCCGGCGGTCACTGCGCGGTTCCCGAGACGATCTACACGTTCTGCGACGTCACCCCCGCGTCCGGTCTGCTGACGCTCCCGGCCGCGAACTTCGGCCCGCGCGGCGGCCAGCGCCGCCCGGTCGACCCGGATTTCACGGAGCTGTACAACACGCTCCCGTTCCGGTTCACCGAGGAAGAACTCACCGCCGTCGACAGCAACGGCGACCCGGTGGTCACCAAACCGTGCATCGAGATCCCGTGCACGGACTGGGAGGAAATCTACGTCGAAGCGATCGGCCTGTGCGTCACCGCTGGCATTCTGCAGAAGCGTGGTTTCCCCGAGGAGATCGAGCGGTTCCTGGCCGAGGTCACCAAGGCGCACCTGATCAAGGTGTCGCTGTGGTCGATCCTGGATATGGTCGCGGTCAGCACCCCGTACACCATCCCGGCGGCTGGCGGCATCGGTGCGGCCGGGGCGTTCCTGTCCGGTCTCGCGTTGCGCGCCACCCTGATCCGCCAGCAGGAACGCCTCCCCAGTGACGCCATCATCGAGGGCGTGTGCCCGGCGTACGCGCTCGAGGTCGCCAAGGCCGACATGGGTTTCCAGCAGGGCCTGGACGTCAAGGGCGTGACCGATGCCCAGATCGATAGCTGGCTCGCCAGCAACAACATTCGGATGCAGTGGGTTCAGCACTGGCAGGCACTTCCCACCGCGGCCGTGCGGTGGCCCGACCACGTGTCCGCGCTGCTGTATCCGGCCGGCGCTTTCGTCCAGCACCTCGAGAACGTCATCGAGGTCGGCGCGCTCTACGACAAGGCGCAGTTGCAGAAGAACCGCTACACCGAGCTGTTCACCGAGGACGAATACAAGGTCGACAAGCGGTGCCGGGTGTCCGAGCTGGTGACCGTTTCGCTGAACGCGTCGGGTTCGGTGGGTGCGCGGGAGCAGATCACCGTGGCCAGCATGACGAACGAAGTCCAGACGATCACCATCTCCGGTTCGCCGACTGGTGGCACCTGGACCGCGACGTTCAAGGGCGACACCACGTACCCGATCGCGTACAACGCGACCCCGGCGAAGGTGGCAACCGAGCTGGCGGGCCTGAAGACGATCGGCATGGGCAACGTGGCCGTGTCCGGCTCGGCGGGGGCGTGGGCGGTGACGTTCCAGGGTCTGTTGGGTGCCACCAACGTTCCGGCGATGACCGTTACCGGCAGCCTGTCCGGCGGCACGACTCCGTCGATCGCGGTCGCTCAGACCACGGCGGGCGCGCCGAACTGATCTCCGGTTCGGGGCGGGTGAGTAGTCCCTGTTGGTGGCTGCCCAGCTCACCCGCCCCGGCCGGGTTTTTCCCTTCCAGCGCAATCACTTTCATCGGAGGAAGCATGGCCGAGGTGTACACCCCGCCACTGGCGAACCCGCTCGGCGGCGGCCTGTACGGCGCGGCCACCCTCACCGACGCCGGAGACCCGTCACGACTCGCTCAGGGCATCGTCGTGGACACGTGGAACTGTGGCCCGTCGTGGATTTGGCCGATCGACTGTGACGCCGAGATCCCGGCCCCGTCGCCGAAAGGCGCAGAGCCGCGCAACGACTGGCTGTCGCACGAATTCACTGGCGATGTCATCGGCGCCGACGATGAGTGCTCCGCGCTGGTCTCGCAGGATGAGGCGGCCGGGCGGGCGCAACAGCTGTTGCGGATCCAGGAACGCGTCCAGGTCGAAACACAGCTGGTATCACGGCTACTCACCGCGGCCGGTACCCCGGAAACGGTGACCGGTCTGGTGGCGGCCGTGGGCGCGCTCGAGGAGTCCATGGCGCTGTTCGGGTTTCCGGGTGTCATCCATGCTGCGCCGCACGTGGCCGCCGCGTTGCAGGCCGCGCAGCTGGTCACTCGCTCGGGTGCGTATCTGCTGTCCCCGATGGGGCACCGGTACGCGTTCGGCACCGGCTATTCGGGTCTGGACGACACCTTGGTCGGCACTGGCCCGGTCGCGGTGTTCCAGGGGCCGGTGGGGATGACCCACGGCCCGGATTACCCCACCAATCAACGGCTCTCGGTCGCTGAGCGTGAAGTGCTCGTGGCATGGGAGTGCTTCACCCTCGCAGTCACGATCGGAGCATAGGCAATGAAGGCAATCACAGAGGTCGACGGCGATATCGCCACCGTCCGCGCGTTCTCCACAGGCGGCCACGAGCGACTGGCGGCGCTGCTGATCAAAGCCGCAGGGCCCGAACGGGTTCGGGAAGTTCGCGGAGTGTCCACGGGCGGGCGCGGGTTCCGGGTGCCGGTCGATATCGCGCAGGCGGCGGGGCTGGTCCCGGATCCTATGGGCGACATCGCGTTCCCGGAGCCGCAGGGCACCCCGAGCGCCGAGCTGAGCCCAAACGCACAGGCGTTCATGGAGACCGTCAGCCAGACCGCACAGGAGACACCCCAGGCCGCCACCCAGCCGGAGCAGGAGGCCGCCAGCGAGGCCGCGCCGGAATCGGCCAGCGAACCGGAGCAGGACGCCAGCGCCGCAACCGAATCGGAGGACACCTCCGAGCCAGAGCCGGAGACTGCCAGCGAGCCGGAAGCACCGGCCGCGAAAGCTCCCCGCAAGTCCACCAGCCGCTCCCGCGCCAAGGCCGCCGACGCTCCCGCTGGTGAGTGATGGCCGAACCGAAGAACGTCGTGGACCTGGTGACGGCCAACGTCCTCGAAAAGCTCGCCGAGCACATCGAGGACGCCACCCGCACCGTGCAGGCCGCCGCCGAGAAACAGATCAGCGAGTCCCTGGCCGCGCTGACCCCGGTACCGATGTCGGCCAATGCCGATGCGCGGGATCGGGCGCAGCGCACCGCGATTCAGGGCGCGGTAGCGACGGTGGTGGTGGCGGTGCTGCTGGCGGTCGCTGGGGTGATCGGCGGCAGCGGGTTCGACATCACGAACGCGGGTGACTGGAAGGCGGTCGGCGGGGCCGCGCTCGGCGCGGTGGTCACGGTCGTCGCCGCGTACGTGCATCGGCTCGTCGCACCGCCCCAGGAGCTACCGCCACCGACCGACGCGGGGTGACCTCGTGGCGTTGATGAGTGTGTGGGAGGTGGTCGGCGCAGGGCTCGGTGGCGGCACCCTGACGGCGGTGGTGTCTGGGGTGACGAATCGGCGGTTGGTCGCGGCGCAGGCCCGCGATCACGATGCGGCCACGTTGGTGAAGGTGACAGAGGCGTACGACCAGTTGGTCGAAGAGTTGCGGGAGGAGCGGCGGGACCTGCGGGAGGAACGCCGCAGTTTGCAGGGCGAGCTGGTGGCGGCGCACTCCGACAACCGCATGTTGCGGGAGGAAGTAGCCGCATCGCGCAGCGAGATCGCTGCTCTGCGTTCGGAAGTCGGCGCGCTGAAGTCCGATCTTCGGCGCGTCCTGCAAGGTGAGCAGCCGCTGGCGGACTGGCTCACCACATAGGGGTCTGCACCCCCGAACTCTATCGTGCGCGGCGTGGACCTGGGCAGCCACAGAAAACGCTCTGAAGTGCGCGTATAGAGGAGAGTTGAAAGTGGCCGAATTCGCGGTCGTGAAGGGGAAGCGCCTGCGGGCGACCCTGGTCGACGCATGTGGCATGCCCCTGCACGGTCCGCGTAGCCGGATCGTCACATCCGGTTTCGTGACGTTGAAGGCGTCCCCGGTGATGCGGGACGCCGACGACATCGAGCAGACCAACGCTGAGGGCCGGGTGTGCGTCTCGGATCGCACTCCGCCGGAACGCAAGTGGTGGGCGCTGTCCATCGAACTCTGTGGTGTGAACACCGACCTGTTCAACATGCTGCTGGACTGGGAAGTGGTCACCAGCTGGGACGGCAAGCCGATCGGTTTCTCCGATCAGAAGGAAGTCCCCGATCAGACCGGTGTGGCGATCGAACTGTGGTCCGGTGTCGGCTCGGACGACGAGTGCGACGTCCCCACCTCGGACGACATCCTTGTCGGCGCGGGCGGTGATCTGGTGCTCCCGTACGGGTACATGCTGTGGCCGGTGCTGAAGGAAGCACAGGTTGGCGATGTCGAGATCGGCGCGAAGGCCAGCACTTTCACGCTGTCCGGGATCACCGCGGCCGGTACCCGTTGGGGCCGTGGCCCGTACAACGTGATGCCGATCGACGCGGACAACACGCCGGGGCGTCTGCTGAAGGAGATCAAGGTCGGCCAGCATTACCGGTCGTTCAAGACCACCATCGCGCCGCCGGACGTCACCGATGGCGCGTGCCCGCTGGTGCTGCCCACCCCGTACTACGGGGACACCGCGATCGACACCGCACCGGATCAGCCGTCGTGCGATGCGGTCGCGACGAACGAGAAGCAGACCGTCACCATCTCCGGCACTCCGACCGGCGGAACGTTCACCGTCGCCTACAAGGGGCAGTCGACTGCGGGTATCGCGTTCAACGCGGCGAACACGGCCGTGAAGACGGCGCTGGAGGGTCTGTCGACGGTCGGCACGGGGAACGTGAACGTGACCGGCACCGGCCCGTACGTGGTCGAATTCGTCGGCGACCTGGCGGGCCTGGATCTGCCGCTGATGACCGCTTCCGGGACCGGCCTGACCGGCGGCACCACCCCGGGCGTCGCGGTCACCGAGACGCAGGCGGGCGGCGTCTACAGCTGATGACGCTGACTCTCGGGTCATGGACACCCGGCGCGCTGCGCCTGGCCCTGAAACCCGGTACGGCGTTTGCGGGCCGGGTGGAGTACCAATCTCCACCCGGCACCCCCGCACCGTGGCCGACCGGGGTTACCGCGTGGCTGCGGCTGTCGGTGCGGGGCAGCAGTTTCGAACGGATCTGGAACGCCACCATCACCGACGCGGTGATGTCGTGGCTGGTCGACCCCGACGACGTAGACCAGATCCCGTTGAACGCCTGGGCCGAGGTGTGGCTGCAATACCCGTCCGCACCGGCGTTCGTGTGGATGGAAGGCCCCATTCAAACCGGCTGTGTCGGTGGCGGTTTCGGATACATCGCGGCCGTCCCGCTGCCGGACAGCGGCGCTGTGGCCGTCCCCGTTCCCGGCCTGGCCGGACCGCCCGGCAGCGGTGACGGTTCGTCGGTAACCGTTAGTGGCGCAGCAGGTACCGCCCTGTCCGGCCACCAGGCCGTCGTCCGCCAGGCGGACGGCGCGTTCGTGTATGCGGACAACACCAACCCCGACCATCTGGGACTGCCGATCGGGATCACCAGCGGCGCAGCAGCATCCGGCGATCAGGTGCAGGTGGTCATGTTCGGCGAACTCACCGAACCGTCTTGGACATGGGCGCCGGGTCCGATCTTCCTCGGCGCTGGCGGGGCGCTGACCCAATCCGTGCCGGACAGCGGGTTCCTGGCGCAGCTGGCCGCCGCGACCGGGGCCACGACCGTTTTCGTCGACCGCTCGCCGAGCGTCGCACTGACATAGGAGAGGCCGAAACATGGCTGGCAACAAGTACATCAAGCTCGACACCACCACCGGGTCACTGACCGAACAGGCCGCGATCCAGGCATCCGCTGGCTCGGGCGACGCGGGGAAGATCCCCGCGCTGGACGGGTCCGGCCGCCTCGACTCGTCCATGATGCCCGCCGGTATCGGCGCGGACACTGCGGTCATCGCGGCGTCGGAGGCTTTGGCGGCCGGTGACTTCGTGAACATCTGGAATTCCTCGGGCGCGAAGGTCCGCAAGGCCGACGCCACCACCCAGGGCAAGGAAGCCCACGGGTTCGTCCTGGCCGCCGTGCTCAGCGGCGCGAACGCCACCGTCTACTTCGAAGGCCCGAACACGGCCGTCACCGCCCAGACCCCCGGCCCGGTGTTCCTGGCCACCACCGCCGGGACCGCGACCAGCACGCCGCCGTCCGCGTCGGGGAACGTGGTGCAGCGCGTCGGTGTCGCCACCTCCCCGACCAGCATCAACTTCGAGGGCTCGCAACCGGTGGTGCTCGCCTGATGGTCGCCCGCGCTCCTCTGGTGATGGTCGGCGGGACGGTGCAGGAGCTGCCCGCCGCGGACACACTGATCACCACGGATCTCCCGCTTCGCACCCGGACTCTGTCGTTCAGCAACGGCGGGCAGGGCAGCGGGTTGAGTTCGTATTTGACGACCACCAACGGCCGGGCGGTCACCGGGACCAATTTCGGTATGCGGTGGCCGTTCCGGCTACCGGCCGACGCGACCAGCTACACGGTCAAGGTCCGGAATTACGACATGTTCGCCTCCACAAACGGGGCTGCCGCACTGACGTTGGACGGGATGACGATCGGGGTCATGACGCCGCCGAGCACGGGCGGCGCTCAGACCGGGAATTTCAACGGCGGGGCCGGTACCACGCTGGCGGGATCCGGTGCGACCATTCCCAACACGACGTCGTTCCTGTCGATCTCCGGCGTTGGCATGCTCCCCGAGGGCGTGGATCATGTGCTGGGGCTCAGCTTCCACGCGGCGGCGTCAACCACTTTGATCCCAGGCGTCGGCCAGTGCTGGTACTGGAACAACACCACGTCCGCGCACAACCCATCGGTGGCCGCGTCCGGAGCCACCAGCGCCGCGCAATTCCCGTTCTTGGACATCGTGATCGAGTACACGACGACCAACCGGAAGAAGGGCGTCATCGTGTTCGGGGACTCGATTCCCGAAGGGGCGCAAGGGACCAACTTCTACACTCAGGGCAGCGCGAACCTCCAGCCGACGCCGTTGCACATGTCGTTCCTACGGCAGTGGGAGCGGCGGGCCGGTGTCATGGTCCAGCCGCACTGTCTGTTCGCGTCCACCGCGCAGATGTGGGCCAACTCGAGCTATGGCGGGTACTCGCGGATGAGCACGAGCGGCGGAGCGTGGGACGCTGCGATCGTCACGCTGGGATGTAACGACATCGCCGGTGGCACAACGTTCGCCACATTGCAGGGTTACTACACGTCGGTGATCAACAACGTGCGGGCGATCGTCGGCAACAGTGTCCCGCTGTACGCGCTCAACATCATGCCCGAGAGTTTCGCGACGGGCGCGAATTCGAAAGAGGCGTACCGCTATTCGATGAACGGATGGCTTGGTGGACTCCCGGCAGGAGTAACGCACTGTATCGACGTCGACAGTGCCGTGCGTGGCTGGGTGTCGAGTGGTGGGACGCTCGCGACGAACACGATGGACCTATCGCTGTCCTGCGACGCGATCCATCCCAGCTATCAGGGATCCATCCGCCTCGCAGACGCCATGATGGCGGCCGTTCTGTGATTGACGTCATCACCTGTCGCGGTACCGGTGAGCCGCAGGGCAGCCCGAACAACATGCTCACACAGGTCACCCGGCAGTTGGACCCGCGCCGGTACCGTGTGCTCGGCGATGTCGTCTACCCGGCGTCGGTCGGGGTCGCCAATGAGGGATTCCGGATCAACGGTCCCAGCGAGGCCGACTCGATCCGGATCGGTATCGCCAATCTCGCGACCATGATCCGGTCGACGCCGAACATGGTTGTGCTACTCGGGTATTCGCTGGGCGCGGAGCTGGTCACCAAGTTCAGCGAAGCACAAGCCCGCGGCCTGTACTCGGACTGCGAGATCGCCGCCACCGCGTGCGTCGCCAACCCGCAACGCAGGGCAGGGGATTCGATCGACCCGGTGCCGGCCGGATTCGGCATCAACGGTGAGCGCGGCGTGTTCCCGGATCGGCCACATTTCGAGGCGGCAAACCCGCGCGACGCGATAACCAGCTGCGCGCCGGGCTCGCCGCTGCGTGCGCTCGCGGATGTGATGTCCGCGTTCGGGCTCGCCATGATCGGCGCGTGGTCCAAGGATCTGCTGAATCGGATGTTGCAGCGGCGGTGGCAGCCTGCGGGCTGGGGCGACATCATGCACCCGGTCAAGACGTGGGAGATGTACCAGCAGGCCGCCGACGATGTCCGCGGCTACCTCACCGGACAGCACACGACGGCGTACAGCCAGGGCGGCTACCTCGATCGGCTGGCCGTCGCGCTGAACAACGTCGGGGGCTGATGCGCCCCACCGGCCTACGGTCCCGGCCATGAGCTGCACGTGGCCTGTCGCGCGAACCTGCCTCCCCGAGGTGACGGCGGAGGAGGACACGGTGCGGCTCCAGGCCGCGATCGATACCGCTGTCGTGGTGTTGTGGTCCTTCACGGGCAGACAGTTCGGGTGTTGCCCGGTGACTGTGCGGCCGTGCGTGCGTAACGAGGATCGGCCGCTGGCGTGGCTGCCGGGGTGGATGTGGTTCCCGGAGCTGGACGGCGGGGTGTGGCGCAACGTGGTCTGCGGGTGCGGGCCGTCATGCCGGGTCACCGGGCCGGGTGTGGTGCACCTGCCCGGCCCGGTCTGCGAAGTAACCGCCGTGACGGTCGACGGTGCTCAGATCGACTCGAACGCGTATGTGCTCGAGGGTGATCGGCTCTATACCCGGCTGGGCCGGTGGCCGGAACAGAACCTCCGCGTCCCGGCGGGCTCGCCGGGCACGTGGTCGGTGGAGTACCTGCAGGGCGTCGCGCCACCGGCCGGGGCGGATCAGATGGTGGGGTTGCTGGCGCGGGAGTTCTGGAACGCCTGCACAGGGGAGAAGTGCCGACTACCCAAGCGGGTGGAATCGGTTTCACGACAGGGTGTTTCGGTGAAGCTGTCCGACCCGGCCGCGCTGTTCGACAGGCAACAGACGGGGATACCGGAGATCGATATGTGGGTAGCCGCGGTGAACCCGCACCACCTGTCCGCACCTTCGGCGGTGTCCAGTCCTGACTATCGGGCGGGGTTCTGATGGCTGACCAGGCAGCAACTGTGATCGGGTTGACGGTGGCCGAGCTGCGGCGATTCTTCACCCCAGACCAGCAGGCGCCGCCACTGGGCGGCGGCACCGACACGGTGAACATCGTGGCCGGGGAAACCGTCGTTCCCCCGCCGTGGGTCGGTGTCCGCGACGATGACGACGCCTCCTGTGACAACTGCGGCCCGTACCTGTGGGTGCGGCTCGTCCGACGTTGGCGCACAGAGGAATTCCCGACCGAAGCCAGCGCGGGCGGCTGCGGCCTGCAACGTGCCATCACCATCGAGGCCGGTATCGCGCGCTGCCATCCGTTCGACGCGTCCCCGGCCGACCTCGAGGAGATCGCGATGGTGCAGCTGGACGACTCGTGGCGGATCGATCGGGCGCTGTGCGCGGCGATGAAGCACGCGGAATCCAAAGGCGTCGCAGCGAATACCGGGCTCGGGGCGGGTGAGCCGTTCGGCCCGGAAGGGCTGGTTATCGCGTGGCTGCAAACCGCCCACGCCCAACTGTAGGAGGACCGTATGGCGAAAGTGACTATCGAGGGCGTCATCAACTCGGACGTGTGCCAGCGGGGCGAACAACACACAGTCGAATGGACTGCCCGCCTGAACGGGCTCGCGAAGTCCCGGATCATCAAGGTGATCGAACGGCACACTGACGAACCCAAGCCCAAACGGGCCAGGCGTTCGAGAAGCGCTGGCACACAGTGACTATCAAGGTCCGGGGCCGGACCGAGTGGTCACCGCCCGCGCAGTCGGGTGAGCGTGCCGCGCAACAGGCGGCACCGACGATGCGGCGGCTGGGCCGGGCAATCACGACCACAGCGAAGCGTCGGGTGAATGTGCGGTCCGGGCACCTGCGATCCACGATCGGTGACCGGACCACGGTGGCGGGTCCGCTGGTGGTGACGGAGGTGTTCGCGACAGCGCGGTATGCGCGGTTCGTGCACGATCCGACTCGGCCGCACGAGATCCGGCCACGCTCGGCCCGGATGCTGCGATTCGAGGTCGGCGGCCGGGTGGTGTTCGCGCGCCGGGTGTGGCATCCCGGCTACAAAGGCAATCCGTTCCTGACCTCGGCAGTTCGTGACGAGATGGCCCGCGCAAATCTTTGACGAACTACTGTCAGATCAAGTTTCCAAAATCGTTTCCAAAATCGTTGCTGAATCATTCTCAAATTCGGAACGAAATTTGCCACCTTGGGAGGCAAATCGCCCGATCGAAGTTGCCACCTTGGTAGCATGTTGGCGGCCAATCGTTTCCGATTGGCTGTGCAAATAAGCGAGCGCGGTCACTGTTCGCAGCAGTGACCGCACTCAGGTCGTCAAAGCAGGCTATGAAGCACTACAGCTAGCATGGCCCACTTGATCAGCATGTTTGCATAGTGGATGGGGATCTCGGCGGTAAAGCTCAGCACCGCCGGGGTTCTCCGCTTACCTCGCCTCCTTCGCTTGGACAGACCTTTCACCTCCTCTCTGAGGGCACAGGCCACCCCGCACGCGAACTCGGACAGAATGACCCCATTGAGGATGCGCCGGAAGCAATTCCGCTACCGACTGCACTGAGAGTAGTGGATTCTCGCACTGTGTCTAGTCCCCCATACCACCCAAAAATTTCCCCACCTACCTACGAACTACCCACGCACCAACCCACAGATTTCCC
>NZ_BDBQ01000050.1 GCF_001613065.1 Nocardia miyunensis NBRC 108239
CGCCCACCCCCATGGATTCCTACGCCGACCCACCAACTCCCATACCCACCCATAGCCCACCTATAGACCCGCCCATCCACGCTCGTCATCACCTTCGTGTGCGAAACACGGATGCCGGTGGAACCTAAAAAGGTGATGCACCCCGTTTTGCGACCGTGCGCGGGTGACAGCGCCCAGCGGAATCCGCATCCCGATCACTGCTGACGGCCGCGGGTTCGACGCCGAGCTGACCCGCGTCGTCATCGCGGCCATGCGGAACGTCCAAATCCGTTTGGACGCACAGCCGTTGAACATCGGCATCAACGTGGATCTGGACGCCGACGCGGCCACCGCTCACATGCGCACGCTGCGGGAACAGCTCGAACGCGAAGCGAAACCGATCACGCAAGAGATCAATGTCCGGGTGAATCTCGACCGTGCGGGCACTCCGGAGGAGTTGCGGGCGCTGCGAGAGGAGTTGCAGCGCGAGGCCCGTCCGATCGTCCAGCAGGTGCGGGTTCAGACGGACCGCACCGGTATAACGACGCCGAATGTCGACAGCAGCTCGACCTCCAGTGTCGAACGGCTCGCACGCAGCGCTGACAGCGCCGGGATGTCGTTCTCCAAGCTCTCCGGATCCATCGGGTCCGTTGCTGCGACTGCGGGCAAGCTCGGTCTGGTCACTGCCGCCGTGGCCGGAATCGGTGGCGCGGCCAGCGCGGCGGCCGGTCTCGTGGGCGGTTTGGTCGGTGCTCTGGCGGCGGTCGGTCCGGCGGCCGGTGCTATCGCCGCGACCGCTGTGGTGGGGCTGCACGGTCTGGCGGATGCGTTCAAGGCCGCGTCCACGTTGTCGGACAACGGGCCGAAGGAAGCGGCGGCCCAGACGAAAGCTGTTGCGGCAGCACAGGATCAGTTGGCGAATGCGGCTGACTCCGTGCAGTCGGCGCAACGGTCGCTGGCGTCGGCTCAGAAGGATGCCACGGTCGCGGCGAAGGCGGTCGGTGACGCCTATAAGCAGGCTGGACGTGATCTCGAGGACGCCCAGTTGCGGGCGCGGGGAGCGACGATCTCCCAGAAAGAGGCGGCCATCGACTTGCGCGAGGCCACCAAGGAGGCCAACGACACCGTTTTCGACCCGTCCGCGCACGAACAGGCCCTGGTCCGGCTCGAACGAGCACAGCTGAACTACGACCAGGCTGTCGAGTCCAACAAGCGGGCCACCGAGGACGCGACTACCGCCCAGGCCAAGGGCATCGAAGGCTCGGACGCAGTGGTGTCGGCGAAGGACCGCCAGCAGGCCGCCGAGGACCGGGTAACCGACGCCCAGCGCACCGCCGCCAAGGCTGCTGCCGATGTCGCGAAAGCCGCGCAGGCCGTCTCTGACGCCCAGAATCAGGCCACGCCCAGCGCGGAGAAGTTCGCGGAGGCGATGGGCAAGCTGTCCCCGAACGCCCAAGGGTTCGTCACCGCGGCCCTGGGGATCAAACCGGCGCTGACCGACGCCGGAAAGGCTGTCCAGGACGCCACGTTCGCGAACCTGGGCACGGAACTGACCGACGTGTCCACGCGGGTGATTCCGGTGCTGAAGACCGGGATGGCCGGTGTCGCGGGCGAGATCAACGGCGCGGCATCGAGTTTCCTGAACTTCCTGGGTACCGCGCAAGGACTGTCCGGGCTGCAATCGGTGTTCGCGGGCGCGACGAACCTGCTGCACGGATTGCGTTCCGGCACAGGCGATGCCACGCAGGGGATGTTGGATCTGGTCCACACGGCCGAGCCTGCGCTGGAGGGGATGGGCAAGGCGTTCGCTGGGATCGGTGACTCGATCGGGCAGGCGTTCTCGATCGCGTCCCGGACCGGGGCACTATCGAGCCTGTTCACCGGGCTCACTCAGGCGTTGCAGGGTGTGGGGCCGCTGCTGGGCGGCCTGGTAACGGCGCTGATCACCATCGGCAGCGACGTCCTGCCGACCTTGCAGCCGTTGTTCACTCAGCTCGGCGCGGCCCTGGTCGCGATCGCGCCTGCGTTGGGGCAGCTCGGCGCGGTGTTCGCGAACTCGCTGACGGCGCTGATGCCCACGCTGGCATCGTTCATCTCGGCCCTGGCCACGGGATTGACCCCGATCCTGCCGGTGCTCTCGACCCTGCTGACCGTCATCGGACAAGCCGTCACCCCGTTGATCGGGCCGTTGTCGCAGATCGCGACGACGATCGGGACCGCGCTGGCGGGCGCGATCCAGGCCCTCGCCCCCGCGCTGCCTCCAATCGCGCAAGCCTTCGCTTCGCTGGTGAACGCGCTGGCGCCGCTGATCCCGCTGATTGCCAACAACTTCTCCGCTGTCCTGCAAGCCCTCGCCCCGGCGCTGACGACGGTGTTCAACGCGTTGGGGCCGGTGATCGCGCAGTTCGCGCAGCAGATGACGCCGGTGATGCAGCAGATCGCGCCTGTCCTGGCCCAGGTCGCGCAGACGATCGGGCAGGCGCTGGCGAACGCGCTCACCCAGATCGCGCCGCTACTGCCGCAGTTGATCAGCGCGTTCGCGAATCTCGTGCTGGCCGTGGTGCCGCTGCTGCCCCAGCTGGTGAATCTCGCGGTCCAGGTGATGCCCACGGTGATCGACATCATGAAGGTGCTGATCCCGATCGTCACCCAGATCATCGAGGCCTTCACCCGGTTCGTCTTCGACATCCTGCAGAAGATCGTGATCCCGGCGATTCAGTGGCTGGTCGACCAGTGGAAGACCATGAACGACGCCCTGAGCAAGGGAGCCGACTTCCTGACGCAGACCGTGTTCCCGGCGATTGGCAGCGCAATCGACAAGGTCAAGGGCTGGTTCCGGGACGGCGTCGACGGCATCAAGACAATCTGGGACGGGCTGCGCGACGCCGCCGCGACCCCGGTCCGGTTCCTGGTCAACACGGTCTGGAACGACGGACTCCGCAAGGCGTGGAACGCGGTCGCGAAGTTCCTGCCCGGCGTCGGCGAACTCGATCCCGTCACGCTCGGATTCAAAACTGGCGGTTCGGTATACGGGCCGGGGACGGGCACCTCCGACAGCATCCTGGCGCGGCTGTCCACCGGTGAGCACGTCGTCACGGCCGCCGAAGTGCTCGCGGCCGGCGGGCAGAACATCCTCTACGCGATCCGCGACATGATCGCGCGCGGTATCCCGTTCACCTGGGACAACGGGCGGATCATCACCGATCTGGGGCGGGACAACCTCGACGCGTACGGGGCGGCCGTGGCGTCGAAGGGCATCGGCAACGTCTCGCCGGAGGGCCTGTTCGACCGGTTGCAGCCGCGGTTCGCGAACGGTGGTGCGGTGCTGCCGTGGATGCTCCAGTTGCAGAAGGGCCACGACTTCGCGAAGGCGCAGAGCGGGAAGGCGTATCAGTGGGCGGGGCCGCGGTTCACCGGCGACTCGTTCGACTGCTCGGGGTTCCAGGGCTCGATCATCGCGGCCATCCTCGGCCTGAACCCGTGGCAACGGTATTGGTCCACAAGCACTTTCGCCGGTTACCCACAGGTCGGCGCGCAGGGGTTGGTGAAGAACCTCACTAATGGTGTCGGGATGCTCGTCGGCATCACCGACGACCCGGGCGGCCCCGGCGGCGGGCACACTGCGGGCGAGCTGCGCCCTATCCCCGAACTCGGCTACCCGGCGGCGCGCGTGGAGTCCGGTGGAGCGCTGGGCAATGTCCACTACGGGACCGGTACCCCGGTCGGGAATTTCGCGTCCCTGTACGGGTTGCCGATCGGCGCGAACGGGTTCTTCCAGCCCAGCACCGGCGGCGGGTCGGTCGGTCCGTCCACCTCCGATCAGCACGGATTCCTGAACAGCCAGATCCGCAAGGCGTTCTCGGCGGTGCTCGATCCGATCCGGAAGCGGATCGATACCGAGGTGGGTCCGCCGCCGCCGGAGTTCCGGAAGATCCCCGGCGAGATGCTGACCACGTTCGAAGACGGGTCGGTGCACTACCTGTCCGGCCTGGCGGACGGGCTGACCGATCTGCTGCCTTCGGCGTGGTCCAAGGCAAAAGAGGTCGGCGGGGACGTGCTGAATGCGCTGAACCCGTTCGACTCTGGTGGTGTCGCGACCGGGACCGGGTTCCTGGCGAAGAACGTGGTGGATCCCGAACGCGTGCTGTCTCCGGAGCAGACTCGGTTGTTCGATGCGCTGGTGGTGTCCCTCCAGCAGCTCGCGGGCAGCGGCAGCACCGGCACCATGCCGGATCTGTTGACGAACTCGGTGTTCTCGCAGGGTGTGGATACGCTGTCGCAACTGCTGGGTGTGCAGGTCCCCACACGCAAGTCGCCGGAGGATCAGGCGCAGGAGCAGCGCACGCAGGCCGCGATCGATACGACCGGCCGCATGGTGGCCGATACGCGGGATCTGGTGCAGCGCACCGAGTCCAGCCAGGAGACGGTGACCGAGCAGCAGACCGAGCAGCTGCGCGCCGTGCTCACCGACATCTCCAACCGGCTAACCGGTGGCGTGCTGACCCCGATCATGCAGTCCGCGTTCGATGCGTCCCTCGGTGTGGTGAAGGACTGGCTGGGCAGCGGGTTCGGGCTCGTCACGGATGCGGCGAACAAGACCACGCAAGCAGTGAACAACCTGTCCGGGCAAGTCGCGACCACACCGGGCGGGAACAACCCGGGTGCGGGGGCGACATCGCCGTTCGGTGCGCCAGGGTCGGCATTCGACGCGACGGCCGAGATCAGCAAGGCTGTGCAGTCCGTGGCCCAGGCCGCGACCAGCGCGTTTCAGCAGGTCGCGCAGCAGGTGGCGAACGCTGCTCTTGCGCAACAGAATTCGACGGTCTCGAACTCGAAGGGCCAGCTGGGCAAGGACATCTCCGGCGGAGAGGTAGCCGACCTGATTGTTCGGTTGACCGGCGTGGAGATCGACATCCGGGACAACCTGATCAACACCACCGACGCGATCAAGAAAATGCGCGGTGATCAAACGAAGTCGTTCGATACGACGGGCCGGATCATCTCCGACACCGCAGACCTGATGCAGCGCAACCAATCCTCTGCGGAGCTGGTGGTGGCCGAGCAGAACCGCATCAACCAAGCCCTGGTCAAATCCGTTCTGCGGTACCTGATCACCAGCATCTTGATCCCGATCATCACCGCGATCCTGTCGGCGATGATCACGCTGGTGGTAACCGCGATCGGCGCGGCGATCGGTTCCATCATCCCCGGTGTCGGTACCGCGATCGGCGCGGCGATCGGCGCTGTCGTCGGCGCGGCCCTGGCGGGTGTGGCCGCTGTGGTGGTGTCCGGGCTGGCGGTCGGGGCCGCTGCCGCTATCGACTCGTTCGATTCCGGTGGTATCGCAGTCGGCAAGGGCTACATGCCCAAGGACATCGTGGAACCCGAACGCGTGCTGTCCCCTGGGCAGACCAAGTTGTTCGACCGCATGGTCGCCTCCCTCGAGCAGGGACAGCGAGGGAACCGGAACACGACGGTGAACGCGCCGATCCAGGTTGTCGGCGGCGGACCGGGCACCGGGGCCGCGGTGCAAAACCATCTGTTGGCGTTGCTGTGAGGAGACCGTGATGGATGCGCAATCTCTGGCGGAGCTGGGGCAAAGGACGGTGTCGGATCACGATGCGGTACCGGCCGACACCGAACCCCAGCCCGGCCCGTGGCTCGGCGTGATCGGTGCCGTGGAGCCCGGTTCGCCGTTCGTGGACGGCGGGGAGTAGCCGGTGTTCCGTGGCTGGCTCGCCCTCGCGGGCGAGGAACTGACCAACACGTCCCGGCTGGTCGCTACCGCCCGGCCGGGTGTGCCGTCCTCGATGGAGGAAGCGCTCGCACAGTGCCGGTGCGCCGGGCCGAGAGACTACGTGCGGTATGACGATTCGTGGCCCGGCCTGGCCGAGTTCCTCGGCGATGACCCGTACGTCCTGACGAACGCACCCTGGTACGACCCTGCCATCCCTCAATCCGCCGAGTTCCTGGGGATCTGGGTGACCAAAACCGATGGATTCGGTGCGGCTCCGGTCGACCGGAACATCAATGACGCGATCTGTGCGGGCGGGGTGACCGGCCCGCACCGCGACAAGGCCAGGGGGCTCACGTTCGAGGCGATCCTGGTGGGCTGCACCAACGCCGGGGTGACCTACGGGGCCGAGTGGTTGGCGTGCCAGCTGCGGGCCGCGACGGCGCTGTCGGGTGTGACGCTGGAATACCTTGCCGCGCACCCGGAGGACTCCGCCGCCGACCCGGCGATGTTGCGGCGCATCATGTCCCGCGTCGTCCTCACGCGCGAGCTGCGGACGAATACCTCGTTCGGCACCCGGGGCGTGGAGAACCGGCAGGGCGCGGTGCAGACGGTCGATTGGGAGATGGGCGTCCTGGACCCGTACGTGTACGGTCCTGTTGTCTCCCAAACAATTTCGTGGGCCTCCAGCGTCACCGAACAGATCCAGTGGGCGCATCCACCGGACTGCGAGGACCCCGAATCATGTTCGGAGATACCGGTTTTAGCGTCGGCGACTTGTATCCCGAATATGGTGGATGTGTCGCCGGTGCAGCCGCCGGTCTGTGCGGGCTGTATTCCGGTGTGCCAGATGCAAACCCGGGTCGCGACGGTGCCGGGCGCGGCGGGGGTGATGTGCCGCGACCAGACCGTCACGCTGACCGTGACGGCCGGTGCGGAGCCGGTGTCGGTGAATTTCTGGTTCCGGCCGTGTGGCAGCACAGCGATGTGTGATCGGACCGGGTTCGTGTCCCTGGCTGGTCTGCCTGCTGGCGGGACGGTGGTGGCTGATTCGGTGGCCGGGCGGCCGTATGGGTTGGTGGACGGTCAGCAGGTGCGACAGGTCGGGATCGTGCACACCCCGTCCGGTGCGCCGTGGACACCGACCGTGCTCGACGCGGGCCAATGCTGGGAGCTGGTCGCCCAGCACGAACCAGGGATCGATTTCACGGTGCAGATCCAGGTTCGGGGGCGGCAGTCGTGAAGCTCGAACAGGCCGCGTTCGCCGTGCACTCCATCGCTGACGGTTCGATGGTCGGCGCGCTGGAGTGCCCCACCGGCTACACCTGGTCGCGGGAGTTGAACGAGGTCAGCCGGTGCCAGGTGCAGGCCCCGCTACAGGAGTTGTCGACCCTGGTGACGCCGTGGGTGCATTGGGTGTCTTGCTGGCATGGGCAGTCGTTGCAGTGGTTCGGGCCGATCCAGGACGCCACCCGCGACCGGACCGGGATGACCGTCGACGCACGGGATGTGTCGGTGCTGATGTGGCACACCCGCACTCAAACGACGAAGGCATGGGATCAGCTCAACGTGGCCCCGATCGCGGCCGACATGTGGCGAGACATGCTGCGATTCCACAGGATCGACGCCGAACCGGTCGTGATGCCCGCCCTCGCATCAGCGGCCCGCTACGACGTGTCGGTGACCGCCGATCTGCGGTACGTGCAACAGGACATGGCGGACCTGGCGAAGCTCGGGTTGCGGTGGACGGTGGTGCGGGGGCGGCCGATCCTGGGCACCCAGCCGACCGATATCGCCGCCGAGCTGTCGGACTGCGATCTGACCACCGGTGCCACAATCCACCGGTCCGGGTCGAAGACCGCGAACGACGTTCGGGTGCAGGGCAAGAACGGCGCGTACACGCAGCGGCAGGAACTCGCGGGCCTGCACCTGCAATCCATCGTCAGTCTCGATGATCTGTTCGGGGTGTCGAACATCCAGCGCGCCGCCGCCGAATACGTCGGACGTACGGCGGTAATCCGGGACGAGCTGGTGGTGCCGCAGAACGCCACACTCACCCCGGACGCACCGGTGGAGCTCGACATGCTGGTGCCGGGGATCAATATCACGGTGTCTGCGCTGGATCTGCGTACGATCCTGCGCCTGGACCAGGTCACCGTGACCGGGTCGCCAACCGGTATCGAGGTGGCGCTGTCGCTGTCCACGCCGGACAACCCGACTCAGCTCGAGAAGGCCGGAGGGACGGTGCAATGAGCGGAACCGCGGAGCCGGTACGGCGGGCCAAGACGGATGCGGAGTGGGCGCGCGACACCGATCGGCGCATCAACTCGGTGGAAAACCCGACCAGTCAGCGGGTCGGCCAGTGGGTGATATCCACGTCGCCGGACGGCAACCTGATCGCCTCCCACGTGGAGGGCGGGTCGGTCATTCTGGCGCGTAAGCCGGAGGGCGGGGAGAACGACCCGGACACCATCACCGACACGACCGCGCCCGCGTGCACGGTGACCCGGACCGCGAACCAGTCCATCACCAGTTCCGGGGCCGCGATCATGTTCGACGGCACAGCGATCGAGGTCGGCGGCAACTGGACCGGCGGGAAACGGAACCTGGACTCGGTGATCGTGCCGGTATCCGGCGTGTACAACCTCACCGCGACCGCGTTTTTCGACTCCGGCCGCGCCACGCTCAGCTGCGCGGTCATGGTCAACGGCAACCCGCAAATCGGTGGCCGCATCAACGACGGGTCCGGTGATGCGTGGATGGAAGCCAACTGCGCCGGGCAAGTCCGGCTCAACGCGGGCGACAACGTGAGCTTGGTCGCGGTCGCGACTGGTGTGACCCGCAATGTCGGTGCCGCAACGGTTTTCACCACACCGGTCCCGACGTCGATGTCCCTTTCCCTCATCGTAAGGACCTGAGATGGCACCGCAGGTATGCACGGATCGGAACCTTCGAATCACCAGCGGCACACTGGGGTTGGAGAAGTGGTCCGCGCCCCGGATGGTGTTGCAGGCGTCGGTGGCGTCGACCGCTGACGGCGCGATCACCGGGGCCGGGTTCACCACGATACCGGGCAAACTGCTGATCGACGCCTCGATGTCGTGGACATCGGATTCCCCGTTGCCGCTGATGATGCGGTTACAGGTGATCCGCTCGTATCGCACGATCATCTGCTCGAACCCGAACGCCATCCAGATCTGGGACTCGTGGACCACCGGTATCGACCAAGCCGCCCGCACCCCGGACACCTACAGCGTCGTCAACTCGCTGACCACGCTCGGGGTGGACATCGGCACCGACAACACCAGCCAGCCCTACTACGGGCGGATCCACCAGGACTATCCCGCGTGCTCCACGGAGGAATGGTGGGAGCTGCCAGCAGGTTCCGTGCTGAACATCAAATACCGGGCGTACGTGTGGACGCCACCGCCCTGGTCCAACAACGCGTCTGCGAACACGCCGCTGCATGAGGCGTGGGCGCGCGGGGTGAAACTGCGGCTGTGGGCGTTCCCCACCGGTGACACGGAGGTCCAGTGAGCATCACGATATGCACCTCGGAATGGATGTTCTCCTCCCCCAGGGGAACCGGGCTCTCTGACGGCTGGTTCCCCAGGATCGTCGCCGAGCGGTTCGTGTCCTCCACGAAGGACGGCGCGGTCGACCAGGCGCCGGACCCCGTCGCGTTCATCGACGCCGAGATGAGCTGGACGAACACCCTGGACACGGCGCAAGAGTGCTGGCTCAACACCCACCGGGCACCGCGCACCATCACCGCGGCCAACCCCAACACCTACGCCCTCGACGACGCGATCTCGTGGGACATCGGCCTATCCCCCAACGCACCCACCCCGTACGCGTCAGAGAACGGTATCGGTGCCCGGCTGCAAGGCACGCCGTTCGCGTCGAACCAGGTCGCCTACGCCAGGCTGTTCCGGGCGTGGGATGACAGCGTGCGATTCGACCTCCTCGGCACCGTCGCGCCCGGCGACACCGCGCACATCCGCTATCAAGCCCAGTTCTCCACACCGGGCACCTGGCGCGCACCAACCAACGCTCTGCAGATCGTCCGGGCGTACTGGGTGCGGTTGCAGCTGTGGGGGATCCCGGAGGTGACACCATGACGAACCCGTGCATCGACCCCAACGCCTACGACGTCATCGATGGCGCGATCTCCCCGAAACGGCACTGGCAGTTCCAGCACCGCGCCACCGCGCTCGGCGGCGGGGCCACCTTCACCCCGGCCAACAATTCGGCCGGCACCACCCTGTTCACGGTGCAGGCGCAGTGGACGAACAACACGCCGATCACGCAGAACGTGTACGCGCTGATGACGCAAGGCCCGGTGCGGTACGCGATCGACGGCATGAAGCACCTGGTCATCCGGTATCAGTGGGGTACGTCGTTCGGTGCGTCCCCGGCGGACCCGACATTGACCGAGGAGTCACGAGTACGCGGCTACCCGGATTTCGGCACCGCGGTGAACGCTGGTGTGACGATCGCTGTGTATGCCGAGTTGGAGGATCGGCAGCCGACGAACAGCGTCCCGATCGGTGACCTGGTCGCGCTGCCTGCTGGGCAGACGATGAAGGCCCGCGCGCAGGTGTCATGGCTGACCTCTGCATGGGGCGTGGACTGGTACTCGGGGTGGGGCGATCCGGCGACGCATCGGGTGGGCAAGGTCGGACCGGTGCAGATCGACCTGTTCAGCACGCCGCAAATCACCTGATAGCGGTTCCTGGTCCGTATCTTGATCATTCATGTTCGAGAAGTTGTCGCTGTGCAGGGGCAGCAGCATGAGAAATCGGATCGCTCGTGGGCTCTCCCGCCTTTCGCAGCTATCCCTCCGGGGGCGCGTAGGGATGATCTTCGGTACGGCCGTGACTGCGCTGGCCGTCCTGTTGTGCCTGAATCTGCTCGTCGGGATGAAGATGGAGTGGGGGGACGTCGCGACGTGGGCGAGTGCGTTCGCCTCCGCTGCGGTGGCCATCACACTCGCGGTGGTCACGCGAGCCAGCGCTGATCGAAACGCGATGACCCTTGCGCGAGTTCGTGCGATAGGCGTTCGTATCACCTTCCAGGGCTATAGGGGCACGGAGGTGTCCAACTGGAAGATCACCGTTGAAAACCGGACTGGTGGCGACATCTACCGTCTACAGGTCGGCAATCTAGGGGTGAGGTCTCCGAAGGGTGATGCCGTCCTGCTGCAATCCGGACAGATCGAACTATCTGAACCACAGGATGGAGAGTCGGTGCTCAGGGACGGTGCCGACTACACCTACACAGCGACGCCCACGAACTCCGGCCTGGTGGCAGATCACTGGCCGTTGCCAAGCGTGCAATGGACAGCCCCGACAGGTCATCGGTTCCGTAGCACCTATCGGCGACACAACAAAGTGGTCGACATTACCCCGGTGTGGGAGTGCATGGGCATGGACAAGGCTCTACATACGAACTCAGAGACGTTCCGGCCATAGGTGCACCCCGCCGCCCTACGGTGCGTGCCTGTACCCAGGGCAGCCCACGAGGGACGGAGCACATCATGACCACAGTCGAACCGCCGCACGGCGGCGAGGATCTGGCCGGGCAGGTCTCGGACATCGAGCACGAGCGCGACCAGCTGGCGCGCGAACGCGCCGAGTTCGCGCGGGACCAAGCACTGGTGCGGCAGCGCCGGTTCACCGAAGACCAGGCCGCGCATCACCCCGAGGTGTTCGACCCCGCCGAGCCGTATCCGCCGGTCGACGCGCCCGCCCCGTCGCGTGCTGCGCCTGCGGTGATCGATCCGGACGGCACCGAGTTCGAACTCACCGCGGCCGGTGTGCCGCAGTTGGACGGGCGGGGAAACCCGATCCCGGTGGGCGAGTACGACCGGGATGACGACGGCCTGGCGGTGCTCGACTCGGAAGGCAACCCGGTTCCGCCGTGGCCGTACGAAACGGTTGAACTGCATGGGCGGACGATCCAGGTTCGTAAGCCGAATGCGGCTGCGTTGCAGGCGTTTTCGATGGGTGTTTCGAAGTACACGCCGGACAAGATTCGTACGGAGATGGTGTCGTTGTTCGTGCAGCGTCACATCTCCGAGCGGTCGTACGGTGAGCTGTTGGTGAAGATGATGGACCCGGACGACCCGTTCACCATCGAGCATTTCGGCAACCTGATGGAGAAGATCGCGACGATAGGCTCGGCCCGCCCTACCGGGCCGTCGCGAGCCTAGCCGGGTTCGCGGCGCGTAACTGGCGCATGATCCGCGGCCGGTTGATCCTGTCGGGTATCGCCGATCCGCTGCGGATGCTGCCGGATCTGCACGCTGTCCTTGATGTGGCGGAGGTCCTGTGGACCGAGCACATGGACAGCGAGCAGCTGGACCAGTACAACCGGGACATGTACCGGCCGGACACCATCGACAAAGCCTCTGGGGAGCTGATCGTGGCACCGGCCGGGTTCGACGCGGAGGACGAGATGGCCGGGTTCGACGCATTCGAGAAGATGGCAGGCGGCGGGTAGATCCCGGTTACCGGTATTCGGGCGGGAGGTCCCAACGTTCCTCGCCGCGCGGGAGCTGCCCGCTGCCGGGCCGCCGCTCGTTCCAGTCATCGATGGTCTTTTCGAGCCATCCGCGCGTCTTGCCGATCATGGCGTCTGCGGGCGGGAGCTTGTATCGGTTCAGGGTGTCTCGTTTGACCCCGATGCGTTCGGCGACTTCGGTTTTGCCGAGGTAGCGGATCATGGTCCACATCCTTTCAACAGCCTCGAACAATACACGCTTACATGTGTATGTGGCGAGCCGTGCTGGTCGGACGCGCATGGTGCGCGACAATGTGTTTCGTCTCGCCGTGACTGGCAGCCGGACACGGGGCAGGGCTGATTGATTACCCGTGGTGGCGTGTATGGCTTCGGGGTGTTTGCACCCTGGGTATCTACCGTCCGGGCCTGTGAGCGAGTTCCAAGCGGACGTGACGATCCTGTCGCCGAACGACGGCGGCACGCGCGATCCGAGCAAGTGCCAGCTGATCGTCATCCACACCAACGAGGGGCCGCCTACAGGATCGGTCGCGGGCCTGTTGCAGTACCTCGCTAATCCGGCGGTGGAGGCGTCGTACACGGTTGCGGTCGGTGGGGACGGCACGATCGGCCGGTCGAATGACGACAACTATGTGCCGTGGGCGGCCGGATCTCCCGCGAACGAGCGCGGCCTGCACCTGTGCTTGCTGGGGTACGCGAGCCAGTCTCGCGCGGACTGGTTGTCCCGGCCCGCCCAGCTCGACGCGGCAGCCCGAGTGCTGCGGGACTGGCACGACCGATACGGCATCCCGCTGGTGAAGATCACCGGCGCGCAGATGGCCGCCGGTGTGCGCGGCGTCGGCGGGCACAAGGACACCGTGGACGCCTGGCACGCGACCAATCACACCGACCCCGGCAGCGGATTCCCGTATGACGTGCTGCTGGCGAAAGCTACTGGGGGCCAACCGGTCCCGGACACTTCTGGAGAGGACGACACCATGCCCAGCGCCGAAGACATCGCGACCGCCGTGTGGGGCCATCGGATCGCGAAGCCGGACGGCCAGAGCAACGAGACCGCGGGCAACCTGCTGTCCTGGGTGGACAAGCACGCGGCCGACCAGATCGCCCAGTCCGCAGGCCCGGAGTCGGAGGCGCAGCGCGGCCCGCTGGCTCCGACCGGTTGGGAGCAACTGGGCAAGAACGCGGACGGGTCGAGTCGGTCGCTGGTGGACGGGGTGGCGCACGCGATCGCGACGGCCGATGCGACGGCGGCGAAGGTCTCGGCGATGGGCAACAAGCTGGATCAGCTTCTGTCGCTGTTGGACGGGGCGAAGTCGTCGTGAGAGGTCTGGTGTCGGAGAACAGGATTGGGGGTGAAGGTAGATGGGTTCGGTTGAGTCGGTTCTGCATGGTCTGAGCGCGGCTGATGGCGTGAAAATTCTGGGTGCGTTGGTCACGATCATCGCGACGTTGGCGGGTGTGTAGGCGTCCCGGTTTTGTCCCGTCCGTGTCCCGTGTCCCGTCGTTGTCCCGTCGTTCTGGGCGTTGGATGGCGTTTCAGTCGCGCAAGTCGCTTCGGGACACGGGACGTCAGATTCCCTATCTGACCTGCACAAATAGTCGAATATAACGGATGATAATCCGACGCCAATCCGGCGAAAAAAGTTGGGGGACGAGTCGGTCTATAAGCCGGATCCTGTTCCCGGCTCGCGCCGGGAGGCGACCATCCATCTGGATGCACCGTTGCCGGGCACCTCGAGCGGTCCACCCACGGGCTCGGGCGAGCAGCCCTCGAACACCCGCGCAGCCGCACTCTCCGAGTGCGGCCTTCGACCTTGCTCCGGGCGGGGTTTACCTAGCCGCCCCGGTCACCCGGGGCGCTGGTGCGCTCTTACCGCACCGTTTCACCCTTACCGGCGCTGTGCGCGCCGGCGGTCTGTTCTCTGTGGCACTGTCCCGCGGGTCACCCCGGGTTGCCGTTAACAACCGCCCTGCTCTGTGGAGTCCGGACTTTCCTCGGCGCCGGGCGGCGGCACAAACGTGCCCGTTCCCGTCGCCGCAGTCGCCCGACCGACTCGTCCGAAAAGATTATGCCGCACGGGGAGTTCGGCGGTCCGGCCGGAGGGGCCCTCGGGACACCCGGCGATGAGATTTCCGGTCACGACCGGGGATCCAGCGCAGCGGACCCGAACCGGAACAAGTACCGTATTCGGCCATGGAGCGTGTCGAGGTGGGGTTCCCTTCGGGAAACGAACAGTGTGCAGCGTGGCTCTACCGGCCCGATGGCCCACCCAAACCGCGCCCGCTGGTCATCATGGGCCACGGGCTGGGGGCGAATCGGGAAATGGGCCTCGACCGGTACGCGCGCCGGTTCACCGCGGCCGGCATGGGATGCCTTGTCTTCGACTATCGCAACTTCGGGGCGAGCGGCGGCACGCCGCGTCAGCTGATCAGCATTCGCCGTCAACGTGAGGACTGGCGTTCCGCGATCCACTACGCACGCACCATCAAGGGTTTCGACGCGACGCGAATCGCGTTGTGGGGCAGCTCTTTCGGCGGCGGACACGTCCTGTCGATCGCGCACGAGGACGATTACCTCGCCGCGGTGGTCGCCCAGTGCCCGTTCACCAGCGGCTGGTCCTCGGCGAGGGCCAAGGGCCCGATCAGCCTCACCAAGACCGGCATCGTCGCGACGGCCGACCTGCTGCTCGGCCCGATCCTGCGCAAGCCCGTCAAGGTGCGACTGGCCGGACGCAAACGGTCGGCGGCACTGATGAGCGCCTCGGACGTGCCGGAGGGCTTCGGCCGCCTGGCCGAGGAGAGCGAGCAGTACCAGCCGAAGGTGGCCGCGCGCTTCGGACTCCAGGTGCTGTTCGACTCCCCGTGGCGGCGCACCAAGGCGATCAAGGTGCCGGTGCTGTACTCGCTGTGCGACAACGATTCGGTCGCGCCGATCAAGCCGACCCTCAAGGCCGCCGAGCGCACCAAGCACGCGATCGTCAAGCGTTACCCGATCGGGCACTTCGACATCTACTTCGACGACTGGTTCGAGAAGGCCGTCTACGACCAGACCGACTTCCTGGTCTCGGTGCTGCGCCCGTAACCGCTTGCCGCGCAACCGGGTCGCCGTCGCCCGCGTAATGCGATTGCCCGCGGCCCTGCCGCGAGGGATGATCTTCCGATGACCGTGCGACAGGTTCCCCCGCAGGAGTGGCAGACGATCCGCGCCGCGCGCCTGGCCGCCCTGGCCGGATCCACGCCCGGCACCTTCGCCACCCTGCTGGAGGAGGCGCAGGGCTGGAACGACGAGCAGTGGCGGCAGTGGTCCGCCCGCCGCAGCATGTTCGTGGCCGAGTCGGGTGCGGAGGTGATCGGTTGCGTGGGCGTCATCCGGGAGCACGGTGTTCCGGTCCTGGTGTCGATGTTCGTGGAACCGGCGGCACGCGGCAGCGGAGTCTCGCGTGAGCTGATCGAGGCGGTCGCCGAATGGACGCGGGCCGATGGACACGCCGAACTGCGACTCTGGGTGCTCGACGGCAACACACCGGCCGAGAAGCTCTATCGCAGAATGGGTTTCACCCCGACCGGAGTTACTCGCAACACCGGGGCGCACGCGCCGGACACCGAATACGAGATGTCCCTGGCACTGCGCTGAACTTCGCCGTCGCGAATTCGGCAGCGCCACACGTACAATCGATCCCATCCCGGTGGACGAGCACGTCATCCACCCCGACGATGGCCCCGGTGCGCCGACGAGCACCGTCTCGATGACACTGTTTTGTGTGAATACCGTTGTCCCGCACGGGAAGGCTCTTCCCGTTCGCCGATGAGCGCGGCGCGGGCCCGTACGCCCGCGGAGATCCGCCGCCAGCGCCGCACCCGTGCGCACACCTGCTGGAATCACCTCGTCGTGGCCCCGCTGTGGCCGAAGCACGGCGTCAACCTGGGCACCCTGCTGCGCACCTGCGATGCGGTCGGCGCATGTCTGGCCGTGCCGCGGTGGCCGTGGATTCCCGAGGCGCTCGAACGCGGAAACACCCTGCGGCACCGCACCTGTGTGCATTGGGTCGACGGCCGCCCCGACCGCTGGCTGGACCGGCAGCGGCGCGGCGGATCGTCGATCGTCGGGGTGGAGCTCACCGACGAATCGATCCGCCTGGCCGATCTGCCCGTCGCGCGCAAACGCACCGTGATCGTCCTGGGAAACGAGGGCTCGGGCATTCCGCCCGAGGGCCTCGAACGCCTGGATGTGGCCGTGGAGATCCCGATGGTCGGCACCGGGCACAGCCTCAATGTGGCGGTCGCGGGCTCGCTCGTGCTCTACAAGCTGGCCGGGCTGTGCTGATCAGGGTCGGGAGGCTGATCAGAGATAGGACGTCTCGTTGACCAGGCGAACCGAGGAGCCGCCGTCGGGGTAGAACTCGGCGATCGACAGCGACGCCAGATCCAGGTGCAGGCGGTACAGCAGCGACGGGCCGACGCCGAGGGCCAGTTGCAGCAGGGTCTTGATCGGCGTCACGTGACTGACCACCACGACGTTGCTTCCCGGATACAGGCCCACCAGATCCGCGCGCGCGGCCTCGATCCGCTCACGCACCGCGGCGAAGCTCTCACCGCCCGGCGGTGCCACCGTGGAGTCGCCCAACCAACGCGCGTGCAGCTCCGGATCGGCCTGCGCCGCTTCGGCGAACGTGAGCCCCTCCCAGTCGCCGAAGTCGGTTTCGATGAGCCGGTCCAGCACCCGCACCGGGGCGTTCAACGCCTCGCCGACCGCACCCGCGGTCTCCCGCGCACGACCCAGCGGAGAGGTCACGATCGCGGCGATATCCCCTTTGGCCGCAAGGTATTTCGCCGCCCGCGCGGCCTGCTCCCGACCGAGATCGGTGAGCGGCGGATTGCCGCGGCCCGAATACCGCCGTTCGACCGACAGTTCGGTCTGGCCGTGCCGCAACAGCAGCAGCCGGGTCGGGCGCCCGCGCGCGCCGGTCCAGCCGGGAGCGGTCTGGTCCGGCTTCTGCTGTGCCGCACGGGCATCGGCGACCTCGTCGATCCAACTCGGCAGGGTGCGCTCCACCCCGGCTGCCGAATCCTGCTGTGCCGCAGCGGTTTCCGAATTCCGCGACTCGCGAACCTCATCGATCAGCGAAGCGTCGTCCATGGCTTCGTTGGCGAGCCGGTCGGCGTGGGAATTCTGCGCGCGCGGAATCCAGGTGAAATCGACCCGATCGAATTGTGTGACCAGCGCTCGCGCACGCTCGTTGAGCGGAATCATGGCCGCGTGCTTGACCTTCCAGCGACCCGTCATCTGCTCGACGACCAGTTTGGAGTCCATCCGGACGGCGACCTCGCGCGCGCCCAGCTCCGCCGCGGCCGACAGACCCGCGATCAGCCCGCGGTATTCGGCCACATTGTTGGTGGTGACCCCGAGCGACTCCTTGCGCTCGGCGAGCACCCGCGTGTGGTCCGAATCCCAGACCACCGCACCGTATCCGGCCGGTCCGGGATTGCCCCGCGAACCGCCGTCCGCCTCGACGATCACGCTGTCGGTCACGGCCGCCTCACAACCCGGATTGCTTGGTGCGCACCATGATCGCGCCGCACTCCGGGCAGCGGACGACCACATCCGGGGCCGCCTTCGCGATGCGCGCGATCTCACCGCGATCGAGCTCGATCCGGCACGCGCCGCACCGGCGAGCCTGCAGCAGCGCCGCGCCCACACCGTGCAGGGCCCGCTGCTTGTCGTACACCGCCAGCAGTTCCGCCGAGAACTGGCCCCGCAACTGCTCGCGGTCGCCCGCGCAGCGCTGGGCGGCGACCTCGAGATCGGCCAGCGCCTCGTCCCGATGACGCTGCGCCTCGGCGAGCTCCTCCTCGGCTTTGGTCAGATTCGCCCCGGTGTGCTCGTGATCGGCGACCGCGGCCTCGCGCCGCTCCATCACCTCGAGCAGATCGTCCTCGAGCACCGAGCGGCGACGTTCCAGGCTGCCCAGCTCGTGCTGCAGTTCCGAGAGCTGCTTGGCCCCGACGGCACCGCCCTCGAGCATGCCGCGATCGCGCTGTTCGCGTTTGCTGACGCCGTCGATCTCGGTCTCCAGCTTGCGGATGTCGCGATCGAGGTCGTCGAGCCGGATCTCGACCTTCACCGCGGCGTCCTTACGGGAGGTGCGCTCACCCTCGAGCCGCTCCACTTCCTGTTGCTCGGGCAGGACCTTGCGCCGATGCGCGATGCGCGTCAGCTCCGCATCGACCGCGGCGAGGTCGAGCAACTTGGCCTGGATCGTCGGTTCGACATTCAACGCGGGACGTACTCCTCGACACTCTGGAACTATCCGACAGCGCGCCGGACGAGCCGACGCCGAAGTTCTAACCGTACTCCGCGCCCGCCCACGCACACCCCAACCCCGCCGTTTCGCGGGGCCGCGGCGACCGGACAGCGATCGAATCCCGGCGGCGGCCCCGCTCCCTCCCGGGATCGGGGCCGCCGCTGGCACGTCAGGAGATCTTGCGGCGATAGGCAGCCATCGCGCCGAAGTAGGCGACGACGAGGATGCCGACGCACCAGGCCAGCGCGGTCCAGACACCCGTGCCGACCGGTTGCCGAGCGAACAGATTGCGCAGCGTGTTGACGATGGAGGTAACCGGCTGATGTTCGGCGAAAGCGCGCACCGGTCCGGGCATCGTGTGGGTGGGCACGAACGCCGAGCTGAGGAACGGCAGGAAGATCAGCGGATAGGAGAACACGCTGGCCCCGTCCGGGGTGCTCGCCGGCCCGGGATGATCGCGATCCAGGTCAGCGCCAGGGTGAACAGGATCAGGATGCCGGCCACCGCGAGCCACGCCGAAACGCCTGCGCCGGAACGGAATCCCATCAGCAGCGCGACGGCCACGACCACCGCCGGCGAGATCACGTCGGCGACCAGTGCGGTCGGCACGTGCGCCCACAGCACCGCCGAGCGGGCGATCGGCATGGATTGCAGGCGCTCGACGATGCCGTTGCTCTTGTCCGGGAAGAGCCGGAACGCGGTGTAGGCGATGCCCGAGGCGACCGTCATCAGCAGGATGCCGGGCAGCAGGTATCTCACGTACGCGTGCGACCCGGTGGCCCTCGCGGGCATCGCGGCGCGCAGATCCGCGAGCGCGAGGTGTTCGCAGGCACCTCGCGGGAGTCTCGGTTACTCAGTCCTCGACGGCGCCGAGGGTCCAGGGGTCGGTGCGGACGGCGCTGACGCGGGTTTCGAGGTCGGGCAGTGCGGTGCGGACGACGCGCTCGGCCTGGGCGCACCAGGGGTATTCGGTGGCCCAGTGTGCCGCGTCGACGAGTGCGGGGCCGCCTGCGCGCAGATGTTCGTCGGCGGGGTGATGGCGCAGGTCGGCGGTCACGTAGGCGTCCACGCCGAGACGGGATACCTTGGCCAGGAAGGAATCTCCCGCGCCGCCGCATACCGCGACCGAGGCGATGCGTCGCTCGGGATCGCCCGCCGCGCGCACCCCCCAGGCGGTGGCGGGCAGTGCGGCGCGGACGCGAGCGGTGAACTCCCGCAACGTTTCCGGCTCCGGCAGCTCCCCGACGCGTCCCAAGCCCAGACCGGTGGGCAGGCCCGCCCGCTCGGTGACGAAATAGGCGGGCTCCTCGTACGGATGGGCGTGGCGCAGCGCCGCGAGGACCGCCGCACGGGCGGACGGCGGCGCGACGACCTCGATGCGGTCCTCCGCCACCTGTTCCAGCTCACCGATCCGGCCCAGCGCCGGATTCGCGCCCGCCAGCGGCCGGAACTGCCCGATACCCGGCACCTGCCAACAACATTCGCGGTAATTGCCCGACTCGCCCGCGCCGGCCGCGAACAGCGCGTCGAGCACCGCGGCGGAGTGCCCGCGCGGGATGTTGACCGTCCATTCGTCCAGGGCCGCAGTGGGTTTGGGATCGAGTGGACCGCTCACCCGCAGGCCCAAGGCGTCCGCGAGCGCGTCGGAGACGCCCGGCGCGGCGGAATCGGCGTTGGTGTGCGCGGTGAACAACGCACACCCGGCCCGAATCAGCCGATGCAGCAGCGCGCCCTTCGGCGTACTCGCCGCCACGGTGTCCACCCCGCGCAGCAACAGCGGATGGTGCACCACCAAAGCCTGTGCGCCCCAAGCGATCGCCTCGTCCACGACCGCTTCGGTGGCGTCCACTGCGAACAGCACCCGGGCCACGTCCTGCACCGGGTCCCCGCACACCAGCCCCACCGAATCCCACGACTCGGCCAGCCGCGGCGGATACGCCTCGTCCAATACCGCGACGAGCTCACTCACCTGCGCCACCCTCGAACCTCCTCCACTGGCGATCATCCCGCCGATCGTCCGCCGGCACTCACCCGACCGTGCCGCACCGTAGATATATCCCGACCGCCGCCTTCCCGCCGGTGTTCGCGCGTCACGATCCACCGAACGGGACTCGCGGCTGTCGCCGCGCCGGGCCGATCGGCAACCCGACGACCGTCCACACCTCGTATCACAACGCACGCACCACATCCGACGGATCGCCGATCACCGCCGCGGACCGGACGACGAGGTAGTGATCGTCGCCCGGACGAGACACCCGCTCTGCGGCGGTCGAATTCCGACCTCGCGCAGGGCGTCGACCAAGCGGTCCACCTCGGCCGCGGAACGGACCGCCAGACGCAGATGCCCTGGTCCGAGCCCCGGGAAGGTGTCGCCCCGACGGACCGCGACGCCCACTCCGGCGAGACGTTTGCGGAGCAGCTCGGCGTCAGGAACGCGGATCAGCAGGAACGGGCCGTGGGCGGGTTCGTGGACCTCGATGCCCAGAGCGCGCAGTCGCGGAATCATCGCGGCGCGCTCCGCGCCGATGCGTATCGCACGCGCCTGCGATTCGGCGACCGCGGCCGGATCACCGGTCGCCGCAATGGCTTCCAGTTGCAGAGCGCCCAGCGGCCAGTGCGCGCGACCGTGCCGCAGCCGCGCCAGGAGGTCCGGAGGTCCCAGGAAATATCCGCAGCGCAGGCCCGCCAGCGCCCAGGTCTTGGTGAGGCTGCGCAATATCAGGACATCTGGGAAAGGTTGTGCCGCAAGTGATTCCGGCTCACCGGGGATCGCATCGGCGAACGCCTCGTCCACCACGACCACCCGGCCAGGACGACGCAGCGCGCGAACGGTCTCGGCCGGATGCAGCACCGAGGTCGGATTGGTCGGATTGCCCAGCACCACCAGATCGGCGTCCTCGGGCACCAGCGCGGGATCGAGTGTGTAGGGCTCGCCCAGCACCACCCGGGTGACCGCCACCCCGGCCTCGCGCAATGCCAGCTCGGGTTCGGTGAACGAGGGGTGGATGACCGCGGCCAGGCGCGGAGCCAGCCGCGGCAACATCGCGAATCCCTCGGCCGCGCCCGCGAGCAACAGCACCTCGTCCGGGGTGCGGCCGTGCCGCGCCGCGACGATCTTCCGGGCCGCCAGATCCTCGTCCTCACCCGGATACCTGCCCAGATCGCGCAACCGCGCCGCCAGCCGCGCGCGCAACCACGGCGGCGGCCCGTCCCCCTGCACGTTCACCGCGAAGTCGAGCATCCCGGGACGCGCGTCCACATCGCCGTGATGGCGCAGCTTGGCCGCGTCCACCTCCCCGGCGCCGGACCGCAGACCTCGCACCGCCGCGGGCCCGGGTTCGGGCCTCGACGGGGGTTCCGGTTCACGATCGGCCGTGGCGTCCTCGAGCACAGCGACCACCCTACGTGGCCGCCCTCCGCGCTCAGGCGATAGCGGTACCGCGATCCCAGGTGGCGACCGCCCAGATCAGGAACGCGTCCAGCGCGATGACCAGAATCGACCACCACGGATTGTGCGGCAGCCAGAGGAAGTTCGCGACGATCGAGACCGAGGCGAAGACGATCGCGGTGACCCGCGCCCATGTCTGCCCGGCGAGCAGTGCGGCCGCGACCAGCACCAGCAGCGCGCCGATCACGATGTGGACCACGCCCCAGCCGGTGGTGCTCCACCGGTAGCTGTACTGCGGGCCGACCACGACGATATCGTCGGCCTCGACCGCGGAGATGCCCTCCAGAATCTGGACCACCCCGGCGACGATCAACAACGCCGCCGCCGCGACGGTTCCGATCGCAGCGGCCGGACGGCCGATCGACGGGCCATGGGCCTGATGGCGTCCTTCGGGCTCAGGTGCCTGCTGCGGGGTGACGGGTGCTATCGGATCGGACATTGCTGCTCCCTGAGTCGTACACTCCGGAAACCTCGATGACCTGAGAAAGTCTAGAACCCGGCCGCTGCGGCAATTACAGGATGCTACAAGTTAGCCATCGGATCGTTATATCCGAACTACGCCGTGTATCCGGCATGCGGGTTGGGTGCGGAATCCGCATCCGGCGGCCGTCCACAGCAAACAGCGGCCACCGGATGCGGGCAGTTCATGCGACGTTTTCGTCGACCATGGTGAGCGCGATATCCACGATCATGTCCTCCTGACCGCCGACGAGTCGCCGACGGCCGGCCTCCATGAGCAGGGTGCGCACATCGATCCCGTAACGCTCGCTCGCGGCCTCGGCGTGCCGCAGGAAGCTGGAGTAGACCCCGGCATAACCGAGGGTCAGCGTCTCCCGATCGACCCGGACGGGACGGTCCTGAAGCGGGCGCACGAGATCGTCCGCGGCGTCCTGGAGAGCGAACACATCGCAGCCGTGTTTCCACTCGAGCAGATCCGCCACGGCGATGAACGCCTCGATCGGGGTATTGCCCGCACCGGCCCCGTGCCCGGCGAGCGAGGCGTCCACGCGGACGACCCCGTTCTCCACGGCGACAACGGAATTGGCCACCGACAACGACAGGTTCTCGTGCGCGTGGATACCGATCTCGGTGGTCTCGTCGAGGATGTCGCGGTAGGCGCGGATCCGGTCGCGCACACCGTCCATGGTGAGCCGCCCACCCGAGTCGGTGACGTAAACACAGTGCGCCCCATAGCTTTCCATCAGCTTCGCCTGCGCGGCGAGTTCGGCGGCGGGTGCCATATGACTCATCATCAGGAATCCGGAGACGTCCATGCCGATCTCGCGCGCGGTCGCGATGTGCTGTGCCGAGACGTCCGCCTCGGTGCAGTGCGTGGCGACCCGGACCGACCGGACGCCCAGATCGTAAGCGCGCCGGAGATCTTGGACCGTGCCCACACCGGGCAGCAGCAACGTCGTGAGCCTGGCGCGGCTCAGGTTCGCCGCGGCCGCCTCGATCCATGTCCAGTCGCTGTGGGAGCCGGGACCGTAGTTGACCGAGCCGCCCGCGAGCCCGTCGCCGTGGGCGACCTCGATGGCGTCGACGCCGGCCGCGTCCAGCGCGGCCACGATCCGGCCCACGTTCTCCGGGGTGATCCGGTGCCGGATCGCGTGCATGCCGTCACGCAGCGTGACGTCCTGAATGAACAGCGTGGTCATCGGGCGTTCTCCTTCTGCTGGACGTCCTGCGCGATCCGCTCCCCGACCTGCAGCGCGGCCGAGGTCATGATGTCGAGGTTTCCGGCGTAGGCGGGCAGGTAGTGCGCCGCGCCCTCGACCTCGAGGAATACCGACACCCGATGCGTCGGGACCGTGGCGGCATCGTCGGCCAGCAGCGTGTGCACCGGCTGGTCGGCGGGGATCGGGTCGATCTGGACCTGCTGTTTGAGCCGGTATCCGGGCACGTACGCGGCCACATCGCCGACCATCTTGGTCACCGAGGCGCGGATCCGCTCGTGTGTGTCCGAGTCGGCGGCGTCGACCAGGCAGAACACCGTGTCGCGCATGATCAGCGGCGGTTCGGCCGGATTGAGGATGATCACCGCCTTGCCGCGCGCGGCCCCGCCCACGGCCTGGATCGCCTGCGAGGTGGTCTCGGTGAATTCGTCGATATTGGCGCGCGTGCCCGGCCCCGCGGACTTCGACGCGATCGAGGCGACGATCTCCGCGTAGGCCACCGGCACGACCCGCGCGACCGCCGCGACGATCGGGATCGTCGCCTGTCCGCCGCAGGTCACCATGTTCACGTTCGGTGCGTCGAGGTGGTCGGAGAAGTTGACCGCCGGGACGACGAAGGGGCCGATCGCCGCGGGCGTCAGGTCGATCATCCGTTTGCCCAAGGGCGCCAGGCGGGCGTGGTTGATCCGGTGCGCCTTGGCCGAGGTGGCATCGAAGACGATCTCGATCTCGTCGAAGCCCGGCATCGCCACCAGTCCCTCGACGCCCTCGTGGGTGGTCGGCACCTTCATCCGGGTCGCGCGCGCGAGCCCGTCGGAGTCCGGATCGATGCCGACCATGGCCGCCATCTCGAGGAAGCGGGAATGGCGCATGACCTTGATCATCAGGTCGGTGCCGATATTGCCCGACCCGATGATCGCCACCTTGGTGCGCGCGGTGTTCTCACTCATCACTAGCCTCCCGGTCATTGCTGAAGGATGCGGACACGGTGCCGAGGCCGTCGATGACGACCTCCACGACCGAGCCCGGACGCACCGGGCGCATGGGTCCGAGGGCGCCGGACAGGATCACCTGCCCGGCGCGCAGCGGGTCACCGAATTCGCGGGCGCGCAGGGCCAGCCACGACAGCGCGTTGAGCGGATCGCCGAGGCAGGCCGCGCCGTTACCGGTCGAGACGACCTCGCCGTCGATCCGCATGCTCATGGTGACCTCGACGGGCTCGAACTCCGCGAGCGTCCGGTGCTCGGTTCCGAGCACGAACACGCCGCTGGAAGCGTTGTCGGCCACCGTGTCCGCGAACGAGATGTCCCAGTCGGTGATCCGGCTGTCGACGACCTCCAGCGCCGCGACCGCATGGCCGACCGCGGCGCGGCACTGCGCCACGTCCAGCGGCCCCTCGGCGAGGTCGTCGGTGAGCACGAACGCGACCTCGGCCTCGGCCCGCGGCTGCAACAGCCTGCCCATCTCGATGACGTCGCCGTCGGCATAGGCCATATCGGCGAACAGGACACCGAAATCGGGCTGGTGCACACCCAGCTGGGTCTGCACGGCCTCGGATGTGGCGCCGATCTTGCGGCCCACCACGTTCACCTTCCCAGCGACGCGCAAGCCGTTGAATGCTTCCTGAATCCGATAGGCGGTGGCGACGTCGTCGGGGCCGATCAGATCTCGAATCGGTGTGCAGGGGCTGCCGGTCGCGGCGGCAGCGGCCAGGCGTTGCGCGGCCGCGGTCACGGTCGATTCGTCGACGGCTTCGGCGCGGCTGTCCGTTGTGGCGGACATGCCCACCTCCTTCCTCTCCTCGGGTGGTACGTCCTCGACGCCAGTGCACCCCACGCGACCAGTGCACGGACAGTAAAGTGGTCCACTGAGTGGACCGAGAGGAATGCCGTGAACGAACGACCGCTGCAGGACAGGTCGGTGCTGGGCCGGATCATGCGGATTCTCGATGCGTTCGACGTCGGGGATCAGGCCGTCGGCCTGTCCGAGCTGGCCCGCCGGACCGGTCTGGCGAAGCCGACCGTGCATCGGATCGCGCAGGATCTGGTGGCCGCGCGACTGCTCGCGGCGTCGCCGGGCGGCTATCGGCTCGGCCGGGGCCTGTTCGAATTGGGCATGCGCGCCGCCGCCGAGCGAACCCTGCTCGAGGTCGCCGTGCCGTTCCTGCAGGACCTGTTCGCCCGCACACAGGAAACCGTGCACCTGGGCGTGCTCGATGGCGACGAGGTCGTCTACATCAGCAAGATCGGCGGGCACCGGCAAGCTCGCTCACCGTCGCGGGTCGGCGGGCGAATGCCGTTGTACTGCACCGCGATCGGCAAGGCATTGCTGGCCAACTCGGACCAGGCCGCAATCGCCGGGATACTCGCCGGGCCGCTGCCCCGGCGAACGCCTCGTACGATCGTCGCGCCCGGCCTGTTGCGCGCCCACCTCGCGCAGGTCGTCGAGCAGGGCGTGGCGTACGAGTACGAGGAGTCCGCGCTCGGCATCGTGTGCGTCGCGGCGCCCATCCTCAACGCCGACGATCAGCCGCTCGCGGCGATCTCGGTCACCGGACCGGCGACCCGGTTCCGTCCCGACGCCCACGCCGCCTCGGTCCGAGCCGCCGCGGCCGGAGTGGCCTCCATCCTGGCCCGCCGGGCCACGACCGCCCTGTAGCGCGAACCGATCACCGCGTACCCGACACGCCGAATACGACCCATCAGACTGCAAGGATGACAACGATTCGCCCCGCACGTCCGAGCGATGCCGCGCTGCTGTCGGAGTTGGCTCGCGCTGCCTACGCGCACTACGTCGAACGAATAGGCGCCGAACCAGCACCGATGCGGCAGGACTACACCACGCTCGTCAACGTCGGGCATGTGTGGGTCGCCGAACGCGACGACGCTGTGGTCGGCCTGCTCGTACTGAAGCTGGAGCCTGACCATCTGTTGCTCGACAACATCGCCGTCTCGCCGAATGCGCAGGGCACTGGTGTCGGGGCGCAGCTGTTGAACTTTGCCGAAGCCCGTGCACACGAGCACGGTCGTACCGAGGTCCGGCTCTACACCAACGAAGTCATGACGGAAAACATCGCCTACTACCCCCGCCATGGGTTCGTCGAAACACACCGCGCCACCGACCACGGCTACCGACGCGTGTTTTTCACCAAACATCTATGAACAAGTCCCAGTGGTCCATTCACGCACACCATGGCCCACGAGCGGGCGCACATCAACCGCCGGACCGTGGTCAGCCGAGGCGTGCACACGACTTCGAGCACCAGTCCGGCCGACTTCGCACATTGAGAGTCGTCTCGACGACCGGCTTGCCTCGGATGTTGCGTCAGAGCTTCAACCGAGGAAAGAGCGTCTCGCAGTTGCCGCGTTCGATGTTCGCGCGCACGGACTCGTCCAGCGGGTAGTTCTCGAACTCGTTGTCGATGAAGGCGACCGCCGCCGGCGGCGCGAACGGGAAATCACCGCCGTAGGTGATGTGGTCGGGTTCGGCGACCTCGAGCAGGCTCGGCAGCGCGGCGGGACCGGCCGACAGGGCGATGTCGTAGTAGAACTGCTTCAGCACCGCCTTGTGCCCCGCGATGGGGTCGTCCGATTCCACCTGCGGCACAGCGGTATTCGCGGCGAACATGGTCAGGAAGATTCGGTTCGCGATGTAGGGAACGAATCCGCCCGCGTGCGCGAGGATGAATTTGATATCCGGAAATTTCGCCATCGACCCCGACAGGATGAGGCTCAGCGCGGTGCGGGTGGTGTCGAGCAGGAAGTCGGCGGTGAAGGTCGGGATGCCCGGCACCGGCTCGGCGGGCAGCTCGCCGGGGTGGATGAACACCACGGCCGCACGCTGATGCAGGAATTGCAGCAGCGGTTCGAAGGCGGGATCGCCCAGGTAACGGCCATCGTTGTTGGCCAGCAGCACGATTCCGTCGGCGTGCAGCGTGTCCAGGGCGTATTCGGCCTCGATCAGCGCGCCTTCCACATCGGGCAGGGTGAGGGTGGCGAAGAGACCGAAGCGATCCGGCCGCCGCCGCACGAGGTCGGCGCTGTACTCGTTGATCTCGCGCGCCCAGCGCCGGGCCTGGGCCGCGTCGCCGAAATACACGCCCGGCGTGGACAGCGACAGAATCCCGGTCCCGATTCCGCGATCGTCCATGAACTCCACCGCCGCCTGCTCCGACCAGGACGGCAGGTCGACACCTCCGGGCCGAATCCCCTTGGCGCGCATCCAATCCGCGTACTTCGGGGGAACGATGTGCTGATGAGTATCAATACGCCGTGCACGGCTCATGTGGCCCTCTCTTTCCAGGTGCGGTTCGAGTCTGCGGGCTTACCGCCATCGATTCTGCTTCAGCCGGAGGTGTCATGTCTGATGTTTTTGTCAGATATGATTTGCGTAACGATTTCGAATGGAAGAAGGAGCCATGGCCGCGGAGCCCGCAGCACGCAACCGCATCGACCGGCGTCGTGAGCGCACGCGCAACGCGCTGCTCGGCGCGGCCCGAAAGTTCCTGTCGGAGGGGCGTTCCGCGGTCAGCATCCAGGAGATCACCGACGCCGCGGATGTCGGATTCGGCTCCTTCTACAACCACTTCGAGTCGAAGGATCAGCTGTTCGACGAGGCCGTTCGCTCGATTCTGCAGATATACAGCGAGATGCGCGACGGCATCGTCGCGCTCTACGAGGACCCTGCCGAGGTATTCGCGGTCAGCTTCCGCATGACCGGCCGCCTGCAACGACAGATCCCCGAAGGGGTCCGGGTGATCCTGCACTCCGGCATGTCGGTACTGCTGCGCGAGGAGGGCTTGGTCCCGCGCGCCCGCCGGGACATCATCGCCGCGCAGCAAGCGGGCCGGTTCGAGCCGATGGATCCGGACATGGCGATCATGGCCGCGGGCGGGGCGCTGCTCGGGCTGCTGCAACTGCTCGACGCCCGCCCGGACGCCAACGCGGGTGCGCTCACCGACGAGATGACCTTCCGGGTTCTGCGCATGTTCGGCATGAACAAGCGCGCGGCCCAGAAACTCACCTCGACCGAATTGCCGTCGCAGCCACAGCTGTAGCCGCCGCTCGAGGTACCGGAATGCACTCGGACCAGGAGGCACCCGGGATACATTGCCCCGCAGACGTTTTCGATGATTCTCGACCGGATACAGACGACGGCGCGCAGGCGTTCTCATCCGGCCCAGCCCCGGATATTGTCGGTACAGGAGACGCTGTTCATCGTGCGTCCTCGAGGCTTTCCGCCGAGTCGGGGTCCGGGCGGCGGTCCCGGAATGCGAGACCCGCGCGGTACGGTGCGCCTCGCCGAGCCGGGGGCCATGACCAGCGCCGATCCCGTCATGCGCCGAGAGTGTTTGCTGCTCTTGCGATCTCCGGTGAGGAGGTCGCGGACCAGGTGAGCTGGCGGAACAATTCGGCGATCAGCGCACCGCCGTCCTCGGGGGTCGCGGTGCCGAAGACGTATCGGTCCGGACGCAACAGCACCAGCCCGCCGATGCGGACACCCGCCCTGGCGAGCCAGCGGCCCAGCGTGCCGGTGTGGTCTTCGACGTCGAGGTGGTGGTCACCGCCGGTGCGGCCGTCACCCGGTCTGCCCTGCGGTCGCCCGCCCGCCGGGTAGACGGTGACGAACTCGGTTCCCAGCCGACGCAATGCGGCGACGTCGTCGGCGCCGAGCACGGCCCGTGGGTCGACGCCGTACCCGAGTACCGAAAACCCGAGGCCCAGAACATCATCGAGGCGGCAGTGGCGACCCTCGTAAGTGCGCACCTCCGGCTGCGGGGACAGTCGTCCCTCGGACCCGCGCAGTCCGCGCCGGGGCAGGCCGAGATAGGCGTTGCGGCGAAAGCGCGGCGCGGGTTTCATTTTCGCGGCGCGGATCCAACCGCCCAGCCCCGGTACCCGCAGCGCGGTGGCGATCGCCAGATCCCGGGCCGCCGCGAGCAGTCTGCTGTCGACGGACACGAGAGCCTTGTTGAACACCGAGAAGTCGATCATCGCCTTGGCATGCGGTGCGCGTTCGGATTGATAGCTGTCCAGAACCCGTTCGGACGCACCGTGTTCGATGATCGCGGCCAGTTTCCACGACAGGTTGTCCGCATCGCGGATGCCCGACCCCATGCCCTGGCCGACGAATTGCGGCGTCATGTGCGCGGCGTCGCCCGCGATCAGGATCCGCCCGTCCCGCCAGCGGTCGGCGATCACGGCGTTGAACGTGTAGACCAGCTTGCGCAGCACCCGCACCTCGTCCGGGTCGACGAATCGCGCGATGTGCCGACGGACCGTGTCCGGATCCTCCATCTCCTGTTTCGTCTGGGATTCGGTCAGCATGAACTCGAAGCGATGGTGCCGATCCGGTTGCGGGCAGGACACGACGGGCAATTCGGGATCGCAGACGAAATCGAAATACGGCAGATGCCGGAACGCGTCGACCCCGTCCCGCGCTTTCAGGTCCACCACCAGCCAGCGCTCGGGAAAGCTGGTGCCGGACATCTCGATACCGAGCCGGGTCCGCACGACACTGCGCCCGCCGTCGCAACCGACGAGAAATTTCGCGCGAACCCGTTCCGCCGTGCGCGGATCGGATTCCGCTGTGCGAGTGCCGTATCCGGTTCCCGGACAGTGCGCGTGCTCGACGCTCACCCCCGAGTCGTCCTGATCGAAATCCACCACCTCCCGGCCGCGGCGCACGGTCACGTGCGGATACCGATCCAGCGCGCGCTCGAGTGCACCCTCCAGGTACGGCTGATACAGGAAGTTCACCACCGGCCACCCCTGCGGCCGGTCGGTCTGATGGAACTGGATCACGACCCGGCCGTCGCCGCGCACCCACTGCACACTCGAATCGACATTCATATCCGCCGCGAGTTCATCTGCCACACCGGCGTTTTGGAAGATACGCATGCACTCGTCGTCGGTGTAGACCGCCCGCGCCCGGCCGTAGCATTCGGGCTCGCGCTCGAGGACGAGCACGCTGACCCCGCGCCGCCCCAGCAGATTCGCCAGGGTCAACCCGGTCGGGCCGAGACCGACGACCACCACGTCGTAGTCGGCAACGGTCATCGCAGATCTCCTCCGGGGCGTGATCGAAGTGAATGAACAACGGGTACAACGTGTCCCGCTCCAGCAGAAGCCTCAGCGAGTTGCGGAACGGTGATCTCGGGCGTAGTCACGGACCGCAGAGCCTGACGGAATTGCGCGAACTTCCCCAGCACCGTGTCCCCCACCGGGGTATGTCCCCAGATGCTGATGCCCCGGTATGTCGTCGGCTCCCAGGTGGATTCGCGCTCCGGCCCGATCACGACGGGATTCCAGCCGACCTCCAGTTCGAATCCGGACGGTGTCACGCTGTAGAAGGACAGCTCGCGATCGTTGGTGTGCTGGCCCACCGACCACGCCATCCGGAATCCCAGTTCGGTGACCCGCTCGAACGCGGCGAGCATATCGTCCAGGGTCGCGGACTGAATGTTGATGTGCTGCACCCGGGTTCGGATCGGATCGATCTTCATTCCGCGAATATTGGCGATCGCGACCGAGTGGTGGCGTTCGTTGACCCGCAGGAACCGGATCTTCATCCGCAGCCCCGAGATGTTCTCGTCGACGTAGTCCGACAGGCGGGAGTCGAAAACGGTCCGGTAGTAATCGCGCATCGCCTCCGGTTCGCGGGAGACGATCGCCACGTGCCCGAGCCCGGCCTCACCGGTCACCCACCCGGAACTGAGCATCCGCAACGGTTCGGGCGTAGTCAGCGGCACCGTGAAGATCTCCTGCGCAATAGCTTTCGGCCCCGGGAACCGCCACAGCCGCTCCACTCCCCGCAGCGCCGCCTCCGACGCGGTCCCCTCGACGATCGGCACGCCGCGATCGGCGACTCGGGCCACGATCCGCTCGAAGGTCTCGTGGTCGTCGACCTGCCATCCCAGTGTGGTCGCGTCCTCGGCGGGGCCGCGTTCGATCAGGAAGCGGCACGTTCGATCGTCGAGACGGAACCGCAGTGCGCCGCCGTCGAGTTCGTCGACGTGCAACCCGATCGCGTCGGCGCCGAAACGCCGCCAGTCGGATCTCCGATTCGATTGCACGACAACATATCCCAGATGCACCGCGCCGAATACCGAAGCGCCGGTTGGCGGCAGCTCGTTCATGCGGCCGCCAGAAACGACGCGGTCAGGGCGTTGAACAGTTCGGCGCGTTCCCACTGCACCCAGTGGCCGGTATCGGCGGCGAGGTACAGATCGCAGGCGGGCATCGCGTCGGCGAGCATGCGGCCGCCCTCGGGCCGGTTGACCTTGTCGGCCGCACCCCAGATCACCAGCGTGCGATGCGAAGCCCGGCGCAGGCGAGGGTCACGGGTGAAATCCATCCGCCACAGCGTGCGCAGCGCCAGCGGCCCGGACGGGCGGCGCAGCGGCGGATTCGCCACGACGTCCGGGTCGATACTGGCCCGGAAACGCCGCTCGATCATCTCGGTGTCCACCGTGCTGCCGTCGAAGACCAGATAGTCACGGATGAAGCGGGTGAGCTTCTCCCGGCTCGGGCCGCTGCCCCCGTAATACGACAGCAGCGCCCGCAGGCCCGCGGTGGGCAGCGCGCGAGTGGTGCCGACACCTCCGGGGCCCAGCAGGACCATCCGCCCCACCTTCTCGGGCCGGTCCATCGCCAGTCGCAACGCCGCCGCGCCGCCATAGGAGTTTCCGACCAGATGTGCTGTGGGAGCGCCGAGTTCATCGAGCAGCCCGCCGACCGCCCGCGCCAGATCACCGAACGGGTCGGACTGATCGATCCGCTTCTCCGAGCGCCCGTACCCAGGCAGATCCGGCACGATCACCCGGAACCGCTCGGCCAGCGCGTCGACGTTGCGCGAGTAGTTCGACAGACCGGACGCCCCGGGCCCGCCGCCGTGCAGCAGCACCACCGCTGGGCCGGAACCGGCCTCGGCGTAGAAGATCTCCCGATCACCGACCCGGACCGTGCGTCCGAGACCCTCGTCGATGCTTGTCATCGTCACCTCCGGAACCGTTATTGATCAAATCATCAGTTACGATGATCCTCCTTGTCAAGGCATTTCTGATGAAAATGTCAGAATCGATGCCGTTATCCAATGGGGACCTCTACCTGGTCCGCGCCCGGGATCGCCACGACCGTCGCAGTCAGGACGGATCCACCCCTCGGGCAACTCCCGCACGCCGCCCGCGACGACTCTCTGCCCTCCGACCAGGTCACCGAGAATCTGATGCGCATGCTCAGCACGAGAGGTCCGATCCGCGCCTCCGCGCACCGCGCAGACCGGCACGCTGCGCAGACCGGCACCGCTGCGGTGACCCCGGCGAGGTGAAGCGGCATCCGGGGCAGGCGATAGACTCGGCGAGCAGGCTCGGCGTGGCCGTGGAGCCGTCGTCGCCACGCACTGGGATACGAACGCGGCCGATATCGTAGGAGATTCGCAGGATGGACCCCGTGACCACGCAAACGTCCTGGTCACACGATATTTCCACGCCATCGGCGCTGCATGTGACATTCATCTGCACCGGGAATATCTGCCGGTCCCCGATGGCCGAGAAGATCTTCGTCGCGAACGTCGAGCGCGCCGGGCTCGCGGATCGGGTGCGGGTGAGCAGCGCCGGGACCACCCCGTGGCACGCCGGATCCGACGCCGACCCGCGCACCACGGCGGTCCTGGCTCGCCACGGCTACCCGACCGGCCACGTCGCCGCGATGATCGGGCCGGACCATCTGAGCGCCGATCTGGTCATCGCCCTCGACAGCCAGCACGATCGGGAACTGACCCGGCTCGGAGTGCCCACGGCCCGGCGTCGGCTGCTGCGCAGTTTCGATCCGCACGCCCCCGCGCCCGACGTCTCCGATCCCTACTACGGCGACGACCACGACTTCGAGATCGTCCGCGAGAAGATCGAAGCGGCCATACCCGGACTGCTCGACTGGGTGCACGATCAGCTCGCCGCGGACCCCACCGGCGGCGCGCGCGGACACGGCGATCCGCTGTGAACGTGATGCGACGGCTGTCCTTCCTGCTCCGGCCGAGCTGGGCGATTCTGGCCGTGGTGGTCGTCGCGTTCGCGTACCTGTGCTTCACGGTGCTCGCGCCCTGGCAGCTGGGTAAGAACATCTCGACCTCACACCGGAACAATCTGATCGCCGACTCGGTCGACGCCGCACCCGTCCCGGTCGGGCAGTTCCTGGCCGACCCGAAGGCCGAAGACACCGAATGGCGGCGGGTCACGGCCACCGGCAGCTATGTGCCCGGCTCGACGGTGCTCGAACGGCTACAGCGGTTGAACGACAAGCCCGCCTACGGCGTCCTGTCCGAATTCCGCCTCGACGACGGCCGCGCCCTGCTGGTCGACCGCGGCCTCGTCGGCGCACCCGACGGCTCCCAGCTGCCGTCCATCGCCGAACCACCGGCCGGACAGCAGCACATCGAGGGACGGGTGCGGAAATCCGAGGGCGTCATTCCCGGCAAGGAGCCGATGACGCAGGACGGCTACCGGCAGGTGTACTCCATCGACACCACCCAGCTCTCCACCGTGCTCGGCGCCCCGCTGACCACGATCCCGACCGGCGGCGCGGGCGGTTACCTGCAATTGAGCGACGACCAGCCCGGCGCGTTCACTCCTCAGCCCCTGCCGCAGCTCGACGCGGGCCCCTACCTGTCCTACGGCCTGCAATGGATCGCCTTCGGCGTCATGGCCCCGCTCGGCCTCGGCTATTTCGTGTACGCCGAGATCCGCGAGCGTCGCCGCGAGCGCGCCACGGCATCGAGCGATTCCGCCCCCGCTCCCACCGAACCGGATACTGCGGCAACCACTTCCGCCGCACCCGCGGCCGAACCCGCCGGCCCGCCTCCCACCGAGACGACCGACGACACCCCGAAACCGGCCCAATCCGCCCCCACCGCAACCGAACCGGCGTCCACTCCGCGCGTTCGTTCCAACTCCGAACGTCTCGCCGACCGCTACGGCGGCATGCGCCGCTGAACGATCGCCCCGAGCAGGACGCCTCGAAGTGTCGGCGTCATGTGGGCCCGACCAGCTCGCCTCCGCAACCGCGGTGCCCGTCGTCATCGACGTCCGCATAGTTCGATCCGACGGGTAATGATCACTGATACAGGCGAAGTGATCCAGCGGGCGCATCGACCTCAGGCCGCCGAATTCGGACGCCTGCCGATCAGAGAGCCGGTCGAAGATCAGCGGTGTGCCGCCGAGGATTCCGGGGCCCGGTCCGCGGTGAGCGAACCGGCGCGATCCGGGCAATTCGGACAGCGCGATGCAGGTTGCGGATCAATGAACCGTTAAGGTTGTACGCAGGTGTGTCGGGAAGTCTGGTCGACAGGATTCGTCAGCGGATTCGAGAAAGGACCTCCGTGCGCACACCACATCGCAGCACCACCCGGCGATCTCGTTCCGGGAGCGTTCCCGAGGAACGGTGGCGATGAACGATGTGACGCCGTTCGCGGTCGCGCTGTTGGTCGCCTCGCTCGTGGGTCTGGCGGCGGTGCTGTCCAATCGCCTCGGCGAGTGGTTTCCGGTTCCCGCGCCCGCGTTGTTCCTGGTCGGCGCCGCGGCGGCCTCGGACATCTGGCCCGGCCTGGAGAAGATCCCGATCACGCTGGTCGAACAGATCGTCACCGTCGCGCTGCTGGTGATCCTGTTCGACGGCGGCATGCAGATCGGCTGGCGGCGTTTCCGGGCCAATGCGGGGGCCATCACCTGGATCGGAGTGGCCGGAACACTGGTGACGGCCGCCGCGGTGGCGCTGGCCGCGCATATGCTCTTCGGGCTCGACTGGCGTATCGCGCTACTGCTCGGGACGGCGTTGTCGCCGACCGACCCGGCGGTGGTGTTCTCGGTGCTGGGACGCCGGCAGATCGGCGGGCGCGGCGGGGTCGTGCTGCAGGGCGAATCGGGGGCCAACGATCCGGTCGGCATCGCCCTGCTGGTGGTGCTGCTCGGCGCGAGCCGGATCGATATGCACTCGATCGGCTCGGTGCTGGGCGAATTCGCGGTGCAGATCGTCGTCGGCGCGGTGGCCGGACTGGTCGGCGGGCTGGGGCTGCTGTGGTTCATGCGGCGGGTGCCGCTTCCGGCAGCGGGACTGTATTCGCTGCGGGTACTGATGTGCGTGATCGCCATCTACGGCGCGACGACCCTCGCGCACGGTTCCGGATTCCTGGCCGTCCTGGTGGCGGGCGTGGTCATCGGCGGGCAGCGCGCGCCCTACCGCGCCGATATCGAGCGATTCCATTCGGCGCTGGCCAGTCTGGGCGAGATCGTGGCGTTCGTCATGCTCGGATTCACCATTCGAGTCACCGGCCCGCACGGCGTGGTCGCCGGCGGCGCGTGGTGGATCGGACTGCTGCTCGCGATGCTGCTGACCCTCGTGATCCGGCCGCTACTGGTCGGCGCGCTGATCTGGCGGATGCGTCTGGCCCGCGGTGAGCGGCTGTTCGTGCTGTGGACCGGCCTCAAGGGCGCGGTGCCGATTCTGCTGGGCACCTACATTCTGCGAGCCGAGGTTCCCGACGCCCAGCGGGCCTACGAGATCATCTTCGTTGTGGTGGCGTTCTCGGTCATCGTGCAGGGCAGCGTGGTTCCGATTCTGGCCCGGCGACTGGGAATTCCGTTGCAGACGGTAAATCCGCGCCCGTGGACGATGAACGCCCGTTTCGAGGAGGAACCGGACAGCCTGCACCGCTTCACCGTCGCCGCCGGTTCGTTCGCCGACGGGACCACCGTCGCCGAACTCCCCTCGGACGACCTGTGGATCAGCGTCATCATCCGGCGCGGCCGCCTGGTCACCGTCACCCCGGAAACCCTGCTGCACAGCGGTGACGAGGTGCTGATCCTCGCCGAACCAGATTCTCGCGCAACGATTTCGGATCTGTTCAGTTCAGATACTATTGGCCCACAGCAGCTTTCGTGAGATCGTGATCAAAGCAGTCGAGCGAGGGCAGCGGTGAGCGCCGCGGCGAACTGGACCGCCTCCGAAAGGCGCACGGCGCGACGCAGATCCGCGACGCGGGGCGCGGGACCGTCACCGAGGGTGGGGCGCAGTTCCGTGCCGTGGCGGTACTGGGTGCGCCCGCCCAGACGTACGCCAAGGGCACCGGCCATCGCGGATTCGGCGACGCCCGCATTCGGGCTCGGATGTTTCGCGGCATCACGGCGCCAGGCGCCCAGCGCGGCGGCGGGACGTCCGCCGACCAGCGGGGACAGGGCCGCGGTGAGCACGCCGCTCACCCGCGCCGGGAACAGGTTGGCCAGATCGTCGGTACGGGCGGCGGCCCAGCCGAACTTCCGGTAACGATCGTTTCGGTAGCCGACCATCGCGTCCAGGGTGTTCACCGCGCGGTAGGCCAGCAGCCCCGGGATTCCGGCCAGCGCACCCCACACCAGCGGCGCCACGGTCGCGTCCGAGGTGTTCTCGGCAATGGATTCGACTGCGGCACGGGCCAATCCGTCCGCATCGAGCACCTTCGGATCGCGCCCGCACAGCGACGGCAGCAGCGCGCGAGCCCCGTCCACATCCCCCGCCTCCAGCCGATCGGCCATCGCCCGCCCGGTCCGCGCCAGCGTCGTGCCACCCAGAACGGTCCAGGTCGTCAGCGCGGTCAGCCCCGCGCCCACCGCGAACCGTCCGACCGTCCGCTCTCCCCGCGTCAGCCGGTCGGCCGCCACACCCAGTACCGCGGTCCCCCCGACGAGAAGGACCTCGTGCACCACCCCGGCCACCCGGCCGTCCCGATAGGTCACCGACTCCAATGCCGCGGCCGCCGAACCGAATCCGGCCACCGGATGCCACCGCCGCGGATCCCCCAACGCCCGGTCCAGCCCGAACCCCAGCACCAACCCCGCCGCCGTCGACATCCGCATAACCACCGACCGAGACTAACGCGGCAAGTCACCGCGCATCACCGGCCGGGTTCCCGCCCAGCCCACACCGCATCGCCCGTGTCGTTCGCCGTCGTCGCGGGGTCTGCCGCAAGGAACCCCGTCGCCGGACTTCACATTGTCAGGCGCGGCCGTGAAAGATGGCTCGGGTGAGTTCGCGGCCCGGGGATATTGTCGTGTCACACATCCGGCGGCGATTTCGTCCACCTGTCGACGGATGGGCTCGCGCCACGAGGCGCGGGACGGCAGTGAGGATGCACAGTGACGACCGACGACATCGACAGGGCCGAGCTGGCTCGGCAGTTCGAGGAGCATCGGCAGTATCTGCGGCGGCTGGCCTACAGCACGCTGGGCAGTCTCAGCGACGCCGATGACGTGGTGCAGGAGGCGTGGCTGCGGTTGCAGCGCTGGCACGAGAATCGCGCGCCGGGTGAGCGGATCGACAATCTGCGGGCCTGGCTGTCCACCGTCACCGGGCGGCTGGCGCTCGATCAGCTGGGGTCGGCGCGCGCCCGCCGCGAACAGTACGTCGGCGAGTGGCTGCCGGAGCCGCAGGTGAGCACGGATGACGACCCCGCCGACCGCGTCACCCAGGATGAACGCGTCACCACCGCGCTGCTGGTCGTGCTGGAGTCGCTCACCCCCGCCGAACGCACCGCATTCGTGCTGCAGGAGGTATTCGGCATGACGGGCCCCGAGGTGGCCGAGGTCGTCGGCCGTACCCCGGCGGCGGTACGGCAACTGGCCTCCCGCGCCCGCAAGCACGTCGAGGAGGGCACTCCGCGCTTCCCGGCGAGCGCCGACGAGCACGGCAAGGTGGTCTCCGCCTTCGCCCTGGCCTGGCGAACCGGGGATATGAGCGCACTGCTGGGCGTGCTGGACCGGAACGTGGTGCTCACCGCCGACGGCGGCGGCAAGGTCCCGGCGGTCCGCCGGCCGGTGCGCGGATCCGAACTGATAGCCAAGCTGTTCCTCGGCTGGTATCGGGGGGCGACATCGGGGGCGTGGGGCCGGGAAGTCCGGGTCAACGGCGAACCCGGACTGCTGGTCTTCGACGGCACCTACCCCGGGGTGATGTCCTTCACCGTCGAACGGGGTGTCATCACGGCCATCCACGTCGTCCGCAATCCCGACAAACTGCGTCACCTGCCCGAGGAGCCGGAGCCCGACTGGTACCTGTAGGTATCGGGCCGACGTCGCTGAGCATCGGTTTCACGCCTCATCACTGGGCAGGTAGACGACCGCGACCAGACCGTGCGCATTGGCCACTTCGGCCGAAAACAGTTGTCCCGCATCGGCTGTCAGTCCTTGACCGAGCCCCGGATCGGCTCGGCAGGCGTCCCGCCACCCGTGACTCGCTATCGCTCGCACATACGGCAGTGTGGCGTTGGTCAGCGCGACGGTCGCGGTGTGCGGGACCGCACCGGGCATATTCGCCACGCAGTAGAACAGTGAATCGGCTACCCGGAAGGTCGGGTCGGCATGTGTTGTGGGATGGGAGCTTTCGAAGCAGCCGCCCTGATCGATCGCGATGTCGACCAGCACCGAACCGGGCCGCATCCGGGCCACCAGTGTGTCCGGAACCAGTTGCGGCGCACGGGCTCCCGGCACCAGGACCGAGCCGATCACCAGATCCGCGCCGATCACGGCCCGGTCGACCTCGGCGGTATTGGATCCGATGGTGGCGAGCCTGCCGCCGAAACGAGCGTCGAGCTCGCGTAATCGCACCGGATTCGTATCGAGCACCGTGACGTGCGCGCCCATACCCACTGCGACGACCGCGGCATTGGAACCGGCCACACCGCCGCCCAGCACCGTCACCTCGGCCGGGCGCACCCCCGGCACACCACCCAGCAATACTCCAGCACCGCCGTTGGGCGACGTCAGGTGCTGCGCGCCGACCTGCGCACCGAGCCTGCCCGCGACCTCGCTCATCGGCGCGAGCAGTGGCAGCGATCCCCCGGGCCCGCGCACCGTCTCGTAGGCGATTGCGGTGATCCCGGAACGCAGAATCGCCTCTGTGCACTCCCGTGAAGCGGCCAGATGCAGAAAGGCGAACAACACCTGCCCCGCCCGCATTCGCGAATACTCCTGTGCAACAGGCTCTTTCACCTTCAAAACCAGATCCGCGGCACCCCACACCGCCTCCCCCGACCCCACGATCCGCGCCCCCGCCTCCCGATACCCCGCATCCGAGAACCCCGACCCCACCCCCGCACCCGCCTCCACGAGCACCTCATGCCCATCCCGCCCCAACTCCCCCGCCCCCGCCGGAGTCAACGCCACCCGCGCCTCCTGCGGCTTGACCTCCCGCGGAATCCCGATTCTCATAACGCCATCGTCACCCACCACCACCCCCGACACCACGACCCAACCGCCGCGATTCACAGATTGGCAATCATCCGGCAACTGAACGTCGCGATTCTCCGCACCCCGACCAGCGGCGAGCGCGTCGCATGATCCGACTCCGAGCTGGCGCTCGGGCCGTTTCGAGCGCACTCCATCAGGGGCAACACCACTGGGACGGAGTATTCACAGAGCCTCGTCGGCAGCCAACAACAATGCCGCCTCCAGGTGGACGACGCATTCATCCGGAGGATGGTGCCGATGGATCAACCTCAGCTGTCGAGCACGCTCGGCTGTCAACTCGATCAGATGCGCCTGACACATGAACTCGGCCAGCAGACCATCCGCGTGGACGAACGTCCGATGCCCCAGCGGCTCCGGAAGCGTCACGGACACACCCGGGCCCAGAAATCGCCTTGCACCCTGTCCCACAACCAATCCCACGCCGCATGACGCTCCCGAGCAGCCACCAGATCGGTGCCGACCGGAAACACCGCCTCCTCCGCATCGCCGAACATATTGCGCACCAACATGATCTCGATTGCCCCCGCCTGGTCTCGGGTGACCCGCCAGACGACTTCCACCCCGTTCGCCTCGGTCCGATACACGGCATCCACACCGTGCGTCAGCCGCCGAACAGTCTCCGACTCGGGCACCGCGGATGCGTGTCCGCTCCGAATTCCGTAGGTATCCAACGAATTCACAGAAACTCCCTGTCCTACTTCTTATTTCAAGGTCACTCGACTCCCGCAACCTCTGGCAGATCAAGAGTCTCGCGACATACAGGGACGAATTAACCCGAAAATCAGGACACTTGGGGACACTTCTTCATAGGCTGACAGCATGACCAACGAGCGACTCAGGGGAGCAATGGCAGCCGCTAACCTCACCAAACATGCTCTGGCCGAACGGCTCGATGTCAGCACCAAGACTGTCGAGCGATGGATCACCCAGGATCGCTGTCCACATCCGAGCCTCCGACTGGAAGTTTCCCGCGTACTGGGCCGCGACGAGACGTACCTGTGGCCCCAACTGCTTGCGGGCAGCCGATCGGCCGCCGCATCTCTGTCGGAGTTGGTTCAGATCTGGCCGACTCGGCCCGAAGTGCCACATGAGGTTTGGCGAACTGTCATGCGGCAGGCCGGGGAAGAGATCGATGTCCTGGTATACGCGGGAGGGTTCCTGGTCGAGTCTCTCGACTTCGCCAACGTCATTCGTATCAAGGCGAATGCCGGGGTGCGGATTCGTATTCTGCTGGGAGAGAGCGATTCGCCGGAAGTCCTCGCCCGTAGCCGTGAAGAGGGTTTGCCGTCACTTCCGCAGCGATGTCTGTCGACATTGGAATACCTCCGCGAAACGATGGATCTGCCGATGGTCGACATCCGAACTCATCGAACTCCGCTGTACAACAGCATCTATCGATTCGATGATTCGATGCTCGTCAACACTCACAGTTTCGGCGCCTACGCTGCGAAGTCTCCGGTCCAGCATCTTCAGAACGTGCCTGGCGGTCGTCTCTTCTCCTACTACCGCGACTCCTTCGAGGCGGTCTGGAGGACAGGGCGTCCCGCGTAGTCTGGCGGCTATGGGACGCCGAATCGACTATCACCAGGACCCTGCCGCACCCGCCGCGAACAGCGTGCGGCCCAGTGCGGCCGCGTTCGTCCGCCGAGCCGACGCAGTCCTACTGATATGCCGATCGGACAACGGGAACTGGTCGATGCCCGGAGGAGCACATGATCCGGGAGAGTCTCTGACGCACACAGCGGTCCGCGAGACGTTGGAGGAGACGGGCGTCAACATCCATGTGACCGGCGTCGTCGGAATCTTCACGGATCCGACCCACGTTATCCACTACACCAGCAACGACGAGGTTCGACAGGAATTCACAGTCGTATACCGAGCTGAACCTATCGGCGGGCACCCCACGACGAGCGAGGAAAGCACCCGGGTCGAATGGGTGCCGATCGAACAGATCCCCTCTTTGACAATGGACGGAAGCCAGCGCAAACGCATCGAATGGGCACTGGACGAGAGCCAGCCCTACATCGACCCCGAAACTCGCTGAAATGCTTGCCGCAGTTGCGGTTCCGCTCGAGTGATCGCGGTATGGACGGTGCTCCCCGGCTCATATCGGCGGAGAATTTCGGTCAACCGCTCGTCCAGAGTGAACTCTTCGCCTTTCGGTCCCGTGGAGAGGTCGGCCCACCAGAGAAAATCATCAGCGGCATCGATTCCGTCCATCTCGGACGACCGGAACTCGTCGAAGATCTGCACGTCCAAGCCACGCACCGCCGCCTCGACCTGCGCGGCGGTATGGAACGCCACCATGTGGCACACGACAGGCGAATAGCCGCGAGAGCGCAACAGCCGCGCACCGTCGATCGGATGAAACCCGAGATCCGGATAGCCGTAGCCCACGTCGTGCAAATAAGCCGCGGTAACCGCGTCGGCGCGAAGCTCGGTGGGCAGGTAGCTCGCGACTTTCTCCACCCGTCGCCCGACCGCCAGTGAATGAGCGCGCCGCGACACCGTCAGCGGAGACAGCAATTCGGCCACAGCCTCGTTCACCGCAGCCATGCTACGCGCCGGCAGCACACGGTCGGCTCGGGCTCGTGCGGCGACGAACTGTCCTAATCGCTTTCGCGGTCGGCGGCGACAAGCTCGTCGACGCAGACGACGATCGCCAAGGCCAGGGGGACGTCGGGGTGGTAGATCTCGACGCCGTAGCTGTCGCGGATGCGGAACCACTTGCGGGAGGTCTCGGCGACGATGCCCTGCGGGCCCTCGAGGGTGTAGTTCTTCTCGATGAGGTCGCCGTGCGCGGTCCATCGCTCACCGTCGGCCAGCGTGATGGTGAAACTGTGCCGCAGTGGGCTGAACAGCTTCTTGCGGACGGTGGCCGCATGCCTGCCGCCGGTGCTCACGACCATGGCGTTGCGCAGCGCGAACACCTTTTTCCGACCGACCGCGTACACCTCCCCCTGCGGCCCCCGCAGCTGGAAGGTCCGGCGGAATGCCAGGACCTTGCCGTCGACGAGAAACGCCTTGTTCCCCGACTCGTCGGACACCCAGTAATCCTGCCCGAAGCCCAGCACACGCTGCCGCATCACATATCGCACATCTCCAGTCTGCCCGAACATCGCCTGCCGGAACCCTCTCTCCGGCAGGACAACTGCCGCGACACCGCCCCCGGGCTCGGTCACGGTCCACGCCCCCACCCACTCCAACAAGGGCGGCGACTCGGCCGCGCATGCCCTGCCCCGTCAGGCCGCGAGTGCGCATAAGGGGTCACACAGCGAGCCCTCACCAACCCGGCCGGTAGGTTGGCGATCATGATGATCAAGCTGGGTGAGCATGCGCCGCAAGTCGCGGACACCGCGTGGGTGGCGCCGAACGCGACGGTGATCGGACGAGTGCGGCTGGGCGCGGAGGTCGGCATCTGGTACTCGGCGGTACTGCGCGGCGACCTGGAGGACATCACCGTCGGCGCGCGGACCAATATCCAGGACGGCTGTGTGCTGCACGCGGATCCGGGCTTCCCACTCACGGTTGGCGATGGCGTCTCGGTAGGGCACAACGCGATCCTGCACGGCTGCACGATCGGCGACAACGTCCTGGTCGGCATGGGCGCGACCGTGCTGAACGGCGCCGTGATCGGCGAGGGCAGCCTGATCGCGGCCAACGCGCTGATTCCGGAGGGCGCGCGGATTCCGCCCGGATCACTGGTGGCCGGGGTGCCCGGGAAGGTGCGCCGCGAACTCGGCAAGGCGGAGGTCGAACGGATCAGCCTGAACGCCACTGTGTATCTGCACAATCTGGCCATACACCGGGACGCCACCGAGGTGTGACTCATCACATAGAGCTCGAATCGGGGTTGCCGAGTCTTGCTAGCATCGTGGCAGCGTGCTCGAACTCCGGGTCGTGCGGCCGAGACGGCTGGCAGCACAAGGGATATCACCCTGGCGACAGGCACGCTGGCGTTGGGCAAGGAGGTTTCACGGTGTCGTGCGAGCAGTCCGGTATGCACCGATCCAGCGAGCGAATCAGTGTGGCCGATATCGCGGCCCAGCCGGGGGGCGTCGAGGCGTTGCAGCGCCGGGTTCACGAATTACGTTCCAGCGGAATCCACTTCGCCGCGAACGCGATCGAGCGGGAGATGGACGCACTGAATCTGCGGTGAGCGCGGGCGCCCCTCGGCGGCGATGAGACAATGAGAGGCGTCCGCCCGCAGCGACGCGGTATCCGCCGACCCACTGGAGGCTCGATGCCCACCGTTCACGCGATCCTGGCCCGCATCCTGGAAAAGCCTCGGGCCGAAGGTGAGCATCTGCTCGAAAGCGCGTTGTCGGCATTCCTGGACTTCGGTATCAAACGCACCAGTATGGGCGAGGTCGCGCGCCGCGCCGGGATCAGCCCGGCCACCCTCTATCGGCGATACGAGTCGAAGAACGATCTGGTGCAGGCCGTTGGCGTGCGGGAGGCGCAGCGATTCGTCGCCGACATCGACGACCGCGTACAGGCCATCACCGACGCTGAGGACCAGTTGGCGGAGATCTTCGTCGCCTTCATCACCTCACTGGCCCGCAACGAACTGCTGCAACGCCTGCTGCGTACCGAACCGGATCTGATCCTGCCGCGCCTGACCACCCAGGCCGGACCGATACTCGCCGTCGGACGCGCCTACCTGGCCGGCAAACTGCGCGCACTCCACAGGAACGACACCGAACCGGATTTCGACGCCGACCTGGTCGCGGAGATCATGGCGCGCCTGGCGCAGTCCCTGGCGCTGACCCCTGACGGGCTGATCCCCCTGAGCGACGAGGCGGCCGCACGGGAATTCGCCCGCCGAACCCTGCTACCGATGCTCGGCGGACATCGCCACTGAACCAGCGCTATCCCAGGGCATTCGGGGTGTCGAACATCGGTGCGGGCGAACATGATTCGTCCTCGAGATGCTCCGTCCCCAACCCGAACGCAGCCGCAACCCATTCGTCCAATGCCCGCGGATCCGGCGCGACGTCTTCATCCACCACGGCACGAACTCCGCTGACGAGTGCGGCCGCCGCCGCGGTCGACGGATCCGGAACCGGAAGGCGCGCAACGTACTGCGTGATCCACCGCCGCCGCGCGGCATAGAGCCGATTACCGCACACCGCATCGTAGAAACGCAGTCCCAGCGCCGAATTCGCCACTCCCATCAGCAAATACGCCAAATCATCGCTGCCGATATCGGGCATCGAGATCCAGTAGCAGTCACCGTTGACGATCGCACCGCTGCGATCGAGCGCGAAACGCGGCGCAACACTGATATCGGGAAAGACCAGCTTCGGGTGCCGCCACAGATGCGGACGCTGCGGCACCCAGATCTCGAACCATTCCCGCCCGGTCGCGGTGAGATAGTCCCGCGCGGCCAGCACATCCTTGTGTTCGGCGAGATAGGCTGCCGCGGCAGGGAATCCGGCCAGGTCCACCGGCGTGCGCCGCGAGCAGCTCACATCGTACGGATACAGCACCCTCCTCGGCCGCTCCCGGGAGATCCGCCACGGCGCCAGATCGTGATGGGTGATCAGATCGAACAGCAGCTCCGGCTCCGGCGGCGACTGCCGATGCTCCCACCGATCGGAGATGAACACCCGGTCCGCCGTCGTCTTTATCCCCACCCGAATCCGCGCCACCTCACCGAAGGTCCGCCACGTCCCGCCCCGCACCCGCCGCAGCCACTCGTCCACACTCGGCCGCGACATCCGCCACGGCGTCGCCACATCCACCACGGCAGGCGCGCTCCGCAGGTGGCTGCTCGTATACCCCGAATCATCTTGCACCACAAGAACATCGAGATCCGCCGACCTCGTCCCATCGCGATTCACGGCAGTGACACCCGATGACCTCGACCGCACAGAATCGCGCGAATCGTCGACCCGCGCAGCGGAACTCGATACCGCATCCGGACCCGCCGACGACGTGGACGCCCCCGCTCCCATCACCCCAGCCACATCGCGGTATACGGCGGTAATACCCATCGGGACCGATCCCGCAGAATCGCCCGAATCATCCACCTGCGCAGCAGAACCTGATATCGATCCAGGACCGTCCGGCGACGCGCCCATCGCACCAGCCCGCTCGCGTCCCCGAACATCGGGACCCGCCGCCGTGATCCCGGCGTCCAGGGCCCCGCTGGAGGCGCCCGGCTCCCGGCACACCGCTCCGGCTTCCCGAGGAGTAGATCCAGCCGAATCTCCCTGCCGTGCAGCGCTACCCGGGTCCAAGGTGCCCGCTTCGATCGCGATGTGGCGGCCGTCGTGACGCAGGGAGCATTCGCGGGCGGCTGCCAGGGCGGCGAAAAGGTCCAGGGTGCTGGTGGATTCGCCGTCGGGGATCTCGTAGGCCGAAACGTAGCGGCAGGGAGTCGCGACCGAGGCGCGCACCGCGACGGTGACGGCCGGTAGCACCGCGGCCTCGAAGAGTTTGGTGTCGCCCAGGTCGTAGAGTTCGACCGGAGTGAGTTCGGCGCGCAACAGCGCGCGCAGGTTCGCGCCCGCCTTGGTGGTGAGAAAGCGGTTGGCGCACAACAAGCCCAGGACGCCCCCGGGCCGCAGTAATCGGGGCACGCTGGCGACGAACGGGTGGGTCAGATCGATCCGGCCGCGCAGTCCGAAGCGCACGCTCAGCAGGCGCGCGGTCGCCCCGCCCAGCTGCTGGGTCCGGACATAGGGCGGATTGGTGATCACCGCGTCGAAACTGCCCTCCGCCAATTCCTCGGCGGCACAGAGGAAGTCACCCACACACCAGGTGACCGGGAGCCCCGCGGCACGCTCCCGCGCGAGCGCGATGGCCGCGGCATCCAGGTCGAAGCCGGTGAGCTGAACCGAGATTCCGGGAAAACGCCGCACCGCCGCCCGGTGCACCGCCAGCAGCAGTTCCCCGTCTCCGCACGCGGGGTCCAGAATTCGCAAACTCCCCTGCGGCACAACATGTTCCAGCAGACGCTCGGCCAGGAACTCGGCCAGCCGGACCGGTGTGTAGTGCCGCCCGTGCCGTTTGCGCACCCCTGCCCCGGCGGTCGTCCTCGTCCGCCGGTCCGCCGCTGCCCGCCCGCCCCGGCTGTCCATACCGGCCCATTCTGCCCGGGTGAACCGGCAAATATCGGGTGACGAGCCGATCAACTCGATCGAATTCACCGTCGGGAACACCCGCACACGACAGTGGGCTCGCGGGGACGCCGTCCCTGCGAGCCCACTCGACTCGTTCGCAGCTCACCGATCCGGGAAGACTCAGCCGAGGCTGAAAGGCTTGCCCCATACCGTCTCGGTGGAATCCATGACGTTGTCGTGCAGTACGACCGTGGTGTACGCGCGAGCCTCGGCGTATCCGGCGCAGCCGTCCACCGAGATCGTGTGGTTGACGTACTGGGTCGTACCGGAGGTGCCGGTGAAGTTGTAGACCTGGATCATCTTGCTGGCGACCTTGCCCGGCTTGAGCGTTATCGACATCGACGGATCGGTGTACGGCGTGATGCCCGAGCTGCCGAGGCTCGCACCGCTGTCACCGGGAGAGACGGAGAGACCGCCGCCGCCACCGCCGCCTCCCCCACCGCCGCCACCGCCGCCACCGCTGCCGCCGCCGGAGTTCTCACCTCCCGAGTCGTCACCGCCGCCGTTCTCGTCCGGCTTGTTCCCGCCGTTGTTGCCGGACTGGGAATTGTTCTGATCGGCGGTGTTCCCGCTGCCGTTGGCGTGCACGCCGCTGCCCAGATCTACCTGGCAACCCACCAGGTAGCCGGTCTCGATCCGCCCGCCGGTGATCTTCACCGAGCCGGGAGCCGTGGCCTGCACCGAGGCCACCGCCGAGACCATCGCGTTGCGCGAGAGCGGGCTCGAGGCCATCGATCCGGAGATCGTGGCGCTCTCGCCGGTGCGATCGACGTGGACGGTGACGCCGTCGTGCGTGGTGTAGGAGGCGTGGCCATTCGGCAGCGGCACATGGGTGTCCGCACCGGCCGACCCGCCGACCCCCAGCACGAGCGGTACGCACACACCCGCCACGATCGTGCTGCCCAGCACGCCTCGCACGGCGCGATTGCACTGCGGCGCGACGAATGTCGTTGTGGCACCGGTATTCATCGAAGATTTCGACCTCATCGCCCTCATCCGATGCTGAACGGTTTGCCGTACAGGGTGACCTCGGCGGTGCCGCGGCTGTTGGTGACCGTCAGCGTGCTGAACGCGCGGGCCTGCGCATATCCGGCGCAGCCGTCGACCTGCACGCCGCGGTCGTGGTACTCGACGCCGATCGCGCCGGCTTTCGGATCCATCTTCTTGGTGCCGAATTTCACCTGCGTCACGCCGCCGGGCACCAGATTGATACTGGGGACGATCTCCGGATATGCCGAATCGGGCTGGACGTAGACGTCGCCGCCGAGCGAGAGCCCTCCGGACAGGTCCACCTGGCATCCGACCAGATAGCCGGTCACCAGCGTGCCGCCGGTCGCTCCCGGTGCCGTCGCGAAGACCGTGGCCGACATGGTGGCGGTGCGCGAAAGACCATTGTAAGCAAGTGATGGGGAGATGACGGCCTTCTCACCGGTACGACTCAGATCGACCGCGATACCGGTCGCGGTGGTGAAGGTCTGCCGGCCATTTGGCAGCGGAACAACCGTATCTGCTTGCGCCACACCACATCCGAGCATCACGACGGCGAGCCCCACCCCACCGCGGACGAGCCAGCGACCGGCTCCTGAAACCACTCTCATATTTCCTTCATCGTTTGTTCGGGCAAGCGCAGCCAACAGTTCTCGATCTAGGTAAAAATCAGCTGTGAGCCGACGGGGAGTTTGCCGGGAAACACTGTGCCACGGCACAAATACGGCGGTCCCGCTCGCGGTGTCCAGAGACAGTACTCCTGCGTACTGGACGGTCGGACGCGATATGTCCCCGGTCCGGATCAGCCGGACACGTAGACCCGGACCGCCGATACGCGTCCCCCGCGCGCCACGACGATCTCGGTGATCCCGCGTCCGGCGGTCGTCGCCACCGACGCGGTCACATACCGCCCGGCCACTATCGGCTTGCTGATCTCGGTTCCGGCGGCCTGCGCGACGAAGGCGGCCGGGTCCACCGCGATTCCCGCGGGCCATTCGAGCACCGCGTCCGGGGTCAGCGCCGCTCGCACCCGGTCGACGTCCCCGCGCGCGGCGTCCTCGATCAGTCCCGTCGCAGCCCGCTTACCGGCCGCACCGACCCGCACGAAGCCTCGCGCGAAGCCCAGCGCCCCACCGATTCCCTGATTGCCCAGCAGTTGCGGCGCCAACCGCACCGCCGCCGCGAGTCCCCGCACACCGGCGGCCAGCAACTGCACGATCATCACCGGCAGTTCCCAATGAGCGTGCAGCTCACGGATTCTCAGCGCGTCGTCCACCCGCTCGAGGTCGTAGCGCAGATGCATGGGCACCCGCAGCGTGACGCCCGTGGACATGGTGGTCTCGATCACCAGATCCCGGAAAACCGTTGTGCCGCATACCACGTCGTGCTCGACCCGGAAGGCGATGCCATTGGGCGCGATGAACGTGTCGTAGAAGCGCTCGATCGCCGCGCGCCCGATGTGCGGACGCGATCCGACCGGATCCTCGACCCGGGCCCCGGAGGCGAACAACCCGACCCAGGCCGCGCGGTCGTGCACGGCGACCGCCCGCGGTGATGCCTCGACGGCGGCCAGCAGTTCCGATCCGGTTTCGGACATCTTTTCCCTTCGCGACGTGGGGCGATGACCCCACCACTAAGCTATGACCCCAGCCCTAATCTATAACGTGTTCTACTTCATGTCACGAGTGCGAGAAAATGGATTCCGGATCGACCGCCCCACCGGGCAGACTCTCCGAACATGAGTCCGCGTGATACGCCCTCGGGGGTGGGAGCTCTCATCAGGCCCTGGCTGCGGCCGAAAGTTCTGCTCCGGGTAGCGGCGGTGGCCGCGCTCACGGCGATGGTGCTGGTCGGCGTCTGCATCGGCGTCGTCCGATGGCGCGCGAGCGGTCTGGAGTATTCCGAAACCTCGGTGCCGCCCGCCGACGTCGCCCTGGTACCGGGTGCGGAGATCTATCCGAACGGCCAGCCCTCCCCCTACGTCGCCGGTCGGCTCGACCTGGCACGCACACTGCTGAATACGGGCAGGGTCAAAGCGCTGCTGCTGACCGGTGACTTCGGCACGCCGACCTACGACGAACCCGATGCGATGCGCAAGTACCTGATCGGCAAGGGTGTGCCCGCGAACAGGATCGCCCTGGATTACGCGGGTTTCGACACCTATCAGTCCTGCGCTCGCGCCTACCGCATCTTCGGGGTGCGCAACGCGATCGTGGTCACCCAGGATTTCAGCGTCCCGCGCAGCATCGCCCTGTGCCGGTCGGTGGGCATCCGGACCAACGCGGTCGGCGATCACAGCCAGGCGCACAACGCGACCTACGACAAGTGCTGGCTGCGTGATCAAATCGCCGCGGTCAAGGCGGTGTATTCGATGGTGGTGCAGCCCGATCCGAAATTCCTCGGCCGCCAGGAGACCTCGGTCCGCGACGCCATGGCCGCGAACCCGCGCTGATCCGATCGGCGGCTCGGCATTTCACGCGGCTCCGTCGATTACCTTCTACCGCAGTAGAATTCGACAGATCAACATCAGCGGTCCCGCTTGCCGGCGCCCAATCCGCGCAGCAGGGTGTCCACAACCACATCGGCGGCCTGTGCGGCGCTGAGCTCCGGCAGATCCTCCGCGGCCCGCAACAGCAGGGACGGCAGCAGCGCACCGATCCAGCCCGGCGGCAGATCCTCGCGGAGCAGCCCCTCGTCGAGGGCGCGTCGCAGGAAGTGATCGACCTCATCGATGAACCGCGCACGGCGGTCGCGAATCGTGTTCTCGGACAACATGCGGAACGTCTCGACGGGCCAGCGGCGGTTCACCTCGATGATCCCCTCCACATAGCGGTGCAGCGCGACGGCGACGGGCGCCTCCCGCAATCTCGCCGCGGCGATCACCTCCTCGACCGCGTCATAGCGCGCGCGGTACACCGCGGCGAGCAGGTCCTCCCGCGAGGCGAAGCGGCGGTAGACGGTTCGCCGGTCCACCCCGGCGGCAGCGGCGATGGCGGTGATACTCGCCGAGGGATCGTCGGCGAGCAGTCGCGCGCCGGTGCGCAGGACGAGTTCCAGATTGTGTGCCGCATCCGCTCTCACCACCCCACGGTATCCGGCGTTGCGACCGATCAACGAACATCGGTCACTTCGATGTGGAATAAATTTCTCTAACTGCTACGTTCCTGTGACAGTTAGATACGTACGGATGGCTCGCCCACCCGACGCGGACGTGGAATCGGAATGGAGAAACGGCTCATGGCCAGAACATGGTTGATCACCGGAGCGGCTCGCGGCTTCGGCCGTCACCTCACCGAAGCGGTGCTCGCGGCCGGAGACCGGGTCGTCGCCACCGCGCGACGCCCCGAACAGTTGCAGGACCTGGTGGCCGATCACGGCGAGCGGATCCGGGCCGTGGCGCTGGACGTCACCGACTCGGCCGCCGCCGAACGTGCGGTCCGGCAGGGGATCAACGCCTTCGGCAGTCTCGACGTCGTGGTCAACAACGCCGGCTACGCGAACAGCGCGCCCATCGAGGAGATGACGGAGGAGGACTTCCGCGCCCAGATCGAGACCAATCTGTTCGGCGTCGTCAACGTCACCAGGGCCGCGCTGCCGGTGCTGCGTGGACAGCGGTCCGGCATATTCGTCCAGTTCTCCTCGATCGGTGGAAGGGTCGGCGGCACACCGGGAATGGGCGCGTATCAGACCGCCAAATTCGCGGTGGAGGGATTCTCCGAAGTGCTCGCGAACGAGGTCGCGCCCTTCGGGGTGAAGGTCGTCATCGTCGAACCGGGCGCCTTCCGCACAGACTGGCAGGGCTCATCGATGACCCTGCACTCGGTCGGCGCGGACTACGAGCAGACCGTGGGTGCGATCAACCGGTACCGCGAGGAGAGCCACGGCACCCAGCCCGGAGATCCGGCCCGCGCGGCACAGGTCATCATCGACGTCATCGGCCACGAGAATCCGCCCCGCAGACTGCTTTTGGGCAGCGACGCCCTCGCCATGGCACGCAAGGGCGGCGCGAGCCGCACGGCCGAAACCGAGCAGTGGGCAGCGGTCAGCAGCTCCACCGACTTCCCTGCCGACGACCGATAACGATTGCGGTTCAAGACATTCCGCCTCGAAGCAGGCAGCCCCGCACCCGGGCGCTACCTGGATGCGAAGCTGCCGCCGACGCGACGCGTCACCGGCCCGGCATGAGCATCGGAACCGGTTCGCGCACGGTCACCAGCACGACGACGTCACCGTAAGGAGCCGCACCCCGCGCCACGCGATGGGCCACGCGCGCCACCGAAGTTCGCCACCGGTACTTGGCATCGATCTCCGATTGCACGAACGGCAACAGGGTGCCACCGGTCACGACCTGGGCCTGCCCGTGCCACTGATGTGAACCGAGGGCCGGATTGCCGCGCCAGTCACCGGGTTGCACGATCACCCGTCCGTCGCGGGCGAGCTGATCGGCCTCCTCGGCGTAGGAGGAGACGCGGAATGCCAACTGGTTGTGCCCGATCGGGACGACCAGCCGGGGCACCGTCACCAGTTGCTGCGGACCGGCGACGCGGGTGACCAGGACCGTCTTCGCCGACTGCCACATCGCCGCCAGCGGGGAGCGTTCGGAACGAGCCGGTACCCGCGCCGAGCCCGCCGCGGGATCCGGCTGAGCGATCTGCCGGTAGGTGGTAGGGACATCCACCAGGGTTCCTGCCATAACATTCGTCCTCTCCGGTGACACATTCCAACGCTGATTCGGTGTCGGATCCACCGGCCCGCCCGCTCCGGCGGCCCGTCCGCCGCCCTGTGATCGCTCGCCGATCCGGAAGCATTACGGACCGACCAGTTCGGCTCTACCGAGTGAGCGTGCGAACCCCTTCCCGCCCGGATTCATTCGTACCTCCGGCCGAGCACGAGCCCGACATGCCGGGCATCCTCGGCCGACCACCTTCGATAGTCCATTCCCCGCGTCAGGATGGCAACGATGCAGGTCACATCTGTCTCAGACGCGCACTGTGGCCGATGCGCGCCCGGCCGGCATCGGCGGGTTCGCGACCGCCCGCCCGCCACGGGTGCGGGCGGGGGCGCAGTCGCGAGTCCGGACTCGACACAGGTGGTCGATTAGACTCGGCCGCAATGTACGTCGAAATGATGTTCGACTCGCTCGAGGGCCTGTCGGTGGGGGATGCGCTCGGCCAGCAATTCCCCGTTATGCGCACGTCGGTCGATGCGCTGCGCGCGGGAGCCGCCCCGGGCGGGCAGTGGCGGTGGACCGACGACACCGAAATGGCCTGCAGCGTGGTCGCCGAACTGTGCACGCGCGATGCGATCGATCGGGATCACCTCGCCGCGGCCTTCGCACGACGTTGCGATCCGGGTCGCGACTACGGCTTCTCCACCGTCGGGAACCTGAGCCGTATCCGCAAGGGTGCGCCGTGGCGCGAGGTGTCCGCCGCGGCATTCGATCATCAGGGATCGTGCGGCAACGGCGCGGCCATGCGGGTGGCACCGCTCGGCGCCTGCTACGCCAGCGATCCGGACATGATTGTCACCCAAGCGATTCGGTCCGCCCAGGTGACACATATGCATCCCGAAGGGATAAGCGGCGCGGTCGCGGTGGCGCTCGCGGCCGGGCAGGCCGCCCGGGCTCGGCTCGACGGAATCCGGCCCACGCCCGAACAATTCATCACCACCGTGCTCGATCGTCTCGACGACGGCGAGACGAGTCGCGGAATCCGCCGCGCCCGAACACTACTCGGAGCCTCCGTCCACCAGGTCGCCGGCGAACTCGGCAACGGCTCCCGTGTCACCGCCCAGGACACGGTGCCGCTCACCCTGTGGATCGCGGCGACGCATCTGCACGACTACCCGACCGCGATCACCACATGCCTTGTCGCCGGGGGGGATATCGACACCACCGCCGCGATCGCGGGCGGTATCGTCGCCGCCCACACCGGGCCCGAGGCGATCCCCCGCGAATGGCTGGTCGCGCGAGAACCATTGCCCGCCTGGCTGGATCGAGCTCGTCCACCGAAACCCGGCCGTCTCCGCCGATGGCTCACCGGCAGCCCGCGACGCCGACAGCCCGCCCGGGGAATCTCGAAACCCTCACCCACGCAATGACATCGACCGAGCCGCGCCGGGTACGGTCGGATGCCGGGACAACCGGTGACCCATGACAACCGTCACGGTCGGTTCGTGACGAACGATCCGGGCGGTTCACCCGTGGTGGCCGTAGTTTGAAAGTCGACCCAGCAACCTCCGTTCACGGGAGTCCGAATGACCGCCGCCGACGCAGCGCCCATACCCAACCGGCGGGCGATCGCCCGCCAGATGCTTCGTGACATCGGAGCGCCGCTCATCACGTATTACGCACTGCACGCCCTCGGCGTGAGCAACCTGATCGCACTGGGTGCGGGCACCGTGGTCTCGGGCCTGTTCGTGCTGGTCGAGGTCGTGCGCAAGCGGAAGATCGACTTCTTCGCGGGAGTGATCCTGACGGGATTCGTGGTCGGGTTCGCGATCACCTTCATCTCCGGCGACGCGCGCTTCATGCTCGCCAAGGATTCCGTGGTCACGGGTCTGATCGGACTGGCCTTCCTGGTCAGCGCCGTGGTCGGCAAACCGCTGGTCTACCTCGCCGCGCGCAGCGGGGCGTCCGGGTCCGATCCGGCCAAGGCGGCCGCGTTCGAGGAGCGTTACCGGACGCGGCCGACCATGCGGCGGGCGTTCAGCCGGCTCAGCGCGATGTGGGGCGCGGGGCTGCTCGCCGAGGCCGCGCTGCGCGTGGTTCTGGTCTACCAACTGCCCGTCTCGACCATGGTGTGGTTGTCGACGGTCATGATGGTGGTGACCTTCGCCCTGCTGATGGGGATCAGCCTGGCGCTGGGCCGCCGGTGGAAGGCGGCCGCGGAGCGTGCCGACGCTGCCGCACTCGCCGCCTGACGCGTCAGCCGTTCGGCAGAATCACCGCGCGGCCGTTGATCTTTCCGCTGTGCAACCGCTCGTAGGCAAGCGGCGCGTCCTGCATCGCGAAGGTTTCCACGTGCACTTCGATCGAACCGGCGCGCGCCAGATCGAGCACCTCGTGCAGCTCACCCCGGCTGCCCCAGTACGGCGCGGTGACATTCACCTCGAAAGGCAGCACCCCGAAACCGACCGGCACCACGCCGCCGCCGATGCCGACGATCGTGATATCCCCTTCCATCGCAACGCATCCGGCGGCCGTCGCGGTCGTCGGCGCCGCCCCGACGAAGTCGAATACCGCGGTCGCGCCGCGGCCGCCGGTCAGCTCCCGCACCCGATCGGCCGCTTCGGCGTCGGAGATCACGGTCTCGTGCGCGCCGACCGTGCGCGCGAGGTCGAGCTTGTCCTCGCTCACGTCCAGCGCGATAACCCGCGCCGGGCTCAGCGCGCGCAGCAGCTGAATGGCCACGTGCCCCAGACCACCGGCGCCGATCACCACGGCCGTCGATCCGGGAACGAGTTTCGGCAACGATTGTTTGATCGCGTGATACGGGGTCAGTCCGGCGTCGGTCAGCGGAACGGTCTCGATCGGATCGAGGCCGCCGAGGGGTTCCAGATGACGCGCATCGTCCACGATCATGTACTCGGCGATCGCACCCGGCGCACCGAGCCCCGGCGGGAAGATGTTCAGCTCACCGGCCCGCAGGCAGTAGTTCTCCCGGCCACCGGCACACGGCGGACAGGCGCCGCATCCCCACGGGCCGTAGACGGCGACCGAGTCGCCCACGGAGAATCCGGTCACCCCCTCGCCCAGCGCCGCGATCGTCCCGGCCCCCTCGTGCCCCAGCGTGAGCGGCAGCGGATACGGGAAATCCTTTTCCGGCCAGGACATCACGGCGATATCCGAATGGCACACCCCCGCCGCCGACACCTTCAACAACACCTGCCCGGGCCCGGGTTCCGGATCGGGCACGGTCACCAATTCCGGTGCGGCGCCGATGGTTCGATATTGCAGAGCCTTCATCGCGTTACCTCCGCGGTCGAGTTCACGGTCGGACACGCCGCACCACGCCTCGAACTCCAGCGAACGATCCGCAAACAACCAGGCGCGCCGCGACACCCGGCCTCGAACATCGACGGCGACGTTTTACCGCAACCACAGAGGCCTGGGAACATCTCCCTGATCATACGACCGAGCCGAGCACCCTCAGCGTCTTCGCCGATATCTCCGGCAATCAATCAGCGAACACTTCTGGATAGCGCAACGAATTGCGTGGTGTTCGAACTACTCTCCGCGAATCGGACGAATCACCTCCCGTCGTGCGCGAGCATTCCATTCATGCCGACCACAACCCTCCCTCTGCGGCCGGACCCGGGATAGCTTCGGCTGCATGACAACCGATGTGGGCGCGCCGCTCAATGCCATCACCCAGGCCACCGCGCGGGCCGTCGCCGACGATCCGGCGAACGCACTGGCCGTCTTCCGCGCCTCCGGTGTCGCGGAAGGCGCCGTTGCCACCGTGGTCGAGACCCGCACGCACACGGTTCGAGTGGACGAGCCACCGGCGCTGGGCGGTGCGGACACCGCCGCCAATCCGGTCGAGGTGTACCTCGCCGCGCTGATCGCCTGCGAGGTGGTGACCTATCGGTTCGTGGCCCAGCAGCGCGGAATCGTGGTGCAGGATTTGCGTATCGACGCCGAGGGCGACCTGGATGTGCGGGGATTCTTCGGGCTGGACGAATCGGTGCGGCCGGGCTTCCAGGCCGTGCGGTTGACCGTCCACATCCGCGGTCCCGAATCGCCCGAGCGCTATGCCGAATTGCAGCGCGAAGTCGAAACTCGTTGCCCGGTACTCGATCTCACCACCGATCCGACTCCGGTGCGGACCACTCTCGTCACCGCGTGACGCCCGGCGCATCGAGCGCCTTTCGCCACCCGGTGATCCCGCGTCGGGCCAGCCGAGCCTGGGTGATGCGCACCCATTGCCCGGTACCAAACCCACAACGGCGAGATCGATCATGGTGCGCCCCCGGATGTTTCACTGTCACACTGGGCTGGTGAGCCTGCGGCGACTATTCAAGCGGACCCCTCGTGACCCGGTGACGGGAACGTTTCGGGTCACCGGGGTATCCGTCACCCGGGACGAGGACGGGTACGGCAGCGCGCGGCTGTCGGGTGTGCTCTCCGGTCCGGAGATTTCGGCGCGGGCGCTGCGGGTGGGGCGGCGCTACGGGCCCGGCGAGGCCGTGCCCGAATGCGGCGACGAATTTCCGGCCACGATCGACCGCGAACACCCCGATCGCTACGGAATCATCTGGCCCGAACAGGTTTCGCCGGGCGCGAAGGCGCTGTGGAACGAGGAGTACGCCGAACGGGTCGCCGCCGCGATGCGGCTGGGTCTGGAACCCTCGGTCGTGCCCGAGGTGACCGGTTTCGGCATCCGGGAACTGGCGCGCGTGGCCGTCGAGCGACGCTACGGAAGGGATCTGCTGCCCGACGGCAATCGGCAGATCACCGTCGAGGAGGCGCAGGAGCTCTACCGCACGGGCGTGCGCGCGACCGCGACGATCACCGGCATAGATTTCCTCGACATCCCTTCCCGCGGTATGCCCAACGCGGAGGCCACGCTCGCGAATGTCGCTGTGCGCGTTAACCATCCGAACGGAAGCGAATACACGACCACCGCACGTTTCGGCTTCCGCACCGCCGCCCGGCGCACCCAGATCGGCTTCGTCGGCGCACGGGTACCGGTCCGAATCCACCCGCAGGACCGGGCGCGCCTGTGCCTGGACAGCCCCGCGCTGCCGCCGCTACCCGAGTGACGCGGTGCGCACGCCGCGAAGTCGCGCACCGGGCGGTCCCGGTGAATCGCGTTTTCCACCTGTCGCTTTCGCCGAAAGGACACGACTCGGTCTCGGCGCTGGCATCCGTCGCGATCGCTGCCTACGGTGGTCTCCATGTCGACGATCGTGATCGAGGACCTGCCCGAACCGGCCGCCCGTGTCCTGCGACGGCGGGCCCAGGCAGCGGGCATGTCCGCCGCGGCCTACATCCGGGTGGAGCTGACCGAACTCGCGAGCACGCGCATCCCGCTCGACGACGTCGTCGAATTCCTGCACGCCGAGCTACCGAACCCGCCGTTCGCCGAAATCGACAGCGATGCAACGGCATTGATGCGCGAGCTGTCCGAGGAGGCCGCGCGGGTGTTCATTCGTCGCGCGGGTGCGGCCGGCGTCCCGCTGAGCACCTACCTGCGCGAGGAGCTGACCACCCTGGGCCGGCGGACCACCATCGACGACGTGATCCTCGAGTTCCGTGAGGCACAGGACCACGATCCGAACCTGCTGGTCGACATGGACGCGGTCATCGCCGCGGCCCGGTACGCGCGAGCGGAGTGATCGCTCTGAGCGCCGGAATCAAGCCGCGCCGAGCAAGCCGTGTAACGCGCCGAGCACCTGTCCGCCGATCGGAGTGGTGAAGTCGCGCGAGCGCGCAGACGATCTCGCCGACCACCTCGGAGGACCGTTTCCTCCCCCCTGACCCCGGACGAACGCGACACCCTACGCACCCTCCTCCAGCGCCTCTGGACCCCGCCCCAGCCCCGCTGACGTTCGTTGCGAACCGGTGGCCAGTCCGCGCCACCGGCCTCGACATGCGCGCACCCAGCATCCCGACACGGACGAGTACCGTGACGAAATGATCTCCGTTCCAGCTACTTTCGCCGCACAGCTGCGCACTGCGGAGCAGCGTCGCTGGGTCGCGGCCTTGCCGGAATTGGTTGAGCGTTATGTACGGCGGTGGGATCTACTGCTCGACGGAGAACCGATGCACGGGTATTCCGGACTCGTGGTACCGGTGCGAACTGCCGATCGCCCGGCTGTTCTGAAATTGTCGTGGCCGCATATCGAGGCGCGGGATGAGGCGGTGGCGCTGAGCATCTGGCGGGGTGCGGGTGCGGTCGAGTTGCTCGATCATGACGAGGAGCAGTTCGTGTTGCTGCTCGAGCGGCTGGACGCGGATCGAGATCTGACCTGCGAACCGATCGACGACGCGGTGACCATCGCGGGCGGATTGCTGCGGCGGCTGGCGGTTCCCGCGCCGAGATTGCACCGCTCACTCGCGGAGCAGGCCGAGCGCTGGTGCACCGAGTTGCCTGCCGAGTGGGCGCGTCTGGGCAATGTGGTACCCGCCGGAATGATCGATCGGGCCGTCGGCTTGTGCCGCGATATGCGGCCCGCCGCATTGCTGGTGAACGAGGATCTGCACTACCTCAACGTGTTGCGCGGCACTCGGGAGCCGTGGCTGGTGATCGATCCGAAAGTACTCGCCGGTGATCCCGAGTTCGGGGTTATCCCCCTGTTACGCAACAGGTTCCAGGAGTTCGACGGTCCGGCATCCATACGTCGCCGACTGGAGGCCGTAGCGGATGTCGCCGAGCTGAACCTGGAGCTGACCATGGCTTGGACCTTCATCCGAGCCGTCGACGATTGGTTGTACTTCCTGCCCGAGAGCAGCCGGGATGCCGCAATGGCGGCCGAAATCGCCACTGCCCTGCTCAGAAGGTGAGCACGATACGGCCGCGAACTCCTCCCGCTTCGAGCAGGCGATGCGCGTCGGCGGCTTCGGTCGCCGGAAAGGTTTGGGCCACACGCAAAGTCAGCACTCCTTCGGAGGCCAGGCGGCTCAGTTCCTGGAGGGTGGCCGAGTCGTGGACACTGTCGATGACCATGACGTAATGCACGTCGATACCGCGCTGCGACTCGACGGTTCCGCTCAACCGAGGCGGTCGCAGGGCGACGTACGATCCGTTGTCGCGGATGGCGGGCAGCACGGCGCTTGCCTGCAACGCGCAGTCGATCACGCCATCGACGCCATCGGGGAACCGCTCACGAACGCGGCGGGCGAAATCATCACCTCGCGCGAGGACGACGTCGGCGCCGAGATCGGCGACGAGCTGTTCGTCCCGGGGTGCGGCATCGGCGACCACGGTGAACCCGCGATACTTGGCCAACTGGATCACATAGCCACCGACCGCTCCCGCCGCACCGGTCACCGCGATCGTCCCGCCCGGCCGACCAGCACCGGCATCGAGTGCGAGGGCGGCGGTGAGCCCGTTCATCGGAAGCGTCGCCGCGGCGGCGACATCGGCGCCGGCGGGCATCTGCGCCACCGAATCATCGGAAACCACAATCCATTCCGCGTACGCACCGCCCCCTTCCAGCACCGGCTTGGTGATCGCGACGACCCGGTCCCCGATGCGCCACCTCGACTCCGGACCGGCTTCATCGACCACACCGGCCGCGTCCCAGCCCGGCACATACGGCGGCCGCACCTCGCGATAACGATCGTGCGCGGCCCCGCCCCGGGTAACCAGGTCCGACGGATTCACCGTCGCGGCCGCAACCCGAATCCGGACCTGTCCCCGCCCCGCATGCGGCTCGGGCACCTGCACCGCGCGCAGCACCTCCGGACCACCAGGCTCGTCGAAACCGATCGCCAGCATCACCACTCCTTCTCCGATTCACCGAGAACAACCACGATCGCCCCAGCCGATGTTCCCGCCGGTCGCCTGATAATGGCCACGCCCCACCACCATGGACGATCGGGTCCGCCTTCCGCTCAGCGCGCATGCAATGGCGTGGAAGTCCCGCCGACTGTGTTCATATAGCGCCATGACCCCGTCCACCTCGCACGACATCGACCGCGCGACAGGCGTACTGATCGCCGAGAGCCTTCAGCTGGGCAGCACGCTCATAGACCTGGACATCGTCCTCACCAAGATCACGCGACTCGCCCTCGAACAACCCGCCGCCGGACAACCGCCGATATGGACCCTGATCGAGTTCAGCATCGCCGCCGCCAACGCCGAAATCCTGGCCGACCGAATCGCCGAAGCACTCGACACCGGCCCCTGGTACGTCGAATTCCACACCCACACCGAGACATTCATCATCTTCCGCACCCGGACCTTCCGTTTCCCCCGCGGCGACCAGAACGCCACCCGCGCCGCCACCACCCACGCCCGCACCCTCGGCATCCCCGACCACCAACTCGACTGGCCGCGATGAGCGACCAATTCGATCGGTTCGCATTCACTCGAGGTCCGGCTCGGAGATGCTGGAAGCGGTGTTGCGAGGCGGACCGAATCTCGCTAGGTAATGCCAGACCTTCTTCAAGTCCTGCGGATCGTAGCGATCCGTGCTGGCAGCATCTCCGATGATTCTAGGATCGAGCCGACCGTCAATCGCGATCTCGGCCCCCAGATCGACATACCGTTGTCCTCGGAAGCCCGGGTGGCGACGCATCCGCTCCACACCGAGTAGAAAACCGGGATGCCATTCGACAGGGCACGGGAGGCGACCGGCCGCATCCTGGACGGCAGTGCCACGGAAGCTGGAATCCAACACCAGAGCCTCGACATCCCGGTCGAGCCGGACCTGTCCGTGGATCTGTGCCTCGATATGCCCGTCCAGGTCGTCGAGGTCATCGGCCTTTGCCAGTTCGATCAGTGAAAAGCGTTCCGCGACACCGAAATCGGTGGGGTCCGTGGAACTGTCCGGGTAACAGAATGTCGCTCGTGCGAAGGTGTCGGCGGTGAGCCGGAAATAAGACGAGCCGAAACGCGGCGCTCCCCCGGCGGGATTACCACGGAAGTTCAGCGCGCCGTAGACAGGGCGCTCAACGGCGGAAACATCGTCGTAGGCACCCGCGAACATACGGCTCTCCCAGCGCCACCGATCTCCGCCCACATGAGCGGTCAAGCCGCCATTGCTCGTACCCGTGACGAATTGTGACCGGTAGATACCATCCTCGGCCATCCTGAGCAGGACCGGCGACCCGCCCACCACGCGATCGGGATGAAAATTCATCGTCAAACGCAATCGAGGATCCAACGGACCCCCCGAAGACAGTGCCGCAACATGACGCAATGCCTTCTCCTGCGACAACCCGAACCTCCCACACCCCATACCGAATAGTGTGCACGAGCCGATTGCCAACACTGGGGAGCCCACCGGAATGTGCCTCTGATCCGCACAGCAGATGTCCATCGACCACGCCGCGGTCTCGGTCCTGCGGTTGATCCGCACTGGCTGGCACGGTGTTGCTGACCGGTCTGGCGGCAGCTCTGCTACCGGCGGCGCGTGCGGGAGCCGAACCAGCGACGGTCGATGCGAATCTGCATGCGGCCTTGGCGGGTTTCTGTGAGCGGGAGCGGTTGCCGGGGTTGGCGGCCGGAGTGTGGCGGGGATCCGCCGCGGTCGCGACCGCGGCGGCAGGGGTTCCTCGGCCAGCACCTCGCCGGCGCCCGTGGCGAACGGTCCATCCTCACCCCCGCGACCATGGCCCGGCTACACCAGCCACCACCCGGCGGGAATTACGCGGACGGATGGCTCGCCGTCACCAGCCGGACAAACGGGCCGACATTGACCCACGTCGGCAGCAATACCATGTGGACCGCCGAAACTTGGCTGTTTCCCGCCAAGAACCTGATCCTGGCTGTCACCACCAACCGAGGCGACGAGGACGCCCAACAAGCGGCCGACAATATATCCGGCTATCTGGTCGACACTTACCTCGCCTGAAAAAGTGAGTCATCGGAAGCTTGGAAGGCGAGTCTTGTCGAGCACCTGAGTGGCCCGACCAGGCGACGGTGAAATCTATTGCGGTCGAATGCGGCGCGGGCCGAGCCGGCTTCCAGCCGGCCCCCGATCGCTGGCTGGTACTCATCGACCCGTCCGGACATCCCTTCTGCTTCACGGTCCAGCCCGGCCGATGAGTGACGCTCGCCCCTGATCCCTCTCCTGGGGCCGGATCCGGTCAGCGGCCATCCGACTACCGTTGATCCGCATGACGCAGGCAGATATCGAGGTCACCGCGGAGTTGGTGCGGGAACTGTTGCGGGAGCAGCATCCTGATCTGGCTGATCGAACTGTGCGGCTCGGTGCGCGTGGTTGGGACAATCAGTTGTGGCGGCTCGGTGATGACCTCGCTGTTCGGCTGCCCTGGGCGACGGAGTCGGCGGACGAGCTACTGCGCAAGGAGTACCGCTGGTTACCTTTCCTCGCCCCGAATCTTCCTCTGCCGGTTCCTGTTCCACAGCGCTTCGGTGATCCCTCCGAGCGGTTTCCGCGGCCATGGATCGTCACGACGTGGGTGCCGGGCGAGCCCGCGGACCGCGCTCCCGTGACGAGTGGCGCGGCGGCGGCCACCAGTCTGGCCGCGTTCCTGACTGCACTTCACCAGCCCGCCCCGGAGCAAGCGCCCGCCGGCCGGACCCGCGGAGGATCGCTGACCTGCTATAGCGAGGGGTTCGCCGACCAGCTCGCTTCGCTCACCGGGATGGGACTGATCACTGATCCCACGGCCGTGCGCGCCGTCTGGGAGGACGCCATCGCCGCACCCGGCTGGACCGGCCCGGCGCTATGGCAGCACGGCGACCTGCACCCGGCGAACATCCTCACCTCGGATGGCACGATCTGCGGCGTGATCGACTTCGGCGACCTCTTCGCGGGTGATCCGGCATGCGACCTGGCTGCGGCATGGATTCTTCTGCCGGACAATGCAATCGAAGCCTTCTACGCTGCTTGCCAGCCGGATCCCGCGACTTTGCGCCGCGCCCGCGGATGGGCGGTGCTGCGCGCCTTCGCCGGTCTGCTCATCGGAGACGCCGGTGTCCACGGCCGCCCAGGTGGCAAGCCCACCTGGGGCCCACCCGCCCATGCATCATTGCAACGCCTCATCGCTACGACACACCAGTGATCCGCTAGCACGCTGCGGGTCGGGTGGGGATCCGAAGAGGGTGGGTCGCGGTGACGGTTTTCGGGCCTGTGGGGGTGTCGAAGGTGGTCGGGGTGCCGGAGGTCAGGGTGAGGGTTGTGGTGGCCGGGGTGATGTGGATGGTGACTGTGCCGGTGGGCAGGGACAGGCCGCGGATGGTTACGCCTTGGCGGAATCCGTTGGGCAGCATGGGGTTCAGGCGGGGGTGCGGGGCGGTCCAGCGTAGGCCGGTGGGGGCGTAGAGCAATCCCTGTAGGAAGCCTGCGGCGCCGGTGACGAAGATCCAGGCCGATTGGCCGAGGGCGTTGGCGCCGGAGCGGTCGCCGCGGGCCTCGGACTGAAAGTTGAAGGGGGCGCGCACATATGGCTGCACCGATTGATCGAGGTAGTGCTGGGCACGGCAGGGGTCGTATTCGGCGCTGAGGATCGCGCCGACGGCGTTGCTCATGTTCGGGCCGTCGGGGTCGGTCCGGCCGAAGTAGTAGTGCAGGGTTTCGACCGGCGAGTAGGCGGGTGCCGTGTAGGAGAACGGGTAGCTGAGCAGGACGGTGTCCGCCTGCTTGATCGGTGCGCCCGAATAACCCAGGTATTCCGCGGGTACGCCGGGTGCGATATCGGGCGGCATGGCCATATCGGCGGCGATATCGGCCCAGCGCGGGTCGACCGGCAGCCCGGCGGACATCGCAGCCTGGGCGGCGATGCGCATCGTGTTCATGACTCCGCCATTGGTGAGGGCGTTGTCGACCGACACGGGGACGTATTCGTCCGCGCCTGCCGCGGGCACGTAATGATATTTGCCGTCAGGCATTTTCGGGCCGACCCGGGCGGTGAGGTAGTCGGCGATCGCGGTGATCACGGGGGCGCCGCTGGTACGCAGCCATTGCCGATCGCCGGTGGCGATGTAGTACTGCCACTGGGCAAGGGCGATCTCGTTGTGCAGATGTTCCTCGGTGAGCCCGCAGCCCACCGGTGAGGCGCACCGCTGGGCGGGGCCGTCGTTCCACGGATACAACGCACCCGGCAACCCGTAGCCCCGGGCGTTGGCTCGTGCGTGCGGCAGGGCTGCGCTACGGAAGTCGACGATCGTGCGCGCCAGATCCGGATACAGCGCCAGCAGTGTCGGGAAGATCCAGGTGTCGGCATCCCAGAACGTCATCCCGCCGTAGTCGTCGGACGACAGTCCCGCGGGCTGCACCGCCCACCGTTCGCCCGCGCGGACACTGGAGAGCACCGAATACAGGGCCGCGTGGATCCACCGGGTGTAATCGTCGCGTCCAGGTATGTCGATTCCCTTCTGCCACAGCCGATCCCACGCGGCGGTATGTGCGCGGTAGGCGACGTCGTACTTCTGCGCGCGGCCGGACTCGGCTGCGGCGGTGGCGGCGGCCCGCGGATCCGGGCCGTAGTCGGTGGACGAGATCCCCACGTACTTCGTGAAGATGTAACTGCCGCCCTCGGTAACCGCTGTGGTGTAACGGATTCCGCTGGCACCCGGGAGAGCTGCGGTCGCGGTTCGCTGCGGCGCGTCGACGGCCGACACGACGAACGCGGTATCCGCCGAACCATCCGCGCGCACCCCGGCGACGCTCTCCTTGCGGGCCGGATCGGCGAATACGGCGACCGGGGATGCGCGTCGCGCGGCGGCGGTATCGATCAGATCGGTCACGTCGAGAGCGCCCGAGAACCCCGGTATGAGGGTCAGCCGCTGCACCGCCAGATCCGGTCGCGAGCGGGACACGAACGTGTCGTAACGCAGCCGCACCCGATGCCCGACATCGGGCGTCCAGGTGAGTTGTGTTGTCGCCGTGGCGGTTCGGTAGTCGAGCGTCTGCCGATAGTCGCGCACCACCGCCGGATCCACATCGGGCTGATATCGGTGACCGGCGACCCCGACGGTGAATCCCGACCAGGCCGGTAATGCCGCGACCACCTGCGTGTACTGGAGGGACGGAGCCGCCTGCGCGTAGAAACCCGCCAGGTACGTACCGGTATATCGAGGCTGCTGCAACGGGAACGACGTGCGCGCGGTGTCACCGTAATCGTGATACCCGCCCCCGCTGGGCGGCAGCATGGTGCCGATCCGGCCGTTGCCCAGATAGGGAGCGGATCGAAAGTCGTTCGGCGCGACGACATTCGACGCGGCCGACCACTCCGGATTCACACCGCTGTCCGCGCGGGCGATACCCGGCACCAGCGTCGACACCAGGCCGGCCAGCACGATCAGCGCCGTCCATGCGCCGCGCGCCCGCCGGGCGCTCCCGATCGCGGTCACGCGCCCGTCCCCCATGTCAGAGGAACACCCGCGCGATATCGAGCCACTTCTGCGCGTCCTCACCGGAGAGCGATGACGACGTTCGCATCGGCCGCAGCGAGATGCGCGATCTGGTGCGCGATCGTCCATCCAGCCGCCGGTGCGGGCTCGGCGGGCACCGACAGCGGTGCGTCGAGCCGATGCCCCTCGTCGAGGTCGGGCAGGGCACGATCGCGATCGACACCAAACATGTCCAAGCCTTGGTCGAGCATGGGTATCTCACCTTCACACTCATCGACGGCAACGAACTCATCCCGTTCGGACCGACGAGGCTGACGTTGTGCCGTCAGGCTATCCGAGATGGAGGCCCGGCACCGGAACCGCTCTTCGCGCGTCCGATCACGCGCGGACGCGCGTCGAGCGGGTGACCGGGATCGAGCCCGATCCGGCTGCGGCGCGCACGGCTCGAGCCCGGTTCACCGAGGCGCGCGCCGCCGGTCGCCGCCGGATACGATGTAAGTGCAGTTTTCCGCTCCGGAGATCGTTGTTGGGTATGAGGGAGTCCGAGCGGATGGATCGCCGGAACAGCAGAATCGGTCGGCGCAGTGTCCTGGTGGCAGCCGGGGCCTGGGTCGCGCTCACCGCTACCGCGCAGCCGACCCAGGCGGTGATGATCACCCAGGAAGCGTCACCCGGCCCCGACCGGCCCGCACAACGCGCGGACCAGGCGGAACAGGCAATCGTCCAGCGCTATGTCCGCACATTCTGGGGGGAGCCGCAGCTGCAACTGGGCACACTGTACTGGCCCGCCTCCCTGTTGGAGCAGATGCTGCTCGGGCGATGGTGTTACTGGTGGCAGGCCCATCTGCTCGACTGCGCGGTGGACGCGGCGCATCGTGCCCGCACCCCCGAACGCATCGACCGCGTCCTCGCCCTCGCACGCGCCATCCGGGTCCGCAATCTCACCGGCTGGACCAACGGGTACTACGACGACATGTCGTGGCTGATTCTGGCCCTGGAACGAGCTCAGCGACTCCTCGGCATACGGTTCGGCGAGGCCATCGCAGATCTGCGCACCGCCCTGTACGCCGGTTGGCAGCCGAACGTCGGCGCGGTGCCGTGGCGGTCCCACGACGACTACTACTCCACCTCCGCGATCGGCCCGACCGGAATCGCGATGGCCCGGTCGGGCGAATTAGCCCGCGCCGCAGCACTTTCCGAATTCCTGCAGACCCGATTGCGCGACACCGACAGCGGCCTGATCCGCGACGGCGTGCACGAACCCGATGGCCGGGCGGACCGTGCGACGCCGACGTACTGCCAGGGCGTCGCCATCGGTCTGGAAACCGAATTGGCAACGCGCACAGGTGATTCGATTCACCGCAGACGCGCATCGGATCTCATCGCCGCGACCGCGGCTCGACTCACCGACGCCGGGGTGATCGCGGCGGCCTCCGCGAACGACTCCGGCCTGTTCATGGGCATTCTCGCCAGATATCTCGCCGAGGCCGCGCTCGCCCTCGGCGACACCACCGCCGCGAATATCGTGCACGCCTCCGCCCGGGCGGCCTGGGAACACCGCGCCGAGGTGGGCGACCTGCCCCTGTTCGGGATGGACTGGACCCGCCCGGTCACCGTGCCGGACCACCCGGGCACCTTCGCTCAGCTCACGCACTCCTCGACCGGCCGGGCGGCGAATCTGAGCCGCGATCTGTCGGTCCAGCTCAGCGGGTGGATGCTGCTCGAGGCGGATCATCGGCTCACCGCCGCCGGACATTGAGACCCGTGGGCCGCGAGGGCGCTCGCGCCGCGGCGGATCGCACGGTGATCCCGGCCGCGCTCGACCGAAAACCGACGTCCGGAACCGTCCACGGACGTGTTAATTAATGTAAACCGTCGGAGAAGGGGCAGTTTCCAATCCATCACCGATTGCGGAACGCCGCGGGGGCGCGGCCCGGATTTCCGGGCTTGCGGTGTCGTCGGGCCTGTTCACCGGCGAGTGGTGACGAGAATCACCACAGTCCGGAATGACCGGTAGGTTGCGGCGGCCTCACAGCGCACAGCTGCGCCGGATGGGGTGTGAGAGATCTGTTTTGCCTGTTCCGGATGGGTCTTTACAGTCGGATTCGTCAGTCCGCTATTCCGCTCGAAGGGGCATCATGGCCAACTCACATGCCCGAGGATCGGCGACCGGTCCTGCCCCGCGCATCGGGATCGAGGACGCCGGGGACGCTCTGCTCGAACTCGGCAAATACTTTCGGCGCGGCGAGGTTTCGGCCGACCAGCGAACCCTGCACAAACAGGGCGGGCGCGAGGCCGACGAGTTCTATCGGGACCGGTGGTCGCACGACAAGGTGGTGCGGTCCACGCACGGGGTGAACTGCACGGGCTCGTGCTCGTGGAAGATCTACGTCAAGGACGGCGTGATCACCTGGGAATCACAGCAGACCGACTACCCGTCGGTGGGTGCGGACAAGCCCGAGTACGAACCGCGCGGCTGCCCGCGCGGCGCATCCTTCTCCTGGTACACGTATTCCCCTGCGCGCGTTCGTTATCCGTACGTGCGCGGCATTCTGCTCGAGATGTATCGCGAAGCCAAGGCCCGGGTGAAGGATCCGGTGCTGGCCTGGGCGGAGCTGGTCGAGGATGCCGAGCGTGCCCGCCGCTACAAGTCCGCGCGAGGCAAGGGCGGATTCGTCCGGGCCGAATGGTGGGAGGCGGCCGAAATCGCCGCTGCCGCACACGTTTACACGATCAAGCAGTACGGGCCGGACCGCGTCGCGGGATTCTCCCCGATTCCGGCCATGTCGATGGTCAGCCATGCGGTCGGCGCGCGGTTCATCTCCCTGCTCGGCGGGTCGATGCTCTCGTTCTACGACTGGTACGCCGATCTGCCGGTGGCCTCGCCGCAGGTGTTCGGCGACCAGACCGACGTGCCCGAATCAGCGGACTGGTTCGACGCCGGATACCTGATCATGTGGGGTTCGAACGTTCCGGTGACCCGGACCCCGGACGCGCACTACATGACCGAGGCGCGCTATCGCGGCCAGAAGGTCGTCGTGGTCTCCCCCGACTACGCGGACAACACCAAGTTCGCCGACGAATGGCTGCCCGCACGTCCGGGAACCGATGCGGCACTTGCCATGTCGATGGGGCACGTGGTCTTGAAGGAGTTCTTCGTCGACCGGACCACGCCGCGCTTCGTGGACTACGTCAAGCGCTACACCGATCTGCCGTTCCTGGTCTGCCTGGGCGAGGCGGGCGGCTGGGATGCCGAAGGCCATTATCACCACGAGGGCATGCAGCCGGGCAAATTCCTCACCGCCGCCGATCTCGGGCAGCACGGTGAGGGCGCGGAACACAAGATGGTTCTGCTCGACGACGCCGGACATCCATTGGTGCCCAACGGTTCTCTGGGCCACCGCTTCACCGGCGCGGACGCCGGAAAATGGAATCTCGACCTGGAGGGCGTGGACCCGCTGCTGACGCTGCACGGGCAGCCCGGATCGCAGGCGGTCACCCTGCGCCTGCCGCGGTTCGACAGCGACGTCCCCGGCACCGTCCTGCGCGGCGTCCCGACGACACTCGTTGCCGGAAAACGGGTTACCACCGTCTTCGATCTCCTGCTGGCACAGTACGGCGTCCCCCGGGACGGACTGCCCGGCTCCTGGCCCACCGGATACGACGACGCCACCCAGCCCTACACCCCGGCCTGGCAGGAGACCATCACCGGCGTGCCGGCCGCCCAGGCCGGGCGGGTCGCGCGCGAATTCGCCGACAACGCGGAACAATCCGGCGGCCGCTCGATGATCCTGATGGGCGCGGGCACCAATCACTGGTTCCATTCCGATCAGATCTATCGCGCCTTCTTCACCCTCACCCTGCTCACCGGCTGTCAGGGCGTGAACGGCGGCGGCTGGGCGCACTACGTCGGCCAGGAGAAGTGCCGTCCGGTAACCGGTTGGTCCACACTGGCTTTCGGCCTGGACTGGCAGCGACCGCCGCGCCAGATGCAGGGCACGGTGTTCTGGTATCTGACCAACGACCAGTGGCGCTACGACCCGTTCACCGCCGAGGCCTTCACCTCGCCGCTGAGCCGGGGCGCGTTCGCCGGTCGCACCGCCGCGGACAACATCGCCCTGGCCAGCCGTCTGGGCTGGATGCCGACCTATCCGACCTTCGACCGCAATCCCCTGGACCTGGCCGACGAGGCCGAGCTGTCCGGGAAATCGGCCGCGGATCACGTGGTGGACGAATTGACCTCGGGCGCATTGCGTTTCGCCTGCGAGGATCCCGACGCGCCGGAGAACTTCCCGCGCTGCCTGACGGTGTGGCGGGCGAACCTGCTCGGCTCGTCCGGTAAGGGCAACGAATACTTCCACAAACATCTGCTCGGCGCGGACTCCAATCTGCAGACCACCGACACCGCCGGGGTCCGGCCCGCGGAGCTGGTCTGGCGCGATCAGGCGCCCACCGGGAAGCTGGATCTGCTGCTGTCCCTGGACTTCCGGATGACCAGCACGACCCTGTTCTCCGATATCGTGCTGCCCGCGGCTACCTGGTACGAGAAGCACGATCTGTCCTCGACCGATATGCATCCGTTCGTGCACGCCTTCTCCCCGGCCATCTCCCCGCCGTGGGAGGCCAGGACCGATTTCGAGGCGTTCCACCGCATCGCGCGCGGGTTCTCCTGGATGGCCGAGAAGCATCTGGGCGTTCGCAAGGACGTCATCGCCGTTCCGCTGCAACATGATTCGCCCGATGCGCTGGCGCAGGCGGGCGGGCGCGTGCGGGACTGGAAAGCCGGTGAGTGCGAACCGATTCCCGGCAAGACGATGCCGAAACTGGTTGTCGTCGAACGTGATTACCCGAAGATCGCGGAGAAGATGGCCGCGCTCGGCCCGCTGATCGAGACGCTCGGCGTCACCACGAAGGGCGTCACCACCTATCCCGACCAGGAGGTCGCGTACCTCGCCGGGGTGAACGGCACGGTGGTTTCCGGTGTGGCACAGGGACGTCCGTCACTGGCCAAGGACACCCATGCCGCCGAGGCGATCCTCGCGCTGTCCGGCACCACCAACGGCAGGCTCGCGGTGGAGGGGTTCGAAGCACTCGAGCGTCGCACCGGCACCCGGCTGGCGGATCTGGCCGCCGAACACGAGGGCAAGCGAATCACCTTCGCCGACACCCAGTCCCGGCCGGTGCCGGTGATCACCTCACCCGAGTGGTCGGGCAGCGAGACCGGCGGACGCCGCTACTCCCCGTTCACCATCAACACCGAACGGCTCAAGCCCTGGCACACCCTCACCGGACGCCAGCACTTCTACCTCGACCACGACTGGATGGCCGAACTCGGCGAACAGCTGCCGATCTTCCGCCCGCCGCTGGACATGAGTGCTCTGTTCAGCGAACCGGGGGTGGGGTCCGTCGGTGACAACGGCGTCACCGTTCGGTACCTCACACCGCATTCGAAGTGGTCGATCCACTCGGCGTATCAGGACAACCTGCACATGCTGACCCTGTCCCGCGGCGGGCAGGCGATCTGGATGTCGGACCGGGACGCGGCGAAGATCGGTGTGGCGGACAATGATTGGATCGAGGCGGTCAATCGCAACGGCGTCGTCGTCGCGCGGGCGATCGTCAGTCACCGGATGCCCGAGGGCACGGTGTTCATGTATCACGCGCAGGACCGGGCGGTGGGCGTGCCCCGCATCGAAGGGCAGCCCGAAGCCGCCGCAGGCCGCTCGAAAAGCGCGGGCTCGAATGGAGCCGGATTCGATTGGCCCGCACCACAAAAGCAGCCCGGCAAGGGAAAGCGCGGCGGCATCCACAACGCGCTCACCCGGATCATGATCAAACCCACGCATCTCATCGGCGGGTACGCACAGCAGTCGTTCGCGCTGAACTACCACGGCCCCACCGGAAATCAGCGCGACGAAGTCACCACGATCCGCAAGCGCTCACAGGAAGTGGAGTACTGATGACATCCCGACGAGGCCACCACCCTGTGTCCGATTCGCGCTCGCAGGAAGTGGAGTACTGATATGCGTGTCATGGCACAGATGGCCATGGTGATGAACCTGGACAAGTGCATCGGCTGTCACACCTGCAGCGTCACCTGCAAACAGGCGTGGACCAATCGCGGCGGCACCGAGTACATGTGGTTCAACAATGTGGAAACTCGTCCGGGACAAGGATATCCGCGGCAGTACCAGGATCAGGAGAAGTGGAAGGGCGGCTGGCGGCTCACCAAGCGCGGGCGGCTCACCCTGAAGTCCGGATCGCGAATGAAGCGACTGCTCAACATCTTCGCCAATCCGGATCTGCCCACGGTCGAGGACTACTACGAGCCCTGGAGTTACGACTACGACAACCTGCTCTCCGCCCCGGCCATGGACACCACCCCCGTGGCGCGGCCGAAATCGCTGATCACCGGGCAGGATACGACGATCACCTGGGGTGCGAACTGGGACGACGACCTGGGCTCGGGCCCCGAGCAGGTCGGCCGGGATCCGCTGCTGGCCCGGCTCTCGGAGCAGGTCAAGCTGGAATTCGAGCAGACCTTCATGTTCTATCTGCCCAGGATCTGCGAGCACTGCCTGAATCCGTCGTGCGTGGCCTCCTGCCCGTCCGGCGCGATCTACAAGCGGTCCGAGGACGGCATCGTGCTCGTCGATCAGGACCGGTGCCGCGGCTGGCGGCAGTGCGTCACCGGATGTCCTTACAAGAAGATCTATTTCAACCACAAGACGGGTAAGGCGGAGAAGTGCACGTTCTGCTACCCGCGGGTGGAGGTCGGCATCCCGACGGTCTGCTCGGAGACCTGTGTGGGGCGGCTGCGCTATATCGGCGTGATGCTGTACGACGCGGACGCCGTGCTCGAGGCGGCCTCGGTGACCGATCCGAAGGATCTGTACCCGAGCCAGCTCGGGGTGTTCCTCAACCCGCACGATCCGCGCGTGGTCGCCGAGGCCGAACGCGCCGGGATCAGCCCGGACTGGATCGAGGCCGCGCAGAATTCGCCGGTCTACAAGCTGATCGTGGACTATCAGATCGCCCTGCCGCTGCATCCGGAATACCGCACCATGCCGATGGTCTGGTACGTGCCGCCGCTGTCTCCGGTGGTGGAATCGCTCTCGGAGACCGGCCACGACGGCGAGGACGCCTCGAATCTGTTCGGCGCCATCGACGCGCTGCGCATTCCGATCGAATATCTCGCCGAATTGTTCACCGCCGGTGAGATCGGGCCGGTGCGCGCGGCCATGCAGCGGCTCGCCGCGATGCGCTCGTTCATGCGGTCGGTGAATCTCGGTAAGGAACCCGATCCTTCGATCGCGCCGTCGGTGCGGCTCGAGCCCGAGGAGATCGAGGCGATGTACCGGCTGCTGGCCATCGCGAAATACGAACACCGGTACGTGATTCCGCAGGGTGCGACGTCGCAGGCACACGAATTGGATTCGCTCGCCACCGGATGCAGCCTGGATACCGACGGCGGGCCGGGTATGACGGCCTTCGACACGATGGTCGAGAAGTTTCATCTCATCGACTCCAATGACGCCGCGCCGGAGGAGAAGACGAATCGGATCAATCTGCTGAACTGGGACGGCCGCAGCACCGACGGCCTCGTCCCGACGGCCGCGAACGGCAACGGTCACTCGGGGAACGGAACGGGTCCCGCGTCAAATGGCAACGGAGCCAACGGAAGTCGAGCCGAAACCAACGGCAGCGGTCACCCGGAGACCGCGTCGACCGACGACACGACACCGATTTCGAGCGGGGCCAAGCGATGACCTTGTTGAAGATACGCCGCCGCCCCGAACCGGCCGTGCGGATGTCCGAGCGGGATCGACGCCTGATCTGGCGCAGCGCCGCCCTCCTGCTGGACTACCCCGACGAGAATCTGCTCACCGCCGTCGACGGAATCAGCGACGCGGCGGCACATCTCCCCGATGAAGCACGAATCCCGTTGCAGCGCTTCCTCACCCACATCAGAGCGTCGTCACCGATCGAACTCGCCCAGCAGTACGTCGAGACCTTCGACATGCGCCGCCGATCCAGCATGCACCTGACGTTCTACGCCTACGGCGACACCCGCAAACGCGGTATGGCCCTGCTGCGCTTCAAACACGCCTATCGGCACGCGGGCGTCGAACTCGACGACCGGGAGTTGCCCGATCACCTGCCCGTCCTGCTCGAATTCGCGGCGATGGTCGACCCGATCGGCGGCGAACGCCTGCTCGGCGAGCACATCCCGGTCATCGAACTGCTGCGATTGTCCCTGAGCGACAACGGATCTCCCTACGCCGACGTCGTGGCCGTCGTGCTATCCACGGTGCCGCCGCTGACAGCCGCGGACCGCCGCCGCATCGTCGAACTGGCCGCGGCCGGACCGCCGGACGAGGAGGTCGGAATGGACCCCTACACGATGGATCCCGCCCTGTTCGACGGATCGCAGGCCCGGCGATGAGTACCGACATCTGGCTGATCCTGCCGTATATCGCCTTCACCTCCTTCGTCCTGGGCCATCTGTGGCGGTATCGCACGGACCAATTCGGTTGGACCACAAGGTCTTCGCAGCTGTATGAGAGCCGGTTGCTGCGACTGGGCAGTCCGCTGTTCCACTTCGGCATGCTCGGCGTCATCGGCGGTCACGTCCTGGGTGTGCTGATCCCGCAATCCTGGACCGATGCCGTGGGTGTGTCCGAGGAGCTGTATCACGTGGTCGCGGTCTCGGCGGGATCGGTCGCCGGGCTCGCGGTCATCGCCGGAATCGCGATCCTGCTGTATCGCCGTATCACGGTGCCCGCCGTGCGCAAGGCCACCACCAACAACGACAAACTCATGTACGTGCTGTTGGCGGCCGCCTTGATCACCGGACTGCTCAACACCGTCGGCAGCAATCTGCTGTGGGGCACCTACAACTATCGCGAGACCGTATCCCCTTGGTTCCGTAGCATTTTCACGCTGCACCCGCATCCGGAACTGATGGTCGGCACACCGTGGACATTCCAGGCGCACGGGGTGATCGTGCTGACCCTGATCGGCCTGTGGCCCTACACCCGGCTCGTGCACATGTTCAGCGCGCCGATCGGCTACCTCACCCGCCCGTACATCGTCTACCGGGCCAAGGCCGTCGAACGTCCGGACCACAGTCGCTATGCCAAGGCATGGGACGCGCCCGTGACTCCCGATCGCTGGTGAGCGCCGTGCGCGATCATGGATCGCATGGCCCATGATTCATCGGAGAAGCCGGATCCGGTAGCGATCCTGCGACGCTGGGAGGATTCCGGCGCGGTGTGGCGGGTGCTGAACCGCCGCGACGACCGGGTGACCATCGTGCTCTACCAGTGCACCGGCGGTGAGGAAGTGGACCGGTTCACCTCGGGCGATCCGGAGCTGCTGCGTTTCCTCGGCGACCGGCGCGGCAGCGAGGATTGAGCTACCGGACCTCCCGCGAGAGCAGTCGCGCGGCTCCCGCGCACAACGTCTCCAGCACCCGCGCAACGGGTTCGGCGGCGGTCACCAGGCCGACGCCCTGACCGGCATCGATCGGGGTCACCCGCCGATCCTCGCGGGCGATCCCGACGCCGAGCGCATCGCGTGCGGCCGCATCCCGCGACAGTTCCTCCTCCCGGCCGGTCCAGCGCTCGGCGAACTCGTTGCGCAGCACCCGGGCGGGAAACCTTGTCGCCCAAGGCAATCCCATACCGACGTCGAAAGCGCGAGTGAGGATCGTATCGGTGCCCCGCGCGGCGATCATCGCCGTCCGGCCCTCCTGGGACAGTAGCGATTCCGGGCAGGCGGCCAGGCAGGTGCCGAGCCACGCGCCCGCCGCCCCGGCGGCCAGCACCGCGGCCAGGCTCGCCGCCGACCCGATTCCCCCGGCCGCCAGGACCGGCACCGACACCGCGTCGACGACCGCGTCCAGCAGCGGCAGCGTGGCCATCTCCACCGCACCGTGCCCGCCGCCCTCCGTTCCGCGAGCCACCAGGACCTCGACACCGGCCCGTTCCGCGCGCCGGGCCTCCTCGGCGTTGTAAACCTGTGTGGCCGTGCGGATTCCGGCGCCACGGACGCGGGGAACCCAGGACATGTCCGTCCCGAAACTCACCGAGATCAGCACCGGCCGCGCGGCGATGGCCCGGTCGAGCAGTCCCGGCGCAGCGGCGATCACCCAGTCCACCAGTCCGATCCCGAACGCCCCCGGGTCATCGCCCAACCGCCCGAGCTCACGTTCGAGCGCGGCCACCGACCCGGCGCTGCCCATCCCGATCATGCCCAGACCACCGGCCGCGGTGACGGCCGCGGCCAGCCGCCCGCCGGCGACCCCGCCCATCGGCGCGTTGACCACGGGAATCCGCAGGCCCATATCCCGCGACCAGGCAGTCCAGAGGGACGACGCGGCTACCATTGGGCGACTTCCTCGCACGATGACATGCACTCATACCAGCACATCAGGGGCATCCCGCGCCTCGCGGGCCGATCCCGCGCCACGGTCGGCCCGGCCCCTCGCGCCGTGCCCCTCACTCGTGCACTCCGCAACGTCCCGATACTTCGTGACGGGCACACAACCGCGGTGTCACATTCCCGAAACAAACGTCGTGATCTCACGACACGCACCGCATATCCGTGCGGAACCGTTGACGTCTCGGACATTCCACGCAGCATGGCGGAAATACCCTTTTCCTACTGTTGAGCCAACCTGATGTGGGAGGCCCCGTTGAGCACGCTGTCGCGAAATCGCAATATCGAAAATTGGGACGCAGAGGACGTCGAGACATGGGAGGCAGGTGGTAAGAACATCGCCAGGCGAAACCTGCTGTGGTCGGTATTCGCCGAGCATATCGGCTTCTCGGTCTGGTCGATCTGGTCGGTCATGGTGCTGTTCATGCCCGCCGATAAATTCGGCATCGATCCGGCCGGGAAATTCTTCCTCGGTGCGGTACCGACATTGGTCGGCGGATTTCTGCGGATCCCGTACACGGTCGCGACCGCGCGATTCGGCGGCCGCAACTGGACGATCTTCAGCGCGATCATGCTGCTGATCCCAACCCTGCTGACGCTGTATTTCATCAACCATCCAGGCACCTCGTACACGACCTTCATCGTGATCGCCGCACTCGCCGGATTCGGCGGCGGCAATTTCGCCTCGTCGATGACGAATATCAACGCCTTCTACCCGCAGCGGCTCAAGGGCTGGGCGTTGGGCATGAACGCGGGCGGCGGCAACCTCGGTGTGCCGGTGATCCAGCTGATCGGCCTGGCGGTGATCGCCGCGGTCGGCAACGCCTACGGGAACGCGTCGATCGTCTGCCTGGTCTACCTGGTGCTGATCGCGCTGGCAGGCGTCGGCGCGGCGCTGTACATGGACAATCTGCGCAACCAGAAGGCCGATCTGTCCTACATGATCACCTCGTTGAAGGTGCCGCAGTCGTGGGCCATCGCGTTCCTGTACATCGGCACCTTCGGCTCGTTCATCGGCTTCAGCTTCGCGTTCACCCAGGTTCTGCAGATCAGCTTCAAGGCCGGTGGCGAGAGCGTGGCCCACGCGTCACTGCACGCGGCGCAGATCGCGTTCATCGGCCCGCTGCTCGGCTCGCTGATGCGCCCGTACGGCGGCAAGTGGTCCGATCGCTTCGGCGGCAGCCGGGTCACGCTGTACACGTTCCTGGGCATGATCGTGGCCGCGGTGGTGGTGGGTATCGCCGGAATGATCGGTGACGCGCACGGCGGCGTGCCGACCGGCGGTGCGATGGCGGCGCTGGTCGCCGGATTCATCGCGCTGTTCCTGCTGTCGGGTATCGGCAACGGTTCGGTCACCAAGATCATCCCCTCGGTGTTCGAAGCGAAATCCAAGAGCCTGCAAGCGGATTCGGCGACACAGGCGGCCTGGTCGCAGAACACCTCCGGCGCGCTGATCGGTTTCGTCGGCGCGGTGGGTGCGCTCGGCGGCGTAGGCATCAACCTGGTCCTGCGTTCCTCCTACGCCTCGACCAAATCCGCGACGACCGCGTTCTGGGTGTTCATGGGCTTCTACGTGGTCTGCGCGATCGTGGTGGCGGCGGTGTTCCTGCGACGGCCGCACGCATCGCGCACTCCGGAGGCCTCCACTCTGGTGACGGTGACGGAGGCTCTGTCCGGTGCCGAAACCACCGCGGTACAGGAGCATTCGGCTCGTTCCATCTGACCCGAGAAGCCAGTGCCCGATCAGCCAGGGAGGACATCCTATGCATTCCACAGCCGAATCCGCTTGCAGGACAGTGGTCGTCGCCGGTCATGGCATGGTCGGGCACCGGTTCGCGGAGGCGTTGCGCTCCCGCGACGCCGACGGCCGCTGGCGGATCGTCATCATCGGTGAGGAATCACTGCCCGCATACGATCGCGTCGGACTGTCCTCGTATATCGACGGTTGGAATCCGGACGCACTCGCCCTGCCCGGCAACGTGTTCGACGGTGACGAGCTGGTCGAGCTGCGGCTGGGCGAACGGGTGGAGCGGATCGACCGGGCCGCTCGCACGGTGACGACCTCGATCGGCGAGGTGATCGCCTACGACACACTCGTTCTGGCGACCGGCTCGTATCCGTTCGTCCCGCCGGTGCCGGGACATGAACTGCCGCAGTGTTTCGTCTACCGGACCATCGAGGATCTCGATCGCATCCGCGCCGCCGCACAGGCGGGCGGACCGGGTGCGCGCGGTGTGGTGATCGGCGGCGGGCTGCTGGGTCTCGAGGCCGCGAACTCGCTGCGGCTGCTGGGGTTGGAAGCTCATGTCGTGGAGTACAACGACCGGCTGATGCACAACCAGGTCGACACCGGTGGCGGTGCCGTGCTGGAGAAGTTGATCACCGATCTCGGGTTGCGGGTGCACACCGGTGTCGGCACCTCCTCGATCGAGCCCACGGAAGATGGTGCGGGAGTCCGTGTTTCGCTTTCGGACGGAACTTCGATCGATGCTGCCGCCGTAGTGTTCTCGGCGGGCGTTCGCCCGCGCGACGAA
>NZ_BDBQ01000051.1 GCF_001613065.1 Nocardia miyunensis NBRC 108239
CCGCCCGTCCTTCCGCCCGTCCTGCTGCGCGTCCTTCGGCGCGGAGCATGTCGCCGGTTGTCATGGTGGCCTCCTGGGCTGCGGGTCCGAGTAGGTCGATGATGGGTTTTATCTGGGTGAACGGGGTGTCGGCAACTTTAATTATGTAGGTCAGGACGGCGTGGAGGTCGTGGTTGCCGTGGGGGCCCTGGAACATTGTGGCCAGGGTGGGCAGCAAGGTCCAGAGTGTGTCGGTGAGGTGGGGGTTGCCGGGGGCGGCTTTCTGGAGGACGAGCATTGTGCGGATCACGGGGGTGAGTGGGCGGTGGAGCAGGGTCGGCAGGTCGACGGCGGTGAGGTCGTCGACCTGGTAGCGGAAATGGGGGAGGGAATCGCCCAGGGCGTCCGGGTCGGGGCCGGTATCCAGCAGGGCCGCGATGTCCAGGGGAGCATCCCAGCGCTCGTTGGTGCGGGACGCGTAGACGACCAGCGGGATCACCACGGGTAGGCGCTTGGACTTGGGATGGGTTCGGAGGTGGTGATTCCAGATGTTGATCGTGTACTCGAGCATTCGCAGGGCCATCAAGTCGTCCACTCCGCTCTGGTGTTCGACCAGGACGTAGATGTAGCCGTCGTGGCCGTCGATGCGGGCGTGGAAGAGGATGTCGCTGCGGCGGTCGCGCAGTTCGACGGAGACGAAACTGTCCTTGCAGACTCGCAGTGTGTTCCAATCCACCACTGCGACAACCTCTTTCGGCAGCACCGCGCGCAGCTCGGACGCGGCTTCGGCGGCGCGGGTGAAGACGTGCCGGAAGAAGGCGTCGTGTGGATTCGACGGAATGGTCCCCATGGGGCGCAAAGGTAGTCGGTGATTCGGCGGATGACGAACTTTGGTAAATATCGAAAAGAGTTGTGTAAGAAGGTATTTGGGGATTTTGAAGTATGACGAAAGCAGTCGCGGTCAGGGTGGTCCGTTTCAGAGTGATCTCGCCGGGAACGGGTGCGTCAGCAGGGGCGGTGGCTCAGGTGTGACGTTGCACATCCAGCAGGGCTGTGCGGGTCCGTGGCTGTTCGACCCGATGTCGCGGTCCGCCTACACTCGCCCGCATGACCGTGCACTTCATCGGGGCGGGACCCGGGGCCGCTGATCTGCTGACGCTGCGTGCGGTGCGGTTGATCCGGGAGTCGCCGGTCTGTCTGTACGCGGGGACGTATCTGGATCCGGAGGTGCTGGCGCAGTGCTCGCCGGAGGCCGAACTGGTGGATACGCAGGGGCTGGACCTGGATCAGATCATCGAGCACTGTGCTCGGGCCGATGCCGCGGGGCGGGATGTGGCGCGGCTGTGCTCGGGGGATCCGTCGTTGTATTCCGCGCTCACCGAGCAGACCCGGCGCTTGGATGCGCTCGGAATCGCCTGGGACGTGACGCCGGGAGTGCCCGCGTACGCCGCGGCGGCCGCGGTGCTGGGGGCCGAGTTGACCGTTCCGGAACTGGTGCAGTCGGTGGTGCTCACCCGGACGCAGGCGCGCTCGACCGCCATGCCCGAATCCGAGGCGCTGGCCGGTTTCGCGCGCACCCGCGCCACACTGGTGCTGCATCTGGCGATCACCCGGATCGGCCCGATCGCAGCGGAGTTGGTCGCCGAATACGGTGCGGACTGTCCGGTGGCGGTGATCTATCGCGCGAGTCAGCCCGAACAGCTGGTTCTGCGCGGCACTTTGGCCGATATCGCCGACCGGGTCGCCGCGGCGGGGCTGCGGCAGGCCGCGGTGATCCTGGTCGGCGGTGCGGTGGGTGTCCCCGCGGAGTGCGCGCGATCGCATCTGTACGACCCCGCCCGGGAGCGGAGTCGATCGTCGCAGGTCGCCTCGCACTCGAATGAGCCGATGGACAGTGCGGTGCGGTGGTGAATCATCGGCTGCGTCACAGACGGCCGAGTCCGGCGGCAGTGCTGCGGAATCGTGAGCGCTACCATCTTCCAACGGGAGTCGGCGTGGGGACGAACACCATGAGCTGATCTGATGTGTTGTTGCTATGAACCTTTTTGGTCCTACACGGGATACGGACGGTAGATTGGTTCGGTGTTCATCAGTGAGGTTCGACGGAGGGCCGTGCCGTGGCCGGCGAGCGTGGTCGGGTCCATGTAACAAGATCGGCCCGAGCGACGGATAACTCCTTTGAACACGTATGTCTGATTGAGATTCGAAGTGAGCCCCGACCGCTGGACGCCATGCTGGGACAGATGTGCGTTCGCGTCGGTGTGCCATTGGGGAGCACTGCAGGGTGTTCCGGAAGTGAGGTTGCGGGTTGGACCGGCGGGAATTCGGCGGGAACGGCGAAGCTGGCAGCGAGATCGCGGCCGCGCCGGACTCCGGGGAGGCGCTCTTCCCGTTGTCGCCGGCGCAGCTGGGTATCTGGTATGCCCAGCATCTGGACCCGCAGGTGCCGATCACCATCGCCCAGTACGTCGACCTGCACGGCGACCTGGACGTCGATGTGCTCGAGCGGGCCAGTATCGATGCCTCCCGCGAGCTCGGGTCGGGCTTCCTGCGCATCGTCGAGCGCGACGGTCAGCCCCTGCAGTGGATCGACCACGCCATCGCGGACACCGACAAGGTCACCTACGTCGACCTGCGCGATGAGGCCGATCCCGAGGCTGCCGCGCAGGCGTGGATGCGCGCGGAGTACAGCGGCCCGCTGAATCCGATCACCGATCGGCTCGTCGCCGTCGCGGCCCTGCGACTGGCCGACGACCATTGGTACTGGTACTCGCGCGCCCACCACATCGTGCTCGACGGCTTCGGCGCGATGACCAATCAGCGTCGCATCGCCGAGCTGTACACCGCGTACATCGCCGGGGCCGAGCCCAAGCCCGCCAAGGCCGCCGATCTGCCTTCGCTGGTCGAATCCGAATTCGCCTACCGGGACAGCACCCGCTTCCAGTCCGACAAGGAACACTGGGCGCAGCGGGTGGCCGGACTCGAGGAGGGTTCGAGCCTGACCGGCCGTTCGGCCCCGCCCGCACCGCTGAACGGCGTGGTGTCCGAGGCGTTGTCGGATGAGCGCAACGAGCTGCTGGACGCGGCGGTGCGCGGCTACGACTCCTCGCCCGCGGCGCTGCTCATCGCGGGATTCGCGGCCTATCTGGCGCAGTGGACCGGAGCCGAGGACGTCATCCTGAGCCTGCCGGTGACCGCCCGCACCACCGCGCTGATGCGCCGCTCGGGCGGTGTCACCTCGAATATCGTGCCGATGCGCCTGCACGTGGGACACGAGACCACGGTCGCGGATCTGCTGCGCGCGGTGACCGTCGAGGTCTCCGGCGCGCTGCGGCATCAGCGCTACCGGCACGAGGACATCCGGCGCGACAGCGCGGGCGAGGGCGCCGCGGTCACCAAGCAGTTCTTCGGGCCGTGGGTCAACATCATGTTGTTCCAGGACGAACTGGCGCTGGGTCCGCTGGTCGGCCAGCTGCATGTGCTCTCGACCGGATCCATCGAGGATCTGGGCGTCAACTTCTATCAGACCGAGGGCGGCGCGCGCTCGCGCATCGACTTCGAGACCAACCCGAACCTGTACTCCGAAGATCAAGCGCAACAGCATCATTCGCGTTTCCTGGAGTTCTTCGACCGGTTCCTCGCGGCCGAGGCCGGGCAACCGGTGTGGGCGCTGCCGATCACCACCGCCGCCGAGCTGGACCGGACCCTGGTCGAATGGAACGAGTCCACGCACGAGGTTCCCGAGACGACGCTCGCGGCGCTGCTGGACGCGCAGATGCGGCGCACCCCTTCGAGCGTCGCGCTCGAGTTCGAGGGTGACACGCTCACCTACGCCGAGTTCTCCGCCCGGGTCAACCGGCTCGCCCGGCATCTGATCGCCGACGGCGTGGGCCCGGAATCGCTTGTGGCCCTTGGCATGCGACGTTCGCTGGAACTGGTGATCGGCATGCACGCGGTACTGCAGGCCGGTGGCGCGTACGTGCCGATCGATCCCGATCACCCGGCCGAGCGCACCGCGTACATCCTGGACTCCGCGGCACCGGTCTGCGTGCTGACCGTCTCGGGTGACGGGGTGGAGCTGCCCGAGTCGGTGCGGCGGCTGCCGATCGACACCCTGGACCTGTCCGAGTACTCCGCCGATCCGATCGCCGACGCGGACCGGCTTGCGCCGCTGCGTGATTCGAATACCGCGTACGTCATCTACACCTCCGGTTCCACCGGTCGCCCCAAGGGCGTCGCGGTTACCCACCGGGCGATCGTCAACCAGCAGCTGTGGATGCTCGAGCAGTACGGTTTCACGGCCGACGACGTCTACCTGCAGAAGACCGCGACCACCTTCGACGTCTCGCTGTGGGGCTATTTCCTGCCGCTGCTGTCCGGCGCGAAACTGATCGTCGCCACACCGGACGGGCATCGGGACCCGGTCTACGTCGCGGAGATGATCCGCCGCCACGGGGTCACGATCACCGACTTCGTGCCCTCGATGCTGACCGTCTTCGTCGCCTCGGCCTCCCGCGACGACTGTGCCACGCTGCGTGCGGTTTTCGTCATCGGCGAGGCCCTGCCGCCGGAGACGGCCGCGGGTTTCCGGGCGATCAGCGACGCCGGTCTGCACAACCTGTACGGCCCCACCGAGGCCGCGGTCTCGGTCACCCACCGGACCGCGACCGAAGCCGACACCACGGTCGTGCCGATCGGCGTGCCCGAGTGGAATGTCGAAGTGTACGTGCTGGATTCGCGGCTGCGCCCGGTCGCGATCGATGCGCCGGGCGAGCTGTACCTGGGCGGCCGGCAGCTGGCGCGCGAGTACCGCGGCCGGGCCGATCTGACCTCGGACCGGTTCGTCGCGAATCCCTACGGCCTGCCCGGTGAGCGCATGTACCGCACCGGTGACCTGGTGCGCTGGGACGACGGCGGTGAGCTGGAGTACATCGGCCGCACCGACTTCCAGGTGAAGTTCCGCGGTCAGCGTATCGAGCTGGGTGAGATCGAGACCGATCTGCTCGCGCATCCGGCGGTGAGCCAGGCCGTGGTGCTGGTCGCCGATACCGCCACCGGTCAGCAGCTGGTGGCCTATGTCGTTGCCGCGCCGGGACTTTCGGTCGATCCGGTGGAACTGAGCCGATTCGCCGCCGAGCAGCTGCCCGCCTACATGGTGCCCGCGGCGATCATGGTGCTGGATGCCTTCCCGCTCAACACCTCCGGCAAGCTGGATCGAAAAGCGTTGCCGGAGCCGGTGTTCAGCGCCGACGCGGCCGGATACCGGGCCCCGCGCACGCAGGCCGAGGAGATCGTCGCGGGGATCTTCGCCGATGTGCTGAGCCAGGATCGGGTCGGCGCCGACGACGACTTCTTCGATCTGGGCGGCAACTCGCTGGTCGCCACCCAGGTGGTCTCGCGCATCTCCGCCGCGTTCGGCATCACCCTGGGCGTGCGCGCGCTGTTCGAGACGCCCACCGTGGCGGCCATCGCCGCGCGTGCCGAATCCGCAACGCCCGCACAGGTTTCCAGGCCGCCGCTGGTCGCCCAGCACACCGGGGAGAACGGCGAGCCGGTGCCGCTGTCGCTGGCCCAGCAGCGGATGTGGTTCATCAACCAGTTCGATCCGACCGTCCCGACCTACAACCTGCCGTTCGTGGTGCGGTTGCGCGGCGCGGTCGACATCGACGCGCTGACCGCGGCCCTGCTGGATGTCATGACGCGTCAGCAGTCGCTGCGCACGCTGTTCCCCGAATCTCCCGACGGCGGCGGCCACCAGCAGGTGCTGCCCGTAGAGGAGATCGATCTCGGTATCGCGGTGCTGCCGATCGCCGAGGCCCGATTGACCGCCGCCCTGGCCGAATTCGCGTCCACCGGTTTCGATGTGACGAGCGAGCTGCCGATCCGGGTGCGGGTCTACAAGGTTTCCGGCGGATCCAGCACGCCCGGTACCGATTACGCGATGGCCTTCGTGGTGCATCACATCGCCGCGGACGGTTTCTCGTTCGGTCCGCTGGCGCGCGATGTGACCGCCGCCTATCTGGCGCGCGCGGCGGGTGAGCCGCCCGCCTGGTCCCCGCTTCCGGTGCAGTACACCGACTTCAGCGTGTGGCAGCGCGAGGTGCTGGGCTCCGAGGACGATCCGGATTCGATGGCCGCCCGCGAGATCGCCTACTGGCAGGGCGCTCTGGCGGGCCTGCCCGATCAGCTGGATCTGCCGACCGATCGCCCGCGCCCGCCCGTGCAGAGCTTCCACGGCAGCCGCGTGACGTTCGACATCGATCGGGACCTGCACATTCTGTTGTCGAGATTGGCTCGGGCACAGGGTGTTTCGCTGTTCATGGTGTTGCACGGCGCGCTGGCGGTGCTGCTGGCGCGGCTGTCGGGCACCGAGGACATCGCGATCGGCACCCCGATCGCGGGTCGCGGCGAGCAGGCGCTGGACGATCTGATCGGCATGTTCGTCAACACCCTGGTGCTGCGCTCGCAGATCGACGCCGGTGAGACGTTCACCGAACTGCTCTCCCGCACAAGGGAAATCGACCTCGCCGGATTCGCGCACGCGGACGTCCCGTTCGAGCGGCTGGTCGAGGTGCTCAACCCGGCCCGCTCGCAGGCGCGGCATCCGCTGTTCCAGGTGATGCTCTCGTTCCAGGAGCTCTCGCACGCCACCATGGAGATGGCCGGGCTCACGGTGAGCGCCGACGAACTCGACGTCGACATAGCCAAATTCGATCTGCAGTGGACCCTGACCGAGCAGCGCGGCGCGGACGGCGCCCCCGCCGGGGTGTCCGCGGTGATCTCCTACGCCACGGATCTGTTCGACGCGAGCACCGTCGCCGCATTCGGTGATCGCTTCCTGCGGACGCTGCACGCGGTCGTCTCCGATCCGGCGCGCCCGATCGGCGATATCGAACTGCTCGACAACGCCGAGCGTGCCCTGGTGCTGCGTGAGTACAACGCCACCGCCAGCCCGGTTCCGGACACGGCCACGCTGGCTTCGCTGTTCATCCGGCAGGCCGAACGCACCCCCGAAGCACCCGCTCTGACCTTCGAGCGGACGACGCTGACCTACGGCGAGTTCGCCGCCCGGGTGTATCGCCTGGCCCGGCATCTGACCGACCTCGGTGTCGGCCCGGATTCCCTTGTGGCACTGGGCATGCGACGTTCGATCGACCTGGTCGTCGGCATGTACGCGGTGACCGTGGCCGGTGGCGCGTACGTCCCGCTGGATCCGGATCATCCGGCCGAGCGCACCCGCTACGTGCTGGACACCGCGCGTCCGGTGTGCGTGCTGAGCACAGCCGACGACGAATTCGAGACCGGAACCGACGTCCCGCTGCTGGAGATCGACCGGCTCGATCTGTCGGACTACTCCGGCACGCCGCTGACCGACGCCGATCGGCTCGCCCCGCTGCGCCCGACGAACACGGCTTACGTGATCTTCACCTCCGGTTCGACGGGTCGTCCGAAGGGTGTGGCGGTGCCGCACGGCGCGATCGTGAACCGCCTGCTGTGGATGCAGCACGAATACCACCTGGACGGCGCCGATGTCGTCGTGCAGAAGACCCCGGCCACCTTCGACGTGTCGGTGTGGGAGTTCTTCTGGCCCTTGCAGGTCGGCGCCAGGCTGGTGGTCGCCAAACCCGACGGGCACCGCGACCCGGCGTACCTGATGCGGTTGATCACCGGCGAGCGGGTCACCACGGCGCATTTCGTGCCGTCCATGCTCGCGACGTTCGTGACCGAGATCGGCGCGGCCTCACCCGACGAACTCGACGGACTGGGCCTGCGGCAGGTGTTCGCCTCGGGCGAAGCGCTGCCCGCGGTGACCGCGCGGCGGCTGATCGAGCTGACCGGCGCGCGCCTGCACAACCTGTACGGCCCGACCGAGGCCGCGGTCGACGTCACCTATCACGAGGTGAACGAGCTCGACACGGTCTCGGTGCCGATCGGCCGCCCGGTGTTCAATACCGCTGTCTACGTTCTGGATTCGCGGCTGCGGCCGGTTCCGGTGGGTGTCGCGGGTGAGCTGTATCTCGCGGGCACGCAGCTGGCGCGCGCGTACGTGGCCCGCCCGGATCTGACCGTGGACCGTTTCGTGGCCGACCCGTTCGCGGGCGCGGCCGGCGAGCGCATGTACCGCACCGGCGACCTGGTCAAGTGGACCGTCGCGGGTGAGCTGGAATATCTGGGCCGCACCGACTTCCAGGTGAAGCTGCGCGGCCTGCGCATCGAGCTCGGCGAGGTCGAATCCGCGCTGACGGCCATCGATTCGGTCGCGCAGGCCGTCGCGGTGGTGCGTTCGGACGGCCATCTGGGCGATCAACTGGTCGGCTATCTCGTCGCCGCGCCCGACCACGAGGTCGACACCGACGTCGTGCGCGCCGAACTGACCGAGGCCCTGCCCGGCTACATGGTTCCCTCGGCACTGGTGGTGCTGGATGCGCTGCCGCTCAACGCCTCCGGCAAACTGGACCGCCGCGCGTTGCCCGCGCCGGTGTTCGAGCTGCGCGAATTCCGCGCTCCCACAACGCCGATCGAGGAGATCGTCGCGCGGACCTTCGGCGAGGTGCTGGGCCTGGCCCGGGTCGGCGTCGACGACGACTTCTTCGATCTGGGCGGCAACTCGCTGATCGCCACGCAGGTCGCCTCCCGGCTGGGCATCGCGCTGGACACCCGGGTGCCGGTGCGCATGCTGTTCGACGCGAGCACCGTCGCCGCGCTGGCGATCCGGATCGAATCCCACGTCGGCGACGGCGGCCGTGAGGCGCTGGTCGCCCGCGAGCGGCCCGATCGGGTGCCGCTGTCGCTGGCGCAGCAGCGGATGTGGTTCCTGAACCGCTACGACACCGCCTCCTCGGTCAACAACATCCCGGTGGCCATCCGGCTGTCCGGTGAACTGGACGTCGCGGCGCTGCAGGTCGCGGTCATCGACGTGATCGACCGGCACGAGTCGCTGCGCACGGTGTTCCCGGAGACCGGCAGCGCGCCGGTTCAGGTGGTGCTGGACGCGGCGCAGATCGTGCCCGACCTGACCCCGATCCCGGTGACCGAGACCAATATCGTCGAGCACCTGATCGAGCTGGCCTCGATGGCATTCGACGTGACCAGCGAAGTGCCTTTGCACGCAAGGCTTTTCGAGATCAGCGAGACCGAGTACGTGCTCGGCATGGTGGTGCACCACATCTCCGCCGACGGCTGGTCGATGGGACCGCTGGCCCGCGACGTGATGGTCGCCTATGCCGCGCGCACCACCTGGGAACCCCCGGCCTGGGCGCACCTGCCGGTGCAGTACGCCGACTACGCGCTGTGGCAGCGCGAGGTGCTCGGCTCGGAGGACGACCAGAACTCGTTGATCTCCAACCAGATTCGCTACTGGACCCGCGAGCTGGCCGATCTGCCCGACGAGCTGACGCTGCCCTCGGATCGGCCGCGTCCGGCCGTGGCCACCTATCGCGGCGGCACACACACCTTCGTCATCTCGCCCGAGATCCAGTCCCGGCTCGTGGAATTGGGCCGGCGGCACAACGCCTCGCTGTTCATGGTGATGCACGGTGCGCTGGCCGTACTGCTGGCCCGGCTGTCCGGGACCACGGACATCGCCATCGGCACGCCGGTGGCCGGTCGTGGCGAGGCGGCGCTGGACGATCTGATCGGCATGTTCGTCAACACGCTGGTGCTGCGGACCGAGGTGCGCGACACCGCGAGCTTCGCCGATCTGCTCGGCCGGTCGCGCAATACCGACCTGCAGGCCTTCGCGCACGCCGACGTCCCGTTCGAGCGGCTGGTCGAGGTGCTCAACCCGGCCCGCTCGCAGGCGCGTCATCCGCTGTTCCAGGTCGCGCTGTCGTTCGAGAATCTGCCCGAGCGCAATTTCGAACTGCCTGGATTGCGGGTCAGCACGGTCGATTTCGATGTGGAGACCGCGAAATTCGACCTCGCGCTGACCCTGCGCGAGACCGGCGCCGACAACGCCGGGATGCTGGGCGAATTCTCCTTCGCCCGGGACCTGTTCGACGAGCCCACCATCGCGGTGTTCGCCGAACGTTTCATGCGCCTGCTCGAGCAGATCACCGAGCGCCCCGAGCTGGCGGTGGGGGATCTGGAGATCCTGGCCGAGGCCGAGCGCGCCGAACTGCTCACCCGCCGTGGGGATGTGGCGATCGAGCCGTCCACGCTGCCGGAGATCATGGCCGCCGCGGTGGCGGCCAATCCGGACGGCCAGGCCGTCGTCTTCCGCGGACGCTCGCTGACCTACGCCGAATTGGACGCGGCCGCCAACCGGCTGGCCCGGGTCCTGATCGAGCGCGGCGCGGGACCCGAAGTGCTTGTGGCCGTGGCAGTTCCGCGATCGGTCGAATCGGTGCTGGCGATCTGGGCGGTGACCCGTACGGGTGCGGCGTACCTGCCGGTCGATCCGGCCTACCCGGCCGACCGCATCGCGCACATGATCTCCGATTCCGGTGCGCGACTGGGCATCACGCTGCTCGACGAGGTCGACGCGCTGCCGCCGATGGCGGGCGCGGGCTGGCTCGCCCTGGACGATCCGGAGCTGACCGCGGCGGCCGAGGCCGTCTCGCCCGCGCCGGTCACCGATGCGGATCGCCGCAGCCCGCTGCGGCCGCGGAACATCGCCTACGTCATCTATACCTCCGGCTCCACCGGTCTGCCCAAGGGCGTCGTGGTCACCCATGCGGGTCTAGCCAACTTCAGTGCGCTGCAGGTGGAACGCTATGGCCTGGACCGTGATTCGCGGGCGCTGGCCTTCGCCTCGCCGTCCTTCGACGCCTCGGTGCTGGAGATGCTGCTGGCCGTGGGTTCTGCCGGCGCCCTGGTGGTCGTGCCGCCGGGCACCTACGGCGGTGAGGAACTCGGCGAGCTGATCGCGCGCGAGCGCGTCACGGTCGGGCTGATCACGCCCTCGGTGCTGGCCTCGCTGGATCCGGCCGCCCTGACCGGGATGGCGGTCATCATCGCGGGCGGTGAGGCCGTCTCGGCCGATCTGGTCGCGAAATGGTCTGCCGCGCCGAGTAATTCGGGCACCGACCGGCGGTTCCACAATGCCTACGGTCCGACCGAGGCGACCGTGGCCACCAACATCAGCGAGCGGCTGCGGCCCGGCGATCCGGTCACCATCGGCGGTCCGGTCCGGGGTATGCGCGCCCTGGTTCTGGACAGTCGCCTGCACCCGGTGCCCGAGGGGGTCGCGGGTGAGCTGTACGTCGGCGGAATCCAGTTGGCCCGAGGCTATTTCGCGCGCAGCGAACTGACCGCGGCGCGATTCGTGGCCGATCCGTACGGCGGTCCGGGCGAGCGGCTGTACCGCACCGGTGACGTGGTGCGCTGGCGGCGCACCGGCCGCGACGCGACTCCGGTCGTGGAATACGTGGGCCGCAACGACTTCCAGGTGAAGATCCGCGGCTTCCGCATCGAACTGGGCGAGATCGATGCCACGCTGACCAGCCACCCGGACGTCGATTTCGCGGTCACCCTCGGCCACACGGTGGACAACGGCTCGACCGTGCTGGTGTCCTATGTGCGCGCGGTGCCGGGGCACGCGGTCGACGTGGCCGCGGTCTCGACCCATGTCGCGGACCGGCTGCCGGGCTATATGGTCCCCACCTCGATCATGGTGCTGGACGAGATCCCGCTGACCCCGGTCGGCAAGCTCGATCGCCGCGCGCTGCCCGCGCCCGAGCTGAGCACCCGCGAATTCCGCGCACCCTCGACGCCGCTCGAGGAGCTGGTCGCGGGCATCTTCGTCGAGTTGCTGGGCACCGAGCAGATCGGCGCGGACGACGATTTCTTCGCCCTGGGCGGCAACTCGCTGATCGCCACCCAGGTCACCGCTCGTCTGAGCGCCGCGCTGGACGCGCAGGTCGGGGTGCGGACGCTGTTCGAGGCGCCGACCGTGGCCGGACTGGCCGCGCGGGTGAGCACCCAGACCGGATCCGGTGAGCGCCAGGCGCTCACAGCACGCCCGCGGCCGGAACGTCCGCCGTTGTCACCGGCGCAGCAGCGGATGTGGTTCCTGAACCGCTTCGACACCGATTCCGCGGCCAACAACATCGCGGTGGCGGTGCAGTTGCGCGGCGAGCTGGATCTGGCCGCGCTGCGCGGCGCGGTGGGCGATATCGTCGCCCGGCACGAATCGCTGCGCACGGTGTACCCCTCGCACGAGGGCGTCGGCTATCAGCAGGTGCTGCCCGCGGCCCAGGCGTTCCCGGGCATCGATCTGATCGACGTGATCGACGCCGGTGAATTGCACGCCGGGCTCGCCGAATTCGCCGGACGCGGCTTCGACGTCACGGCGCAGGCCCCGGTGCGGCTGCGGCTGTTCCGCAGCGGTCCGACCGATCACGTGCTCGCCGTCGTCGCGCATCACATCGCCGCGGACGGTTTCTCGATGCGCCCGCTGGTGCGCGACCTGATGGTCGCCTATGTCGCGCGGGGCGAGGGCCATGCTCCCGAGTGGGCTCCGCTGCCGATCCAGTACGTGGATTACGCACTGTGGCAACGGGATCAGCTCGGTTCCGAGGACGATCCGCGCTCGGTGGTGTCCACCCAGCTCGACTACTGGCGCACCACGCTGTCCGGACTGCCCGAGGAACTGCGGCTGTCCACCCGCCCGCGTCCGCCGATCGCGTCGTACGCGGCCGGGACGCACCGGTTCCAGGTGCCCGGCTACCTCGTCGACGCGCTCAACGATGTGGCTCGCACACACGGCAGCACACTGTTCATGGTGGTGCACAGCGCCTTCGCGGCTCTGCTGGCCCGCCTGAGCGGCACCGACGACATCGCGGTCGGCATCCCGGTCGCCGGTCGCGGCGAGCAGGCCCTGGACGATCTGGTCGGCATGGTCGTCAACACGCTGGTGTTGCGCACGCCGGTGGATTCCGGCGCGGCCTTCACCGAGCTGCTGGCCGATGTGCGCGAACGTGATCTGGGTGCGTTCGCGCATGCGGGCGTGCCGTTCGAGCGGCTGGTCGAGGTGGTCGATCCGGCTCGCTCGCAGGGCCGCCACCCGCTGTTCCAGGTCATGCTGACCTTCCAGAACATGGGCCCGACCATGCTCGAGCTGCCCGGGTTGAGCGTCTCCGAGCTGCGTGCCGACGCGCCGATGGCCAAGTTCGATCTGCAGCTGACCCTGTCCGAGACCGTTGCCGGCGAGGGCCCGGACACCGCGATGGACGCCGAACTCGTCTATGCCGCAGATCTTTTCGACTCCGCGTTCGCCCGGACGTTCGGTGCGCGGTTCGTGCGCGTGCTCGAGGCCGTCGTGGCCGACCCGTCCGCCGCGGTGGGTGATCTGGAACTGCTCGACCCCACCGAGCGGGTCCGGGTGCTGCGCCGCTGGAACGAGACCGACTTCGAGATCGCCGCGGCGCTGCCGAGCAGCTCGGACGACGCCGCGGACACGCTGATCTCCCTGTTCGAGGCGCAGGCTGCGCGGACGCCGGACGCGCCCGCGCTGAGCTTCGAGGGGACAACCCTGTCCTACGGCGAGTTCGCCGACCGCGTCCGGCGGCTCGCGCGCTGGCTCGTCACGCAGGGCGTCGGCCCCGAATCCGTTGTCGCACTGGGCATGCGGCGTTCGATCGAGCTGGTGGTGGGCATCTACGCGGTGAGCGCCGCGGGCGGTGCGTATCTGCCGCTGGACCCGGACCATCCGATCGAGCGCAACGAGTACATCCTCGACACCGCCCGTCCGGCCTGTGTACTGACCAGCGATACCGATTTCGTCGATCTGCCCGGCGGGCGTGCCGGTGCGGACGCGCCGACGGTGGTCGAGGATCTGGATCTGTCGGTGTTCTCCGGCGCTCCGCTCACCGACGCCGATCGTGTCGCGCCACTGGATTCTTCGAATATCGCGTACGTGATCTTCACCTCCGGTTCGACGGGTCGCCCGAAGGGCGTGGCGGTGCCGCACGGTGCGATCGTGAACCGCCTGGTGTGGATGCACGCGCAGTACGGCCTGGCCGCGGATGACGTGGTGTTGCAGAAGACGCCCTCGACGTTCGACGTGTCGGTGTGGGAGTTCTTCTGGCCCTTGCAGATCGGTGCGCGACTGGTCGTCGCCAAGCCGGACGGTCATCGTGATCCGGCCTACCTGGCGGAGTTGATCGCGGCCGAGGGCGTGACGGTGGCGCACTTCGTTCCGTCCATGCTGGCGGTGTTCGTCGCCGCGCTGGCGAACGAGCGTGGGGTCGTGGCGATCGCGGGCGGCGTCCCGGCGGTGCGGCTGCGCAACGTCTTCGCCTCCGGTGAGGCGCTGCCCGGCCCGATCGCGCAGCAGTTGCGCGCGTTGACCGGTGCGCGCCTGCACAACCTGTACGGCCCGACCGAGGCCGCGGTCGACGTCACCTATCACGAGGTGACCGCTGCCGACAGCATCGCCGTGCCGATCGGCGCTCCGGTGTTCAACACCCGTGTGTACGTGCTGGATTCGCGGCTGCGGCCGGTTCCGGTGGGTGTCGCGGGTGAGCTGTATCTGGCGGGCGCGCAGCTCGCGCGCGGCTATGTGGCGCGGGCGGATCTGTCCGCGGATCGGTTCGTGGCCAACCCGTTCGGTGACGGCGAGCGCATGTACCGCACGGGCGACCTGGTCGTCTGGACGCCCAGCGGTGAGCTGGAATACCTGGGCCGCACCGACTTCCAGGTGAAGTTGCGCGGTCTGCGCATCGAACTGGGTGAGATCGAGTCCGCGCTGACCGCCATCGACGCGGTCGCGCAGTCGGTCGTGCTGGTGCGCGCCGACGAGCGCCTGGGCGATCAGCTGGTCGCCTACCTGGTCGCCGCGCCCGGTGCGCAGATCTCCGTCGACGTGGTGAAATCCGAACTGGGACAGCATGTTCCGGGTTACATGGTACCGACTGCCTTCGTGGTGCTGGACGAGTTCCCGCTCAACGCCTCGGGCAAGCTGGACCGCCGGGCGCTGCCCGAGCCGACTTTCGAGGCCCGGGTGTTCCGGGCCCCGGGCACCTCGGTCGAGCAGGCCGTGGCCGATACCCTCGCCGAGGTCCTCGGAGTGGAGCGGGTCGGTCTGGACGACGACTTCTTCGCCCTCGGCGGCAACTCGCTGCTGGCCACGCAGGTCGCCGCGCGCCTGGGCGCGGCGCTGGACACCGAGGTGCCGGTGCGTGTGCTGTTCGAGGCGTCCAGCGTCGCGGCGCTGGCCGCGCGCGTGGAATCGCATGCGGGACAGGGCGGTCGCACGCCGCTGACCCCGCGGCCGCGGCCCGAGCTGGTGCCGCTCTCGCCCGCGCAGCAGCGGATGTGGTTCCTGAACCGCTTCGATCACCGCACCGCGGTCAACAACATCCCGGTCGCCATCCGGTTGACCGGCGAGCTGGACCGGGACGCCTTCGCCGCCGCCGTGCGCGATGTGCAGATCCGGCACGAGGCGCTGCGAACCATCTACCCCGAGACCGAGGGCGTCGGCTATCAGCAGGTCCTGCCCGCGCCGTCGGTGGAGTTCGAACTCACCGCCGAACCGGTGACCGAGGCGGAATTGCCCGCGCGCATCCTGGAACTGGCCAGTGTGCACTTCGACGTCACCGCCGAGATCCCCTTCCGCGCAAGCCTTCTGGAGGTGACCCGCGCGGCGGCTCCGGGCCGTAATGGCGACCGTCGGCAGTTGCCCGACGAACACGTCGTGGTGCTGGTGATGCACCACATCAGCGGTGACGGCTTCTCGCTGCGGCCGCTGCTGCGCGATGTGGTGGCCGCCTACTCCGAGCGCTCGCGCGGTGAGGCCCCCGCCTGGACGCCCCTGCCGGTGCAGTACGCGGACTACGCGCTGTGGCAGCACGAGGTGCTCGGCACGCCGGACGACTCCGCCTCGGCGACCGCGCGGCAGATCGCCTACTGGGCCGAGCAGCTGCGCGACCTGCCCGAGCAGATCGATCTGCCGGCGGATCGGCCGCGTCCGGAGGCCGCCACCAATTCCGGTGGTACGCACAACTTCTCGATCGACGCCGAACTGCACGGCGCGCTGACCGAATTGGCCCGCGCGCACGGTGTCACGCTGTTCATGCTGATGCACGCGGTGCTGGCCACCTGGGCGGCGCGGCTGTCCGGCAGCCGCGACATCGCCATCGGCACGCCGATCGCGGGCCGCGGCGAGCGCGCGCTCGACGACATGGTCGGCATGTTCGTCAACACGCTCGTGCTGCGGACCGAGGTCCGCCCGGACGTTCGGTTCGCCGAACTGCTGGACGAGGTGCGCCGCACCGATCTGGCCGCGTTCGGCCATGCCGACGTGCCGTTCGAAACTCTGGTGGACGTGCTGAGCCCGGTCCGCTCGCAGGCGCACCACCCGCTGTTCCAGGTCGTGCTGACCTTCGAGGCGACCGGTCAGCGTGACGCGGCCTCGGTGAGCCTGCCCGGCCTGGACCTCGAGGTCGTCGAATTCGACTCGGCCACTGCGAAGTTCGACATCCAGCTGACCGTCGGCGAGGCCGTCCCGGAGGATCCGGCCACGGCCGCCGGTGGGCTGTCGCTGTCCTGGAACTACGCCACCGATCTGTTCGATCCCGCGACCGTCGCGGCCTTCTCGGACCGGTTGCTGCGCATCCTGCACGCCGTGGTCGAGGATCCGGCGGCGGTGCTCGGCGATATCGATCTGCTCGGTGAGGCCGAGCGGCTCGATGTCACCAACCGCTGGGTGAGTTCGGGAATCGACACCCTCGACGCGGCGGACACCGCCGCACAGCATCCCGTGACGGCGCGTTTCGCCGATGCCGACCGGACCCTGTCGGATCTGTTCGACGAGATGGTCGTGGCGAATCCGGACCGGATCGCGGTGAAGTTCGGCGATGACCGGCTCACCTACACCTCCCTGGATCAGCGCGCGAACCAGTTGGCGCGCAGGCTGATCGACCAGGGCGCGGGGCCGGGCTCGCTGGTCGCGGTGATCCTGCCGCGCTCGGCGGATCTGGTGGTCGCCCTGCTCGCGGTGGTCAAGTCCGGCGCGGGTTACGTGCCGGTCGATCCGAGCTATCCGGCCGAGCGGATCTCCTATGTGCTGGGCGATTCGGATCCGGCGGTGGCGATCATCGACAGCACCGTCGAGATCGATCTGGGCGTGCGCGCGGACGGGACCGCGCTGCCGGTCGTGCTGATGGACCACTACGGCATCGATGTGCCCGATCTGCTGGACTCCGGGGAGCATCCGGTCACCGACGCCGACCGTCTCGCGCCGCTGCGCGCCCATGACGTCGCGTACGTCATCTACACCTCCGGTTCGACCGGCCGCCCCAAGGGCGTCGCGGTCGAGCACCGCAACGTGGTGCGGCTGTTCGCCAATACCGATCGGGACTTCGGTTTCGGCTCCGAGGACGTGTGGACGCTGTTCCACTCCTTCGCCTTCGACTTCTCGGTGTGGGAGCTGTGGGGTCCGCTGCTGTTCGGCGGCACCCTGATCGTGGTCGACTACTACACCTCGCGCTCGCCCGAACAGTTCCTGGAACTGCTGCGGCGCGAACGGGTCACGGTGCTCAACCAGACGCCGTCGGCGTTCTATCAGCTCGCCGAGGCGGACCGCAACGCCGTCTCCGATCCGCGGACCGCCGCGCGCCCGCTGTCGTTGCGGTACATCGTCTTCGGTGGCGAAGCGCTGGAGCTGCGCCGCCTCGCGGACTGGGTCGCGCGGTACGGTGCGGGCGCCGACGGCAGCACGCCGGGCAATCCGCAACTGGTCAACATGTACGGCATCACCGAGACGACCGTGCACGTGTCGTATCGGCCGATCGATGCCGAAACCGTTTCCGCTGCAACGGGTTCGGTCGTCGGCCGCGCCATCGCCGGACTGCGCGTGCGGGTGCTGGACGACCGCCTGCACCCGGTGCCGGTCGGGGTGGCCGGCGAGATGTACGTCTCGGGGCGTCAGCTCTCGCGCGGCTATCTGGGCCGCCCGGATCTGACCGCGACGCGGTTCGTTCCGGATATCTCGGGAGACAACGGTTCCCGGATGTACCGCACCGGTGACGTGGCGCGCTGGAACCGGCACGGTGAGCTGGAGTACCTGGGCCGCGCCGACGATCAGGTCAAGGTGCGCGGTTTCCGCATCGAACTCGGCGAGATCGAGGCCGCGGTGCTGGCCCAGCCGGGTATCGCCCAGACCGCCGTCATCGTGCGCGAGGACCAGCCCGGCGACCAGCGCATCGTCGCCTACGTGGTGCCCGAACCGGATTCCGCGCCGGCGCTGGACGTCGTGCGCGACGGCGCGGCCGAGCGGCTGCCCTCCTACATGGTGCCCACGGCCTTCGTGGTGCTGGATCGAATCCCGTTGACCGTCAACGGGAAACTGGATCGCCGGGCGCTGCCCGCACCCGCGGTGCAGGCCCGCGCCTACCGCGCGCCGGAGACGCCGGTGCAGGAGGCGGTGGCCGCGGTCTTCGCCGAGGTGCTCGGCATCGAGCGGTCCGCCGGACGCGGCGTCGGCCTGGACGACGACTTCTTCGAACTGGGCGGCAACTCGCTGATCGCGACCCGCGTGGTCGCGCGAATCGGCGCGGCGCTGGGTACCACGGTGGCGGTGCGCGCGCTGTTCGAGGCGCCCACCGTGGAGGCGCTGGCCGCGCGGGTGGAATCGCACACCGGTGACGACGCCGGGCCGCGGCTGGCCCCGCGCCCGCGCAACAGCGCCGATCTGGTGCCGCTGTCGTTCGCGCAGCAGCGGATGTGGTTCCTGAACCAGTACGACAAGTCCTCGGCGGCCTACAACCTGCCGCTGGCGATCCGGCTGTCCGGCGAACTCGACACCGCCGCACTGCAATTGGCGATCTTCGACGTGGTGCGGCGGCACGAGTCGCTGCGCACCCGCTATCCCGAGCACGGCGGCGCGCCGACCCAGCTGGTGGTGGCGGCCGAGCAGATCGCGCTGGACCTGCGCGCCTATCCGATCGGCGCGGACGAGCTGGCCGCCGCGCTCGCGGAGTTCGCGTCCATCGGATTCGATGTGGCCGAACAGGTTCCGTTGCGCGCCCGGCTGTTCCGGGTGCAGCCGGATGAGCACGTGCTGGTCGTGGTGGTGCATCACATCGCCGGTGACGCGATCTCGATGACGCCGCTGGCCCGCGACCTGATGACCGCGTACACCGCGCGCACCCAGGGCAGCGCTCCCGGCTGGACTCCGCTGCCGGTGCAGTACGCCGATTTCGCGATCTGGCAGCGCGAGGCGCTGGGCACCGAGGACGATCCGGACTCGCTGCTGTCGCGCCAGCTCGGCTACTGGCAGCAGGCGCTGGCCGGTATTCCGGACGAGCTGACCCTGCCCGCGGATCGCCCGCGGCCCGCGGTCGCCTCGCATCGCGGCGCCACGCTGTGGCGCACGTTGCCTCCGGAGCTGGTCTCGAAGCTGGAAGAGGTTGCGCGCCAGCGCGGTTCGTCGCTGTTCATGGTGATGCACGGTGCGCTGTCGGTGCTGCTTGCCCGGCTGTCCGGCGGCGACGACATCGCCGTGGGCACCCCGGTCGCCGGACGCGGTGAGGCCGCGCTCGACGATCTGGTCGGCATGTTCGTCAACACCCTGGTGCTGCGCACCGAGATCGATCGGTCCGAATCGTTCGGCGCGCTGCTGGATCGGGTGCGGCATACCGACCTGGACGCGTTCGGCAATGCCGACGTGCCGTTCGAGCGGCTGGTGGAGTTGCTCGCGCCCGAGCGGTCCCAGGCGCGCAATCCGCTGTTCCAGGTGGCGCTGTCGTTCCAGAACATGGAACGCGCCGGACTCGAGCTGCCGGGCCTGACGGTCTCGGCGCTGGATCTGGACGAGAACATCGCCCGCTTCGACCTGCAGTTCACCCTGTCCGAGCGGGACGCGGCCGGGATGTCCCTGGCGCTGACCTACGCGACCGAACTGTTCGACGAGGCCACCGCCGCGGAGTTCGTCACCCGCTGGCAGTGGGTGCTCGAGGCGATCGCCGCCGACCCGGAGGTGGTCGTCGGGACCATCGAGATCCTGGAACCCGCCGAACGTGCCGAGATCGTCTCTCGCACAGGCGGTCCCGCGCTCGCGCCGGGTACGCTGCCCGAGCTGCTGGCCGCGGCCGTCTCGCGCGATCCGGCCGCGCCGGCGGTGGTGTTCCGCGACATCCGGCTCAGCTACGGCGAACTCGACGAACGTTCGAATCGCCTGGCCCGCTTGCTGATCGATCGCGGCCTGGGCACCGAGGACCTGATCGCGATCGCGATTCCGCGTTCGGCGGACTCGTATTTCGCCGAATGGGGCGTGACCAAGTCGGGTGCGGCCTTCGTGCCGATCGACCCGTCCTATCCGGCCGACCGCATCGAGCACATGATCACCGATTCGGGCACCCCGATCGGCCTGACCGTGGCCTCGGTGCGCGCGGACCTGCCGGATTCGGTGCAGTGGCTGGTCCTGGACGAGCTGGACCTCGACGCGTTCGACGCGGCGGCGGTGACCGACGCGGACCGGGTGCGCCCGCTGCGGCCGTACAACCTCGCGTACGTCATCTACACCTCCGGTTCCACCGGTGTGCCCAAGGGCGTGGTGGTGCCGCACGCGGGTCTGGCCAACTTCAGCGCCGAGCAGGTCGCGCGCTACCGGCTCGACTCCGATTCGCGCACACTGCATTTCTCCTCGCCGAGCTTCGACGCCTCGCTGATGGAACTGCTGTTCGCGGTCGGCCCCGGCGGCACGCTGGTGATCGTGCCCACGGGCGTATTCGGCGGTGAGGAGCTGTACGAGCTGATCCGGCGCGAGCAGGTCAGCCATCTGTTCATCACCCCGGCCGCCCTGGCGACGCTGGATCCGGCCGGACTGGACAGCCTGCGGGTGCTGGCGGTCGGCGGTGAGGCGTATTCGCCGGAGCTGCTGGCCAAGTGGGCGATTCCGCTGGGCGGCCCGGACGGCCCGATCCGGTCCTTCCACAACATCTACGGCCCGACCGAGACTCAGATCGTGGTCAACATCGGCGAGCCGCTGCTGCCCGGCGACGCGCTGACCATGGGCGGGCCGAACCGCGGCGTGGGTTCGCTGGTGCTGGACAACCGGTTGCAGCCGGTGCCCGACGGTGTGGCCGGTGAGCTGTACGTCTCGGGTATCCAGGTCACCCGCGGATACCACGCGCGAGCGAGCCTGACCGCGGACAAGTTCGTGGCCAACCCGTTCGCACCGGGTGAGCGGATGTACCGCACCGGTGACGTGGTGCGCTGGACCTCGCGGCAACTGCGGGACGGCGCGCTCGAGCACCGCCTGGAGTATGTCGGCCGCTCGGACTTCCAGGTGAAGGTCCGCGGTTTCCGCATCGAGCTCGGCGAGATCGACACCGCGCTGACCTCGCACGAGGCCGTCGACTTCGCCGCGACGATCGGGCACCGCAGCGCCGCGGGCGCGACCTCGCTGGTGTCGTATGTCGTTGCGGCGCAGGGACATACGATCGACATCGCGGCCCTCACCGAACACATCGGCAAGCGGCTGCCCGCCTATATGGTGCCCGCGTCGGTGATGGTGCTGGACCACATCCCGCTGACCCCGGTCGGCAAGCTGGACCGCCGGGCGCTGCCCGAACCGGTCTTCGCCTCCGAGGCCGCCTTCACCGCGCCGCGCACTCCGCTCGAGCACACTCTCGCCGAGGTCTTCGCCGAGGTGCTGGGCATCGAGCGGGTCGGCATCGAGGATTCGTTCTTCGCGCTGGGCGGCGACAGTATCGTGTCCATCCAGCTGGTCGCGCGGGCCAAAGCGCGCGGCGTGGTGTTCTCCCCGCGCGACGTGTTCGAACAGCGCACCGTGGCCGCCCTCGCCGAGGTCGCCACCACGACCGACGCCCAGGGTGACGCGATGGCGCGGCTGCCCGAACTGCCCGGCGGCGGTGTCGGCACGATGCCGCTGACCCCGGTGGTGCGGTTCATGGTGGAGCGCCCCGGCGGTATCGGTCGCTTCAATCAGACTCTGGCACTGGAACTTCCGATCGGCATCGACCGCGCGGGTATCGCCGCGACGGTGGGCGCGGTCATCGACCGGCACGACATGCTGCGCGCGCGACTGCGTCGGCACGCGGGCGCGGAATGGATCATCGAGACGGCCGAACCGGGCACGGTCGACGCGGACGCGCTGATCGACCGGGTCGAATTCGACGCCTCGGCCGACGAGGACGCGGTCTTCGAAATCGCCAGCGCCGCACTGGATGCCACGCTGGACCGGCTGGATCCCGAAGCGGGCGTGGTGATCCGGTTCGTCTGGCTGCAGCCGGTCTCCGGCACGGGCGCCGAGCGCGCCGGACGACTCGTCGTCGCCGCGCACCACATGATCATCGACGGTGTGTCCTGGCGAATCCTGGTGCCGGACTTCGTGACCGCCTGGGGACAGCTGTCCTCCGGGCAGACACCGGAGCTCGCCGAACCGGGTACCAGCATGCGTACCTGGTCCCACGCGCTCGAGCAGGTCGCGTCCGAGCGCACCGGTGAACTGGAGCGGTGGCGTGCGGCGGTCGAGGGTCCGGACCCGCTGCTGACCGCGCGTCCCATGGATCCGGCCATCGACGTGTCGGGAGTCATCGCCCGCCATCGCGTCGAGGTGTCGGCCGAGGTCACCCGGGCACTGCTGACCACGGTTCCCGCCCTGTTCCACGGCGGCGTCAACGATGCCCTGGTGACCGCGCTGGTCCTGGCGACCGCGGCCTGGCGCGCCGAGCGTCTCGGCGAGGCCGACCAGGAGGGTTCGGATTCGCTGCTCATCCGGCTGGAAGGCCATGGGCGCGAAGAGGATCTGGTTCCGGGCGCGGATCTGTCCCGGACCGTCGGCTGGTTCACCGCGATCTATCCGGTTCGGGTGGATCTGTCCGGGATCGATGTCGCGGACGCGCTGACCGGCGGTCCCGCCATGGGCCGCGCGGTCAAGGCGATCAAGGAACAGTTGCGTGCCGTCCCGGACAAGGGCGTGGGCTACGGCCTGCTGCGTTACCTGAACCCGGACACCGCCGAGCAGCTTCCGGCGCAGTTGCCGGGCCAGGTCAGCTTCAACTACCTGGGCCGGGTCTCCGAGGGCGGCGTGCCCGAGTCGCTGCGCGGCTTCGGCTGGATTCCCGCACCCGAACTGGGTGCGCTCGGCGGCGACTACGACGCCGATATGCCCGCGATGGCCCCGCTGGACATCAACGCCATCGTGGTCGGTGATCAGCTCACCGCCAATATCGGCTACCCGACCACGCTGCTCGGCGACGAGGCGGTCGAGGGATTCGGCCGGTTGTGGATCGAGGCCGTGGAAGCGGTTGCGCGCCACGCGGATTCGGCGCAGGCGGGCGGGCACACCCCGTCGGACTTCGCCCTCGTGCGCAGCACCCAGCAGGATGTGGACGACTGGGAGCGCCGCTTCCCGGCGCTGACCGAGGTGTGGCCGCTGTCGGCCCTGCAGGCCGGTCTGCTGTTCCACGCTCAGCTGGCCGCCACCTCGGTGGACGTGTACACCGCACAGGCCGTGCTCACGCTGACCGGCCGAGTCGACGCGGACCGCCTGCGCGCGGCCGCGCAGGCGCTGGTGGATCGCTACGAGAATCTGCGCACCGCCTTCGTCACCGACGCCCAGGGCAATCCGGTGCAGTTGGTTCTGGACGGTGTGCGGGTGGCCTGGGCCGAACACGACTGCCGCCCGACGGTCGCGCGCGGCGGCGCGCGGGCGAGCGAGATCATCGAAGCCGACCGGACACAGCGGTTCGATCTCACCGAGCCGCCGCTGATCCGGTTCACGCTGATCCGGGTGGGCGAGCGCGAATGGCAGCTCGCGGTGTCCAACCACCACATCCTGCTGGACGGCTGGTCGATGCCGCTGCTCATGCGGGATCTGCTGGTGCTGTACGCGACCCGCGCCGACACCGCCGCGATGCCCCCGGTGCGCTCGTACCGGCACTTCCTGGAATGGGTTGCGCAGCAGGATCATTCGGCCTCGGTCGCGGCCTGGGCCGCGGCGCTGTCCGGTGTCTCCGAGCCGACCCTGCTGACCCGCCCGGATTCGGGCCGCGAGATCACCTCGCTGTCCGATGAATACCTGTTCGGCCTCGACGAGGCCGCCACCGCGCGACTCACCGAACTGGCGACCGGGCTCGGCGTCACGCCGAATACGGTGTTGCAGGTCGCGTGGGGAATTCTGCTGGGCCGCACCACCGGCCGCGACGACGTGCTGTTCGGCACCACGGTCTCGGGACGTCCGGCGCAGCTGCCGGGCGTGGAATCCATGGTCGGCCTGTTCATCAATACCGTTCCGGTGCGGGTGGACATCGATCCGGCCGAATCGGTGCGCGCGCTGCTCACCCGGACCCAGGGCGAACAGGCGGACCTGCTCGATCACCACTACGTCGGCCTGGCCGACATCCAGCAGGCCGCCGGAATGGGCGGACTGTTCGACACCCTGGTCGTGTTCGAGTCCTACCCGGTCGACTCCGAGGGCATCCGGGCGCAGGCCGCCGACATCGACGGTATGGCCGTCACCGGGCTCGAGGCCGCCGACGCCACGCACTATCCGCTGACCCTGATCGCGCAGCTCGACACCCGTCCGGGCGATACCGGGCAGAGCCTGCGGATCCGCGCCGGATATCTGCGAGATCTGTTCTCCGAGAGCTCGATCCGCCGCATCGCGGGCCGGTTGGTCCGGGTGCTGACCGCGATCACGGCCGATCCGGAGGCGCCGGTGGGCGATATCGCCCTGCTGGACGCCGCCGAACGCGATCTGGTGGTCACGCGTTGGAACGACACCGCGCACCCGCTGCCCGACCAGGCCGCGACCCTGGTGTCGATGTTCGAGGCGCAGGCCGCCCGCACGCCGGAAGAACCCGCGCTCACGTTCGAGGGGACAACTCTGGCCCACCCGTCGCCCGACCACCGCCCCTCATCGAGTCCCTCCGGGACGCTGTCGTATTCCGAGTTCGCCGCCCGCGTGCACCGCTTGGCGCGCTGGCTGGTGGATCGCGGTGTGGGCGCGGAATCCTTCGTCGCCCTGGGCATGCGCCGTTCGATCGATCTGGTGGTCGGCATGTACGCCGTCTCCGTGGCCGGTGGCGCGTACGTGCCGCTGGATCCCGATCACCCCGCCGAGCGCACCGAGTACATCCTGCGCACCGCGGACCCGGTCTGCGTGCTCACCTCCGGTGACGACCTGGAGATCGACACCGCGCAGGTGCGGATCGATCTGCTGGACCTGTCCGGATATTCGATCGAGCCGCTCACCGACGACGACCGCCGGTACCCGCTGCGTCCGGCCGACACCGCGTATGTCATCTTCACCTCGGGCTCGACCGGTCGCCCGAAGGGTGTGGCGGTGCCGCATTCGGCGATCGTGAACCGCCTGGTCTGGATGCAGTCCGAGTACGGCCTCACCTCCGACGATGTGGTGTTGCAGAAGACGCCCTCGACGTTCGACGTCTCGGTGTGGGAGTTCTTCTGGCCGTTGCAGATCGGCGCGCGACTGGTCGTCGCGAAGCCGGACGGTCATCGTGATCCGGCCTACCTGGCGGAGTTGATCGCGGCCGAGGGCGTGACGGTGACGCACTTCGTGCCGTCCATGCTGTCCGTCTTCGTCGCCGAATCCGCTGTGGCGCAGTGTCGTTCGCTGCGCATGGTGTTCGCCTCCGGTGAGGCGCTGGCACCCCGGTCGGCGCACCGGCTGCGGGAGCTGACCGGTTCGGCGGTGCACAACCTGTACGGCCCGACCGAGGCCGCGGTCGACGTGACGTACCACCAGGTCACCGCGTCCGATCAGGAAACGGTGCCGATCGGCCGCCCGGTGTTCAACACCCGTGTCTACGTGCTGGATTCGCGATTGCAGCCGACTCCGGTGGGTGTCGCGGGTGAGCTGTATCTGGCGGGCGCGCAGCTCGCGCACGGTTACGTGCGTCGGCCCGATCTGTCCGCGGATCGGTTCGTGGCCAACCCGTTCGGTGACGGTGAGCGCATGTACCGCACCGGCGACCTGGTCTACTGGACCGGCGACGGTGAGCTGGAATACCTGGGCCGCACCGACTTCCAGGTCAAGCTGCGCGGTCTGCGCATCGAACTGGGCGAGATCGAGTCGGCGCTGACCGCCCTGCCCGAGATCGGCCAGGCCGTGGCCGTGGTCCGCCACGACGTGCACACCGGCGATCAGTTGGTGGCGTATGTCGTTGCGGCCGGGTCGATCCTGGACACCGACGAGGTGCGCGAGGAACTCGGCCGCCGCCTGCCCGCCTATATGGTCCCCGCGCTGGTGATGGTGCTGGACGAACTGCCGCTCAACGCCTCGGGCAAGCTGGACCGCAAGGCGCTGCCCGCGCCGGTGTTCGAGGCGGCGGTGTTCCGCGCGCCGACCACGCCGGTGGAGGAGATCGTCGCGGAGATCTTCGCCGAGACACTGGGTGTCGCACGCGTCGGCCTGGACGACGACTTCTTCGCCCTGGGCGGCAACTCGCTGATCGCGACCCAGGTCGCGGCCCGCCTGTCGGCCGCGCTCGACACCGATCTGAGCGTCCGGGAGATCTTCGAGGCGTCCACGGTGTCCGCACTGGCCGCGCGCGCCGAGTCCGGAACCGTCGGCTCGACTCGCAAACCGCTTGTGCCGCAAGCACGTCCGGAGCGGATTCCGCTGTCGCTGGCACAGCAGCGGATGTGGTTCCTGAACCGCTTCGATCCGGAGTCCGCGGTCGACAACATCCCGGTCGTGGTCCGGATGTCCGGTCTGCTGGACCGCCAAGCCCTGCACATCGCGGTCGCCGACGTGCTGGCGCGGCACGAATCGCTGCGCACCCGGTATCCCGAGGCGGCGCTGGACTCCCGCGAGCCCGCGCTGGCGGCATACCAGGAGATCGTGCCGACCAGCCGGGTGATCCCGGATCTGACGCCGATCGACATCACCGAGGCCGAGCTGCCGGGGCAGCTGTCCGAGCTGGTGCTGACCGGCTTCGACGTGACAGCGGAGGTCCCGCTGCGGGCCCGGCTGTTCGAGATCAGCCCCACCGAACACGTGCTGGCCGTGGTGGTGCACCACATCTCCGGCGACGGTTTCTCCATGGGCCCGTTCGCCCGCGACGTGATGACCGCCTACGGCGCCCGCGTCGAGGGCGGCGAGCCCGCCTGGCAGCCGCTGACGGTGCAGTACGCGGACTACGCGCTGTGGCAGCGCGAGGTGCTCGGTTCGGAAAGCGATCCGGAATCGCTGATCTCCCAGCAGATCTCGTACTGGACCGAGACGTTGCGCGGGCTGCCCGAGCAGCTGGATCTGCCGTCCGACCGGCCGCGTCCGGCGGTGGCCTCGGGCCGCGGCACGATCCACACCTTCGAGATCGATGCCGAAACCCAGTCCCGCCTGGCCGAATTGGGCCGTCCGCACGGCGCGACCATGTTCATGGTCGTGCACGCGGCGCTGGCGGTGCTGCTGTCCCGGTTGAGCGGTGAAACCGATATCGCGATCGGAACGCCGGTCGCGGGCCGCGGTGAACGCGCGCTCGACGACATGATCGGCATGTTCGTCAACACGCTGGTGCTGCGCACGGAGGTCGAGGCGCAGTCGAGCTTCGCCGATGTGCTGCGCGCGGTCCGGGGCGGCGACATCGCCGCCTTCGGACATGCGGACCTGCCGTTCGAGCGGCTGGTGGAGATCCTCAATCCGACCCGTTCGCAGGCCCGGCATCCGCTGTTCCAGGTGATGCTGTCGTTGCAGAACACCGGCCGGACCACGCTGGAGCTGCCCGGCCTGACCATCCACGGCGTCGAATTGCCCATCGAGACGGCCAAATTCGATCTCCAGCTCGAACTGACCGAGCGGATGCAGGTCCCCGAGGGCGCCGAGGGCGGCCTGCCCGTGCCCGCGGGGATGAGCGCCAAGTTCATCTACGCCACCGACCTGTTCGACACCGGCACCATCGCGCAGTTCGCGCGGCGGTTCGTGCGGCTGCTCAAGGCCGTCGCGGTGACCCCGGACCGGCCGGTCGGCGATCTGCCGCTGCTGGATGCGCGGGAGGCCGAACTCGAACTGCGCGTGTGGAACGACACGCGATTCGATCTGGACGCCGCGCTCGCGGGCCGTGCCGCCACGCTGCCGTCGATGTTCGCCGCGCAGGCGGCGAGCACGCCGGAGGGGCCCGCGCTCACGTTCGAGGGGACAACTCTGGCCCACCCGTCGCCCGACCACCACCCCTCATCGAGTCCCTCCGGGACGCTGTCGTATTCCGAATTCGCCGCTCGCGTGCGCCGCCTGGCCCGCCGGTTGATCGAGGCGGGTGTCGGTCCCGACGTGCCGGTGGCCCTGGGCCTGCGTCGTTCGCTCGAACTGGTCATCGCCATCCACGCGGTGGTCGAGGCCGGGGGCGCATACGTTCCGCTCGACCTCGAGCAGCCCGCCGAGCGCATCGCCCATGTGCTCGAGACCGCGCGGCCCGCGTGCGTACTCACCACCGCCGCAGACGAATTCGCGCCCGAGGGCGCGCCGGTGCTGCTGCTCGACGAGCTGGATCTGTCCGGCTACTCCGACGCGCCGGTCACCGATGCGGAGCGGGTCGGTCCGCTGCTGCCGCAGCACACCGCGTATGTCATCTTCACCTCGGGCTCGACCGGTCGCCCGAAGGGTGTGGCGGTCTCGCACCGGGCGATCGTGAACCGCCTGGTCTGGATGCAGTCCGAGTACGGGCTGACCTCGGACGATGTGGTGTTGCAGAAGACGCCCTCGACGTTCGACGTGTCGGTGTGGGAGTTCTTCTGGCCGTTGCAGATCGGCGCGCGACTGGTCGTCGCGAAGCCGGATGGTCATCGTGATCCGGTGTATCTGGCGGAGTTGATCGCGGCCGAGGGTGTGTCGGTGGCGCACTTCGTGCCGTCCATGCTGTCGGTGTTCGTCGCGGAATCGGCTGTGGCGCAGTGTCGTTCGCTGCGGATGGTGTTCTCCTCGGGTGAGGCGCTCGGCCCGGAGGCCGCGCATCGGCTGCGCGAGTTGACCGGTTCGGCGGTGCACAACCTGTACGGCCCGACCGAGGCCGCGGTCGACGTCACCTATCACGAGGTGACCGACGCGGACATCGATCTCGTGCCGATCGGCCGCCCGGTTTTCAATACCCGTGCGTACGTGCTGGATTCGCGGTTGCGGCCGGTTCCGGTGGGTGTCGCGGGCGAGCTGTATCTGTCGGGCGAGCAGCTGGCGCGCGGTTATGTGGGCCGCACCGACCTGACCTCGGATCGGTTCGTGGCCGATCCGTTCGGTGAGGGCGGGCGCATGTACCGCACCGGTGACCTGGTCGCCCGTGCCGCCGACGGTGAGCTGATCTACCGCGGCCGCACCGATTTCCAGGTCAAGCTGCGCGGTCTGCGCATCGAACTCGGCGAGATCGAATACGCGCTGCGGGCGCACGAGACCGTCGCGCAGGCGGTGGCCATGGTGCGGTCCGACGATCGCACCGGAGCCCGGCTCGTCGCGTACGTCGTGCGCGCCGAGCAGTCCGAAGCCGAATTCGATTCCGCCGCTTACGATCTGGCGCTGCGGACGCATCTGACCGGCCTGCTGCCGTCCTATATGGTGCCCTCGGCGATCATCGTGCTCGACGCGCTGCCGCTGAGCCCCAACGGCAAACTCGACCGTCGCGCGCTGCCCGCGCCGTCGTTCGAGGTGCGCGAATTCCGCGCGCCCGCGACGCCGATCGAGGAGATCGTCGCGCACACCTACGCCGACGTGCTCGGTCTGGACACGATGGTCGGCGTCGACGACGACTTCTTCGAACTCGGCGGCAACTCGCTGATCGCGACGCAGGTCGCGGCCCGCCTGTCCGCCGCGCTCGACACTCGCGTTCCGGTCCGGCTGCTGTTCGAGGCGTCCACGGTGGGCGTGCTGGCCGCGCGCGTGGAACGTCAGGCCGGATCCGGTCACCGCGCGCTGGTGGCGGGCCCACGGCCCGAACGGATTCCGCTGTCGCTGGCGCAGCAGCGGATGTGGTTCCTGAACCGGTTCGATCAGTCCTCGCCCGCGTACAACGTGCCGATGGCGGTGCGGTTGCGCGGCTCGGTGGACGTCGAGGCGCTGCGGGCGGCCGTCGGTGATCTGGTGGCCCGCCACGAGGTCCTGCGCACGGTGTACCCGGAGGTCACGGCGAGCGAGTCGAAGCCCGGCGGCCCCGTGCAGGTGATCCTGCCCGTCGGGCAGGCCGTGCCGGAGCTGGAGATCATCGCGGTCGCCGCGGACGAGATCGAGGCGGCCATGGCCGGGCTCATCTCGACGAGTTTCGATGTCACGAGCCAGGTTCCGCTGCGCGTCACGCTGTTCGAGATCACCGGCGCGGATCGCGTCGAGTACGTGCTGGCGATGGTGATACACCACATCGCCGGTGACGGTTCCTCGCTCGGCCCGCTGACGCGGGATCTGATGTCGGCGTACGCCGCTCGCGCGATGGGCGAGGCGCCGGGCTGGGCTCCGCTGGCCGTGCAGTACGCGGACTACAGCATCTGGCAGCGCGAGCTGCTCGGCTCGGAGGACGATCCGGAATCGTTGGCGGCCAGGCAGATCGCGTACTGGCGTGCGGCCCTGGCCGAGCTGCCCGATCAGCTGGACCTGCCCTCGGATCGCCCGCGGCCACCGGCGCAGACCTTCGCCGGAAGCCGGGTCGAGGTGCGGATCGACGCCGAAATCCACCGTGCGCTGGCCGATCTGGCGCGCACCGAGGGCGCGACGCTGTTCATGGTCGTGCACACCGCGTTCGCGGTGCTGCTGGCGCGACTGTCCGGCACCGACGACATCGCCATCGGCACGCCGATGGCCGGTCGCGGCGAGGCGGCGCTGGACGACATGATCGGCATGTTCGTCAATACGCTGGTGTTCCGGACGCGGATCGATCTCGGTGAATCGTTCAGCGATCTGCTCGCGCGGCAACGGGAAACCGATATCGCGGCCTTCGCGCACGCCGATGTGCCGTTCGAGCGGCTGGTCGAGGTGCTCAACCCGGTCCGCTCGACCGCGCGGCATCCGCTGTTCCAGGTCGGCCTGTCGTTCCAGAACCTGGCCCAGACCGGACTGGAACTGCCCGGCCTGACCGTGTCGGCGCTCGAACTCGACACCCGGCAGTCGCAGTTCGACCTGAACCTGATCGTCTCGGACGCCTACGGCGAATCCGGCGCCTCCCAGGGCATCAGCGGTTATCTGACCTATTCCACCGATCTGTTCGACCACGCCACGGTGCAGGGCTTCGTCGATCGCTTCGTGCGGATGCTGGCGGAGATCACCGCCGATCCGAGTACGGCGGTCGGCGATCTCGATCTGCTCGACAGTGCCGAGCGCAGCCGGATTCTGGTGCAGCGCAACGCAACCGACCATGCGGTCGATACCTCCGCGACGCTGGCGTCGCTGCTCGCCGCGACCCTGAGCGCCCGCTCGGACGCGGTGGCCCTGATCGGCCCGGACGGCAGCCGGATCACCTTCGACGAGCTGGATCGTCGCGTGAACCGCCTTGCGCGGCACCTGATCTCGCTCGGCGTCGGGCCGGAGTCGCGCGTCGCGCTGGCCTTCGACCGGTCCGTGGATCTGGTCGTGGCCATGTACGCGGTGGTGACCGCCGGTGGCGCCTACGTGCCGCTGGGCCCGGATCAGCCCGCCGAGCGCACCGGCTACATCCTCGAGACCGCGGCGCCGGTGTGTGTGCTGACCAACGCGGAGACCGCGTTCGGCACCGAGGTCGCGCCGGTGGTCCGCATCGATGAACTGGATCTGTCGGACGTCTCGGACGGGCCGGTCGCGGCAGCCGAGCGGCTCGGCGTGCTGCGTCCGGAGAACACCGCGTACGTGATCTTCACCTCCGGTTCGACCGGCCGCCCCAAGGGCGTGGCCGTCTCGCACGGCGCGATCGTGAACCAGATGCTCTGGGAGGTCGCCGAATTCGGCATCGACGACGGCGATGTGATGCTGCTGCAGACCGCGGCCACCTTCGACGTCTCGACCTGGGAGTTCTGGGCCGGCGCGCTGACCGGCGGCCGCCTGGTGATCGCCGCGCCCGACGGGCACCGCGACGCGGCCTACATGAACGACCTGATGGCCCGCGAGGGTGTCACGACCCTGGGCACCGTGCCCTCGATGCTGGACGGTCTGCTGACCGAATCGGCCGACGCGCTGTCGAGTTCGCTGCGGCGGGTGCTGGCGATCGGCGAGGCGCTGCCCGGTTCGGTGGCGCAGCGGTTCCTGCGGGCCAACGCGTCCGGACTGTTCAACGTGTACGGCCCGACCGAGGCCGCGGTCTCGATCACCAACCACGAGGTCACCGCGGCCGAGGCGATATCGGTGTCGATCGGTGTGCCGGAGTGGAATTCCCGCGTCTACGTGCTGGATTCGCGGTTGCGTCCGGTGCCGGACGGGGTGGCCGGTGAACTGTATCTGGCCGGTGTGCAGCTCGCGCGCGGTTATCTGGGCCGCGCCGACCTGACCTCGGACCGGTTCGTGGCCAACCCGTTCGCCGATGGTGAGCGGATGTACCGCACCGGTGACCTCGTGGTGTGGAATGCCGATGGCGAGCTGGATTACCGAGGTCGCACCGACTTCCAGGTGAAGATTCGTGGTTTCCGGATCGAGCTGGGAGAGATCGAGGCGGCGCTACTGGCGCTGCCGCAGGTCGCCCGCGCCGCGGTGGTGGCGCGTGCGGATCAGCGCCTCGGCGACACCCTGGTCGCCTACCTGATCCCGGCGGACGGCGCGCTGGACGTCGCGGAGGTGAAGTCCGCGATCGCGGGGAGCCTGCCCTCGTACATGGTGCCCGCGGCGTTCGTGGTGCTGGCCGAGTTCCCGTTGAACGTCAGCGGCAAGCTGGATCGAAAAGCGTTGCCGGAACCCGAATTCGAGGCCACCGAGTTCCGCGCCCCGACGACGCCGATCGAACAGATCGTGGCGGGCGTGTTCGCCGATGTGCTCGGCGTCGAGCGGATCGGCCTGGACGACGACTTCTTCGGCCTCGGCGGCAACTCGCTGCTGGCCACCCAGGTGGCCGCGCGTCTGGGCAGCGCACTCGACGCCCGGGTGCCGGTGCGCACGGTCTTCGAGAATTCGACGGTCGAGGGACTGGCGACCCGGGTCGAGCAGCACACCGGCGGCCGTCCGGCACTGTGTGCGGCGCAGCGTCCGGAACGGATCCCGCTGTCGCTGGCGCAGCAGCGGATGTGGTTCCTGAACCGGTTCGACCAGCGGTCCGCGGCCTACAACGTGCCGATCGCGGTGCGGCTGACCGGCGAACTCGACGTGTCCGCACTGGGTGCGGCCGTCGCCGACGTGGTGGCGCGGCACGAGGTGCTGCGCACGGTCTACCCCGAGACCGAGACCGGTCCCGTGCAGGTCGTCCTGCCGGTCGGACAGTCGGTGCCCGAGCTGGTGGTCCGCCAGGCCGATGCCGAGGGTATCGAGGCGCTCCTGCTCGAATTCTTCTCCGCCACATTCGATGTGACGGCCGAGGTGCCGTTGCGGGTGACGTTGTTCGAGGTCGGTCCGGACGAGTACGTGCTGGCGATGGTGGTGCACCACATCTCCGGCGACGGCTCCTCGATGGCCCCGATGACGCGCGATCTGATGACCGCCTACGCGGCCCGTTCCACCGGAAACGCCCCGGGCTGGGCCCCGCTGGAGGTCCAGTACGCGGACTTCAGCATCTGGCAGCGGGCGCTGCTGGGCAGCGAGGACGATCCGGAATCGTTGCTGGCCAAGCAGACCGCCTACTGGACGACGGCATTGGCGGATCTACCCGATCAGCTGGATCTGCCGGCGGACCGGCCGCGTCCGGCGGTGCAGTCCTTCGCCGGTCGAAAGGCCGCGCTGCGGATCGACGCCGAATTGCACAGTGCGCTGGTCGATCTCGCTCGGGAGCAGGGCGCGACATTGTTCATGGTCGTGCACACCGCGCTGGCGGTGCTGCTGGCGCGGCTGTCGGGGACCGAGGACATCGCGATCGGCACCCCGATGGCGGGTCGCGGTGAGGCCGCGCTGGACGACATGATCGGCATGTTCGTGAACACGCTGGTGTTCCGCACGCAGGTCGATGCCGCGGCGACGTTCACCGATCTGCTGGAAACCCAGCGTGAGACCGACATTCAGGCGTTCGCCAACGCGGACGTGCCGTTCGAGCGTCTGGTCGAGGTGCTCAACCCGGTCCGCTCGACCGCGCGGCATCCGCTGTTCCAGGTGGGTCTGTCCTTCCAGAACATGGGCGTGACGAATCTGGAGCTGCCTGGTCTGACGCTGTCCGGGATCGAGGTCGACACCGAGATCTCGCAGTTCGATCTGCACCTGTTCCTGGCCGACGGCTACGACGACACCGGCCGGCCGAACGGCATGGACGGCTACTTCACCTACGCGACGGATCTGTTCGACGCCGCGACGGTCGAGGGCTTCGCGGCCCGGTTCCTGCGTCTGCTCGGCGAGATCGCCGCCGCTCCGACCACTGCCGCCGGTGAACTGGCGATCGTCGAGGAGGCCGAGCGCGCGCTGATTCTGCGCGACTGGAACGACACCGGACATCGGGTCGAGGACACCTCCCTGCTGGACGGGTATCGCCGTGCGGTAGCCGCGTATCCGGATCGGGTGGCGGTGTCCTTCGAGGGTGCGGAGTTGACCTATCGGGAGTTCGATGAGCGGGTGAATCTGCTTGCGCGTCGGTTGATCTGGGCGGGTGTGGGTCCGGAGTCGCTTGTGGCGTTGTCGATTCGTCGTTCGATCGATCTGGTCGTGAGTATGTACGCGGTGATCACTGCCGGTGGTGCTTACGTTCCGTTGGATCCGGATCATCCGGCCGAGCGGATCGCGCATGTGCTGGAGACCGCGCAGCCGGTGTGTGTGCTGACTCGCACCGCGGACGCGGTCGAGGTGCCTGCGGGTATCGAGGTGTTGGATCTGGAGACCGTTGATCTGGATGGTTTCGAGGTCACGCCTCTGGAGCCGGACGAGCTGGAAGGGCTTGTGCGCCCGGATAATCCGGCGTACGTGATCTTCACCTCGGGTTCGACGGGCCGCCCGAAGGGCGTCGCGGTGCCCGCATCCGCCGTGCTGAACCAGATCGCCTGGATCACCGGCGAATACGGCATCGGCTCGGACGATGTGGTGCTGTTCAAGACCCCTGCGACGTTCGACGTGTCGGTGTGGGAGTTGTTCGCCCCCTTGGCCGTCGGCGCGCGCATGGTGATCGCGAGCCCGGACGGTCACCGCGATCCGCGGTACCTGGCCGAGCTGATCGAGGCCGAGCGGGTCACCATGACCTCGTTCGTGCCGTCGATGCTGCGGGTGTTCGCGGACAGCGTGTCGGCGCGGGAGCTGGAAGCGCTGCGCATCCTGTTCGTCGCCGGTGAGGCGCTCACGCCCGACACCGTGGCGGCGTTCGGCCGCCTGGGCGTGTCCGCGCGACTGCACAACCTCTACGGACCGACGGAATTCACGGTGCACGCCACCTACGCGCCGGTCGCGCAGGACGTGAGCACCGCGGTGCCGATCGGCTCGCCGGTGTGGAACGCCCAGGCGTACGTGCTGGACTCGCGGCTGCACCCGGTGCCCGTGGGTGTCGCGGGTGAGCTGTATCTGGCGGGCGCGCAGACCGCGCGCGGCTATCTGGGCCGCGCCGACCTCACCGCGGACCGGTTCGTGGCGAATCCGTTCGGGGACGACGGCTCCCGGATGTACCGCACCGGTGACCTGGTCCGGCACACGAGTGACGGCGCGATCGTCTACATGGGCCGCACCGACTTCCAGGTCAAGCTGCGCGGTCAGCGCATCGAACTCGGTGAGATCGAATCCGCCCTCACCGCGGCCGATTCCGTCGCGCAGGCGGTCGCGATCGTGCACTCCGACGAGCGCGCAGGCGATCGGCTGGTCGCCTACGCGGTGCCCGCGGACGGGAGCATCGATATCGAGGCGCTGCGTGCCCACCTGGTCGCGCAACTGCCCTCGTACATGGTGCCCTCGGCGTTCGTCGTCCTGGATGTGCTGCCGCTCAACGCGAACGGCAAACTTGACCGCAGGGCGCTGCCGGAGCCGGAGTTCGAGGCGGCGGCCTTCCGCGCGCCGTCCACGCCGATCGAGGAGATCGTCGCGGGCGTATTCGCCGACGTGCTCGGCGTCGAGCGGATCGGCGTCGACGACGACTTCTTCGCCCTCGGCGGCAACTCGCTGCTGGCGACCCAGGTGACCGCGCGCATCGGCGCGGCACTGGACGTGCAGGTCCCGGTGCGCGCGATCTTCGAGTCCTCGACGGTCGCGGGTCTGGCAGTGAAGGTCGAGCAGGGCTCCGAGGCCGCCGACCGTCCGGCGCTGGTCGCCCGGCCGCGGCCGGAGCTGGTGCCGTTGTCGCTGGCCCAGCAGCGGATGTGGTTCCTGAACCGGTTCGATCAGCAGTCCGCGGCCTATCACGTGCCCGTCGCGGTGCGGTTGACCGGCGAGCTGGACACCTCGGCGCTGCAAGCCGCGGTACGGGACGTCATCGAGCGGCACGAGGTGCTGCGCACGATCTACCCGGAGCGCGACGGCCTGCCGCATCAGGTGATTCTGCCTGTGGCACAGGCGGTTCCGGATCTGGAGCCGATCGCGGTGCGGCCGGATGCGTTGCCGGAGACCGTCACCGGACTGGTCACCGCGGGCTTCGACGCGAGCGCCGAAGTGCCGCTGCGGGTCCGGTTGCTGCGCGTGGAGACCGCGGAGGCGATCGAACACGTGCTGGTCGTCGTGGCGCACCACATCACCGCGGACGGCTGGTCGATGGGCCCGTTGACCCGCGACGTGATGCTCGCCTACGCGGCCCGCCGGACCGGCGAGGCTCCGGCGTGGACGCCGCTGCCGGTGCAGTACGCGGACTTCAGCCTGTGGCAGCGCGAGGCGCTGGGGGCTGAGGACGATCCGAACAGTGTGCTGGCCGCACAGGCCGACTACTGGCGCGGCGCGCTGGCGGGCCTGCCCGACGAGCTGAATCTTCCCGTCGACCGGCCGCGGCCGGGTGTGCCCACCTATCGCGGCGGACGGGTGCCGTTCACCATCGAGGCCGACCTGCACGCCGCACTACAGCGCCTGGCGCGCGAGCGGCACACGACGTTGTTCATGGTCGTGCACGCCGCGCTCGCGACGTTCCTGGCGAAGCTGTCCGGAACCGAGGACATCGCGGTCGGCACACCGGTCGCCGGGCGCGGCCGGGCCGAACTGGACGACGTGGTCGGCATGTTCGTCAACACCCTGGTCCTGCGGACCGAGGTGCGGCCGGAGGCGAGCTTCGACGAGTTGCTCGCACAGGCCAGGGAGACCGATCTGCAGGCGTTCGCGCACGCGGACATCCCGTTCGAGCGTCTGGTGGAGATGCTCTCGCCGGAGCGGTCCACCGTGCGCAATCCGCTGTTCCAGGTCGGGTTGTCGTTCGAGAACATGCCCGAGACCGCATTCGAACTGCCCGGTCTGCGGGTCGGCGCGGTCGAATTCGAGTCCGGTATCGAGAAGTTCGACCTGTCGCTGACCCTGCGCGAGTCGCTCGACGACTCCGGTATGCAGGCCGAATTCTCCTTCGCGCGTGATCTTTTCGACGATGACACGGTCGAGGTGCTGGCCCGCCGGTTCGTGCGCCTGCTGAGCGTGCTGGCCGCCGATCCGCATGCCTCGGTCGGTGACGTGTCGCTGCTGACCGCGCCGGAATTCGAGCTGCTCACACACGTGCACGGCGACGACGTCATGGCGACGGGCGTGCTGCCGGATCTGATGAGCCGCGGCGTGGAGCTGGGCCGCGACCGGATCGCGGTGCGCTACGACGGGCGTTCGATCACCTACGGCGAACTCGACGAACGGTCCTCGCGCCTGGCGCGCGTGCTGATCGAGCGCGGCGTCGGACCGGAAAAGCTTGTGGCCGTGTCCTTCCCGCGTTCCTACGAGATGGTGCTGGCCGTGCTGGCGGTCACCAAGGCCGGTGGCGCGCACGTGCCGGTGGACCCGACCTATCCCGCGGACCGGGTCGCGCACATGCTCACCGATTCCGGTGCGGTACTGGGCATTACGGGTTCGGCGCAGGTGGCGAGCCTGTCCGGCGAGGTGGACTGGCTGGTCCTGGACGATCCGTCGACGGAACGGCTGTGCGCGGCGCAGTCCGCCGAGCCGATCACCGATGCGGACCGGCTCACGCCGCTGCGGATGCGGCATCCGGCGTACGTCATCTACACCTCGGGTTCTACCGGACGGCCCAAGGGCGTCACCGTGACCCATGCGGGTCTGGGTGGCCTGGTCGACGTCGCGGTGGGGCACTACGAACTCGAATCGCGGCATCGCATGCTGCATATTTGTTCGCCGAGTTTCGACCCGTCGGTGCTGGAATGGCTGTGCGCCTTCTACACCGGCGCGACGCTGGTGATCGCGCCCGCGAACATCATCGGCGGCCCGGATCTGGCCGAGCTGATGCACACCGAGCGGGTGACGCACGTCATCATCACCCCGGCCGTGCTGGGCACCGTGGATCCGGCGGAACAGGATCAGCTGCTGGTCGCCTCGGTCGGCGGCGACGTCACCACGCCGGAACTGCTCGCCAAGTGGCAGCCCGGCCGCAAGTACTTCAACGCCTACGGTCCGACCGAGACCACGATCATCTCCTCGTACGCGCGGCTGTTCCCGGGACGGCACGTCACCATCGGCGAGCCGGTGCACGGCATGTCGGCCCTGGTGCTGGACGCGCGGTTGCATCCGGTGCCGCCGGGTGTCGCGGGTGAGCTGTATCTGGCGGGCGCGGGCGTGGCTCGCGGATACCGGAACCGGCCGGATCTGACCGCGGATCGCTTCGTGCCCAACCCGTTCGGCGCGCCGGGCGCGCGGATGTACCGCACCGGCGACGTGGTGCGCTGGTTCGCCGAACCGGGCGAGCGGGCCGGTAACGAGGCGCTGCCGTCGGTGGCCTGGCAGCTGGACTACGTGGGACGCTCGGACTTCCAGGTGAAGATCCGCGGCTTCCGCATCGAACTGGGTGAGATCGACGCCGTCCTCGGCACCCACCCGGACGTCGAGTTCGCCTTCACCATGGGACGCGAAACCGGCGCTGGCGCAACGATTCTGGTGGCGTACGTGTTGGGCGTCGCGGGTCGCGCGGTCGATCCGGCCGACGTGAGCGCCCATGTCGCGCGGACCCTGCCGCCGCATATGGTCCCCTCGGCGATCGTGGTGCTCGACGAGATCCCGCTGACGCCGGTGGGCAAGCTGGATCGCAAGGCGCTGCCCGAACCCGAACTCGCGCCGCGGGAATTCCGCGCACCGGTCGGCGAGGTCGAGACGATCATCGCCGAGGTGTTCGCCGAGGTGCTCGGCGTCGACCAGGTGGGCGTGGACGATTCGTTCTTCTCCTTGGGCGGCGATTCGATCCTGTCCATTCAGCTGGTGTCGCGGACCAAGGCGCGCGGCGTGGTGTTCTCCCCGCGCGACGTGTTCGAACGGCGTACTGTGGCCTCGCTGGCCGAAATCGCCACGCGCGGTGACGCTTCCGAGCGGCAGCGGCTGGCGGAGCTGCCCGGCGCCGGGGTCGGCGAGATCCCGCTGACGCCGATCATGACGCAGTTGCTGTCGAGCGGCTCGTCGTACGAGCGTTTCTCGCAGTCGATGACGGTTCGCCTGCCCGAGGGCATCGACCGGCAGACGCTGGTCGCGACGATCGGCGCGGTCTTCGAGCACCACGACGTGCTGCGTTCGCGGCTGCGCGGCGACGCCGACACCGGCTGGGTCTTCGAGGCACTCGAGCCCGGCGCGGTCGACGTGGACGCCCTGCTGCATCGCGTCGAGGTGCCCGGCGATATCGACGCCGAGGCGTTGAACCGGCTGGCGACCGCGGAACTCGATGCGGCACTGGGACGTCTGGATCCGGCGAACGCGGCGATGATGCAGTTCGTGTGGTTCGCCGCCGAGGCGGGCAGCGCGCGCCGCGACGCGATGCTGATCGTCGGCCATCACTTCGTGGTCGACGGCGTGTCCTGGCGCATCCTGCTGCCGGACTTCGCGATGGCCTGGTCGCAGCTGGCGGCCGGGCAGCCGGTGGCCCTGCCCGCCAACGGCACATCGATGCGGCGGTGGGCGCACGCCCTGGCCGAAGCCGCGTCCGATTCCGAACGTCTGGCGGAACTGCCGTTCTGGCAACGGGTTTCGGCGACCCCGGACCCGCAGCTGGGTTCGCGGCCGTTCGATCCGGCGGTGGACACCAATGCGACCGTGGATCAGGTGCGCGTCAGCGTGCCCGCCGACGTCACCGAAGCCGTGCTCACCACCCTGCCGGGCCTGTACCACGGCGGGGTCAACGACGGACTGCTCTCGGCGCTGGCGCTGGCCGTGGCGCGGTGGCGTCCGCGCACCGGTGACGCCTCGCTGATCCGGGTCGAGGGACACGGCCGCGAAGAGGACGTCGTGCCCGGTGCGGACCTCTCGCGCACCGTCGGCTGGTTCACCACCGCCTATCCGGTGCGGCTGGATCCGGCCGGCGCCGATCTGGCCGACGCGTTCGCCGGTGGACCGGCGCTGGGCACGGTGGTCAAGGCGATCAAGGAGCAGCTGCTTGCCGTGCCCGACAAGGGCCTGGGCTACGGCCTGCTGCGTCGGCTGAACCCCGAAACCGCTTCGCAGCTGGGCGATCCCGGACAGATCAGCTTCAACTACCTGGGCCGGATCTCCGCCGGTGAGGTGCCCGAGGAGCTCGCCGAGCTCGGCTGGGTGCCGGTCGACGACCTGGGTGATCTTTCGGTGGGCCAGGACGCGGATATGCCCGCCAACGGCGCGGTCGACATCAACGCGATCGTCACCGACGGCGAGCAGGGCCTGCGCCTGGGCGCGTCGTTCACCTACCCGACCGGTCTGCTGGACCGCGAGCAGGTGCAGGAGTTCGCCGATCTGTGGGTCGAGGCGCTGACCGCGCTGGCGCGGCACGCCCGCCGCCCGGACGCCGGTGGCCTGACCCCGTCGGATCTGCCGCTGGTGCCCGCCACCCAGGCCGATATCGCGGTGTGGGAGCGGAACTATCCGGCGCTGATCGACGTGTGGCCCTTGTCGACGTTGCAGTCGGGTCTGCTGTTCCACGCGCTGCTCGCGCAGAGCGGCGTCGACGTCTACACCGTGCAGTCCACCGTCGGGCTGCGCGGCGCGGTCGACATCACCCGGCTGCGCACGGCCGCACAGGGCATCCTCGTGCGGTACCCGAACCTGCGCACCGCCTTCGTCACCGATGCCGACGGCCGCTCGGTACAGGTCGTGCTGGACAAGGTCGAAGCGCCGTGGCGCGAGGTGGATCTCACGGATCTGCCCGAGGCACAACGGGATAGCGAGCTGAAGCGGCTGATGGCCGCGGACCGGGCCGAGCACTTCGACATGTCCGCGCCGCCCCTGCTGCGGTTCACGCTCTACCGCACGGCCGCGCACGACTGGCAGATCGTCATCACCACGCACCACATCCTGCTGGACGGCTGGTCGATGCCGCCGCTGCTGCGGGATCTGCTGATGCTGTACGCGGTGCGCGGCGATGCGAGCGTGCTGCCGCGCGTCGCGCCCTACCGGAACTACCTGGCCTGGCTGGCCGGTCGCGACCGGGACGCCTCGCTGCGCGCCTGGCAGACCGCGCTGTCCGGGGTTCAGGAGCCGACGCTGCTCGCACCGCGGATCGCGGTCGAGGAGCAGACCTACGAGATCGGCCGCCAGGTCACCGAGATCGATGCCGAGCGCACCGAGCGGATCAAGCGGTACTGCGCCGAGCTGGGCATCACCGTCAACACGCTGATCCAAGCGGCGTGGGGTGTGCTGCTGAGCCGGATGACCGGCCAGGACGACGTGGTGTTCGGCGCGACGGTGTCGGGTCGTCCGGCGGAACTGCCGGGCGTCGAATCGATGGTCGGCCTGTTCATCAACACCCTGCCGGTGCGGGTGCGTGTGGACGACGCAACGTCGGTGGGGCAGTTGCTGTCCGGTCTGCAGGCGGATCAGGCCGATCTGCTCGATCACCACTATGTGGGCCTGACCGACATCCAGCGGGTGGCCGGTACCGGTGTCGGGTTCGACTCGCTCGTGGTGTTCGAGTCGTATCCGGTGGACAAGGACGCGATCGAGGCGACCAGTTCCATCGACGGCATGTCGGTGACCGGCGCGGGCATGTACGACGACACGCATTACCCGATGACGGTGATGGTGAGCGCCGAGGCGACCGTCGTGCTGGCGATGAAGTACCTGGTCAGCCACTTCACCGACGAGCAGGTCGAGGAACTGTCCGCACGCCTGCTGCGCGTGCTGGACGTCCTGGTGGACCGGCCGGATCGGCGCGTGGGCGAGATCGAACTGCTCGACGACGCCGAACGCGATCGAATCCTGGTGCGCTGGAACGATACTCGGCACGAGGTCGCGCCGGAGCTGCTGCTGGACGGGTATCGCCGTACGGTGGCCGCGCATCCGGATCGGGTTGCGGTGAGCTACGAGGGTGCGGAGCTGACCTATCGCGAGTTCGACGAGCGCGTCAATCTGCTTGCGCGCCGGTTGATCTGGGCGGGTGTGGGTCCGGAGTCGCTTGTCGCGCTGTCGATTCGTCGTTCGATCGATCTGGTCGTGAGCATGTACGCGGTGATCACTGCCGGTGGTGCTTACGTTCCTTTGGATCCGGATCATCCGGCCGAGCGGATCGCGCACGTGCTCGAGACCGCGCAGCCGGTGTGTGTGCTGACTCGTACCGCGGACGCGGTCGAGGTGCCTGCGGGTATCGAGGTGTTGGATCTGGAGACCGTTGATCTGGATGGTTTCGAGGTCACGCCTCTGGAGCCGGACGAGCTGGAAGGTCCGGTGCTGCCGGACAATCCGGCGTACGTGATCTTCACGTCCGGTTCGACCGGCCGCCCGAAGGGCGTCGCGGTCTCGCACGCCGCGATCCACAACCAGATCACCTGGATGCTCGCCGAGTACCCGATGGGCGCGGGCGACGTCTACTTCCAGAAGACCGCGACGACGTTCGACGTCTCGCTCTGGGGCTATTTCATGCCGCTGCGGGCCGGGGCGAAATTGGTCGTCGCCACGCACGACGGGCATCGCGATCCGGAATATCTCGCCGAAACCATTGCCGCGCAGGGTGTTACGGTCACCGACTTCGTGCCGTCGATGCTGACGGTGTTCGCCGCGCACACCCCGGCCGGTGCGGTGCCGACGTTGCGCGACGTATTCGTCATCGGTGAGGCGCTGCCGCCGCAGACCGTGGCGGCGATGCGTTCGATCTCCGCCGCGACGGTGCACAACCTGTACGGTCCGACCGAGGCCGCGGTCTCGATCACCTACTGGCCCGCTACGCAGGACGACCGGCTGAGTGTGCCGATCGGTGCGCCGCAGTGGAATTCCCTTGTTTACGTGTTGGATTCGCGGCTGCGGCCGGTTCCGGCCGGGGTGCCCGGTGAGCTGTATCTCGCCGGTGACCAGCTCGCGCGCGGCTATGTGGCGCGTCCGGATCTGACCTCGGACCGGTTCGTCGCCGATCCCTTCAGCACGACCGGCGCGCGGATGTACCGCACGGGTGACCTGGTGTCCTGGCGTGTCACCGATGGCGAGCCGGTGCTGGATTACATCGGCCGCACCGACTTCCAGGTGAAGTTCCGCGGTCAGCGCATCGAACTGGGCGAGATCGAATCGGCGCTGCTGGCGCATCCGTCGGTCAGTCAGGCCGTGGTGCTGGTGCTGCCCTCGGATCTGGGCGATCAGCTGGTGGCCTACACGGTGCCCGCGCCCGGACAGGCGATCGATCAGCGCGAGTTGCTGGCCGCCGCCGCGGAATCGTTGCCCGCCTACATGATTCCCGCCGCGGTGGTCGAACTGGCCGAATTCCCGCTGAACACCAGCGGCAAGCTGGACCGGAAGGCGTTGCCGGAGCCGGAGTTCGCCCATCGCGAGTTCCGCGCGCCGTCCACGCCGATCGAGGAGATCGTGGCGAGCGTGTTCGCCGAGGTGCTCGGTGTGGACCGGGTCGGCGCGGACGACGACTTCTTCTCCCTCGGCGGCAACTCGCTGATCGCGACGCAGGTGACCGCGCGGCTGGGTACGGCCCTGCGGACGCGGGTGTCGGTGCGGGAGCTGTTCGAACGCTCCAGTGTGGCCGAACTGGCCGCGCGGGTGGCGCAGTACGCCGGTTCCGATGTCGCCCGGCCCGCGCTGGCGGCGACCGTGCGGCCCGAGCAGGTGCCGCTGTCGCTGGCGCAGCAGCGGATGTGGTTCCTGAACCGGTTCGATCCGAACTCCACCGCCTACCACGTGCCCGCCGCGGTGCGGTTGTCCGGGAACGTCGACCTGGACGCTCTGCAGGCCGCGGTGCGCGACCTGGTGGAGCGGCACGAGGTGCTGCGCACCGTCTACCCGGAGCGCGAGGGCTTCGCGCAGCAGGTGATTCTGCCTGTCGCGCAGGCGGTTCCGGATCTGACGCCGGTGCCGGTGCGGCCGGATGCGGTGCAGGACACGGTCCTCGAACTGGTCACCGCCGCATTCGACGTCACCACCGAGATCCCGCTGCGGGCTCGCCTGCTGCGCATCGACGCACCTGGTGGCGCGGCCGGGTCAGGACCGGAGGCGGAGCCTGACCACGTTGGCCCTGCGGTCGTGCCCGATGGACACGGCACCACCGGGGCGGAGTCGGCAGCCGAGCGTGATCATGCGGGCCTCGCGGTTGCGTCCGATGGGCAAAACGCGGAGTACGTCCTGGTGTTCGTCGCGCACCACATCACCGCGGACGGCTGGTCGATGGGCCCGCTGACCCGGGATCTGATGCTGGCCTACGCGGCCCGCGCGGCCGGTGACGCCCCGGCCTGGACTCCGCTGCCGGTGCAGTACGCGGACTTCAGCGTCTGGCAGCGCGAGGTGCTGGGTTCGGAGGACGATCCGGACAGCGTGATCTCCGCACAGGCCGAGTACTGGCGGACCACGCTGGCCGATCTGCCCGACGAGCTGAACCTGCCGGTCGATCGGCTGCGCCCGGCGGTGCCGTCGTATCGCGGCGGGCACGTGCTGTTCCCGATCGACGCCGAGGTGCACGAGGCGCTGCGGGAGATCGCCCGCGAGCGGAACACCACGCTGTTCATGGTCGTGCACGCCGCACTGGCGGTACTGCTGGCCAAGCTCAGCGGCACCGAGGACATCGCCGTCGGCACGCCGATCGCGGGTCGCGGCGAGGCCGAACTCGACGACCTGATCGGCATGTTCGTCAACACCCTGGTGTTGCGGACCGAGGTCGGCGGGCAGCGCAGCTTCCTGGAGTTGCTGGCCGATGCCCGCGAGGTGGATCTGCAGGCGTTCGCGCACGCGGACATCCCGTTCGAGCGCTTGGTGGAGTTGCTCGCGCCGGAGCGGTCCACCGCGCGCAATCCGCTGTTCCAGGTGGCATTGTCGTTCGAGAACATGCCCGAGACGACGTTCGAGCTGCCCGGCCTGCGGGTCGGCGGGGTCGAATTCGATTCCGGCATAGAGAAATTCGACCTGTCGCTGACTTTGCGCGAGTCGGGTGACGGCTCGGGCATCTCGGCCCAGTTCTCCTTCGCCCGTGACCTTTTCGATCAGGCATCGGTCGAGGTGATCGCGGCCCGGTTCGTCCGATTGCTGCGCCAGATCGTGCGGCGCCCGGACGCGGCGGTCGACGATTTCGAGCTGATCGAGGACAGCGAGCGCGCGGACCTGATCTCGCGCACCGGCCTCCCGGCCAGCGCGCCGCGCACGCTGCCGGAGCTGCTGGCCGAGGCCGTGGCTCGCGATCCGCAGGCGACCGCCGCGGTGGAGGGGCACGCGCCCGTGGCGGGTTCGTCGTGGGGCCGGAGTCTGTCCTACGCCGAACTCGACGAGCGGTCGAACCGGTTGGCGCGCTTGCTGATCGAGCGCGGCCTCGGGGCCGAGGACCTGGTGGCCGTCGCGGTGCCGCGGTCGCTGGACTCATATCTGGCGGAGTGGTCGGTGACCAAGTCGGGCGCGGCGTTCGTGCCGATCGATCCGACGTATCCGGCCGACCGCATCGCGCACATGCTCACCGATTCCGGTGCGCGGGTCGGCCTGACCGTCGCGTCGGTGCGCGTTCAGCTGCCCGATTCGCTGGAGTGGCTCGTGCTGGACGAGTTGGACACCGCGGCGTTCGACTCGGCCGCGGTGAGCGACGCCGATCGGGTGCGGCCGCTGGTTCCGGCGCATCCGGCCTACGTCATCTACACCTCCGGTTCCACCGGCGTCCCCAAGGGCGTCATGGTCACGCACGCGGGTGTGGCCAACTTCCGCGACGAGCAGGTGGAGCTCTACGGGCTCGATTCCACAACGCGGGCACTGCATTTCGCCTCGCCGAGCTTCGACGCGTCGATCCTGGAACTGTTGCTCGCCGTCGGTGCGGGCGGGCGGTTGGTCATCGTGCCGCCGGGCGTCTACGGCGGTGCGGAACTGGCCGACCTGATCCGCGCGGAGGGCGTCACCCACGCGTTCATCACCCCGGCCGCGCTGTCCACGGTCGATCCGACCGGGCTGGACAGCCTGCGGGTGCTGACCGCCGGTGGTGAGGCGGTGCCCGCGGACCTGGTCGCCAAGTGGGTCGTTCCGCTGGCCGACGGGACGTTGCGCCGGATGCACAACGTCTACGGGCCCACCGAGACCACGATCGCGACGACCCTCGGTGCGCTCGCGCCGCAGGAGCCGGTCGCCCTCGGCGGTCCGATCCGCGGTATGCGCCTGCTGGTCCTGGACGAGCGGCTGCGGCCGGTGCCGGTGGGCGTCGCGGGCGAGCTGTACCTGTCGGGCATCCAGCTCGCGCGGGGCTACCACGCGCGCAACGGCCTGACCGCGCAGCGGTTCGTGGCCGATCCGTACGTGCCGGGCGGGCGCCTGTACCGCACCGGTGACGTGGTCCGGTGGACCGCGGCCGGTTCGGTGGAGTACGTCGGGCGGTCCGACTTCCAGGTCAAGGTGCGTGGTTTCCGCATCGAGCTGGGTGAGATCGACGCCGCCCTCACCGCGCACGAGACGGTCGGCTTCGCGGTCACCCTCGGCCACCGCGGTGCGGCCGGATCGACCGCGCTGGTGTCGTATGTCGTTCCCGCGCAGGATCATTCGATCGACGTCGGCGCGCTGACCGCACACCTGCAGGAACGCCTGCCCGCCTACATGGTGCCCGCGTCGATCATGGTGCTCGACCGCATCCCGCTGACCCCGGTGGGCAAGCTGGACCGGCGCGCCCTGCCCGAGCCGGTATTCGAGGCCGAGACGCTGTTCCGCGCGCCGCGCACCCCGATCGAGGAGGTCGTGGCGGGCGTGTTCGCCGCGGTGCTCGGCGTGGACCGGGTCGGCGCGGACGACGATTTCTTCGCCCTGGGCGGTAACTCGCTGATCGCGACCCAGGTGACCGCGCGCATCGGCGCGGCACTGGACACTACGGTCACGGTGCGTTCGCTGTTCGAGTCGCCGACGGTGGCCGGGCTCGCGGAGGCGGTGGCGGCGCAGAGCCGCGGTGACCGGGTCGAGATCGGCAGTCTGGAACGGCCGGAACGAATTCCGCTGTCGCTCGCGCAGCAGCGGATGTGGTTCCTGAACCGGTTCGATCCGGAGTCCACCGCGTACAACGTGCCGATGGCGGTGCGGTTGACCGGTGCGCTGGACATCCCCGCGCTGCGGGCCGCGATCGGCGATCTGGTGTCCCGGCACGAGGTGCTGCGGACGGTGTATCCGGAGACCGATCAGGGGCCGGTGCAGGTGATTCTGCCTGCGGTGCAGGCGATTCCGGCGCTGGATGTGCGGGTGACCGAGGCGGATTCGGTCGAATCGGCGGTGCTCGAGTTCTTCTCGGCCTCGTTCGACGTGACCGCCGAGGTGCCGTTGCGGGTGGCCGTGTTCGAGGTGTCGGCGGCGGGAGCCGACGGCACGGGCGAGTACGTGCTGGCGATGGTGGTGCATCACATCTCCGGCGACGGTTCGTCGATGGGTCCGTTGACGCGGGACCTGATGACCGCCTATGCCGCTCGCTCCGCGGGCGCGGCCCCGGAATGGGAGCCGCTGGCGGCGCAGTACGCGGACTACAGCATCTGGCAGCGCGCGGTGCTCGGCTCGGAGGACGATCCGGAATCGCTGGCGGCCAAGCAGATCGGCTACTGGCGCAGGGCGCTGGCCGATCTGCCCGATCAGCTGGACCTGCCCGCGGACCGGCCGCGCCCGGCGGTGCAGTCCTTCGCCGGCGGCACGGTGAGTCTGCGGATCGACGCCGACACCCACGCCGCGCTGGTGGCCGTTGCCCGCGAGCAGGGCGCGACGCTGTTCATGGTCGTGCACACCGCGCTGGCGGTGCTGCTCGCGCGGCTGTCGGGGACCGAGGACATCGCGATCGGCACCCCGATCGCGGGTCGTGGTGAGGCCGCGCTGGACGACATGATCGGCATGTTCGTGAACACCCTGGTGTTCCGGACACAGGTCGAGTCCGGCGCGTCGTTCACCGATCTGCTGGCGACCCAGCGGGAGTCGGACATCCAGGCGTTCGCGCACGCGGACGTGCCGTTCGAGCGTCTGGTCGAGGTGCTCAACCCGGAGCGTTCCACCGCGCGGCATCCGCTGTTCCAGGTCGGCATGTCGTTCCAGAACCTGGCCCGGATCAGTCTGGAACTGCCCGGAATGACCGTGTCCGGACTCGACGTGGACGTCGAGATCTCGCAGTTCGACCTGCATCTGATCGTGGGCGACGGATACGACGAGTCGGGCGCGCCGCTCGGCATCGCCGGTGACCTCACCTATGCGACGGATCTGTTCGACCGCGAGACGGCGCAGATCTTCGCGGACCGGTTCGTGCGGTTGCTCGGCGAGATCGTCGCCGCGCCGGACCGGGCCGTGGGCGATCTGGACTACCTGGACGCGGGCGAGGTCACCGAGCTGGTGTCCGACCGCAACGCGACCGCGCACGAGACCGATCGCTCGGCGACCCTGGTGTCGCTGCTCGAACGGACCGTCTCGCGCACGCCCGATGCGACGGCGCTGATCGCACCCGACGGCGCCGCGATCAGCTACGCCGAACTCAGTGCTCGGGTGAATCGCCTTGCGCGCCAGCTGATCTCGCTGGGTGTCGGGCCGGAGGCGCGGGTCGCGCTGGCGCTGCGCCGGTCGGTGGATCTGGTCGTGGCGATGTACGCGGTCGCCACCGCCGGTGGCGCGTACGTGCCGGTGGATCCGGATCAGGCCGCCGAGCGCACCGATTACATCCTCGACACCGCGGCCCCGGTCTGTGTGCTGACCAACGCCGAGACCGCGTTCGAGACCACGATCGCGCCGGTCGTGCGGATCGATGCGGACCAGGGTGGCGAGGATTCGCCGATCGCCGATGCCGAGCGGCTCGGCGTGCTGCGTCCGGAGAACACCGCGTACGTCATCTTCACCTCCGGTTCGACGGGGCGCCCGAAGGGCGTGGCCGTGCCACACGCGGCGATCGTGAACCAGTTGCTGTGGGAGACCGCGGAATTCGGGCTCGGGGCGGACGATTCGGTGCTGCTGAAGACCGCCGCCACCTTCGACCTGTCGGTCTGGGAGTTCTGGACCGCCGCGGTCTGCGGTGGCCGGTTGGTCGTCGCCACCGCCGAAGGTCATCAGGATCCGGAGTACCTGAACGGTCTGATGGCGCGCGAGTCGGTGACGACGCTGCACGTGGTGCCCTCGATGCTCGACGCGCTGCTGACCGAATCCGATGGGGCGCTGCCGGATTCGCTGCGGCAGGTGCTGGCGATCGGTGAGGCGCTGCCGGGTTCGGTGGCGCAGCGCTTCCGCACGGGCAATGCGGCCGGGCTGTTCAACCTGTACGGGCCCACCGAGGCGGCCGTCTCGATCACCAGTCACCAGGTCGGCGAGGCCGATGTGACGTCGGTGCCGATCGGTGTGCCGGAGTGGAATTCCCAGGTGTACGTGCTGGATTCGCGGTTGCGTCCGGTGCCCGCCGGGGTGCCCGGCGAGCTGTATCTGGCCGGTGCGCAGCTGGCGCGCGGATATTTCGGCCGCGCGGAGCTGACCTCGGATCGGTTCGTGGCCGACCCGTTCGCCGATGGTGAGCGGATGTACCGGACCGGAGATCTGGCGGTGTGGAATGCCGCCGGTGAGCTGGATTACCGGGGCCGCACCGACTTCCAGGTGAAGATTCGCGGATTCCGGATCGAGCTGGGTGAGATCGAGGCCGCGCTGCTGGCGTTGCCGCAGGTCACGCAGACCGCCGTACTGGCCAAGTCGGATCCGCGCCTGGGTGATCGGCTCGTCGCCTATCTGGTGACCTCGGAGGTGGATCTCGATGTGGCGCAGGTGCGTTCGGAGCTGTCCGCGAACCTGCCCTCGTACATGGTGCCCGCCGCGTTCGTGGTGCTCGACGCGCTGCCGTTGAACGTGAACGGCAAGCTGGATCGAAAGGCGTTGCCGGAGCCAGAATTCGAGTCCACTCCCTACCGCGCGCCGTCGACGCCGACCGAGCAGGTGGTGGCCGAGGTGTTCGCCGACGTGCTCGGGCGCGACGGTATCGGTGTCGATGACGACTTCTTCGGCATCGGCGGTAACAGCATCCTGTCGATTCAGCTGGTGTCGCGGTCCAAGGCGCGCGGTGTGATGTTCAGCGCGCGTGCGGTGTTCGAGCGGCGCACCATCGCCGGAATCGCCGCCGGTGCGGTGCTCGGCGGCTCCGAGCCGGAACTGCCGACCGGTCCGCTGGTCGAGGTCGATCCGGCCGATCAGACGGTGTGGGAGCGGAAGTACCCCGCGATGCGCGAGGTGTGGCCGCTCTCGCCGTTGCAGTCGGGTCTGTTCTTCCACGCGATGATGTCCGAGGCCACCATGGACGTCTACAGCCAGCAGGCACGCCTGGACTTCACCGGAACTCTGGACGCCGACCGGTTGCACGCGGCGGCGCAGGCCCTGGTGGATCGCTATGACAACATCCGGGTCGCCTTCACCACCGACGCGGACGGCAAAGCGGTGCAGATCGTCCAGGATCGGGTCGAAGTGCCTTGGCGCGAAACGGATCTCACCGATCTGCCCGCCGATCGGCGGGAGGCCGAGCTGGCGCGGCAACTCGCCGAGGATCGTGCCGTGCAGTTCGACATGGCGACGCCGCCGCTGATCCGGTTCGGCCTGTACAAGCTCGATGCGGACGGCGACGCGCAGCAGTGGCGGCTGGCGATCACCGCGCACCACATCCTGTTCGACGGCTGGTCCATGCCGTTGCTGATGCGGGATCTGCTGGTGCTGTACGCGGTGCACGGCGACGCGAGCGTGCTGCCGCACGTGGCGTCCTACCGGGACTTCCTGGCCTGGCTGTCGGTACGCGACCGCGAGGAGTCGCTGCAGGCGTGGGCGCGGGCGCTCGCAGGTGTGGACGAGCCGACTCTGATCGCGCCGCAACCGAAGTCGGTCGACGGTGTCGAGATCGAGCACGTGGGCATCGAACTCGACGCCGAGCGGACCCAGCGGCTGAGCAAGTTCTGCGCCGATCTCGGGATCACCGTGAACACGCTGGTGCAGGCGTCCTGGGGTCTGCTGGTCGGTCGCCTGACCGGCCGCGGCGACGTGGTGTTCGGCGCGACCGTGTCCGGGCGTCCCGCGGAGCTGACCGGCATCGAATCGATGGTCGGCCTGTTCATCAACACCCTGCCCGTGCGGGTGCGGGTCGACGATCATCGCACGGTCGCCGATCTGCTGACCGGACTGCAGGGCGAGCAGGCGGCGCTGATGGACCACCACTACGTCGGCCTGCCCGACATCCTGCGGGTGGCCGGACTCGGCGCGCAGTTCGACTCGCTGATCGTCTTCGAGTCCTATCCGGTGGATCGGGAGGCGATCGCCGCCGCCAGCTCCATCGACGGCGTCTCGGTGACCGGTATCGATTTCAAGGGCGGCACGCACTATCCGCTGACCATCACGGTGACCGCCGACACCACGATCGTGGCGAACCTGGAGTATCTGACCAGCCGGTACAGCGAGGACGCGGTGCGAACCCTGGCCGCGCGGCTGGAGCGGGTGCTCGAGGCGCTGGTTGGCGATCCGGACGCGCTGGTGGCCGACATCGATATCCTCGATGCCGACGAACGCGCCCGGATCCTGGTCGAATCCGGCGGTGCGGCAACCGAACCCGCGTCCGCGCGGGTCGGCGCGCGCACCGTGGCCACGACGCTGGGCGCGGTCGTCGAGGAGGATCCGCAGGCTCCCGCGCTACTGGTCGGCGAGTCCGAAATCGGTTATCAGGTGGTCGATTCGCGGTCCTCGCAGCTGGCGCGGGTGCTGATCGGACGCGGTGTCGGCCCCGGCGATATCGTCGCGGTGGCGCTGCCGCGTTCGGTCGAGGCGGTGGTCGCCCTGTGGGCGGTGCAGAAGGCCGGTGCCGCGGCGTTGTTCGCGGACGGGTTGTCCTTCGGTGAGATCGTCTCGGCCGGAGCGGGATTCGGCATCACGCTGGAACCGGCGGCGAAGTCGGTGCGCTGGCTGGTGCCGACCGACCCGAAGGTGCAGGCCGAACTCGCGGCGGCCCCGGCGCATCCGGTGTCCTACGCCGATCGCCTGCGCCCGCTGCACGAGGACCACCCGGCCCTCATCGCCCGCCACACCGACGGCTCCTGGTTCACCCTGACCCAGGAACAGGCCCTCGACCACGCCGAGGCCCTCCGCGAGGACAACGGCATCGATTACGAGTCGACGACCTTCACCGCCGCCACCGCGGGCCCCGCGGCCCTGGCCGAATTCCTGGCCTCGGCCACCGCTGGCGCCCTGTCGGTCCTCCCGACCGGCGCGGACATCGCCGACGACCTCGCCGACGCCGAGGTCACCCACTGGTTCGCCACGTCCCGGGACTCCACCGATGCGGCGACCGACGAGGTTCGGGTGGTGATCACCGACTAGCCCGCCCGGGTGAAGAGTGCCGCACATCCGGCACTCTTCACCGGCGGAGCCTGTCGGGGATTGCCTGCCGCGCAGGTTGTCCTAGCCGTCGAGGTTGTCTCGACCTCGACGACGATGCAGGACCGCATGGTCAAACCGCTCATGTATGCGGAGGCCGGAATCCCGAACTACTGGGGTATCGAGATCAACTCGTTCAAAGGCCGCCTCCCCGGTGAGGGATTGCCGGTCCTGTTCGCGTACATTCGCGGCGACGACGGCGAGTACCAGCTCACCCACCGCGTGGCCGCCGGGACGGCGGCAACTCTGCACTCGCCGTTCGAATTCACCGTGGATCCGGCAACGCTCATGCGCTGACTTCTCACGGGTGTCCGCGCGGTGACGTCGACGTCCGGACACGGAGCATCCGGTGTCGTGATCGAGCGTCGGATATGTCCTGGATGCTCGACTGCGGGCAAGCGGCAGAGTGCGCCGCAACCGGCCGTGCGATCGGCCGTTCGGGGGATCCGGGCTCGAATGTCGCGGTATTCGTTGTTTGGCGGTGGGTTCCGGTTCGAATCATGATCAACGGGTACTCGGGTTGGGATGCGGTGTAGCTCGGGGATACAGGTAGTGCGGTACTGCGGATTTCCGCGGGGGATCGGCGGATCGTGGGATGGGACGGATCGTCCGTCGGGTCGCGACAGTGCATGCGGGCCTGTGCTGCGGCCAGCGAAATAGGGAAACAGACGGTGGATCAGATCCTGTACTGGAACGATCAGGTGCTCGGGATGGACGAGCCGGAGCACGTCGATGTCGGAGGGATGGCCCGTGCGCTCGCGATGACTCATCTGGCCATGTACGAGGCGTATCGCAGTATCGCCTCGGTCCCGTATCGCAGCTATCTGGCCGAACCGCCGGTTCCGGAGCCGGAGGCTGCGCCCGAGACGGCCATGGCGGTCGCCGCGCACACGGTCCTGACCGCGTTGTATCCGCAGTGGACCGCCCGGCTGGACAATGCCCTGTGCCGAAGCGGCCTGAACGGTCCGGGCCGCACCGGCGGCGCGGCGCACGGCCTGGCGGTCGCCCACGCGGTGCTCGCCGTCGGCGGGTCGGATCGGTGATCTCGGCAGTGCCAGACAATTTCTAGCAAACGAGCCGTAAACTGAGGCTTCCACTGTTGTCGAACGACGGCGGGAGCGGCGCATGACGGACACCGAGGTCGGATCGGAACCGCTACGTGGCAGGACGCGCTGGATTGCGCTCGGGGTGCTCGCGCTGGCGGCGGGCACCCTGGTCTTCGATGCCACCATCGTCGGGGTGTCGCTGCCCGCGGTCATCGCCGCCACCGGACTCGGGTTCGCCGCGGCGCAGTGGATACTGAGCGCCTATTCGGTGGTCTTCGCGGCACTGCTGATCACCGCCGGGCGAGTGGGCGACCGGGTGGGGATGCGCACACTCATGGCTATCGGTGTGGTGCTGGTCGTCGCGGGCAGTCTGCTCGCCGCGGCCGCCCATCATCCGGACCTGCTGATCTGGGGCCGAATCGTGCAGGGCGCGGGGGCGGCGTGTATTCCGGCGGGGGTGTTCAGCGCCATCGACGCGGTGTTCCGCGGCCGCGACCGGACCCTCGCGCATACCGCCGGCGGCGTGGCGCTCGGTGTCGTCGCGGTGCTCGGGGCGCTGCTGGGCGGCTGGCTGACCACCTCGTTCACCTGGCCGTGGATCTTTCTGCTGAACGTGCCGATCGGCGCGGTGCTGCTGGCGGGCATCCTCGCCGTGGTTCCCGAGGTCCGCACCGCGGAACGCGGCCTGGACGTGGACGGATTCCTGCTCGGCGCAGCGGGTTTCGCGGTAGTCGTCTTCGCGCTGATCGAGGGGGCCGCCTACGGCTGGGGGCGGCCGCTGCGGACGTTCGAGGTGTTCGGACTGCACTGGTCGGCGCGTGCGTCGGCCTCGCCCGGCCCGGTGCTGCTGGTGCTCGGACTCGTGCTGCTGGCGCTGTTCCTGCTCTGGGAGCATCATCGTGGTCAGGTGAATCGGCCTGCGCTGCTGGATCTTTCGCTGTTCGTTGCACCGGCGTTCCGGTGGGGTGCGGCGGCCTCGTTCGCGAGCGCGCTCACCGTCTTCGGTCTGCTGTTCGTACTGCCGCTGTATCTGGTCGACGTGCTGGGCTTGTCCACGCTGCGCAGCGGCCTGGTCATCGCGCTGGCCGCGCTGGGGACGCTGCTGGGCGCTCTCGTCGCCCGAGGTCCGGTGGCCGAACTGGGGCGGGTGCGGATCGTGCGCCTGGGCCTGGCGATTCAGACTGTCGCCATCGCGCTGACCGCGCTGTGCATCACTGCCGACATCTCGCCCTGGTGGGTCGCGGTCCTGCTGGTCTGCTACGGCGTCGGCCTGGGCCTGACCTGCGCACATCTCACCGCGGTCACCCTCGCCGGAACCCCGCGTGCAGCCGCCGGACGCGCCCGCGCCAGCCAGGCCACGCTGGGCGGTTTCGGCGCTTCCCTGGGCGTGGCGATCCTCGGCGGCGCGTTGTCCCTCTCGATCGGGCACGCGCTGCCCGATCGCCTCTCCGCGATCCACGGCCTGCCGCCTCGTACGGCCCGTGAGGTCACCATCGCCACGCACGACTCGGCCGGTGGCGCGATCGCCGCCCTGCGCGCCCACCACGCCGACACCGCCGTCGTCGACGCTCTCGCCCGCGGTTTCACCGACGCCACCCGAGCCGCCCTGCTGGTCGCCGCGGTGATCCTGCTGCTGGGCTTGTTCGCCGCCACCCGCCTCCCGGGAAGTGCGGGAATGCCCAGGCGCACAGTTCCGACCACTGGAGTCCCGGGCGATGCCGCCGATGTCGAGCGGGCCTCGGGGAGTGCGTCGGAAGCCGGAGGGAGTTCGGGAGCTGTCGCGGGGCCATCGGACGGTGCGGCCGACAGCGGAGCGAGTCCGGATGGTGCCGAAGTGGCGTCGAGCAGGCCGGCCGGAACGCCGTCCGATGGGACCGATGGCGAGGACGCGGGTGAGGCACCCGGTGAGCCCCGGGGCGATGCTTCCGGCAGCACGGGATGATCGCGTGATACGGGCGTTGGCCTCGACAGCCCTACGGCCGCAACGCAATTCCCGCATCTGTGAGTAGCGGTATCACCAGTCGACGAGTCCCAGTTCGTGTAGATGGCGGAAGATCAGCATCGAGCCCGGGGCGACGTGTGGCATGGCGGCGTATTCCCCGACGGTGAAATAGCGGAGTTCGGCGATTTCGCTGGTGGGCTGGGGGTTGCCGCCGAGGTCGGCGGTGAAGCAGGTCATGTGCAGGGCGGTGCCGGGTGCGTGCCCGTAAGCCTCGCATTCGAAGACGCCGAGTTCGGCATATTCGGTGACCTCGACGCCGAGTTCCTCGCGGACCTCGCGGTGCAGGGCCTGGACCGGGGTCTCGCCGGGATCGATCTTGCCGCCCGCCATGTAGAACACGTCCTTGCCCGCCGAACGTGCCTGCAGCAGACGGCGGTCGCGGACGTACGCCAGTGCCGCGGTGCGAATCATGGTGTCCACCTTCGTGTTCGGTCCGTCAGCGGGTGGTGGGCGGCGCGAGCTTCCAGTGTTCGTGCAGGGCGTTCGCGATCTCGGGCAGCACGGTCACCGGAACATTCTTGTGCCGCAGCATTTTCCGGATCTGCGCGACCTGTTCGCGTTTGCGGTGCTCATAGGCGTTGGATATCGGCCGCACCACCGGCGGGATGGACAGCAGGACCAGCTCGCCGTGCCGCTCGTCGCCGCCGGACAGGTCCAGCGCCAGCGCCCAGCGCGCCCGCTCGTCGAGAGTGAACCGCCCGGCCACCACCCGATCCCAGGCGATATCGCTCTCGCGCAGCGGGGTGCGCCGGGAGATCGTCCGATCGCTGAGCACCACCACATCGCGCCCGAACAGCGCGACCAACACCGCGATCCCGACGGCGATGCCCGCGAACAGTCCGGTGAACACCCGGTTCAACCCGAACGCGGCCACGATCCCCCCGCAGACCAGCGCCGTCGCCAGAACACCCAGCGTGCCGTAGATCAGCGCCCGCTGTCCGGGCACCACACCCGCACGTACCATCGCCCTCGGTCCTTCCTGCCTACCGACAGCACCGTACCGGGCATCGCGTAGCCGGGGTACCGAGGTCGGGCCCACCGGATCGTGGACCGCGAGCTCGGAGCCCGCGGCGCCGGGATCGTGGATCGGGACCGTGGTCCGGGGAACCGCTGTTCCGGGGCTGTGGTACGGGGCCGCTGCTCGGGAACCGCGGCTCAGGGACGCAGCGCGACCGCGGCCTCGGCGGTGTACACCAGGAAGGTCAGGCTCTCCTGGAAGTACAGCTGCACCGTCTCCGCGTCGTGCGACAGGTAGCCGATCGAAAGATCTTGTCCCAGTTGCAGATCGAAGTCTCCGCCGCGCGTGGTCAGCACGAACGCACCGTCGATGGCCGGGGCCCAGATGATGTCGCCCTCCGGGATGAGGCGTTCGATGTGGGTGCGGATCGGATAGCCGTGATCGGAGGTCTCGCTGACCGCCGTGTACAGATCGGCGTTCAGCAGCACCGAGTACGGCCCGTCCACACCGGCCAGCCGCAGCGCCGTGACGGCCTGCGCGATCGCCTCCGGAGCCTGCCGCGCATCGGCGGGCGGGGCGATCGGATCATTGGAGGAGGCCGCCCGGATCCCGGTGATGCCCGCGGCCGCGTATCCCTCGAAGATGGCGCGATCCTCGGCGTAGGCGATCTTGCGCGCGGCATCCTTGACCGCGTCCAGATCGGTGTCCTTCCCGCCGCGCTCGACATTGTCGAGTTCCTCGCGCGCGAGCGTGAACGGCACCCGCAGCTCCACCACCGGCGCGACCTGCCGCTGCCGCGCCACGATGCCGGCGTCCGGCGGGTCGATGACGGTGGTGCGGCCCAGTCCGACCGCGGAGAACTCGGAGCCGTGCGGGCCGGAGACGTCGACCACGCGACGCCCCGCGACATGCCGTTTGAACGTGCGCTTGGCCTCGTCCTCGATCGCCGACCACGCCTCGGACGTGATCGGTGCGAGTTCGCGGTGCAGGTTGTTCATCGCTGGAGTCCTTTCGACGTGGCCGGACTTGTGGGCCGGACCGCTCGCGTACTCGACCCGATCATGCCGGGCCCTTCTTCAATGTGCCGATACCGAGAGAGCCGTCCCCGGAGCTCGCGGCCACAGGTGCGCCCGCGGGTTCGGCGGCCGCGTCCGGGGGATCGGGCAGGTCGTCCAGGAATCCCGCGGGCGGGGTGAAGAACGAGGTCCCGGTGACCGCTGTGGAGAAATCCAGGATGCGGTCGTACGCGGCCTCGTCGCTGCCCAGGAACATCCGCTCGAGCATGCGCTCGGTGACGCTCGGCGTCGCGGCGTAGGCGACGTAGTACGTGCCGAATTCTCCTTCGCGCACACTGCCGAAGGGCATGTTCGCGCGCAGAATCTGACGTTGCGTACCGTCCGGGTCGTACAGCGTATTGACCGCGACGTGCGAATTCGCCGGCTTGTCCGCGTCGGACAGCTCGTAGTCACCCAGCTTGGTCCGGCCGATCACCAGTTCCTGCTCGGACACCGGCAGCGCGTTCCAGGTCACCAGATCGTGCAGGTACTTCTGCACGATGACGTAACTGCCGCCCTCGAACACCGGATCCTCCTCGCCGATCAGCGCCGTCGAGGCCGCGAGCGCACCCTCCGGATTCTCCGTGCCGTCCACGAAACCGAGCAGATCGCGCTGTTCGAAATAGCGGAATCCGACCGTCTCGTCCACGATGGTGGCCGCACCGCGCAGCCGGTCGCCGATCACCATCGCCAATTCGAAGCAGGCGTCCTGGCCCTCGGCCTTGATGTGGAACAGCAGATCCCCTGGAGTGGCCGGAGCCGTGTGCGTTGGCCCCTCGTAGGCGGGGAATTCGTGCAGTTCGGCCGGGCGCGGGCCGGCGAACAGCCGATCCCAGGCCGCGGAACCGATACTGGTGATGCAGGCCAGATTCGCTCCGGGTAGACGGAAGCCGACCGAACGGCGCAGTCCCGACAGATCCGCCAGCAGATCGCGAACGGTATTCTCGCCGCCCTCGTCGATGGTGGCGACCAGGAACAGGGCGGCCGGGCTGAGCGGATCGAGGATCGGCTGCGACTCACTCATGATCGACAGCGTACGGGGGCACACCGACAATCACGCGGAATGGGTCCGCGCACTCCCTATTTCGCGACCGTCAGCAGGAAGGCGACGTCCTCGACCGCGGACACGCTGTGCCGGGCGGTGGGGATGATCAGCAGATCACCCGGCGAGCCCTTCCACTCGTTGGCCCCGCTGAACAACGTGAGCGTGCCGGACAGCACCTGCAGGGTGGCCTCGCCGGGATTCTCGTGCTCGGCCAGGCTCTGCCCCGCGGTCAGCGCGATGACGGTCTGCCGCAGCGAATGGGTGTGGCCACCGCACAGGGTCTGGGAGCTGCGCCCACTGGTATTCGCCGCGGCCAGTTTGAGTTGCTGGCGGGCCACCGCGGTCAGCGATTTCTTGTCCATGAACAGCCTTTCACGCCTGCGCCGTGCGAGTTGTCACGGGTTGAATAGTCGTGAGTATGCCGCAGGCGCCGGACGAGAACGTGCTGTTTCACATTGCAATTCGATGTTCAGCGTCTGGTGTAGTGCCGGATGCGAAAGCGCAGACCGGTGGACGACTGCGCCCACGGACCGTCCTGCGCGATCCACTCCGGGCCGATGACCGGCGCGTAGGCGTCGCCGTCGATCTCCGCGTCCACCTCGGTGACCATCAGATCGGTCGCGTATTCCATTGCGGCACGGTAGATTTCGCTGCCGCCCATCACCCACAGCGGATCCGCTCCGGACGCGCGCAACGCCTGTTCCAGCGAATCGGTGCGCTCGGCCCCGGCGGCGGACCAGTCCGGCTGCCGGGTGAGGACGATATTGCGGCGTCCGGGCAGCGGACGGAAACGTTCGGGCAGCGAATCCCAGGTGCGACGTCCCATCACCACCGGGTACCCGCCGGTGACCTTCCGAAAGTGGGCCATATCCTCCGGGATGTGCCAGGGAATCGTGTTGTCCCGGCCGATCACGCCGTTCCGCGACTGAGCCCAGATCAATCCGATCTGCGTCATACCGCGACCGGCGCTTTGATCGCCGGGTGATGCCGGTAGCCGACCACTTCCACATCGGAGTACTCGTAGTCGAACAGCGAAGGCGCGGGGCGCAGATGCAACCGCGGGAACGGGTACGGCTCCCGCTCGAGCTGTTCGCGCACCTGCTCGACGTGGTTGTCGTAGATGTGGCAGTCCCCGCCGGTCCAGATGAACTCACCGGGCGCCAGTTCGGTCTGCTGGGCGACCATCAGGGTGAGCAGGGCATAACTGGCGATGTTGAACGGCACCCCCAGGAACAGATCCGCACTGCGCTGATACAGCTGGCAGGAGAGTTTGCCATCGGCGACGTAGAACTGGAACAGCGCGTGGCAGGGAGCCAACGCCATCCGGTCCAGATCGGCCACGTTCCACGCCGAGACGATCATTCGCCGCGAGTCCGGATTGGTGCGCAGGGTGTGCAGGACCTCGGAGATCTGGTCGATCTGCGAGCCGTCGGGCGTCGGCCAGGACCGCCACTGCACCCCGTAGACCGGACCCAGCTCACCCTTCCGATCGGCCCATTCGTCCCAGATGCTCACGCCGTGCTCGTGCAGCCACGCCACGTTGGAATCGCCGCGCAGGAACCACAGCAGTTCGTAAACGATCGATTTCAGATGCACTTTCTTCGTGGTGATCAGCGGAAATGTCGCCGACAGGTCGTACCGCAACTGATGACCGAACACACTGCGCGTCCCGGTCCCGGTCCGATCGGTTTTCGGCGTCCCCGTGCTGAGCACCAACCGCAGCAGATCCTCGTACTGCGTATCGGGAACGACGCCGGATGCCGTATCCGGCACCGTGACGAGCCGCGAGTCCTCCATGACTGGAAGCTTACGCAGTTCGCGCGGGGTGCGTCCGCCGGGCGGTGCGCTGCCGCGAGGAGCGGACGGTGATGCCGCTGTGTTGCTTTCGGCAATTCGGTCGCGGATGTCGGGGACGGTGTACCGGGAGGTTGCTGGTCGGGGTGGTTTGGCAAGCTTGCGGGTGTGCGGAAGCTTTATGTGATCGGGATCGGGGCAGGGGATCCGGAGCAGGTGACGGTGCAGGCTGTCGCGGCGATGCGGCGGGCCGAGGTGTTCTACGTCATCGGCAAGGGTGAGGCGAAACGGGAGCTGGTGGAGGTGCGGACCGCGATTCTGGCCGCGCATATGGATCGGGCGTACCGGGTCGTGGAGATCGCCGATCCGCCGCGCGAGCGGACCGTCGCGGACGGGGAGTATCGCGATGTCGTGCGGGATTGGCACGAGCGGCGCGCGGCGCTGCTGGGGGAGGCGTTCGCCGAACACGACGGTGTCGGGGCGATCTTGGTTTGGGGGGATCCGTCGCTGTACGACAGCACGTTGCGGATGATCGAGCGGGTCGATGCCCGCACACCGCTGGATTACGAGGTGATTCCGGGGGTGACCAGCGCGCAGGCCCTGGCCGCGCGGCATCGGATCGTGCTGCACGAGATCGGCGAGCCGGTGCACATCACCACCGGTCGTCGGCTGCGCGAGGAGGGGTTACCGCCCGGTGTGCCCACGGTGGTCATGCTCGACGGCGAAACCTCGTTCGCCGGAATCCCCGGCGACGACGTGCAGATCTGGTGGGGCGCGTATCTCGGCATGCCCGACGAGGAACTCATCGCGGGTCCGCTGCGCGCGGTGGAATCACGAATCCTCCAGCGCCGCAACGAACTTCGCGAGGCGAAGGGGTGGATCATGGATATCTACCTGTTGCGCCGGGACGTCGGCTGAGCGACCTGATCCTCGTCACTCGTACGGAGGATCGGCGCTTCGGGCTGCCGAACTGGTCGCGCTTTCCAGCGCGGTGCCGGTGGGTGTGGAATTCGCGGGCCCTGGCCGATTCCGGTCGGAATCCGGCCGACGGCGGTCAGCTCGGTGCATCGAGCAGGCCGGCGACGGTCGCGGGGATTTCGGGCCGGGTTTGTCGGTAGTCGCCGGTAGTGTGCAGGGGTGCCCGAATTACCGGAGATCGTGGCGCTCGAGCGGTTCCTGGCCGAGCATGCGGTGGGTGCGGTGGTGGGGCGGGTGGATGTCGCGGCGCTCAGTGTGCTCAAGACGTTCGATCCGCCGGTCACCGCACTGTCCGGCCGTGATGTCACCGGGGCGGGACATTGGGGCAAGCATCTGGGGTTGAACTGCGGTGGGCTGTGGTTGATCACCCATCTGTCGCGGGGCGGGTGGCTGCGCTGGCTCGATGAGCCGGGTCGCACCCCGCCCAAACAGGGGAAGGGGCCGCTGGCGCTGCGGGTGCATCTGTTCACTCCCGAGGGGGCGACCCCGGCATTCGATCTGACCGAGGCGGGGACGAAGAAGCGCCTCGCCGTGTGGATCGTCGAGGACCCATGGACGGTGCCCGGTATCGCCCGCCTGGGCCCGGACGCGCTGGAGGTCACCGGCGAGCAGTTCGCGGCGCTGCTGCACGGCACGGCCCAGCGACTCAAGACCGTCCTGGCCGATCAGGCGGTGATCGCCGGAATCGGCAATGCCTATTCCGACGAGATCCTGCATGCGGCAAAGCTTTCCCCGTTCGCCACCGCCAACCGCCTGACCCCCGAGGAGGTCGAGCGGCTGTACGCGGCGATGCGCGAGATCCTCACCGACGCGATCGCTCGATCGGTCGGCCAGGAGGCGGCGAAACTCAAGGGCGAGAAGCGATCCGGGCTGCGCGTGCATGCCCGCACCGGGCTGCCCTGTCCGGTCTGCGGTGACACCGTGCGCGAGGTCGTCTACGCGGACAAGTCGTTTCAGTACTGTCCGACGTGCCAGACCGGCGGCAAGATCCTCGCAGACCGGCGCATGTCGCGGTTGCTGAAGTGAGTCTCACGCTTTACTCGCGGGCGGCTGATATCCCGCAATGCCCAGGTGCGCACCGATCTCCGCGAGCGCGTCCACGATCGTGCGGCCGTTCAGCTGCGGCCATCCGGCGAATACGGCCGGAATCGCATCCCGGGTGCCCGCGCCGCCGATCTGATCGATGGTCAGATCCGTATGGTAGAGCAGCCATTTCAAGGCGTCACCGACGGAGACCTGATTTCCGTACGCGTCGGTGATGGTGTCGCTCAATTGCATATCTCCTCCTAAGCTCCACTGGCCGTAATCATCTTTCAGAGATTGGTTGATATCGCATTCGACGCCATTGACGTAGGCGTATCCGAGCGAGACGTTCTGCAGGATATTGATGCGCGGATCCTGATTCCCGCCGCTCCACGCCTGGGTCTGCCAGGCCCAGGTGGCCACGCCTGCATCCAGTGCCCGCGAGACGGGCCAGTAGCCGCCGTAGATGCCCACGTTGTTCGTGCCGAGAATCGTTGCCGCACCTTGCAGATAGGCGTTGATCGGGGTCTGTTGTTCGGGTGTGGCGTCGAAGTCGGCGGAGAAATAGATGGGCCGGTCCGCGGATCCGCCGCAGGCGAGGACCTGATTCAGCCCTGCCTGGGCATCGGAGCGCCCGGCGTCATATCCCTCCAGCATCCTGTCGGCATAGGTCTCCCAGTTGGAGACGATGTCGATTCCGTGGGCGCGCAAGTCGTCCGCCTCGGCCGGGGTCAGTAGTTTTCCGGGTAGACCGGCGCCGCCCGAGGAGAGATAGCGGCAGACGAATCGATATCCGGCGGCCGCGATGGCCGCACCTCCGGGAATTCCTCCGGCATAATCCAGACCATTGGCCATGGCGCTCCTCCCCGATCGAAGATGTGGCTGATTCGGCGACGGATCGCCTCGAATGCCTTTCAGTCGTATGCATTACGTGCTCGATGGCGCGGAATTCGGCGGTGGGCAGACCGAATCGAAGGCGCCCCTGGGGTGGCGGCAACAACCGCACATCACGAAAGAACTGGTGTGCATACGAATTCCTCGCTCTTCCAGGGGAATCGAGAGACAGTACGCGAACCGCCCCTTCAATCTTGGCAGAGTGCGGCGCAACGGGCAAGCAAATCCGCCCTGCGAATCGGGCGTCTCGGAGGAATTGGCCGAATCTACCACTGTCCCAGGGGGTGCGAGCCGACGCCTCGCGGTGTTGATCGCGTCTCGCCCGAGCTTGCGCCGTCGAAAAATCGGGCGTCCAGTCTGGGGAGATCCGGCAAAAGCATTGCGGTGCCGTGTATCCCGGTCCGATTGTCATCGTCGCACCCGGATCGGTCGTCGCCCCGGCGTGAGCTCGGCCCCGGGCTCGGCCGGAGTGCGGGTCCGCTGCTCTCCAGCCACATGTGAGCAATCCTGCCGGAGCGCCGAGTCAGTGCACTGTCACATGGATGAATCCTGTTGGGGGGCAACAGGATCTATAGATCGCCGCGCTTGCGCACGGCGGCGACCGCGACGGTCGTGTACGGCATCGTGAAGCTGCCGCCCAGGTCGTCGATGGCCGCGCCCACGCCCGCCAGGATCTCGGCCAGACGATCCGGTTCGAGCCTGGTGAACATGCCGGTCGTGGGCAGCTGGTCCAGCCATTCGTCGCGGGTGTAGGTGCGTCGCCACTCGTGCTGCCACCGTTCCGGCTCCCCGAACGCGCCGCTCTGCCGAATGCCGTCGGCGGCGGTATCGAAGAATGCCTGGTAGACGTCGAGCGCCGGGCGGGCCGGCTGATCGGCGAACGGCGAGTCGGGTACCACTCGCCGGTAGACCGCGTGCACCCGCTCGGCCACCTCGGGCGGCATCTGGAAGACGTGGTTGAACGGCGCGAGCAGCCCGCCGGGACGCAGCACCCGCCCGGCCCGCGCGGCTCCGGCGACCGGATCCACCCAGTGCCATGCCGTTCCCGAGACGACCGCGTCGAATCGCCGACCGCCCGATTCCCACTTCTCGAAGGTGGCCACCTCGGTCTCGATCCCGGTTCCGCGCGCGAATTCGGCCATCCGCGCGTCCGGTTCGACGCCGAGCACCGTGCAGCCGAGGCCGCGGAACTGCCGCGCGACGATGCCGGTACCGGTGCCGACGTCGAGGATCTCACCGCCCGGCGCGGTATCGCGGATTCGTTCGATCAGCTCCGCCGGATAGGGCGGGCGTGTGCGGTCGTAGCGGGCGGCGTCCGCGCCGAAGGATTCGGCTATGGCGCGGGCCTCGTGCGGTGTGCTCGCCGAGGGGGTATCGGCCGGTGCGGGTCGGGATCGCGGCTGTTCGGAAGGTAGAGTGGGCATACGCCCACGGTAATGGGCGCATGCCCACTCGACAATGATCCGGGTGGTCGATCGAGTTCGCCCTGAGCGGAAAGGGGTGCCGGTGCCCACGGGAGTGGCCCTGCGCGATGTGCGCGAGCAGTTGTTCAATGCGGCCGAACGCATCCTGCTGCGAGACGGTCCCGACGCGCTGACCAGCCGGGCCGTCACGACGGAGGCGGGTTGCGCGAAGGGCGTACTGCACCGGCACTTCACGGATTTCGACGAATTCCTGGCCGAACTCGTCCGGGACCGGATCGCCCGGATCGGCGCGCAGGCGCACGCGCTGGAGGAGTCCGCCGGGACCGGCACGGTCGTCGCGAATCTCACCGCCGCACTGACGGATCTGTTCGGCGCCGTCGCCGTGTCGATCGTCAGCCTCGTCATCTTCCGCGACGAACTGCGCGCCAGGCTGCGCCGCACCGAACAGGCCGGAATCCCGCTGCTGCGCGAGGCGGGCGAGATGATCGCGGCCTACCTGCGGCGTGAGCGCGAACTCGGGCGCATCACCGCCGACGCCGATATCGATACCCTCGCACCGACATTGATCGGCGCGGGGCATCTGCGTTTCGCCGATAGGGGCGCGCCACCGGAGTCCGCGGAGGTCGCCAGGATGGTGACCACCGTCCTGGCCGGAGCCCTGGCGAAGTAGCGGCTCAGCTCACGGCCGGGACCCGAACCCCTTCCCAGGCAAGGCGTTTGGACTTCTCCGGATCCACCTCGAGTCGCGGCGGTGAGTCGATCACGCGGGTGACGCGGTGCTGCTCGCTGTATGCGGGCCAGGACGGCAGCGGACTGCCGGTGCGCGCGAAAGCCAGCCAGTTGTCCTGGAATTCGCGTTGCACCGCGAGGAAACCCTTGCGCCCGCCCGCCGCGGTGAGCACTCGGCCGACCGCGGAGTTCACGCCGCCGAAGACCGGGATCAGATCCAGTGCGTGCGTCGCGCCGAAACCGGCCAGCCGCACCGCCCGAGGTGCGAAGTCGAAGCGGTAGGCGTAGGTCGGCGCGTATCGGCTGTGCCCGGCCATGACCTCGAGCGATGGCCGCCAGAAGACGAAATCACCGCCCGCCCGCACCGCCGTCTTCGGCGCGGGATAGCCGGGATAGGCTGCGGCGATACGGGATTCGGCGCCTTCGGAACCGGTCAGGACCGCGCACATGCGTTCCTCGGTGGTGGGCAGGGTGTCGTCGAACCGCGCGAACAGCGTCGCCTCGTTGCGATTGGTGCCGATGATCAGCGGCAGCGGATGCGCCGTGCCGTTCACGATCGCATCGATCGGGGCCTCGGGCAGATAGTCGCCGTCCACGACCGGGGATGCGGCGAAGGTGCCCGGATACTGGTGGGACCACTTGCCCAGCCGGGATTCCACCGCCTTGCGGATATCGTTGGCACTGGCCTCACCGAGCACCTTCGCCGCGTTTTCCGGTGTGGCGCCGAGCTTTTCGATACAGGTGCGCGCGAACAGCCGGGCCTGTTCGGCGGAAATCCCCCAGTCGGCGGGTGCGCTCTGGGCGATACCGCGATGGAACAGTCCGGCCGCCGCGGGCGTGGCCAGCAGTGAGAGCACCGCGTGCGCGCCCGCGGATTCGCCGAATATCGTGACGTTGTCCGGGTCTCCGCCGAATGCGGCGATGTTGCGCTGCACCCACTCGAGCGCCGCGACCTGGTCGCGCAGGCCGAGGTTGGAGTCGAAAGGCCGTTCGGGTGTGGAGAATTCGCTGAAATCGACGTAGCCGAACGCGCCGAGCCGGTAGTTGATCGATACGACGACGACGTCACCGAGAGTCGCCAGGCGCGTGCCCGAGTACAGGCTCAGCGCCGAGGTGCCGATCAGGTACGCGCCGCCGTGGATGAACACCATGACCGGTCGCGGAGCCGAGGACGGTTCCGCCGGGGCGACCACGTTGAGCGTGAGGCAATCCTCGGCTGTCGGTTGGATGGTGCGCGGCCCGATCCGTGCGCCCGAGCGATGCTGCATCGCGGCGAAGCCGAATTCGGTGGCGTCGCGCACCCCTTGCCAGGGCTGCACCGGTTGCGGAGCCCGGAATCGCAGCTCGCCGACCGGTGCGGCCGCATAGGGAATCGAACGCCAGCGCACCACATGACGGCCGCGCCGGCCCCGAACCACACCGTCCGCAGTGGAAATCTCTGCCATGGGCACGATGGTAGCTGTTACTGCAGGTATCCCTCGACCTGCTTGGCCGGGTTGACCTGGGCATCATTCGGATCGCCGCCCTGGTCGATGCGGGCCCGCCGCTGCCGCAGCAGATCCCAGCACTGGTCGAGCTGCACCTCGAGCTCGGCCAGCTGCGCCCGCTCGGCCTCCTGACCGAGCGCCCCCTCTGCCGCCTTGGACCGGAGCTGATGCTCCCGATCCACCAGTTCGGTGATTCGCGCGAGGACATCATGTTCGGACATAGGGGTGAGTTTAATTGCCTGCTGTATTTTCGGCCTCCGCTTCGCTCCGGCGGGTTTGCGGCGCCCTTGTGGCTCACCGCCCGGCCCCGTGTCGGGCACTCGTTCCTCGCACCCGCCACGCGTCCGGGCGGCGAGCCGCGCCGCAAACCAGATGTCGGCGTTGTCTGGGGCTGGTGGAACAAGGTGCGAGGGGCCGGTGTCGGTGCTTGGTTTCGTACTGCCGCGCTCACTTGGCCTGTCGGGCGTGCACGGCGGGCATCCCGTAGGGGGATCGATCGGTCGACGGGTATCTGTACTGGGTTCGGCGTTGCTGGGGTGGGGAAGGGCGGTGATCCTGGAGGGGTGGCTGGGGAAATTGGGACAGCCATGCGGTCAGGCTGTGCAGGCCGTCGATATTCACGGCGTAGAACCTGTTCATACCGGCGGGGCGTACCGTTGCCAGGCCATTGTCGAGTAACGCTTTGAGATGTTGGGATACCGCTGCTTCGGAAATTCCGCGCTGTACGCTGATCGTTCGGGTGATCGCTCCGGAACTCTTCTCTCCCGATGCGAGTAATTCGAGAATTTGTCGGCGAGTCGGGTTGCCGAGAACTCCAAAGGCGTCCATGCGGAAATAATAGAGAAAGCTATATTAGAGGACTATGAGAAGGGTGACCGGCATCCTGGTTTGGGCGGCGTGACGAGCGGGAACACAAATCAGACCTCCGTGACGTATGCCGAGGTCGCCATCAGTGCGAGCGTATCGTCGTCGCTGAAGTGGATTCGCGCGTTGACGCGGTAGACCTGACGCAGCATATCCTCGGTGATCACTTCGCGTGGCGTCCCGACGGTGTGCACGGTCCCGTCCCGCAGAACAACGACGCTATCGGCGAAACGCGCCGCATGGGTCAGGTCGTGAATTGTCGTGATCACGACCGCGGGTTGTTCTTCGGCATATTGCCGGACGAGTTCGAGCATCTTCAGTTGATTGTGCAGGTCCAGGCTGCTGGTCGGTTCGTCGAGTAACAGCACCGAAGGTCGTCGCACGATGGCCTGCGCGAGGCTGACCAATTGTCGTTGCCCGCCGGACAGATGTGCCATCTTGCGTCCGGCGACCGCGGTGAGCCCGACCCGTTCCAGGACATCGGCCACCAGATCCACGGTGCTGCGTTCGACCCGGAATCCGGCCCCTTGCTGAAAGGCGAGCAGCACGTTCTCGAAGACGGTCAGTGTCGTGGCGGGCGGTGGATCCTGCGGCAGATACAGCACGGAACCGTGCCGACCAGGGGAGGACCCGTTGCCGTTGCCGAGGGCGACCGTCCCGGAATGCCGGTGCAGTCCCGCGATGCAGCGCAGCAGCGTGGACTTACCGGCCCCGTTGGGTCCCACGACCGCGTACATCGCGCCTGGCCGGAACGCCGGAAGGGATATCGACCGCAGGATGGGCGTGCGGCCGTAGGTGAAGTCGAGATTCTCGACGGTGATGGTCATGTCCACGTCCGCTGTCGCCGGGTCATGATGATGAGCAGGAATACCGGAACGCCCACCAGCGAGGTGATGACGCCGACCGGGATGATCACGCCCGGCACGACGATCTTGCTCACCATCGAGGCGCCGGTGAGCAGGGTCGCGCCGCTCAGGATCGAGGCGGTGAGGAAGTACCGCTGGTCCTCGCCGACGAGGATCCGCGCGATGTGCGGTCCGACGAGTCCGATGAAACCGATTGTGCCCGCGATCGATACGGCGGTGGCGGCCAGCAGCGAGACGCCGATCAGTGCGATGGTGCGCATCCGATCGACCGGCACGCCGAGCGCGTTGGCGCGGTCGTCACCCATCCGGAACGCGGTCAATGTCCATGCCTGCCAATAGAAGAAGGGCAGCAGCACCGCGGTGACGACCGCGAGCGTGCCGATCTGCGGCCACGTCGCGCGGCTGAGGCTGCCGAGGGTCCAGAACACGACCTGCTGCAGTTGCACCTCGGAGGCGACGTACTGCATCAGCGCGAGCAGCGCGTTGAACAGGAAGACGATGGCGATGCCCAGCAGGATCATGGTCTCGGCCCCCGTGCCCCGCAACCGGCTGAAGCCGAGAATGATCAGGCAGGCCGCGATCGCGAATATCCATGCGCTGCCCGCCATTCCGAGTTCGTTGCCCAGCGGCAGCAGGCTGGTGAAGCCGGTGACGGCGGCCAGCGCCGCGCCGAATCCCGCGGCGGCGGAGACGCCGAGCGTGTAGGGCTCGGCGAGCGGATTGTTCAGGATCGTCTGCATGCCCGCACCGGCCGCGGCCAGCGCGCCGCCGACGAGGATGCCGGTGACCGACATGGGAAGCCTTATGCCCCAGACGATCTGGTCGTCTACGGCGGGAGCCTGCCCCGGGGTGAAGGCTGCCCGGAGCAGATCGCCCGCGGGCATCGGCGCGCCGCCGATCATGACGTCGCCGCAGAACACCGCCACCGTGAGCACCGCGAGCGCGGCGACGATCAGGATCCGGCGGCGGGCCAGGGCCCGGTATCCGGCCCCCGCGGTGACCGCTCGTTCGACCGGCGTCCGGTTCACCGTGATCATGACAGCCCCGTCCAGAAGGTGCCGCCGGCGGTGATCGGCAGGAACTTCGTATGCAGCTCGGTCAGTTCGGCGCTGGGGTCGACGTCGCCGAACAGTTCGGGGTGCAGCCACTTCGCCATCCACTCCACGGCCAGATAGTTGTACGGCGAGTCGTAGAAGTGGTGCCACAGCGCGAAGGTGCGATGGTCGCGGACCGCGGCGAGGGTGTCGAAGCCCGGCTGTTTCGACACGACCGAGGCCAGTTGGCCGCGCGCGGCGTCGGGGGTCTCGTCGTAGCCGAGCGCCACGAAACCGCCCGCCTTGACCGGGGTTTTGCCGGGCGCCCAGTTGGCGCCGGTGGCGATGATGACCGCGGGATTGCGCTCGAGGATCTTCTCCGGCGACAGCGTGCCCTGCGGGGTGGAGAGCAACTCGTCGCCGAGGTTGGTGCCGCCGGCCGCGGTGACGAGTGCGGCAAGATTGCTGCGCGCGAAAGTCGAGCAACAATCATAGTAACCAGGCGCTCGCCAGAGGAAGGCCGGTGTCGGTGTCGCATGCGCGGCGGCCAGTCGATCGCGCACCATCGTCACCTTGGATCGGTAGTAGTCGATGAACGCCTGCGCCTGCTGCTCCCGGCCGAAGATCTGCCCGAGTGCGCGAATACTGGGCACGGTGTGCGCGACGGGGTCGACGAAGTAGTCGATGACAACCGTTGGGATACCGGCCTTTTCGAGCTTGCTGACGATCCCGGCGTCCTGCGCGGCCTTGAAACTCGCTGCGCTGACTACGAATACGTCCGGACGCAGCTGTAGCGCCTGCTCGGCCGAGAGCGATCCGGCCGAGATCTCGCCGGTGGTGGTGACCTTGTCCAGCTGCGGAAAGCGCTCCCGGTACTTGTGATACGTGTCGGTGTCGTTCTGCAGCAGGTCGTCCGGCCAGCCCACGACGTCGCGCGTGGGGTCGTCCTTGTTCAGGAATGCCGTGGTGTAGATCAGGCGCTGTCCGCCCAGGAGCACCCGCTGTGCGGGCAGTCGCACCTGGACTTTGCGGCCCAGCGCGTCGGTGATCGTCGTCTCGTGTCCGCTCGACGCGGTGGTGGCGCTCGGACTGCAACTGGTGATCAACAGTACCAGGATCGTGGTGAGCAGGACCGTGATCGACAGTGCCCGTCCCGGCGGCCGGAACGCGGTCAGTGAACTGCCCGGTTGCCGACTCGCACCGGACGACATGTTTTTCCGCATATTTGGTTAGCCTTCCCTCATCTTCTGAAAGGCTAGGTACCGGGCTCGGATGATGTCAACAGCGACGGGCAAGCCGAAAAATTGCCCTGAACAAGACTTTTCTTAAGTCCTTGCAGTTGCTGATTAGGTAAGGCTAGCCTTCGAGTCGCCGCGTCTTCTCAGCGGATTCCCAGCACCACGATTGGACCGCATCCCCATGCATATCCTCACCCGGAGCGATCTGGCGGACCTGCAGGTGTCCCCGTCGGATGTGATCAGTGCCGTCGAGGACGGCTACCTCGCGTTCGCACGAGGCGACTCCCGATGCCCGACCAAACTGATGATGCCGCTGCCCGACGAGCGGCGTGATTCGGTGTCGTATTCGATGCTCGGCTACGACGCGAATCTCGAACATCTCGGCTTCAAGACCTCGTATCGCCAGGGCAGCCAGACCAACGAGAAGTACTACACCACAATCACTTTGTACGACGACGCCACCGGACAGCCGTTCGCGCTGCTGGATTGCCAGCGCGTCGGCGCCTCGCGCACACCGGCCACCACCGCCTTGATCGCACGGGAGTGTGCCGCACCGGGGGCGCGCTCGGCGTTGATGATCGGCACCGGGGTGCAGGGTGTGAACACGCTGCCGTATCTGCTGACCGTGCTGCCGGATCTGGCGACCGTCCGGCTGTTCGGCACCCATCCCGATGGCATCGCGTCCTCGAAACGCATACTGCACGAACATTTTCCGGATCGTGAGCTGGAGCTGGTCGAGGATGTGCGCGAGGCGGTCGAAGCCTCGGACATCGTGGTCGTCGCCTCGGGCCGGGCCGCGCATCCGCCGATCGATGTGCGGTGGCTGCCGCCGGGCGGATTGATGATCTCGGTCGCCAGCAAGGGCGTCGCGGCGGGCGCGATGCGCGATTCGGACTACAACATCACCACCAGCATCGGCCAATTGGGCGTCACCGGAACACGATTGGCGTCCGGGGGAGAGGTGCGCGTCGACGCGGTGCTGCCCGACATCATCGCCGGTCGGGCGCCGGGCCGCCGCGCGCCGGGCGACCGGGTGTTCGCTTTCTCCAGCGGCATGATCATCACCGACATCCCGGTCGCGCACGCGTTCGCCACCCGTGCCATCGCAGCCGGCCGAGGACAGAACGTCGAGTTATGGAAATAACAGTGTCGAACCAGATCACAGCGCCGAATGTCGCTCCCGCACTGGTGGCCCGGCAGTCGGAGTGGGCGGTGTCGGTGCAATCCGATCCCGCGCTGCTCGGCGATATCGCGCATGCGGTGGGCGGTCCGTTCCACGTCATCGATCCCGATCGGTTCGCCGCCAATCTCGACGCGTTCCGCGGCGCACTGCGCGCCGCTGGTGTCGAGGGCCGAATCTACTTCGGCAAGAAGGCGAACAAGGCCGGAGCCTGGCTCGACGCGTGCGCCCGGCACGACGGCGGGGTCGACGTCGCCAGCGCTCCGGAACTGGTGCACGCGCTCGGCCACGGTGTGCGCGGTCGCGACATCGTGGTGACCGGGCCCGCCAAATCCACCGAACTGCTCTGGCTGGCCGCCCGGCACGAATGCCTCGTCGCCATCGATGATCTCGATGAACTCGAGCGGCTCATCGGCCTCGGCGTCGCCGCCCGGATTCTGCTGCGGGTACTGCCGCCGACCGGCCCGAACAGCCGATTCGGACTCGATTCGGAGCAGCTCGATCGCGCCCTCGAACGCTGTGTGCAGGTGCGCGAGGACATCACCATGGACGGTTTCTCCTTCCACCTCGACGGCTATGCGCCGCAACCGCGAGCCGAGCTGGCGAACGAGTTGATCGACCGCTGCCTGGACGCGCGGGCGAGGGGCCTGGCCGCCACGTCGATCGACATCGGCGGCGGATTCGCCTGCGACTACGTCGATTCCGACGACTGGCGGCGTTTCCAGGACGACTACTCCGACGAATGGTTCCATGCCGCGAAGCAATTCACCCGCTTCTACCCCTACCATCAGGCGCCGGTCGGCGCGGACATGCTCGCCGCGGTCCTGGAACAGGTCGGTCCGCGCTTCGCCGAAACCGACACCCGGCTGCTGTGCGAACCCGGCCGAGCGCTGCTCGATCAGGCCGGTTTCTCGGTGTTCCCGGTGCAGGGGTGCAAGGCCCGCGGCGACCACTTCGCCGTCACCGTCGGCGGGCTCAGCATGAGCATCTCCGAACAGTGGAAGGGCAGTGAATTCCTGCCCGATCCGCTGCTGTGGCCCGCCGGCCCGGCCGCGGACCCAGCCGGGGGCGGGGGGCCGATCGCCGCCTTCATCGCCGGTTCAAGCTGCCTGGAGTACGACGTATTGACTTGGCGCAAAATAGCTTTCGAGCGGTCGCCGCGCTACGGCGATCTGATCGTCTACCCCAATACCGCCGGATATCAGATGGACAAGAACGAGAGCGGCTTCCATCAGCTGCCGCTGCCGCCCAAGGTCCGTGTCCACCCTCGAGACGGCCGATACACCTGGTCGATCGAGTCCCACTGATGCCGCCGCGACTCGGAGGAACGCCACCATGCTGACCACGATCAGCCGATCGACCACAGCGATCGCGGATCACGCGTCCGCTCTCGTCGGTGATACGCCCCTGCTGGAACTCACCCGAACCGGTTCGGGCACTCGGTTGCTGCTCAAACTCGAACAGTTCAACCCGACCGGCTCCGGCAAGATCCGGATGGCCCGCCAGATGATCCTCGCGGCGGAACGCACCGGCCGGCTGCGGCCGGGCGGTCATATCGTCGAACCGACCTCCGGCAATACCGGTCTCGGCCTGGCCATGATCGCGCTGGAGCGGGGATACCGCTTCACCGCGGTGGTGGATTCGCATGCCGCACGGGACAAACTGCGTGTGATGGCCGCGATGGGGGCCGAACTGGTCCTGGTCGACGGCGATTCCACCGGCGGGCCCAGCACCGTGGAGCGACGCCGCGTCGCGGACGAGATCGCCGCCCGCACCGGAGCTTTCCGCCCCGACCAGCACAACAATCCCGCCAACAACGACGGATACACCGAACTCGCCGGGGAATTGGTCGACGCGCTCGATCGGATCGACTATCTGGTCGGCGCGGTCGGCACCGGCGGATCGCTGTGCGGCACGACCCGCGAGCTGCGCCGCCTGGGCGTGCCGGTCACCACGATCGGGGTCGAGCCGGTCGGCTCGATCATCTTCGGCGGTCCCGGCGGCAGTTATTGGCAGACCGGCGCGGGCAGCCCGCCCGGATTCACCGTGGGCAGCAATGTCGACTACAGCTGCATCGATGAGGGCGTCCCGATCGGCGATGTCGCGGCCTTCACCACCGCGCGCGTCGTCGCCCGCCGCACCGGACTGCTCATCGGCGGAACCGCCGGCGCCGCAATCAGTCTCGCGCTGCGCCGCCTGGCCCTGGTTCCGGCGGGCAGCACGATCGTGGTGCTCGTCTGCGATGCCGGGGAGAAATATCTGGACACCATGTACGACGACGATTGGCTCCGCGCGCGCGGCCTCCTCGACGAGGCCGCCCACCGGCGGCTGCACCGCCTGCTCGACGCCTACGCCGATTCGGTGGACATCGCGGCCGCGGATCTGTGCCGGAAGGCGGGCGCGTGATGTCCGCACTGCTCGGCGATCCCACCGGCCGATTGCGCGACTACCGGCCCGTCATCGCGCTGGCCTCCCCGATCGCGGGGATCCAGCTGGCCCAGGTCGCCCTGACCACGGTCGATCTGGCGATGATGGGCCTGCTCGGCGTCACCGCGATCGCCGCGGGCGGTCTGGCCATCCTGCTCTACAACCAGCTGCGCACCATGAGCGTCGGCATGGTCACCGGAATCGGCAATCAGATCGCCGGTGCGGTCGGCCGCGGTGAAAAGCGCACCGGCAGTGAGGAACTCGACGACGAGGCGCGAACGGAGATCCGGGATCTGGTCCGCGCCGGACTGCTCGTCGCGACCCTTGTTTCGGTCCTGGCCGCGGTCATCCTGATCGGGCTCGGCTGCGCGCTGCCGCTGTTCGGGCAACGTCGCGAAGTGGTCGACATCGCGCGCCCGATGATGATCGCGCTCGCACCCGGGCTGATACCGATGCTGTGGCTGAATGTGTTGCGGCAGTTCACGGTCGGCATGCGCAGGCCCGGTTCGCTGCTGCGCGTCACGCTGATCTCGATCGCGGTCAACGCGCTGCTGGACGCCGCGTTCATCTACGGCTGGCTCGGTCTGCCGAAGCTCGGGGCGACCGGTATCGGCCTGGCCACCACGCTCGTGCAGGTGTTCACCCTGGTCGCGCTGCACCTGCAGATCCGGCGGGAAGCGCAACTCACCGGACTGCTCGCGCTGGACCTGTGGAAATTCGACCGGCCGACCGTTCGCCGCGTCGTCGGAATGGGCACGCCGATCGCCTTCACCTACGGCAACGAGGCCGCCATCACCTCCATTGCGACCGTACTGATGGGCATCTTCGGTCCGGAGCTGCTGGCCGCGAGCAATATCGTCAACCAGCTCGCCTATATCGTCTATCAGCTGAACATCGGTCTGTCCCAAGGGTCTTCGATTCTGGTCAGCCGCAGCGTCGGGCGCGGTGACCGGCACGAGGCCGGGGATATCGCGCGCAGGGTGCTCACCGTGAGCGTCGTGACCATGACGGCGTTCGGACTCCTGTACTGTCTCGCACCGCGGGTGGTGGTGGCTCCGTTCCTGCACGGCGCCGGTGCCGGCGTGGTGGCGACCGCGACCGGGCTGCTGTGGTTCGCCATCGCGCATCAATATCTCAAGGGCGCGCAGAACATCTGCGTCGGATTGCTGCGCGGTCTGGGCAATACCACCTCGAGTCTGCGCATCACGCTGATCGGCTACTGGGGCGTGGGAATTCCGGTCATGCTGATCGCCGCCTATCTGCTGCACTGGCGCGGATACGGGATCTGGCTCGGGTTGTGCGCGGGGTTCGGGGCGACCGCGGTGTTGTTGCTCAGGCGGTTCCGCGCCGATCTGCATACCCGACAGGCCAGCCCGTAGGAGTCCGGGCAGCCGAATCGGCGCTAGTCGGCCAGCTGGTATCCGACCCCGCGGTGGGTTCTCAATGTCGTTCTGTCGAACGGGATGTCGATCTTGCTGCGCAGGTATCGGATGTAGACGGCCACCACGTTGTCCGGGCCGTCGTAGTGGCTGTCCCAGACGTTGCGCAGGATCTCCGACTTGCTGACCACCATCCCGGGATGGCGCATCAGAAATTCCAGCAAGCCGAATTCCCTTGGTGTCAGGGATAACTCGACCTCGCCGCGGCGCACCGACCGCTGGCTCGGATCGAGGGCGAGATCGCCGACGGTGAGGATCTCGTGCTGCTGCGGGGACTGCCGCCGCATCAGGGCGCGCAGGCGGGCGATGAGCACCAGGAACGAGAACGGTTTGGTGAGGTAGTTGTCCGCGCCCATATCGAGGGCGTCGGCTTCGTCGAGAGCGCCGTTCTTGGCGGTCAGCATGAGCACCGGCGTCGTGACGTCTCCGGCTCGGATCTGGCGGAGGACTTCGTATCCGCTCAATCCCGGCATCATGATGTCGAGCACGATCACATCGAAGTCGTCCTCCGTCGCCATCCACAGTCCGTCGACGCCGTTGCCCGCGATCTCGACGTGAAATCCCTCGTGTTCGAGGCCGCGGCGAATGGTCTCCGCGAGCCCCGCCTCGTCCTCGACTACCAGCACACGCATGACCCGTGAACCCCTTTCCGGCCCGGCAAACCCCCTGATGATGACTCGACCCGATATTTACCTTAACTTAGGCTAAGCAAACTATGCACGCGTTGGTGAGGGAGTCGGTATGCGATGGCAGAAGCGGATCCGCGAACGCCTCGCGGGGCTGTGGCCGCCGTCCCGCTGGGGATTGCGGCTGCGGTCGGCGCTGGTCGCCACGGCCGTCATCGCGATTGTGCTCGGGGTCGGCGCGGCACTCATGCTGGGGCTGCTGTACCGGTCGCTGATCGGCACCGTCGACAGTGCCGCCGCCGCTCGGCTCGACGACATCGTCGCGCAATTGCGCACAACGCCTCCGATGAAGGCGAGCGCGGCTCTGCTGGTCCCCAACGGATACGTCAACATCGTCGAAATCTCCGACAGCTCGGGGCGATTGCTGCGATCCTCCGCCCGGCCAGGCTCGCAGCGGCGGCTGGTTCCGGCCGCGGACGACGTCGTCGGGCAGTCGCTGGGCCGGGATTCGGATCTGCGGCTGTCCGCGCGCGAGGTCGAGTCACCGTGCGGGCGCGTCACGGTGATGGTCGCGGCGGATACCCAACCCGTGGAGGACACCATGGGAGAGGTCGCGCTCGCATTGGCGATCGGCACTCCGGTCGTCATCGCGGTCGCCGCCGGAGCGACATACGCGCTGGTGGGGCAGTCACTACTGTCGGTCGAGGCGATTCGATCGCGCGTCGCGGGGATCGGCAGCACCGGTCTGTCCGAACGGATTCCGGTGCCCTCGGCGCGCGATGAGGTCGCCCGGCTGGCCGTCACCATGAACGAGATGCTCGGCCGGATCGAGGCCGGGCACCTCGCCCAGCAGCGCTTTCTGTCCGACGCCTCGCACGAGCTGCGCAGCCCGCTGGCCACCGTCCTGAGCGGTTTGGAACTCGCCCGCGATCATCCCCGGGCGTTCGATACGGACCTCGCCGCCGGGACGCTGCTTCCCGAGGCGGAACGCATGCGCTACCTCATCGACGACCTGCTCATGCTCGCCGCCGCCGACGAGAACGGGCTCACCGTGCCGCTCACCGACGTCGACCTCGACGATGTCGCCGCCATCGCGCTCGAGGCCACGCGGCATCCCGCCGATGTGACGCTGGCCAGACAGTTCAACCCGGTCCGAGTGCGGGGCGACGCGCGGTCGCTGACCCGGGTCGCCCGCAATCTGCTCGGCAACGCCATCACCCACACGAGCTCGATCGTCACGATCCGCACCGTGCGAACACTGTCCGGCGCGCAGCTGATCGTCGACGATGACGGCCCGGGAATCCCTGTGTCCGAACGCGAACGGGTCTTCCAGCGTTTCGTCCGCCTCCAGGACGACCGCGGCCGCGACAGCGGAGGAACCGGACTCGGGCTGGCGATCGTCGCGGAAATCGTTGCCGCCCACCGTGGTACCGTCACCATCGAGGATTCGCCGTACGGCGGTGCGCGGGTAGTCGTGAAACTGCCCGTGTAGGCGCCCTGTGTTTTCGGCCTCCGCATCGCTCCGGCGGTTCGCGGCCCTCTGAGTCTCACCGATGAGCCCCGTGCCGGGCACTCGTTCCTCGCACCCGCCACGCGTCTCGGCGAGACGCGCCGCGAACAGGTTGTCGGCGTTCAACGGAGTTGGTGGAACGGGGTATTCGGATGCACTTCGTAGAACGGTAGCGGTTGTCTCGGTGCGGGTTTCGTAGGGAGTTTGCTGTGGGAATTGTTCCGCGGCATCCACTGGCGCTCAGGTGCCGAGGCGGGTCGCGAACCAGGAGTCGGCACCATCCGGGGCATGGGCCGAGGGGTGGAGGGGTGTGTATCCGCAGGGTGGTGTTCAGGTGGCGGCTATGCAGCGGGCGGCGATTCGGGCGGCGGTGGCCAGGTCGGTGGGTGGGAGGGCGGCGTAGCCGAGGGGGATGCCGAATTCCCGGGGTGGGCCGCTGTGGTGGCGGGCCAGGCCGTCGAGCAGGACGCCGTGGGTTCGGGCGGTGGCGACGGCGCGTTGCTCGTGCGCGGCGGTGGGGAGTGGCACGGTGACGTGGGAGCCCGCGTCGTCGCCGCGGACGTCCAGGCCGTGGCCGCGTAGTTCGTCCACCAGAAGTGCTCGCCGGGGCGGCATTTCGCGGCGGAGGCGGCGCAGGTGGCGGGCGAGGTCGCCGTGGCGGGCCAATTCCACGAGGACCTGCTGACCGGCGGGCGCGGGATGGGTGCCGGTCCATTCACGGTGTGCCACTACGGCATTCGCGATGTCCGGGCTGGCGACCAGCCAGCCGACGCCCAGTGTGGCCGACAGGATCTTCGAGGTGGTGCCCAGGTGGATCACCACGTCGGGGGCCAGGGTGGCGAGCAGGGGGAGCGGGGCGGTGTCGTAGCGCAATTCGCCGTCGTAATCGTCCTCGATCACCAGGGCTCCGGTGCGGCGGGCGAAGTCGACCAGGGCGACCCGGCGGGTGGCGGGCATTCGCGCGCCGAGCGGAAACTGGTGTGCTGGTGTGCAATACACGGCTCGGACGTTCGGCGGGATCAGATCGACGCGCAGTCCGCCGGAGTCGAGCGGGACGGGCACGACCCGGATGCCCGCGGCCCGCAGCGCGCCGACCGCGCGCAGATATCCGGGCTCCTCCACGGCCACCGCGTCGCCGGGGCGCAACAGCGCGGCAGCGAGTTCGCTTACCGCCGAACCGGTTCCGTTGGTGGCCAGGACCACGGTCGCACTGCCCGCGCCCAGGCCGCGGTGCCGCAGCAGATGTTCCGCGACGGTCGTGCGGTAGTCGGGTTCGCCCGCTCTGTTCTTGTGCGCCTCGGGAATTCGATCCCCGGCCGCGCGCCACGCTCGCCGCCAGGCCGCCCGGTCGATCGCCGCGACGCACGGCGTTCCCGGGACCAGGTCGAGCAGATCCGCGGCCGGACGTTCGGCGCTGGCGGACGCGGGGCTGTGCGGTGCGGCGGCGGGCGAGGCGGTGAGGTAGGTGCCTGAACCGTGCCGGCCGCTGAGCCAGCCCTCGGCATGCAACTGGTCGTAGGCCGCGCTGATCACCGTGCGGCTGACACCGAGCTGTGTGGCCAGCGCCCGGGAGGAGGGCAGCCGGTCGCCGCCGCGCAGCCGGCCCGCGGTGGCGGCGGTGCGCAGGCCGTCGGCGATCTGCACGGCCAGCGGCGTCGCCGACGTGCGGTCGATCAGGAGTGGCAGATCGGGCTGGCCCATGGAAGTGGTCTTTCGAAACAGTACGGAATTGGCCATTAGATAATGCCACTGGTTCGGGGAATCTGGATGTATGACCGAGTCAGTCGCCACCCGCACCCCGCTCTCGCCGACGCCCCGCAGCACCGTCACCCGGTTCCGGGGCCAGCGCGACGCCACCGACCGCGCCGCGCTGGACGCCATTCTCGACGCCGCGACGATCTGTCATCTCGGCGTGCTGATGCGCGGCGCTCCGGTCGTGCTGCCCACCATCTACGGACGCGACGGAGACACTCTCTACCTGCACGGATCCACCGGAGCGGGTAACCTGCGCGCGGCCATGACGGGCGATGTGTCGGTGGCGGTCACCCTGGTCGACGGCATCGTCTACGCGCGCTCGGCCATGCACTTCTCGATGAACTACCGCTCGGCGGTCGTGCACGGTCGTCCGGTCGAACTGACCGACCACGACCAACGCCTGCACGCCCTGCGCGTCATCGTCGAACACGCCGCACCCGGCGCGTGGGACAACGTCCGCCCGCCGACCAAGAAGGAACTGGCCGCCACCACCGTCCTGTCCCTCGACCTCACCGAGGCCTCGGTCAAAACCCGCACCGGCGATCCGGGCGACGACGAAGCCGACCTCGCCAGCGATGCCTGGGCGGGCGTGTTGCCCGTCCGGCAGATCTTCGACTCGCCCATCCCGTCCGCCGATCTCGCTCCCGGCATCGAGATTCCGCCGCACGTTCTGGCTCGCCACGGGTAGCCGCCCGCGGTTGCCGATCGCCCGCTATCGAGCGGCGCCGGGTGCGATCACGGTCGGAGTGCCGGGGTCGTTCGATCTTGGACCCGGTGATATTCCGTGGTCACGACAGGGCCACCGAGTCGGCTGTTAGGGCATGAACAGCGAATTCCCTTGCCGTAGTGAATCTTTTGTGCCGCGATGACGAGCCGACGCCGATGTGGGTGGTGCCAGCGGAGTTCTGATGTTCCGGAGTGGCACCGGTTACGTCCGCGATAACGGCGATGTGTCCGCAGGAGGTGTGTGGGCGTGGTGGTTCCCGGTCGCGCCGGGCTGGCTGGGGTGGGGCACCGCATGTGCGTCGCCGAGCAGCGCACCGGCGTCGGCAAGGTGGTTGAAATACGTTGCGCGGGAACGTCGATGATCGAATCGAACCCGACGTTTCGGAGTGGGCCTCGTCGGTGCTCGCAATGGCGGGGGCGGAAAGTGTTCGGGTGCTGCTGGTGTCGGATCGGCGGGGCTCGGGTGGGGCTACCAAAAGGTCGGTGTGAGGCCGTGGGCGGTGAGGGTGGTGTGGGCGAGATCGTTCAGGGCCGTGGGGGATCGGATGGCGGGGTCGAGGGAGGTGAGGGCGAGGGTGTAAGTGTGCCCGAGGCGGGAGAGGTAGCCGGACAGGCGGGTGCGGGGGAGCGGGGGTGTGAGGCCGGGGTGGATGGCTCGGGCGGCCACGCCGCGGCAGGGGTGCGGGCCGAGGTGGGACAGGGTATTCGGTAGCGGGCCGATGTTGGAGCACAGGATGTCCCGTTCTCCGGCTCCGCGCGTCAGGGCGTGGGCGGCGCGGGCGGGGAGTACCTGCAGGATCTCCTCGGGCATGCCGCCGGGGCTGGAAATGCGGTATTCGTATGCGGCACGGCATTTTTCGCGCAGCGTGGCCGGAGTGTCCGAGCGGGTGACGGCGACCTCGGTCATCGCCATGTCGTTGTCGACGCGCGGTTCGTCGCGGGTGTCGACCGGAATGCTGGCCGAGATCTCCGGCTCGTGTAACCCGCTGTCCCACAACATTTGTGCGATCAGATGAACGAAGAAACTGTTCCCGGTCGCGGCGTGGGCGGCCGCCGCCAGTTCCCAGTCCGCCGCCGGAATCTCCAGTACGACACCGCATATGCTGGCCGGTCCCGAGCGTCGCGGTGCGGCACTCGGACGTTCCGGGACGCCGCGCCGCAGTGCTCGAACCGTTCCCCCCAGGACGATGCCCCATTGTCGTCGCGCATCAGACCAATCCGACTGCGGCGCGGTGATTTCCGCTGTCACAGCAGCGGAGAGCGCCTGATCGACCGCGATCGCCAGGCCGCGCCCGTCGGCCAGGACGTGTGAGCAGGTCAGCGCGACGATCGAACCCCCGTCCGCGAGCGTCGCCGTGGACAGTCGCCAGCCCGGACCGTATTCCGGGTCCAGATCGAAGCCCTGCGCGTCGGCCCAGGCGAGCATCTCACCCGCCCGCAGCGCACGCTCGCTGATCCGGATCGGATGCGCGCTGATGTTCGCCCGCCACCGCGGCCGCGCGCCCGGCACCCGAGCCCGCACCACCCGACGCCCCAGCGGCCCGCTCCGCAGCGCGGCATGCACCTGTTCCAGCACTTCCGGCGCAACCCGATCAGTGGTCCGCCACAACCCCTGCAGCGCGATCGGCGTACCCATACCCCGATGCGTGCGCAGGAAGATCTCGTCGACGACGCCGAGTCGGCTCATCGGACGCTGGTCAGCGGACATGCCGCCATTGTGCCATCGGCGCACCCCCTGCGTTCGGCGGGCTGTCGCGCCGGATCGGCGCGGTCGTGTCGCGCGTCGGACGCCCGCGGACAGCTCTCACCGCGAGGCCGGTCTGCCGCAGCTCGGGCATTCGGGTTGACGCGCCGACGTGGTGCCAGAGGTGAGGCAGGACAGCCGTGGCGGCCCGCGCCGGTGGCGACGGAGTCGTGTCTTGCGCCGCACGCCCGCGGACAGCTCTCACCGCGAGGCCGGTGTGCCGCCGCTTCGGCGCGCGGGTGGGCGCGCCGCGTGGTGCCAGGGTTCAGGCAGGGCTGCCGTGGCGGCCCGCGCCCGAGGCGAAACGTTGCGCGCCCGCGAGTGCGCCGTCGGACAGGGCGTTCATGCCGTGCCGCAGTTCGTTGGCGATGGCCGCGGCCTCGTCCAGGCCCTGCTGTTCGAGTGCGGACATCCGGTCCGAACGCAGGCAGGTCTGCGGGAGTGCGGCCAGCTCGCGGGCGAGATCCTCCGCGGCGGTGCGTGATTCGCCGTTGGGGACGACGCGGTTCGCCAGGCCCATCTGCAAGGCCTCGGTGGCGCCGACCGCGCGGCCGGTCAGAATCATGTCCATCGCCCGCCCCTCGCCGACGATGCGCGGCAGCCGGACCGTGCCGCCGTCGATGAGCGGAACGCCCCAGCGGCGGCAGAACACGCCGAACGTGCTGTCCTGCTCGGCAACTCGCAGATCGCACCACAGCGCCAGCTCCAGACCGCCGGCCACCGCGTAACCCGCGATCGCGGCGATCACGGGTTTGGACAGGCGCATCCGGGTCGGGCCCATCGGGCCGTCGCCGTCCTCCGCGACGCGATTGGATCGCTCGGTGCCCAGGCCCTTGAGATCGGCTCCGGCGCAGAAGGTTCCGCCCGCGCCCCACAGCACCGCCACCGCGGCCGCCGGATCGGCGTCGAACTCCCGGAACGCGTCCGCCAGCGCGTTCGCCGTCGGACCGTCGACCGCGTTACGCGCCTCCGGCCGGTCCAGGACGACGGTGAACACCGGTCCGCTGCGCTCGATTCGGACGCTCACATCTGCTCCTCGCCTGTCGCCGCACCCCTGCGGATGCCATCGGTCCACTGTCGAGCCCTTGGCCGCGCTCGTTTCCGCCATCGGTCGTCTCGGAATGCGTACCCCGTGGCGGGCGGGTTGATCAGGTCTCCCGACCGCACTCCATGACGCTCGGGCTCGCTGGGTATTCCGCTCGGCCGCGCGGTGGCTCCCGTGCGCGCCGATACCCGACGATACGTCCCCGAGCCGGCCTTGCGTCAAGAAATGAATATATGATTCACTTCTTGTGTGGCCTACCGCAGAACCCCCGCTGTGCAGGCCCGTCTCGACAGACAGGCGGGCGTGATCGTGCACGCCGCCACGCGGGTGCTCTCCCGGGAGGGCTTCGCCGGGTTGTCGATGGCGGCGGTCGCGGCCGAGGCCGGGGTGGCCACGGGCACCGTGTACAAGCACTACAGCGGCAAGGCCGAACTGGTCACCGCGGTCTTCCGCGAGGTCGTGGGCCGTGAGGTGGCCGCCGTCGCGCAGGCGGGCGCGGCCGGGGCGGGCGGTGTGATCGAGCGGGTCGGCGCGGCCGTGGAGACCTTCGCCGGACGCGCGTTGAAGAATCCGAAACTGGCCTACGTCCTGCTCGCCGAACCGGTGGATGCGGCCGTGGACGCCGAGCGGCTGCGCTTCCGCCGCGCCTTCGCCGAGATCTACGAAACCGCCGTCGCCGAGGGGGTGGCCGGTGGGCAGCTGCCGCCGCAGAATCCCCGGATCAGCGCCGCCGCCCTGGTCGGGGCCATCGGCGAGGTGCTGGTCGGCCCGCTCGCCGAGGCGCGGCAGAGCGAGTCGGTGATTCCCGAGCTCGTGGATTTCGCGTTGCGCGCGTTGGGATTTCGCGCCACCGATGAGAGCGGCAATCCGGATGCTCGCATCCCGCAGACCCGCGACGACCGAGTTCCGGCGTCGCCCGAATAGGAGTTCCGCATGCCCACCCACGAGGTGTTCAACCAGGTTCCGAATATCGTCCCGTTCGACAACTCGCGCAATCCGGCGCTGATCGAGGGCCTGCACCGGGAGGGCGCGGGCTGGGCGGAGCCCGAAGTGCGTGAATTGGGCGCGCTCGCAGGCGGATTCGAGGCCCAGGAGTGGGGCCGGGTGGCCAACGAGTACCCGCCGGTGCTGCACACGCACGACCGCTATGGCAATCGGATCGACGAGGTGGAGTTCCACCCGTACTGGCACCGGCTGATGGACGTCGCGGTGACGCACGGCCTGCACGGCTCACCCTGGCTGGACGAACGTCCGGGCGCGCACGCCGCCCGCGCGGCCAAGTTCTACACCTGGGGCATGGCCGACGCCGGGCACATGTGCCCGATCTCGATGACCTACGCGATCGTGCCCGCCCTGCGGCACAATCCGGAGTTGTCCGCCCGCTACGAGCCGCTGCTGGGTTCGCGCACTTACGATTTCGGCCTGCGCGAGCCGTCGTCCAAGGCCGGTCTGATCGCCGGGATGTCGATGACGGAGAAGCAGGGCGGCTCGGACGTCCGCGCGAACACCACCACCGCCACGCCGCAATCCGACGGCAGTTACCTCGTCGTCGGGCACAAGTGGTTCACTTCAGCGCCGATGTCGGACATGTTCCTGACCCTGGCCCAGGCGCCGGGCGGGCTGTCCTGCTTCCTGCTGCCGCGCGTCCTGCCCGACGGCAGCCGCAATGCCCTTCGCCTGCAACGTCTCAAGGACAAACTGGGCAACAAGTCCAACGCCTCCTCGGAGATCGAATACGAGAACGCCGTCGGCTGGCTGGTCGGTCCCGAGGGCGGGGGCGTCAAGACCATCATCGAGATGGTCAACATGACCCGCCTGGACTGTGTGATCGGCTCGGCCACCGGCATGCGCGCCGGGCTCGTGCAGGCCGTGCATCATGCCCGGCATCGGGAAGTGTTCGGCGCCAAGCTGATCGATCAACCCGCCATGCGCAATGTCCTGGCCGATCTGGTGATCGAATCCGATGCGGCGACCACCGTGATGATGCGCCTGGCCGGGGCCACCGACCGCGCCGCGAGCGATCCGGCCGAGGCCGCGCTGCGCCGGATCGCGCTGGCGGTCACCAAGTACTGGGTCTGCAAGCGTGCCCCCGTGCACGCCGCGGAGGCGCTGGAATGCCTGGGCGGCAACGGATATGTCGAGGAATCGGGCATGCCGCGGCTGTTCCGCGAGTCTCCGCTGATGTCCATCTGGGAGGGTTCGGGCAATGTCGCGGCGCTGGATGCGTTGCGCGCCATGGGCCGTCAGCCCGAGAGCGTGGAGGCGTACTTCAACGAGGTCTCGCTCGCGCGCGGCGCGAATCACCACCTCGACGACGCGATCGACCGAATCGGTAAGGAGCTCACCGACTTCGGCGATATCGAATACCGCGCCCGCCGCGTGGTCGAACTGATGGCCCTGGTCCTGCAGGGCGCGCAGCTGGTCCGCCACGGCCATGCCGCCATCGCGGATGCCTTCTGCGCCAGCAGGCTCGGCGGCGACTGGGGTATCGCGCTTGGCACTCTGCCCACCGGCGTGGACACCACCGCCATCCTGGAACGCGCTTACGTGCACTGACCGATCGTGGTGGGGGCCGCAGCGGGGACCGCCGGATGCGTGGTGAGGGGTGCGACCGGGAGCGCGCGGAGTGTGCGATGAGCGGCCGCAGCTGAGAACGCGCACCACGGCGATCTGGTCCGACGCCGGTGAAATGCACTGGACACTCCACTTGCACCCGCTCCCGACCCTCGACGAAGCCCTGGGCAACCTGCTCTCGCATTGAGGCTCCGGGCACGCTCGGGAATCGCTGCTTACATCGTCTGGTGCCGCGAAAACATCACGACGACAACGTAACCGGATGTTCGAGTGCAAGGAGGTCGGTGACAGCGCGGATCCGTCCAGGTCGTCGCTCGTTGCGTCGGTGTAGAACGTCGGTCTGCGGCTCAGCGGTGGTCGCGGTACCAGCGGATCAGGGCATCGGTGGACGAATCCGATTGGGGCGCGGGATCTTCGGCAGAGGTGAGCAGCGGGGCCAGCTCCAGGGCCTGCTGTTTGCCGAGTTCGACGCCCCACTGGTCGAAGCTGTCGATGCCCCAGATGGTGCCTTCCACGAAGACCTGGTGTTCGTAGAGGGCGATGAGCTGGCCCAGGACCGAGGGCGTCAGCTCGGGGGCGAGGATGGCGGTGGTGGGGCGGTTGCCGGGCATCACCTTGTGCGGCACCACCTTCGGGTCGGTGCCCTCGGCGGCGATCTCCTCGGCGGTCTTGCCGAACGCGAGCACCTTGGTCTGCGCGAACAGGTTGCTCATCAGGATGTCGTGCATGCTGCCGGTGCCGTCGCGGGTCGGCAGATCGTCGGTGGGACGGGCGAATCCGATGAAATCGGCCGGAATCAGCCGGGTGCCCTGATGCAGCAGCTGGTAGAAGGCGTGCTGGCCGTTCGTACCGGGCTCGCCCCAGAAGATCTCGCCGGTGGAGGTGCTGACGGGGGAGCCGTCGGCGCGCACGGACTTGCCGTTGGACTCCATGGTCAACTGCTGCAGATAGGCCGGGAAACGGGCCAGATCGTTCGAGTACGGCAGCACCGCCCGCGACTGCGCGCCGAAGAAATTCGAGTACCACACGCCGAGCAGACCGAGCAGCACCGGCGCGTTCTCGGCCAGCGGCGCCTGCGCGAAATGCTGGTCCACACTGTGCATTCCGGCCAGGAACTCCGCGAACCGCTCGCGCCCGATGGTCGCCATCACCGCGAGCCCGATCGCCGAATCCACCGAGTAGCGGCCGCCGACCCAGTCCCAGAAACCGAACATGTTGGCGGTATCGATGCCGAACGCCGCCACCCGCTCGGCGTTGGTGGACACGGCCACGAAATGTTTGGCGACCGCGTCCTCGCCCAGAGAGTCCACCAGCCAGCGGCGCGCGGCGGTCGCGTTGGTGAGCGTCTCGAGCGTCGAAAAGGTCTTGGAGGCAATGACGAACAGCGTCGAGGCCGGATCCAGGCCGTCGAGTTTCGCGGTCAGATCGGCGGGGTCGACGTTGGAGACGAAGCGCGCGGAGATTCCGGCGTCGACGTAGTGCCGCAGCGCCTGGTACACCATCGCCGGTCCCAGATCCGAACCGCCGATGCCGATGTTCACCACCGTCTCGATCCGCTGCCCGGTCGCGCCGCGCCACTGCCCGGATCGCAGCGCATCGGTGAAATCGCCCATGGCGTCGAGGACTTCGTGCACCTGTGCGCCCGCGTCCTCGCCATCGACGATCAGCGACGTCCCCGGCGGCAGTCGCAGCGCGATGTGCTCCACCGCGCGGTCCTCGGAGGTGTTGATGTGCTCGCCGCGGTACATCGCGTCGCGGCGCTCGGCCACACCGGCGACCTCGGCCAATTCGACCAGGAGATCCAGGGTTTCGCGGGTCACGCGGTGCTTGCTGTAGTCGATGTGCAGATCCGCGATCCGAACGGTCAGCTCGCGGCCTCGCTCGGGGTCCTCGGCGAAGAGTTCTCGCAGAGTCCGGTCGGCGATCGCCGAATGGTGATCCTGCAGTTTCCGCCAGGCCGCCGTCGCGGTGATGTCGCTGCTCACCGGTCCGACATTACCGCCCGTACTTCACCGGCGTCGACATCAACCGATGCCGCCTCGGTCGCGTGGCGACGTGCCGCCGCGGCCGAGGCGATCGCTCAGTTCTGTCGGCAGACCCACATCCAGTGGGTGCCGTAGTGCGCGGCGGCATCGTCGTTCAGATGCGCCCATGTCTTGTGGCCGGGCTTGTTACCACCTGCGGTGCACGGGTCCCCGACGTGGGCGCCGCCGGGCGGCGCGGGCGGAGTACTGCTGTCCGGCGGCCGGCCCACGGCATCGTCATCGTCGGGGCGGACCTGCCGGGCGATGCGAATCCGAACCTCCCGGAGGGCTGGACAACCGGGCATAGGCTGGTCACATGGTGTCCGAACGTGAACTTCTCGCATCCGTCCCCACACAACTCTGGATCGGTGGCCCGGTGGACGCCACCGGCGGTGCCACCTTCCCGGTCGAGAATCCGGCGACCGGTGAAACCCTGATCGAAGTGGCCGACGCGTCCCCCGAAGACGCGGTCCGCGCCCTCGATACCGCGGTCGCGGTGCAGGAGGACTGGGCCGCCACCCCGGCCCGACAGCGCGGTGAGATCCTGCGCGCGGTCTACGAGCGGATCATCGAGCGCACCGAGGATTTCGCGCTGCTGATGACCCTGGAAATGGGTAAGGCCCTGCCCGAGAGCCGCAACGAGGTGCGCTACGGCGCCGAATTCTTCCGCTGGTTCAGCGAGGAGGCCGTGCGCATCCACGGCCGCTATCAGACCGCGCCGACCGGCACCGGCCGCATCATGGTGCACAACCAGCCGGTCGGGCCGTGTCTGGCGATCACGCCGTGGAACTTCCCGCTGGCCATGGGAACCCGCAAGATCGGCCCCGCGCTCGCGGCGGGCTGCACGATCATCGTCAAACCGGCCTCGGCCACCCCGCTGACGATGCTGCTGCTTGCCCAGCTGTGCCGCGAGGCGGGTCTGCCCGACGGTGTGCTCTCGGTGATCACCAGCCGCCGTTCCGGCGCGGTGACCGCACCGCTGATCAACGATCCGCGCCTGCGCAAGCTCACCTTCACCGGTTCGACCGAGGTCGGCAAGAAGCTGGTGGAGTCCTCGGCGCACGGCTTGCTGCGCACCTCGATGGAACTCGGCGGCAACGCCCCGTTCGTGGTGTTCGACGACGCCGACGTCGACGCGGCGGTCGAGGGCGCGATGCTGGCCAAACTGCGCAACGGCGGTGAGGCGTGCACCGCGGCCAACCGCTTCCATGTGCACAACTCGGTGCTCGAGGAGTTCACCCGCAAGTTCGTCGCGGCCGTGCAGGAGACGAAACTCGGACCGGGTGCGGATCCGGACAGCACCCTGGGCCCGCTGATCAACGCCGACCAGCTCGATACGGTCAGCGAACTGGTCGACGACGCGGTGGCCAAGGGCGCGCAGGTGCGCACCGGCGGCAAGGCGCCCGGCGGTCCCGGCTACTTCTACCCGGCCACGGTGTTGACCGACGTGCCGACCGATGCCCGCATCCTGAGCGAGGAGGTGTTCGGGCCGGTCGCGCCCATCGTCGGCTTCGATACCGAGGAGCAGGGCCTGGCCGCGGCCAACGACACCGAATTCGGCCTGGTCGCTTACGTCTACACGCGGGATCTGGACCGGGCGCTGCGCATCGCCGAAGGCCTGGAGAGCGGCATGGTCGGCATCAACCGGGGCGTCATCTCCGACCCGGCCGCACCCTTCGGCGGGGTGAAGGCCTCGGGCTTCGGCCGCGAGGGCGGCACCGAGGGCATCGAGGAATATCTGTCGACCAAGTACATCGCGCTGCCGTAGCCGGACAGCGAAAACCGCCCCGGGACCCGTGCCCGGGGCGGTCCCGTGCGAAAATGCTGTGTGGCCGAGTCGATCTCGGCTACCGCCGGCTCAGTGGCCGAGACGGCCGCGGCCCAGCCGCAGCAGCAGCATGGCGAGCGTATGGCCCTCCTGGCCCAACTCGCTGAAACGCTCGAGAACCTTCATCTCGCGGGAGTGGACCAGTCGCGTGCCGCCGTTGGCCATCCGGGTGCGGCCGATGATGCGCGAGATCTCGGTGCGGCGTTTGATCGCGGCCAGGATCTCCGCGTCGAGGCGGTCGATCTCCTTGCGGAGCTTATCGATCTCCGCCTCACCGCTGGGCAGCGCGGCGTCGGACCCGGTCGTAGTCGTAGAGGTGCTCATACTTCTTCTCCTCGTGTCAGAACTTCGATCGGCGGGCGACCGCTGGCCGTTACCGATGGGTTCCTTCACCGTGAATCAGGCCCGGTGGACCATATATTCCCCCCTTCGACACCCATAACACTCAAATGCGAAATCGGCGACCAGGGTGGACGGCGGTCTGCCGGGTTGCAATGGTTGAGCGAGCGCAGGACATGTGGCCAGTCTGCCACGGTGTCCGTGATCGGCAAAACGCTTCCGGATGAGCGCTGCCCGGGGAGTATCCGGCCGGTCACGCCGATGTCACGCGGATGGGCACAGGGACTACAACCTTGTCGGTGCTCGCCGGTAGCGTGGGAGAGCGATGGAGACCACGGTGGCTGACAAGAGGCGTCCGCAGGCGCGGACGGGGCAGGCAGAGAGTTCGGGGCACGCGGCGGGAATACCGCACGACCCGGCGGCGGGGGCGGTCGAGCGCCTGCTCGAGGGCCTGAATCCGCAGCAGCGCGCGGCGGTGACGCACAGCGGCACGCCCCTGCTGATCGTCGCGGGCGCCGGTTCGGGCAAGACCGCCGTGCTGACTCGCCGCATCGCCTATCTGCTGGCTGCCCGCGGTGTCACCCCGGGGCAGATCCTGGCGATCACGTTCACCAACAAGGCCGCCGCCGAGATGCGCGAGCGGGTGGCCGGTCTGGTCGGCCCGCGTGCGGCGAGCATGTGGGTGTCCACGTTCCACTCCAGCTGCGTGCGCATCCTGCGCACCCAGGCCGCGCTGCTGCCCGGCCTGAACACCAACTTCTCCATCTACGACGCCGACGATTCGCGCCGGCTGCTCGCGATGATCGGCCGCGATCTGGAACTGGACGCGAAGAAGTACACCCCGCGCCTGCTCGCCACCGCCATCTCCAATCTCAAGAACGAGCTCATCGATCCCGAAAAGGCCACGATCGACGCGGAATCCGACGAAAGTCAGCTGCCCCGCATCGTCGCGCAGGTGTACACCGAATATCAGCGCCGGCTGCGCGGCGCCAACGCGATGGACTTCGACGATCTGATCGGTGAGACGGTCGCCCTGCTGCAACGTCATCCGCAGGTCGCCGAGTACTACCGCCGCAGGTTCCGGCACGTGCTGGTCGACGAGTACCAGGACACCAACCACGCCCAGTACGTCCTGGTCCGCGAGCTGGTCGGCCATCACGCCGCGGGCCCGGCCACCGAGGCGGACGACGCGGATGCCGGTGCGGCGGCGGCGGATCCGGAGTTCAACCCGGCCCGGCGCGAGGACGCGGTGGCCCCGAGCGAGCTGTGCGTGGTGGGCGATGCCGATCAGTCGATCTACGCCTTCCGCGGCGCGACCATCCGCAACATCGAGGAGTTCGAGCGCGATTTCCCGGACGCGGAAACCATTCTGCTGGAACAGAACTACCGCTCGACCCAGCACATCCTGTCCGCGGCGAACGCGGTCATCGCGCGCAACGAGGGCCGCCGCGAGAAGAAGTTGTGGACCGATTCGGGCGAGGGCGATCTGATCGTCGGTTACGTCGCGGACAACGAGCACGACGAGGCGTCCTTCGTCGCGCGCGAGATCGATCGCATGGTCGATCAGGGCGATTACAACTACGGCGATGTCGCGGTCTTCTACCGCACCAACAACAATTCCCGTGCGCTGGAAGAGATCTTCATCCGGATGGGGTTGCCGTACAAGGTGGTCGGCGGCGTCCGCTTCTACGAGCGCAAGGAGGTCCGCGATATCGTCGCCTACCTGCGCGTTCTGGAGAATCCGGCGGATGCGGTGAGCCTGCGCCGGATCCTGAACACTCCGCGCCGCGGCATCGGCGATCGCGCCGAGGCATGTGTGGCCGTGCATTCCGAGCAGCGCGGCATCGGTTTCGGCCAGGCGCTGCGCGATGCCGCCGACGGCAAGGTGGCCCTGCTCAATACGCGTGCCCAGCGCGCCATCACCGGTTTCCTGGATCTGCTCGACGAGATCCGCGCCGCTGGTGTTCAGGAGGATCTGGATTTCCCGGATGTGGGAACGGTGGTCGAGGCGGTGCTGGACCGGTCCGGATATCGCGCCGAACTCGAGGCGTCGGATGATCCGCAGGACGGCGCCCGCCTGGACAACCTCAACGAATTGGTCAGCGTCGCACGCGAATTCAGCTCCGAGGCGCGCAACAGCGTCGAGGCCGCCCGCGCGGAGGGGCTGCTGCCCGAGGCCGCCGAGGGTGAGCCCGATCCCGGTTCGCTGGCCGCATTCCTCGAACGGGTGTCACTGGTCGCCGACTCCGATCAGATTCCGGACGAGGGCACCGGGGTGGTCACCCTGATGACCCTGCACACCGCCAAGGGGCTGGAGTTCCCGGTCGTCTTCGTCACCGGCTGGGAGGACGGCCAGTTCCCGCACATGCGCGCCCTGGGCGATCCGACCGAGCTGGCCGAGGAACGCCGCCTCGCCTACGTCGGCATCACCCGCGCCCGCCGCCGCCTGTACCTGACTCGCGCGGTGGTCCGCTCCGGCTGGGGTCAGCCGGTGTCGAATCCGGAATCCCGCTTCCTGCAGGAGATTCCGGGTCATCTGATGGACTGGCAGCGCCTCGAACCGGCCTCCTCGCCCGGCGCCCGCGGCATGCGCCGCCGCGGCGAGAGCGACGGTCTGGAACGGGACTGGACCCGAGGCGACGGCTGGAACGACCGCCCCGGCGTCCGCGGCGGCGACCGCCGCCCCGCCCCCGGCGGCACAAAGCGCGGCAACACCAATCTCGTTCTGGCCGTTGGCGATCGGGTCAACCACGACAAATACGGCCTGGGCCGGGTCATAGCCGCCGAAGGTACCGGCCCCATCGCCAGCGTCACCATAGATTTCGGCACCGCGGGCAAGATCCGCCTCATCCCGCAATACAGCGGCGGAGTCCTGGTCAAGCTGTAAAAGGTTGTCGCCAAGAGCGTTTCGAACTCGCCCTAATGGTGATGTGCGTCGCTGCCGGACCACCTCGAACGCGCCCAGCGGCGAAGCGTCTCTGTGCGCTGGAACTGTCAGGCCAGCAACGTCAACCTAATGTTTTTCGGCGCGGCTCGTCGTTGCGCGGTCGAAGCGCATGGCCGAAGGCCGAGTCTCGGCCGTGCAACGACGAGCCATTCGGGCGTCGAAAAACCCGCCGGAGCGGAGCGGAGGCCGAAAATACAGTTCAGTCCTCTTCGGGGCCCAGGGAAATGCCGCGGCTGGCCAGCCAGGGCAGGGGGTCGATGCGGTCGGTGCCGTGCAGCCAGACCTCGAAGTGGCAGTGCGGGCCCGTGGAGAAACCGCGGTTGCCGATGGTGGCGATCTGATCGCCGGCCATGACGTGCTCGCCGACCGAGACCGTGGTGGTGTTGACGTGCCCGTAGACGGTGACGGTGCCGTCGTCGTGCCGCAGTCGCACCCACATGCCGAAGCCGGAGGCCGGCCCGGCATCGATGACGGTGCCGTCCATGACTGCGTAGATGGGGGTGCCGATCGGGCCCGCGATGTCGACGCCGGGATGCAGTACGCCCCAACGAGTGCCGTAGCCGGAGGTGAAGGTGCCGCTGGCGAACTTCACGAAGACCGGCCGGAGTTTGGCGGCGGCCTGGGCGGCCAGGCTCTCGGCAAATTGCTGACCGTGGTGCAGCACGTCCTGGAACTGGCTGATATCGGTCACCGGTGCGGCATCGAGCACCTGCGGCGACTGGCTCGCACTCGGGGCGCCAGTGGTGGGCGTGGAGGCCGCGACCTGACGTATCTCACCGGTCGTGGGTGCGTCGGCGGTGGCGGGGCGCTGACTTCCGACATGCTGCGCACCGGTCTGGCCCGCGGCCACGACCGCACCCGCGGCGACGGCCACGACGGCCGCGCGGCCCTTGAGAGCGGCGGGCGGAACGGGCATCCGGTGCGCGCCCGAAACACGAGCGCGCCGGTGATCGGAGCCGCGTGTGCCACGGGCGCCGAACGAGGCGGGGCCGAACGGCTCATCGGGCTGGTCGTAGTCGGCGTGCTCGGCCTCGGACGGCTCGCCCGAAACCCAGGGATCCCACTGCGAATCCTCGGAAGACTCGGTATCCCAGTGGTATTCGGTGGTCTGCTGCCATCCGCCGGGTTCGGGAGCCCATGCATCGGCGGGATCGTTCCACGTGTCGCCGACGGGCACGTCCCAGGTCGCCGCCGAGGCGGAGTTCGACCAGCTGTCGGCGCGGCCCGCGGGCGCGGCGTATCCGCTGAACGAGGCCGCGTCGCCGAGATTGTTCAGACCATCGCCGTCGCGGCGGTAACGCAGGGCGGACGGGGCGCGATGTCCCGGTTGAAACGGATCGCCACTCATTACCGAATTCCCGAGGAGATGTAGTGCCGTGTGGTCGACGGGTCGCCTGCGACGCGGCTCTCTACCTGCGGAGCGCTGTGCTGCAACAAGCCTGCCGTCCTCCTGTGCGCGTCAGCGGCGGAATGTGGTTGTCCGGTGAAGCCCGGTCGGGAGTACAGAGACTACCGGGTCGGACGCCCTCTTTCATGCCTGTCCTGTGACCTTGTTGTGACATCGGTCGCATCGACGGTAACGAAACGATTGCGACCCGGCAAGCGCTCCGGGGGTTCTCCGGCCTCATGTGAGATTCATCACATGAATACCCAGGAATAGCGTGCTCGGCGGGATGCCGGATCTGTCCCATTTCAGTACGACGCCGCGTAGTAGTCGAACTCCTGTGAATTCCCTGAACCCGTGGTCCGGCGGCCTCCGCGGCAACCTACTCGCGAGTAGCGGCAGCCAGCGGTTTTGCCCTCCCGGGTGCGGGCCGGTGACCTGTGCCACTTAGGCTGTATGCGGCTGATTTCCCGTGCTCGCGAGTGATTAGAGTCCGATTCGACCCGCCCTGGAACGACGGGACGCCAACAAAGTCGTTGTCACCACAACGCAGACGAGACGGTGAGTACATGGATCTCTTCGAATATCAGGCGAAGGAGCTCTTCGTGAAGCACGGAGTGCCTTCGTCGGAAGGCCGGGTCACGGACTCGGCCGAGGATGCGCGTGCGATCGCGACCGAGATCGGCAAGCCGGTCATGATCAAGTCCCAGGTCAAGGTCGGCGGCCGCGGCAAGGCCGGTGGCGTCAAGTACTCCGCGACCCCCGACGACGCCTTCGCCAACGCGCAGAGCATTCTGGGCCTGGACATCAAGGGCCACGTCACCAAGAAGATCCTGGTCGCCGAGGCCAAGGACATCGCGGAGGAGTACTACATCTCCTTCCTGCTGGACCGCTCGAACCGCACCTACCTGGCCATGTGCTCGGTCGAGGGTGGCATGGAGATCGAAGAGGTCGCCGCCACCAAGCCCGATCGGCTGGCCAAGGTTCCCGTTGACGCGGTCAAGGGTGTCGACCTGGCCTTCGCCCGCTCGATCGCCGAGCAGGGCCACCTGCCCGCGGACGTTCTCGATGCCGCCGCGGTGACGATCCAGAAGCTGTGGGAGGTGTTCATCGGCGAGGACGCGACCCTGGTCGAGGTGAACCCGCTGGTCCGCACCCCCGAGAACGAGATCCTGGCCCTGGACGGCAAGGTCACCCTGGACGAGAACGCCGAGTTCCGGCACAAGGAGCACGCGGAGTTCGCCGACATCGACGCGACCGACCCGCTCGAGCTGAAGGCGAAGAAGAACGACCTCAACTACGTCAAGCTGGACGGCGAGGTCGGCATCATCGGCAACGGCGCGGGTCTGGTCATGTCGACCCTGGACGTCGTCGCGTACGCCGGTGAGAACCACAACGGCGTCAAGCCCGCCAACTTCCTGGACATCGGCGGCGGCGCGTCGGCCGAGGTGATGGCCAACGGCCTGGACGTCATCCTGGGCGACTCGCAGGTCAAGAGCGTGTTCGTGAACGTGTTCGGCGGCATCACCGCCTGTGACGCGGTCGCCAACGGCATCGTCAAAGCGCTGGAGATCCTCGGTAGCGAGGCCAACAAGCCCCTGGTCGTCCGCCTGGACGGCAACAACGTCGACGAGGGCCGCCGGATCCTCGCCGAGGCCAACCACCCGCTGGTCACCCTCGCGCAGACAATGGACGAAGGCGCAGATAAAGCAGCCGAACTGGCCTCCACTTCCAACGGCACGGCCAAGTAAAGGAATCAGGGCAATGTCTATTTTCCTCAACAAGGACAACAAGGTCATCGTCCAGGGCATCACCGGTGGTGAGGGCACCAAGCACACCGCCCTGATGCTGAAGGCCGGCACCAACGTGGTCGGCGGTGTCAACGCGCGCAAGGCGGGCACCACCGTCAAGCACGTCGACAAGGACGGCAACGACGTCGAGCTGCCGGTGTTCGGATCGGTCGCCGAGGCCATCGAGAAGACCGGCGCGGACACCTCGATCGCGTTCGTGCCCCCGGCGTTCTCCAAGGACGCCATCATCGAGGCCATCGACGCCGAGATCCCGCTGCTGGTCGTCATCACCGAGGGCATCCCGGTGCAGGACAGCGCGTACGCGTGGGCCTACAACGTCGAGAAGGGCGCCAAGACCCGGATCATCGGCCCGAACTGCCCCGGCATCATCACCCCGGGTGAGTCGCTGGTCGGCATCACGCCGAACAACATCACCGGCAAGGGCCCGATCGGCCTGGTGTCCAAGTCCGGCACCCTGACCTACCAGATGATGTACGAGCTGCGCGACTTCGGCTTCTCCACCGCCATCGGCATCGGCGGCGACCCGGTCATCGGCACCACCCACATCGACGCCATCGAGGCGTTCGAGAAGGACCCGGAGACCAAGGTCATCGTGATGATCGGCGAGATCGGCGGCGACGCCGAGGAGCGCGCGGCGGCCTACATCAAGGCCAACGTCACCAAGCCGGTCGTCGGCTACGTCGCGGGCTTCACCGCCCCCGAGGGCAAGACGATGGGCCACGCGGGCGCGATCGTCTCCGGTTCGGCCGGAACCGCCGCCGCGAAGAAGGAGGCCCTCGAGGCCGCGGGCGTCAAGGTCGGCAAGACGCCGTCCGAGACCGCCGCGCTGGCTCGGGAGATCCTGGAGAAGGCCAGCATCACCGCGTGATCATCGCCTGATCCGAACGCTTCGCGCACGGGCCGCCAGCCGAATCCGGTTGGCGGCCCGCGTCATTGCGCCGGAGGTGTTCACGGTGCTGGGAATACGTGACACAGTCCCAGGGCGCGGACCACTGTGCAGAACATTTCCGAAAGATTCACGGCAAACCTCCTTTTTCTCCTCCCCGAGGCACGATTCATCTGCTCACCTGGTTCATCGGGCATAACATCCGGCCGACCGCGGGTTTGCGGTGGCCGTGACCCGGGCGGTTTCGTGCAGTAGCGTCAAGAGGGCATTCAGTCTTGACTACGAAGGACTCGACAAGGAGAAGACGACATGTCATACCCGTCCGGGGGCTCCGGGTACAACGCGCCCGCCCCGACACCCTCCTCCGCACCCAGCTTCGCGCAGCAGTCGGGCGGCGGTACCGGCGGCAAAGCGGGTGCCCCGGGATCGAGTGCCACAGCGCTGCCGTTCTATCTCACCGCCGGCGTCGCCGTGCTCGGCGTCATCAACTTCCTGCTGGGTTTCGCGCCGTTCGTGTCGACGAGCAGCCACGATCTCGGCGAGGGCCTGCAAACGCCCGCGACCAGTAGCGACTTCTTCTTCTCGTTCTCCGTGACGGTGCTGATCGTGCTGCTGGCCGGTGGCCTGCTGGCCGGGCTGTCGCTGTTGCCCAAGCAGAACTGGGTCGGCGCGTCGGCGGCGGTTTCCGCGGCCGGGTTCATCGGACTCGTCTTCATCGTGATCAAGGTGCCCGACGGGGTCAGCGTGGGCTGGGGCGCCTGGGTGATCCTGTTCCTGGCGCTCGTGCAGACCGCCGCGGCTGTCGTCGCGGTGCTGTTCGAGAGCGGCATCCTGTCCGCGCCCGCGCCGAAACCGGCTGCGCCGCAGGCTGTTCCGGGCGGTTACGGGGCGCCGGGTTACGGCCAGCAGGGCTACGGCCAGGCCCAGCCGGGGCAGTACGGCCAGCAGTCCCAGCAGGGACAGGCCCAGCAGGGGCAGTCCCAGCCGGGGCTGAGTCAGCCCTCCTACGGGCAGTACGGTCAGCAGCCCGGCTACGGGCAGCAGCCGGGCGGTCAGGCTCAGTCGCCCTACGGGCAGCCCGGTCAGCAGTATCCGCAGTACGGTCAGTCGCCCTACGGGCAGCAGCAGTACGGCCAGCAGCAGTACGGTCAGCAGCCGGGCGGTCAGCAGCCGGGCGGATACGCCGCCCAGCAGCAGCCGTCCGGCTCGAATCCGACCGCGGAGACCGGCGGCCAGCAGCCGCAGTACGGCTCGCTCAGCTTCGGGCAGCAGCAGGCCGGCCAGGGTGCCGCGTCCGGGCAGTCCGGGCAGTCGGCGAGCACGGCCAAGCCCGCCAACCCCTTCGGTGAGGAGCGGGCAGCCAACCCGGCGGCGGACCCCACCACGGCATTCCGTCCCGGCGAGGACGACAAGAAGTAAAGATGCGTGACGGCGAGTCTGGCGTGTCGGCGCGCCTGACTCGCCGATTGGGTGGAAGCTGTCACCCTGGGGTGTCGTGAGGGAGCGCCGTGGTGACGGCGAGTCCGCCGACCCGTCGTGAGGGGAAGTCGTGACAGTCGCAGCCGATGCCGGACGTCGCGGAAGAGTCGGACCGTGAAAGCATCGCCCGTCCGGTGGGAGCCCCACGACGCGCGCCCGCCGCGTGCGGAGAACGCGCGCGGCCCGCGGCGTCCGGGGCCCGAGGACAATCTGTTCCTGTCGCTGAGTCCGGATCGGGCCCGGGTACTGCTCATCGTCGCCGCTCGGGCGACCAGTTACACCATCGTGGTCATCGTGGCGCTGGTCCTGCTGACGCTGTTCGCCGCGGGCAGCGCGATGACCGGCGCCTCGGGCGCGATCGCCGCGGGTTGGCTTGCGGTACACCAGGTTCCGCTGGTGATCGGCCGGACGACGCTGAGTCTGCTGCCGCTGGTCCCGACGGGCCTGGTGCTGTGGCTGACCGCCCGCGACTGCGCCCGCGCGGTGGAACCCGAATCCTCTCGCGCGGACCTGGGCTGGATCCTGGGTGCGGCGCTCGCGGGCCCGCTGCTGGTCACCGCGGTCTGTCTCGCGGTGGCCGAGGATGCCTCAGCCGTGGTCGCCCTGCAGCCGCCGCAGGCTCTGGCCGCCTTCGCCTGGGTGGGCGGGCTGCATCTGGTCGCCGCCCTCGCCGGCATCGCCGGACGGCCGAATCCGTTGCGCGACCGGGTGATCTCGCGAGTCCCGCTGTGGGTCGAATCCGCGGTCCGGATCGCGGCGCGCGCGGTGTGGCGGCTGCTGGTGTGCGCGGCGGTGCTCACCGTGCTGTCCCTCCTGCTGCACTGGTCTCGGATCGGTGAGACCTACCGCGCGTCGGGCAATGTCGGCGGTGCGCTCGGGCTGTCGCTGCTGTCGCTGGCCTATCTGCCGAATACGGTGATCGCCGCGACGGGTCTGCTGGTCGGCGCGCAGGTGCAGATCGGCGTCGGCGGGCTGAGCGTGTTCTCGGTCTCGGGTGCGCCGGTTCCCGCACTGCCCATCCTGGCCGCGGTGCCCACCGGCCCGGCGGCCGGATGGTGGCCGGTGGTGCTGGCCGTTCCCGCCGCGGTGGGCGTGCTGACCGGGCGGGACTGCGCGCGCGGCACCCACGATCAGCCGCGGCGGCCGTGGGCGACGTTGACCGCGGCGGGTGTCGGCGCGGTGATTCTGGGTGTGCTCGGCGGGGTCGCCGGTGGTGAGGTCGGTTCGTTCGGCGAGATCGGCACGGGCATATTCCTGTTCGGCGGTCTGGGTTTCGCATGGCTGGCGGTGGCCGGATACCTCGGCCTGATCGGTTCGCGCTGGTTCCTCGCCGTCCCCGTCGGCGAACTCGTCGATCAGCACGAATACGCCGCGGACGTGGGATATGCCGACGCGGATCGTTACGGCGAGGACGGAAGTTCCGACGACGGCTATTACGAGCGGGAAGGCTACGAATCCGGCGATTACGAGCGTCACCGTGACGACCCGGATCACCTCGACCGCGGCTACGACGATCAGGGTTACGACGACCGGGGCTATGCCTACGACGACCTCGACTACGAGCAGTACGCCCGGCTCGGCAATCCCCATGCGGCCGAGGAGATCGACGGTGAACTCGTCGAGGAACAGGCCGCGCTCGAACCCGCCGCCGATCCCGACGACATTCTGGACGCCGAGGTGGTGGAGACGGACCTGCCGGAAGGTCGGCGGTGGGACGGTAGCTAGGCTCTACAGCGGCGGTCCTCGCATCCGCCGCAATCCTGCAGTCTCGACGCACAGGGAGTAGAGCGCTGACGACTCCGCCCGCCCAGTTGGTGCCCGCGGCCGTGCCCGCGACCGTCGTCGTGCTCGCCTCGGGTACCGGATCGTTGCTGCGTTCGCTGATCGAGGCCGCCGCGGAGCCCGGCTATCCCGCCCGCGTGGCCGCGGTCGGCGTCGACAGGCCGTGTGCCGCAACCGATCACGCCGACGCCGCCGGAATTCCGCATTTCCGCGTCGCGCTGGGGGAGTATCCCGATCGCGAGTCCTGGGATGCGGCGCTGACCGAGGCGGTCGCCGCCCACGCGCCCGATCTGGTGGTGTCGGCCGGTTTCATGAAGATTCTGGGCCCGGCCTTCCTGGCCCGCTTCGGCGGCCGGATCATCAACACCCACCCCGCGCTGCTGCCCTCGTTCCCGGGCGCGCACCCCGTGCGTGACGCGCTCGCCTATGGAGTGCGGGTGACCGGCTCGACCGTGCATCTGGTCGACGCGGGCATCGATACCGGGCCGATCCTGGCACAGGAGGCGGTCGCGGTACTGCCCGAGGACGACGAGGGCGCCCTGCACGAGCGGATCAAGGTTGTCGAGCGGCGGTTGCTGGCGCAGGTCGTCGCCGCCGTCGCGACGCGAGGCATTGTCTCCGATGGACGAAAGGCAGTTATCCCAGATGAGCGAGTACTCCGGTGAGTGAACGCAGCGAACGACCCGCGAACGAGGCCGAGCGCAGGCCGATCACCCGGGCGCTGGTGAGCGTCTACGACAAGACCGGACTCGTCGAGTTGGCCACCGGGCTGCACGCGGCGGGCGTGGAGCTGGTGTCGACCGGGTCGACCGCGGCGCGGATCGCCGACGCGGGCGTCCCGGTGACGAAGGTCGAGGAGCTGACCGGTTTCCCGGAGACCCTGGACGGCCGGGTCAAGACGCTGCATCCGCGGGTGCACGCCGGAATCCTGGCTGATCTGCGCAAGCAGGAGCACGTCGATCAGCTGGTCGAACTGGGCGTCGAGGCGTTCGGTCTGGTGGTGGTGAACCTGTACCCGTTCACCGAGACTGTGGCCAGCGGTGCGAGTCCGGACGAGTGCGTGGAGCAGATCGATATCGGCGGTCCGTCGATGGTGCGTGCCGCGGCGAAGAACCATCCGTCGGTCGGCGTGGTGGTCGACGTCGCCGACTACGACCGGGTGCTCGATGCGGTGCGTTCGGGCGGATTCACCCTCGTCGAGCGAACCGAGCTGGCGGCCAAGGCATTTCAGCACACCGCGAGCTATGACGTCGCGGTGGCGAGCTGGATGACCGATGTGCTCACCGCCGACCAGGATTCGCAGGCCGCGGCCGAGCCGGATTCGGCTGCCGCGGAGCGGTTCCCGGCCTGGCTGGGCGCGACGTGGACGCGCGAGTCGGTGTTGCGCTACGGGGAGAATCCGCATCAGGCCGCCGCGCTGTACACCGATGCCGCCGGTGCGCCCGGGCTGGCGCAGGCGAATCAGTTGCACGGCAAGGAGATGTCGTACAACAACTACACCGATGCCGATGCCGCGTGGCGGGCCGCCTGGGATCACACCGCGCCCGCCGTCGCGGTGGTCAAGCATGCCAATCCGTGCGGCATCGCGGTCGGCGACGATATCGCGCAGGCGCACCGCAAGGCGCACGCGTGTGATCCGGTGAGCGCGTTCGGCGGAGTGATCGCGGCCAACCGCGAGGTGACCGTCGAGATGGCCGAGCAGGTCGCGGAGATCTTCACCGAGGTGATCGTCGCGCCGGGCTATGCCGACGGTGCGGTGGAAGTGTTGCAGCGCAAGAAGAATGTGCGCATCCTGGTCGCCGAGCCGCCCGTTCGCGGCGGTGCGGAACTGCGCCCGATCAGCGGCGGCGCGCTGTTGCAGCAGCGCGACATCGTCGACGCCGAGGGCGACGACCCGGCCAACTGGACTCTGGCCTCCGGCGAGGCCGCCGACGCGGCCACCCTGGCCGATCTCGAATTCGCCTGGCGCGCATGCCGTGCGGTGAAGTCGAACGCGATCCTGCTGGCCCACGACGGCGCCTCGGTGGGCGTCGGCATGGGCCAGGTCAACCGGGTCGACGCGGTCCACCTGGCGGTCCTGCGCGCCGACGACCGAGCCAAGGGTGCGGTAGCCGCCTCGGACGCCTACTTCCCCTTCCCGGACGGCCCCCAGCAACTCATCGCCGCGGGCGTGAAAGCCATTGTGCAACCGGGCGGTTCGGTCCGCGACCAGCTGACCATCGATGCCTGCCGAGAAGCGGGCGTCACCATGTACCTCACCGGCTCCCGCCACTTCGCCCACTGAGGACGACCCGGCCCGGGGAATACGACCCCGGGGCCGGGTCGAGCCCGAAGCCAAGCGAGTTGAATGCGAAACTCGTTCGGGCAGAACATGTTCCTGGCTCTCGCAGAGAGACCGGTTCGTACGAAACCGGTTCCCGCTCGTGGCCGGTCAACCGGAAGGTCACCTGTTTTTCCGTCCACCTCTGATAACGCCAACTCCAAGGTCGGGGCCCGGGTCGATTCTGGACTGACCGGAGCGGAGGAGCGAAGCGGGGGCCAAGAATACAGAAACCCCTGCGCGGGGCTGCGGTTCCCGCGCAGGGGTTTCTTTCATCCAGGCACCGGGCCGTATACATCCCGGGTCCCGGGTTTCGTCATCCCGGCTGACGCCGGGAATCGGTCTGGGGTTCCCCTTGTGCGGGACGAGAATTCGGAGTAGCTCGACGAATGCGTCGGCCGGGGGAAGTGCGTGACATGAGTGCTCTGTGGGTGTTGGACTGGCCTGGAGTTTCTCTACGTAACGCTTATGTCACGCAACGTATCACTTCCGAAGCGTCGCCGCTTCAGATGGTTAAGCTATAACCGCTGTTCAGAATGCTTTGTGATCGACATCACATTAGCTGGCGAATTCATGCGGCGCTGAGCACCTTTCGATTGCCCAGAGGTTGCTTCAAGTGGATGTCGAGGGTGCCGAACACCGCGATCATGGTGCACATCCGGCCCTGCGCCTCCGGCAGGCGACCCGAATGCATGGCGACGGTGACGGTACTCGAGGTCTCGGTGGTGGTCACGTCGACGCCGAAGCAGTCCGGCGAGCCGATCTGGAAGTTCACCGCGATGCGATCGGCGGCGAGCGGGCTCCAGCTGTCGAAGGCCATCGGGTGCGCGTCGACGATGGCGGGATTCGCGGTGAACGTGCGCCCCGGATCGGGCGTGGCCTGTTCGGTCGGGGTGCTCGGCCCCGAGGTGGTGCTCGTGGTCGTATTCGCCTGTGTGCCACCGTTGTTCGCCTGTCCGCACCCGGCCGCCAGCACTGCCAGCAGGGTTGCGGCGGCCGCGCCGACGCGACGCGGTCCCGAATTCGCCTTCATGCGCCACACCCTAGTGGGCGGCGCCGCGGTTTCCATGGCGCGCACGGCGCGGCGCAACGCGAAGGGAACCCAAGGTGTGTAACGGGGCTCTCGCGTCTGGCCGAGGGGGCGGTCAGCGACTGGTGAACGGCAACAGGGCCATCTCGCGGGCGTTCTTCACCGCGATGGCGACCTGGCGTTGCTGCTGCGGGGTCAGGCCGGTGACTCGGCGGCTGCGGATCTTGCCGCGGTCGGAGATGAACGTGCGCAACAGGTTCACGTCCTTGTAGTCGACCACCTCGACGCCCGCGGCGATCAGGGGGTTCTTCTTCGGACGCCGTGCCTGCTCGGCCCGGACCTTCTTGGACGGTGCTCGCTTGACTGCCATATCAGTGTCCTTTCTCGGCATGAGCTCTGGGCCCTGCGTGGTTACGCAAGCTCCCTCCTCGGGCCCTGACCGCACCTGCCGGGCTTCCCTCTCACGAGATCTGGGGGTGGTCTACCAACTCGATTTGTGCACACCGGGCAGCTCCCCGCGGTGGGCCAGCTCGCGCACACGCACTCGGGAAAGGCCGAACTTCCGCAGATATCCACGTGGGCGGCCATCCGAAGCATCCCGATTGCGCAATCGTACCGGACTTGCATCGCGAGGTAGCCGCTGCATTGCCGCGTAAAGCTCTACAGCTGTGCCTTTGGCCTCCGCATCGCCGCGGCGGATTCGCTGCCCCCGAGTCTCGCCGCGAACCGGCGATCCGGCGGCGGCGCGCCGGGCGGCCTCCTTCAGCTCGGCGCGCCGCTCGGCATTGCGGGCGACGACGGCCGCGCGCTGGGCGTTGCGGGCGATCTTGGACTTCTTGGCCATTACCTGTCCTCCCGGAAGTCGACGTGCTCGCGCAGGACCGGATCGTATTTGCGCAGCACCATCCGGTCCGGATCGTTACGGCGGTTCTTTCGGGTGATGTAGGTGTAGCCCGTGCCCGCGGTGGAGCGCAGTTTGATCTTGGGGCGAATCTCGTTGCGGGCCATCAGATCCGCACACCCTCGCGCCGGAGCCGCGCGACGGTCGCCTCGATGCCGTCGCGATCGATGGTCTTGATGCCCTTCGCCGAGACGGTCAGCGTGATGCGGCGGTCCTCGCTGGGCAGGTAGTAGGTCTTGCGCTGGATGTTGGGGTTCCAGCGGCGGTTGGTGCGCATGTGTGAATGCGAGACGGTCTTGCCGAATCCGGGCCGGCGCCCGGTGACCTGGCAGTGTGCCGACACGGTGATCCTCCTGAAGATGACAATCATTTTCGACATTGGACATCGAACACTGTAGCGTGGGCGGCCAGTAAATGAAAATCATTGTCGAAAGGGGTTCCGGTGGCCTCACCTCCCGAGCGCCGCACACCCGTGGTGCTACTGGCCGACGCGTCCAACGAAACCGAACCGGGCGCACCCGTGGGCGCGGGTCTGGCCCGCATCGCCCGCGCGATGCTGGACACACCGGGCACGGTGGTGATCCGCCACGATCTGACCGCCCTGCACGAGGGCATCGTGCATAGGACGGTGTGGTACGGCACCCCGATCGGCCGGGACGTCGCGAATCCCGCCGTCGATCACCACGCGGTGACGACCGTGCACGAACTCGCGCACGGCTGCGTCTCGTGCACGCTGCGCGCCGATCTGCTGCCGCTGCTGTGTCTGCTGGCCACGCGAGATTCGGTGCGGCGCATCGTGATCGCGCTGGATCCCGCATTCGAGGCCGAGGCGGTCTGTCATGCCATCGAGCATGTTCCGGTGGCCGGTGTGGCCGGCCGCGTCGACGGGCCCGCCGGTCGCAGCGTGCGGATCGAGGCCGTGGTCACCGGTCTGGACGCGCGGACCTGGCTGGCCGACGCTGTCGGTGCGGAGACCCTCGCCGAACGCGGCCGCCGGGCCGATGACGAGCGCACCGTGGCGCAGGTCGCGGTGGGACAGGTCGAATTCGCCGATGCCGTCCTGGTTTTCGGCGGGCAGGCGGTGACCGGTGCGGAACGCGCGCGCCTGACCGCGATCCTGGATCGGCTGATTCCGCGCGCCCCGGTCGATTGGGCGCACGGTTCGACGATCGAGGATCAGGTGCGGATCGAGCGCCTGCTCGACCGCGTCGCGGCCGATTCGCGTCGCGGCCGGATCTTCGACGCGCACGCGCCGCTGTTGCGCCGCCGACCCCCGCTGCACACCGAATTCGGTGTCACCCTGGTCGAATTCGCCGCCGGACGCCCGTTCCATCCGGCCCGGCTGCACGACGCGCTGGACGTGTTGTTCGAGGGTGTGGTCACCGCGCGGGGCAGGGTGTGGCTGGCGACCCAGCCCGACGAGGTGGTGTGGCTCGAGTCCGCGGGCGGCGGGTTGCGGGTCGGGAGCGCGGGGCCGTGGCTGGCCGTGCTGCCGCCCGAGGATGCCGCCGCGGCCGATCCGGATCGCCGCGCCCTGGCCGCGATGCGCTGGGACGAGCACTTCGGGGATCGTGACGTCTCGCTGACCGTCCTGGTCTGCGACGCCGATCCGGACGAGATCCGGCACGCGCTGCACTGGGCCCTGGTCGACGATGCCGAACTGCGTCTGGTGCGCACCGCGCCCGAGGTCGTCGCGCAGTGGGACGACCCGTTCGGCGACTGGCATGAAGACCCCTGTGAGACAAACGAATCCACCGCGACTCAGGGCGCGCAGGACGGGAGGGCAGATCGGTGAAGGCAGGTATCCACCCGGAATATCATCCGGTGATCTTCGAGGACGTGAGCACCGGTAAGCGATTCCTCACCCGTTCCACGGCCGTGAGCACGCGCACGGCGCAGTGGTCCGACGGCAACAGTTATCCGTTGATCACCGTTGAGGTCAGCGCCGACTCCCATCCGTTCTGGACCGGCGCGCATCGCGTCTTGGACACCGCTGGGCGGGTGGAGAAGTTCGAGCGCAAGTACGGTCGGCGCACGCCCGGTCGCCGGGGCGGCGAGCAGAAGGGCACGGTGAGCTGAGATGGCGGTTCCGAAGCGGCGGATGTCCAGGTCGAATACCCGTAGCCGACGGGCGAATTGGAAGGCGAGCCCGCCGGATCTGGTGCCGGTGAGCGTCGGCGGCGCGGTGTATCGCGTGCCGCGGCGGTTGGTGGCCGCGGTGCGACGAGGGCTGATCGATCCGGCTCGGCTGTAGATCTGTCGCGAGAGTCGGTGCGGCACAGGGTGATGTTCAGGGTGTTTGTCCGCATTCCGCGATTTTTGGGCAAATATCAAGATTGGGTCGAGCTGCGCATGTAGCCGAATTATTGATTGCGATGAGGTAGCTGATCTCTGAACTACCTACTGCCAGTTGGTTTTTGAGTGTGAAAAAGTCCACATGAAGTGATGATTTCGTGCTCTGGACCCGGTAGCCTCATTCGGGAGGGCGGGTTCTCTCGGGAGACCAGGGAACCCGCTCATCGCCATTTCTGCGGGAGATTCGCGCGGGGGCACGCTCTCGATCCATGCGGCCGGGCTGCGATCGATGTCACGCATGTTCCGAGTTGCCGCGGCCGAGCGCCTCGTGCACCAGCGATTCCAATCGCGCGACCTGTTCGGCCAGCGCTGTCAGCGGCGCCTCCGCCAGCGACAGCGGCCACGGGAGCCGCGGTTGTGACAGGTTTCGCACCTGTTCCTCGAGTTCGGCGATCGTAGCCTCCAGATCGCCCACCTCGGTGCGTAGTTCGGAGATCTGCGTCAATGCGGCGGCCACGGCGTCCACCAGCGATCGGTGCCGACCGTCTTCGTCGGTGCCCAGCTGTGGCCATCCGGCCAGGTCGGGGCCGCGCAGCTGGGTCTGGATATCGCGGAGAACGGCCAGGTGGTCCGGGAGTGCCTGCGACGCGTCGGTCTCCTCGGCGTCATCCGGGCGGGATTGCATGGGGCCACTGTAATTCGCCGTGTGCGCGCGGCGCTCGGCATCGGATGTGCCGCTGCCGAATCGGGCGCGTGCGGGCGGTGGTTGTCTGAATTTGCAGTCTCGTAACACGATTGCGGTAATTTTGCCGAGTTATTTACGGGCAAAGTTACCGCCTCGTAATCGGTGCGGGCGAGGCTCTGTCTGGGCCACATTCCACGGGCCCGCGCCCCCGGATTCCGGGTGTGTGCAGGCTGAAATACCAGGGCCGCAGCGGTTTCGAGGAACCCCGCGCCCGACGAATCCGGGTCGGATCGCCTACTGCCGGGGGCGGTCCGACCCGATTCGTATGTCCGTGCGGTCCGCTCAGCCGACCGGCTCGGACGTGCGGGCGGTCTCGGTTCTGCGGTTCTGTCCCTGGATGCGGCGCTGGCGCGGGCCCTTGGGCACCCGCTTGGTGCGCGATTCGGGCTGCAACCGCCCGGTGCGGTCCGGTGCGACCAGAACCGCGGTGATCGGGACCGCGAGCGACATCGTGGCGACGACGAAGATCGGGATGAACATGGTGAACAGATCCCGCCCGGCGGGCTGCGGCATGGCCGGATCGATGCGCACCGTCAGCCCGGACAGGCCGAGATAGAGGATTCCGATGACCGCGCCCGCGTACACCACGGACGCCCCGACCAGGGCCGTCGTCACGTGCACCCGCGTCGTCCAGAGCAGTGCGGCGACGAGCACAACCAGCAGAACGGTGCATCCGGCGATGATCGCGGGACTGATCGTGGTCGTGCCCTGTACCGCCAGGGAGCTCAGGCCAAGGTAATTCATCAGCCCCAGGCACAGTCCCGCGACGAGCGCGCCGATGCCCAACCGGACGGGCTTGCGATCGTCGCCCGCGATGATCAGTCCGGCCAGCACGCCGACCGGCGCCACCACGAGCGCGGCGACGCGCTGCATCAGGTCGTAGCGGACCACCCCGGTGGGCAGCCCGACGCCCAGCATCGTCACCGACATCGCGACCTGCGTCCCGATCGTGCCGATGCACACGGCCGCCGCGGTCAGCCACACGAGCCGGAATTTGGCGGTCACCGACAGCGTCGACTGCCGGATACAGATCAGGCCGACCAGAGTGCCCGCCCACGCCACACCGAGCGCCAGCACGAGCACCCAGGTCCCCATGGTGAAGTACTGCACGCAAAAACCCCCTGTCCGGGTCGTATCAGATCTCGGTGGTACAGCCGCTCATCGGTGCGCTGGATCGCGGGCGGGCGGTTCGGTCAGACGCGCGATGGCGTATTCGGTTACCGCTGCCAGTGATTGGCGCACCTGGACCGGATCGCGGGCGTCGATGTCGACGATGGGCACGCCCTCGCGGATCGACAGCGCCTCGCGCAGTTCGGTCGCCGGGAACCGGGGAGAATCGGGAAAACGGTTGACCGCCACCAGGAATGGCAGCTGCCGCGCCTCGAAGAAGTCGACCACGGCGAAACTGTCCTCGATCCGGCGGGTGTCCAGCAGCACCACCGCGCCGATCGCGCCCCGGACCAGGTCGTCCCACATGAACCAGAATCGGCGCTGGCCCGGGGTGCCGAACAGGTACAGGGTCAGATTGCCCGGCAGGATGATGCGGCCGAAATCCATGGCGACCGTGGTGGTCTCCTTGCCGGGCGTGGCCGACAGATCATCCACGCCGTCGGAGTAGCCGGTCACCATGGCTTCGGTGCGCAGCGGCACGATCTCCGAGACCGCGCCGACGAAGGTGGTCTTGCCCGCGCCGAAACCACCGGCCACCACGATCTTCGTGGAGGCGGTGCGGGTTTCGGCGTCCGAGACGTCAGAGAGCGCGGAGTCCACGCAGGGTCCTCTCCATGAGCGAGCGGCGCTCATCGTACGTGGCGTTTTCACTGAGCGTGGTGTGCACCCGCAGCGTACCGGCGACGACCAGATCGCCGATGACGACGCGGACCATACCCAGCGGCCGTTGCAAGTGGGCGGCGATCTCCGCGACCGACAGCCTGCCACCGCCACCACCGAGGCGCAGGATATCGGTACGGACATCGCCTGCGGGCCAATCGAATCGGCTCGCGTACGGCAGGGTCTCCACGACTGCCTCCAACGGTAGGTCGACCGCGGGCTGGGTGCGCCCGGCGGTCAGCGCGTAGGGGCGGACGCGTGTTGTCGGCCGGGGATCGGCTCCGAAGGAACTCGACATGGAACCGTCAGACCGACGAACGGGCAGTGGCCTGAACGACCGCTCCGACCCGATCGGACAATAGCGCCATCTCGTAGCCGATGCGGCCGATATCGTGCTGCTTGTTGGCCAGCACTGCCAGATGCGAGCCGTTGCCGACGCTCATCACCAGCAGATAGCCGCGTTGCATGTCCACGATCGACTGCATCACCTTGCCGCCCTCGAACAGCTGGGCGGCCCCCGAGGACAGACTGGCCAGTCCGGCGGTCACCGCGGACAGCTGCTCGGCGCGATCCGCGGGCAGGTGCGGACTGGTGGCCTGCAACAGGCCGTCGGCCGATACCAGCACCGCGTGCGAGACGCCGGGGACCTCGCGCGTGAAGCGCGTCACCAGCCAGTTGAGATTCTCGTCGGTGGGGGGCTGCTCGGTATCGGTCATACGTGTCCTCCATCGTTGTGCTGCGCGTCGTGTTGTTCGAGCCCGCCGCCGGACCGATTTCCGTTGTACCCGTTTTCGTCCCCGTACGACGTGAGGCCCGCGCGTCCACTGCGTACACCGCTGAGGTGCCGGGACAGATTGCTGCGGATTTCCTCGGGATCGGGGGCGCCGGTGTCGGCGGGTGGAGTCAAGCCGCCCGGGACGAGCTGAGCGCCCGGGTTGCGAATGGGAAGTCCACCGGAGGTCCGGTGGTCCATGGTCGGTTTGCTGGCTTCTTCGGCCGCGGCCCAGCCCGCGTCGGCGGGGGAGGACCAGGCGCCGCCGGGTTCGCTCGCCGAGGGCTCGACCAGCCACTCCGAGACCATGCGCTGGTAGATGGGCGATTCGGCGGGTTCGAGGGCGCCGGGCTGCTGGACCGGCAGCGTCGCGGTCTGCGCCCACAGGTCCGCTGGCTCGGAATCCCAGGACGGGGTGCGGGCCGGTTCGGGGGGCGCGGGGGCCGGGGTGTTGCCGGGCATCGGCGGGAATTCACCCGACGGCCAGGGCTCGGCCGCGGGGCGCCGGCGTCGGGGGCGCAGGATCTGCTCACCGCCGGGTCCGGATCCGGTCGTCGAGTTCGGTGTCCGGGACGTGGAATCCAAACTGCCCCAGGCCTGTTCGGTCGCGGCAGGCTGCTCGGGGCGCGTGTCGGCCCAGAACTGTTGTGCCGGTTCGGATCCGGTCTCTTCCCAGCGCACCGCGCCGGACCACGCGTCGCCGCTCCGCCAGCGGGCGATGTCCGGGCCCTGCTGGTACTGCGGTTCTTCGGCATCCCAATCCTGCTGCGCCGGAACCGATTCCGGTGAATACCAACTCGATGCGGAGTTCGACCAGTCCTGCACCACCGGTTCGTCGTCGTCCTCGTCCCGGTCCGGCTGTGACAATACCGACCGGTCGGGGACGGCCCAGGGGTCTCGGGCGGTCTCGCCCGCATGGGCGAACGGATTCGGTTCCTCGTCCTGCGGCTGATAGCCGATCACGTTGTCGGAGACCGGCTCCGGGTCTTGGCGGGAGACGAACAGACCGGTGGGTCCGTCGTCGGGGGCCGGCTCGGGATCGTGCTGGGAGACGAACAATCCGGTGGGCTCGTCGGCGCCGGACGAGGACTCCGCGGCGGATTCGGAATCCCCGCGCGCCGGGCGGCGCTGCGGCAGCGGGGTCACCGAGGAACCGAACAGCGGCACCGGAGCCGGGATGTCCTCGGGCGCGGCATGGGCCGGTGTCGAGGTCGGCGTGGCGGGCAGCGGTGCGCCCGGGAATTCGCCGGACTCCGGCTTGTCGGAGGTGATCAGGGATTTCGGCAGATGGACCGTGGCGGTGATGCCCGGCTGCTGCGCCATCGTGGAGGTGCGGCGCAGGCTGACGGTGACCGTATGGCGCTTGGCGAGCCTGCCGACCACGTAAAGGCCCATGCGGCGGGCGGTTTCGACGGTCACCTCACCGCCGGAGGCCAGCCGGTCGTTGATCTCGCGCAGATCGTCACCGGACATGCCCAGGCCGCGGTCGGTGATCTCGATCAGATAGCCGCCCTCGGGCGCCGCGGACACCGACACCGCGACCGGTGTGCTCGGCGGCGAGTAGCGCAGCGAGTTGTCGATCAGCTCGGCCAGCAGATGTTCGATGTCGACCGCGGGCTCACCGGCGACGACGCCGTCGGGCACCGCGCCGATCTCCACGCGCTGATAGTCCTCCACCTGGGAGACCGCACTCCAGAGCATGTCCGAGAGCGGCACCGGGGGCAATTGGCCGCGGCGCAACGCGGTTCCGGCCAGCACCAGCAGGTTGTCGCCGTTGCGGCGCATGCGGGTGGCCAGGTGGTCCAGGCGGAACAGGCTCTGCAGCCGCCCCGGATTCTCCTCGTCGCGTTCGAGATCCTCGATCAGCGTCAACTGCTGCTCGACGAGGGATTGGCTACGCCGCGAAAGGGTTTCGAACATGCTGCTGATCAGCAGTCGCAGGCGGGCCTGATCGGCGGCCAGGTGCAACGCCTGGCGGTGCATGTCGTCGACCGCGCGGGCCAGCTGGCCGATCTCCTCGGTGGTCTGCACGTCGACCGGGAGGATCTCGGGGGTCGCGCCGCCGTCGCGCACCACCGACAGCTCGGCGGGCAGGTCCACGTGGGCGACCTGCAGCGCGCCGCGCCGCAGCCGCCGCACCGGCACGACCAGGGAGCGCGCCACCGCAAGCGCCAGCGCCAGGCCCGCGAGCATGGTCAGGACCACGGACGCGACGTCACGAAGCACGGTGCTGCGCGCATCGATCGAGGTGCGGCTCAGACCCGAGGTGATCAGGTCGGCCACGTGGTTGATCGCCTCGGAATAGGTGGTGGCGCTGCGCCGCAGCGAATCGTCCACCCCGGCTATCGTCCTGGGCTCGGCCGAGTTCTGGCTCAGCGCGCGCAACCGGGTCTGCTGGGCGTCCAGCAGGATATCCGGCTTGTACGCCGAGGTCGGCTGGACCACGGCGTACTGGTTGATCATGGTGAGTTCGGAACCGGTCGCGGTGAGCGCCTGCGCCATCATCGCCGGATTGTTGCTGATCTCGCCGCTGCCGATGATGAGCTGCTGTTGCAGGAACATCCGGCGCGCGATGGTGAGATCGCCGAGCTGGGTGTAATACCGCTCGAGCGTCGTCTCCTTGGGCGTGATGAGCGTGGTGACGGCGTTGCTGATGTGGGTGGCCACCTCGTCGGCCTCGGTGCCGAGCACCTGGGCCGAACTGCCGTGCAGGCTGTTGCGCATCCCGCGTCCGGTGGACAGCGCGTCGGTGATCTCGGTGCTCACCTGCTGGTCGACCCGCGCCAGCGGCAGTGCCGACTGGAGGTTGGCCGCGGTCTGGTCGAAGCGCGCGGAGACCTGGTCCAGCGTCGCCTGCCCGAGGCGGTCGCCGGTGCCCGCGGCGACCGCGAGATCATCTGCGGCGGAACCGAAGTCGAGCAGCGGGCGAATGATCTGCGCCTGCTGGGTCGCGACGTTCAGTTGCGAGATGGTGCCCAGTTCGCCCCGGATTCGCAGGACGGCGAAGACCGAGGCCAGCACGACGGGCAGGAGCAGCACGATGCCGACCTTGCTCGTCACCGAGAGGTTGGACAGATTTTGCTGCCATGGTCGCGGTGCAGTTCCCATCCCGCTTCCGTCGCCTCCGCTCGCGCATTCGCCCTGGGGGTCCCACCGCGGCCGGTTCCCGGCTCACAGCCTCACCTCGCAGGTGCTCGGCCGCGCTGTGCCGAAGGCACTGTATCTTCGGCCAGCTCTCGAGCCCCCTCGCGGGCCTACGCAGATCCGCTGGCGCTCGAATTTGCGCAATGTGAACTGACGTTCTTCGGGTCCAACCGCCGGAGAACCGACTGTAGGTCTTCTTTTACGGCACGCAACATACCGCGTGAACTTGGCCACGGCAATTCGGACTTCCCTGCTCTGAAATCGCTAATTTCCCCACGCACAAGGTGTTTCATACGCTCGTATCCGCGCGAGCGAGTAAAGCGACTGGTCACCGGCTCGCGGTGAACCGGCGTGTCGAACGGGGGGCTTCTCAGTGGACTCTCAGTCGGTGCGTTCAGACTGGACCACATGCGCATTCTGGTAGTCGACGACGACCGCGCGGTGCGGGAATCGCTGCGGCGGTCGCTGACGTTCAACGGCTACTCCGTCGAACTGGCGGTCGACGGGCTCGACGCTCTCGACCAGGTGGCCGCGCAGCGGCCCGACGCGCTGGTACTGGACGTCATGATGCCGCGGCTGGACGGCCTCGAGGTCTGCCGCCGACTGCGCAGCACCGGTGACGACCTGCCCATACTCGTTCTCACCGCACGGGATTCGGTGTCCGAGCGGGTCGCGGGACTGGACGCCGGCGCCGACGACTACCTCCCCAAACCCTTCGCCCTCGAGGAGTTGCTGGCGCGGCTGCGCGCGCTGCTGCGGCGCACCTCGGCCGATCCGGCGGGCGCCGCCGAATCCGAGACGATGACGTTCGCGGATCTGTCGCTGGACCCGATCACCCGCGAGGTGTCCCGGGGCGATCGCGCCATCAGCCTCACCCGCACCGAGTTCGCACTGCTGGAAATGTTGATGGCCAATCCGCGCCGGGTACTCACCCGCAGCCGCATTCTCGAGGAGGTCTGGGGCTACGACTTTCCCACCTCCGGCAATGCCCTCGAGGTGTACATCGGCTATCTGCGGCGCAAGACCGAGGCCGAGGGCGAGCCCCGGCTGATCCACACCGTGCGCGGCGTCGGCTACGTGCTGCGCGAGACCCCGCCGTAGGAGTGGGCGTCATCGTGGGAAGGCATGTTCCGCGTTCGACCGCACGGGGTTCGGGCGGGCGCGGACGGGATGCGAACGGGCGTGGCCGCGACGTCGTGGCCGGACTGCGCCCGCGCACCGACACGCACGATCTGCGTCCGCCGATGCCGCTGACGCGCTCGGTGTCGCTGCGCTGGCGGGTGACGTTGCTGGCGGCCTCGGTCGTGGCGATCGCCGTGGCGGTCACCTCGATCGCCGCCTACGCGGTGGTGGCGCGCGCGCTGAATGCCGATCTCGACCAACAACTTCGGACCCGGGCGACCGGCATGATCGACCAGCGCCTGGACGCGCTGGACTATCAGGAGGTACTGCAACTCGGCGCGCTGTACTCCAACGACGTGTCCATCGCGCTGAACTATCCCGGCAGCGATCAGTGGGTTTCGTTGTCCCGCAACTCCGATTCGCCGATCGGGGCGCCCGAGGTCGCGGTCGCGCACGGCCGGTCCTCGTTCTCCCTGCGCACCAGCCGGAATCAGCGAGTGCTCGCCGAACATATGGAATCCGGTGCGACGCTGGTGATCTGGCAGTCCCTGGAACCGACCCAGGAGGTGCTCGACCGGCTGGCCCTGCTGCTGTTCGTGGTCGGCGGCTGCGGCGTCGTGGTGGCCGCGGCAGCGGGAGCCGCGGTGGGCCGCACGGGATTACGGCCGGTGGCGCGGTTGACCGCGGCCGCCGAACGAGTCGCGCGCACCGACGATCTGGCCGCCATCCCGGTCACCGGCGACGACGAATTGGCCCGTCTCACCGAGAGTTTCAACACTATGCTGGTCGCCCTCGGCGAGTCGCGCGAGCGACAGCGGCGACTGGTCGCCGACGCCGGGCACGAGCTGCGCACGCCGCTGACCTCGCTGCGCACCAATATGGAACTGCTGATCGCCTCCTCCCGTCCCGGCGCGCCCCGGATTCCCGAGGACGACATGGCCGAGCTGCGCGCGGACGTGGTGGCCCAGATCGAGGAGCTGTCCACCCTGGTCGGCGACCTGGTGGATCTGGCCCGCGAGGACGCCCCGGAGGACGTCTACGAGCGGGTGGACGTCGGCGCGGTGACCGAGCGCGCGCTCGAGCGGGCGCGCCGCCGCCGCGCCGGGGTGGAATTCGTCGCCGAGCTGTGCCCCTGGTTCGTCTACGGCGACGAGGCCGGACTCGAACGAGCCGTGCTGAACGTCCTGGACAACGCGGCGAAATGGAGTCCGGCCGGAGATCAGGTGCACGTCACGATGGCCGAGACCGGGCCCGGACTCATGGAGATCACCGTCGACGACGCCGGACCGGGCATTCCGCCCGAGGAACGCCGCCTGGTCTTCGAACGCTTCTATCGGACCACGGCCGCCCGGTCCATGCCCGGTTCGGGCCTCGGCCTGGCCATCGTGCAGCAGGTGGTGACCAAACACGGTGGGACGATCACCATCGAGACCTCCGAACGCGGCGGTGCACTGGTCCGGATCGTATTGCCCGGCGAGAATGCCGTACCGCCGGTGCAATAGCGCCGCGCGCAACGGGTAATAGGCCTGTGCAGTGCGCCTAATGCCATCGACGGGGATTCTTTCGGGCCGGTAGGTTGAGCATACGAAGGCGGCCCGCCCACGATCGCGGAAGAACTGATGGAGAACTGATAGCGCCGTCTCAGTTCGCTCTCAGTCGATGTCATCAGTCTGGTCGGCAGACGTGAGGAGAAACGAGAAGATGACCGAGGACCCGAAGGACAACCGGGAACAGCCGCAGTCGTCGGCCGACTCGGAGTTGCGGGCGCAGACGCCCGATGCACAGCCGGCCGAACAGCAGTCACCCGATCCCGGTCGATCGGCGGGGTCCGCGCCCCAGGATCAGCCCGCTCAGCAGTCCGCGTCCCAGCCGGGGACGCAGGGCTCGGGCGCGCCGCAGTCGCCCTATGCGCCGCCCGCCTCCGCACAGTCGCCGCTCGGGCAGGCACAGGGCGGGACGGAGTCGCCGTTCGGCCGGACGACGTTCGGCCAGCCGGGAGCGCAGGAGTCCGCCTCCCAGGGGTCGGCCGTGCCGCGGGCGCCGTTCACGCAGTCCGGCTCGTCGGAGTCGCCGTTCGGGCAGGCGTTGCCGGGCGGGTCGGAGTCGCCGTACGCCTCGTCGCAGTCGCCCTACGGCCAGTCCGGGGCGCCGGAATCGCCGTTCGGGCAGACCGCCTTCGGGCAGCAACCGTCGCCGTTCACCCAGCCGCCCTCCCCGTACTCGCAGTCCGGGCCGCAGCAGCCGGTCACGGGTCAGTTCCCGGCGACCGGCTCGGGTTCGGCGCCGGCGGGGTATTCGCCGTGGGCGTCCCGGGAGACGCCGACCCAGCACACCACCCCGATGCCGCCGTATCCGCACGCCTACGGCTCCGGTGGCGGGCAGCAACCGCCGACCGGTCCCTTGCCCACCGCCGCGGGCTCGCCCTTCGGTTCCGAGCACAGCACCGCCGCCTATGCGAGCGCGCCCTATGCGACTGCCGCGCCGCAGCGTCGCGGCCGGGCCGGACTGGTCGTCGGGGCGATCGTGCTGGCGCTGGTCGCGGGTGGCGTCGGTGGGGCGATCGGCGCGCTGGTGGCCGATTCGGGCGGCGGGTCCTCGGTCACCAATGCGCTGGACAACTCCTCGCCGAACGCGAATCCCGCCTCGGTCACCGCGCCCGCGGGATCGGTGCAGGCCGTTGCGCAGAAGGTCGTGCCGAGCGTCGTGATGATCAAGGTGGCCGGTGATCGTGCCGAGGGCGAGGGCTCCGGGGTCATCCTGTCCTCCAACGGGCTGATCCTGACCAACAACCACGTCGCCAGCGGCGCCGGACCGGGCGCGAAGATGCAGGTGCAGTTCAAGGACGGCAGCACCAGTTCCGCCTCGGTCGTCGGCGTCGACCCGATCTCGGATCTGGCGGTCATCAAGGCGGAGAACAAGTCCGGTCTGACGCCGATCGACCTGGGCACCTCCAAGACGCTCCAGGTGGGCCAGCCGGTCGTCGCGATCGGATCCCCGCTGGGCTTGGCCGGAACGGTCACCACCGGCATAGTCTCGGCGCTCAATCGCCCGGTGTCCACCAGCGGTGAGTCCGGTTCGACCGGCACCGTGATCTCCGCCGTGCAGACCGACGCGCCGATCAACCCGGGCAACTCCGGCGGCGCGCTGGTCGATATGAGCGGCAAACTGATCGGTATCAACACCGCGATCGCGACGCTGGGCGGCAGTTCGGACAGCAGCCAGCAGAGCGGCTCGATCGGCCTGGGCTTCGCGATCCCGGTCGATCAGGTGCGCCGGGTGGCCAACGAGCTGACCAAGACCGGCCACGCGACCTACGCCCAGATCGGCATGACCGTGCTGAATCAGGCGCCGAGCAACGTCAACGCCAACGGCGCGGTGGTCAAGGACGTCGCCGCCGACGGCCCGGCAGGCAAGGCGGGCATCCCGCCGGGCGTGGTGGTGACCAAACTCGATGATCTGGTGATCGACAACGGTGACGCGCTGGTCGCCGCGGTCCGCTCGCATCAGCCGGGCGACAAGGTCTCGCTGACCTACACCGACACCAACGGACAGAACGCGAAGACGGTCCAGGTGACCCTCGCCGGAGCCGCCGCGGACGGTGCCCATTGAGCCGCCCGCCCCGCACCCTGACCCTGCTGACGGACGGCAACTCCGGCGGCGGGGGACCGGATTCCCTGTCACCCCTGGACGCTACGGTTAGCGGCATGGAAATCGATGCTCCTGTGGCGGGTCGTGCGCTCGTGGTGATTGTGGACGACCGGTCCGCCCATGGTGGGGAGGATTCGCTGGGTCCGCTGGTGACGGAGTTGCTCACCGAGGCCGGGTTCCTGGTCGACGCGACGGTCCTGGTGGCGGGCGACGAGGTCGAGATTCGCAATGCGCTCAACACCGCCGTCATCGGCGGTGTCGATCTGGTGATCTCGGTCGGCGGTACCGGCATGTCCCCGCGTGATGTCACCCCCGAGGCCACCTCCGAGGTGCTCGATCGCGAACTGCCCGGAATCAGCGAGGCGCTGCGTTCCTCCGGTCTGGCGGCGGGTTCGCTCGATGCCGGGCTGTCCCGCGGGCTGGCCGGGATCTCCGGCAGCACGCTGGTGGTCAACCTGCCCGGGACCAGGGCCGCGGTGCGCGACGGTATGGCCACGCTCGGCCCGCTGGTCAGCCGGGTCATCGATGAGCTGTCCGGTCTGGACGAGTAATGAGCTCCACCCCGAACGATGACGATCGAACCCTCCGCCCGCGCCGGGCGGAGGGTTCCGCACGTTCGGCGGCCGATGCGGCGAAGTTGGCGCGCATCTTCGGCGACACCCTGCCGCAAACCACCAGCGACGAGCGCGGTACCGACGGTGAATTCCCAACTGTGGGAACGTCATCGGACGATTGGCTGCGGTCTCAGGTCCCGCCGCATTACGGATGATCACTCCCTCAGCGCACATGCGTCGCGCTGGCGCACTCGCGCCGAAACTTGCGCCGGAGCTATTTTGCGAGCGTTAACACGGTTTTTGCGCCGCGCGTAACATGCGTACTTGCTAATGTGATTTAGATCACAAGATGTTTACATGAACATACGTTGTCAGCCTCTCGTCAGTGCGTTTAATGTTCGCCTTTGGGCTATACCACAGCGGCTCTTTTGGGCCCGGGAACGGCGTCTCGGCGTCGACCCCGGCGGAACGTAGCCCGGTTCCGACAGGTTGGTCTGGCGGTAGCGCGACCCATGTCGCCGGTTAGGCGGCGGCAACATGCTGGCGAATAGACTGAGCTGGGCCCGGTAATGGGCCGCGTTTCCAACCCCGGTGGTCGGGGTCGGAAATCAGCCTCGGTGGTCGAGGCTGACTGCTATAACCTGATGAGGGGAAATATGAGCGAGAACCGCACCAGCGGTGCGCGTCGCGGTGCCCGTTTCGCGGGTATCGGGGCGGCGGCAGCCGTTGCGATCGGATTGCTATCGACCGGCGCTGCCAACGCCGACACTTTCGTGCCGTTGCCGGACGGCCACAGACTGGGTGCCGATGGTGTTTCCATCACCCGCACCCATGAGCACGCCACCATTTCGACATCCTTGGCAGCCAACGGTGCCGGCCGTACTGTCTGGGTGTCGGGTATCGCGGCCGCGGATGTTCCGCACGCACCGATCACCACGGTGGGCCCGAACAACGGCCAGTTGAACAATCCTGGCACCAACAATTCGTCGACACACGGCGCGTCGCAGCTCAATTCGGGCTACATCATCGGCTGCCAGGTCGACATCGGCTCGGACGCCATCTCCGCCGGAGTCTCCGGCAGTGTCAGCCTGACCGATGCGTCACTCGGTGGATCGATCGGCTTGAACCTCGGCCCCGGCCAGGTCAAGTTCGTACAGATCGACTCGATCGACATCACGCACCCCGGCCACTACTCGGTGGAATACCAGGACGCGGAGATGCAGATCCAGGGTTGCGCGGGTTACGCACAGGCTCGTGCGTACACCGTTGTCGAAGTTGTCGGCAACAACTACTCGAAGACCACCCTGTACGGGCAGCCCTTCAGCATCGGCTGACGTGCGTGGTCTCCAAGCGCCAACTCTATTCTCGCGCATAGCGATTCACCCATGAGGGAACTAAACATGAACATCCGTAAGACTCTGGCACGCGCGGCCGGCGTCGGTGCTGTGACCACCGCCGCTCTAGGTCTGTTCTCGACAGGCGCCGCGAACGCCGATACCTTCGTCCCGCTGCCCGGTGGCAGCATCACCCGCACCCTGACCGATGGCACCTCCGTCCACGTATGGATCGATGGCGAGTCGGCGAACATCAACCCGTCGATGGGTTCGACTCCGCTGCACCGCAACGCGTGGGCCTCGGCCACCGCGCATGTGCACATCTCCGGTAAGACGACCGCCACGGGCGGCCACATCTATCCGGGATACGTCGTCGGCTGCCAGGTGAACATCTCCGGCGGCGGCGCCAGTGCGTCGCCGAGTGCCGGTGCCAGCTGGGACAGCAGCGGCAATGTCACGCCCAGCGCCTCGGTGGGCACCAGTGGCAACCTGACCCTCGGCCCCGGCCAGGCGCAGGCCTTCTACGTCCTGGACCTGGAGAAGAAGGACGACTTCGGTGGGGATGCCCACAAGACCTACACGCCGTTCACCGGTAACGACGGCTCGGTCGCGTGGGCGGACGAGACCATCGGTCTGACCGGCTGCGCCGGTTACGCGCAGGCGCGTTCGTTCGTCAGCGTCGAGGTCTCCACCGACAGTGTCATCAGCTGGGTGACATTGTGGGGTAAGCCCTTCAGCCTCGGCTGATCGGATTCGATTCCTCCGGCATGACGGTGGGCCCGGTGCATGCGGTACCGGGCCCGCTGCCGGGATCCGGGCAGGTTGTATCCCGTTGTGCTACAGGGGATTTCGCTGCTCATGAAGTGAGTTCGGTGAGGACTCGTGCCGCCCGCCCTCGCCCCCGGTGTCTTCGGCGAGCAGGTCGCGGATCTCGGTCAGCAATTCGACTTCGGTCTGTACGGCGGTCTGGCCCCAGCGCTTCTTGATCCGGGTGGCCGGGAGCACCAGGATGAAATAGACCACGGCCGCGATGATGATGAAATTGATCGCCGCGGTGATGATCGGGCCGAGTGCGACATAGGTCGCGGGTTTATCGGCGACGATCCGGAATCCCAGGCCCAGATCGCTCGATCCGCCGAATATCTCGATGAGCGGTTTGACTATTCCATCGGTGAACGCGGTGACGATGGCGACGAATGCGGTGCCCATCACGACCGCGACCGCCAGGTCGATCACGTTCCCGCGGAATATGAAGTCCTTGAAACCCTTCAGCATTTGCGGCTCCTGTCTCATCCGGCGCACCTGATCCGTGCCGAATGTTCTGGTCGTAGCGGCGGACACCTGCGATGTCCGCTCACGGATCGGGTATCCGGGATGCTAGATGGATTTTGCAGCAAATAGTTGGCGAATCGTATGAACTCTACTGAAAAATAACCGTGAGCGCGGACCGCAGGGATGCCGCGGCGACGGTCGTGGCGTGCGCTGAATCGAGTGCGATCAGTACCACGCGGTCGTCCGATCGAGGTGATTTCCCGGCGTTGGATCTTTCGGGTATCGACACCACGACGGCTCCGGTCGCGAGGGTGCGCGCGGGTGTCGCGGCGGGCGTGTCCGGTTCGGCCGCGGCGACCACGTCGACCCGGTCGCCGGTGCGCAGAATCTCGGCCACGACGTTGTCCGCCAGTCGAATCGGGACGATCCGGGCGTCGGGTGCGGCGGTGGCGGCCGCGGCCAGGCGTGGCCCGAGCACCCGCAGATCGGTGAAGATCTCACCGGCGCGCATGGGTGCGGACAGGGTGGCGCCGAGCAACGGTGCGAATTCGCGGATCGCGCCGCCGGGCAGGCTGTTCGCGGTGAATGCGGCGGTGCGCAGATCGGCGGCGGCCACCGCGCGGCCGGGCGGCAGGTCGTGCGCGGCGACCACGACCTCGACCCGCTGTGCGGCCGGATCGTCGCGCAGGAACAGGAATCCGGCCAGCGCTGTGAGCGCCGCGGCCAGTACGCGGCGGGCCAGCGTGCCGTCCAGCCAGGAGGGGCGGCGGTGCCGCAGCCATTCCCAGCGGGGAATGCGGCCGAGGTCGATATCGCCGCCGCGGACTGGAATCGACCTGCCTCGGCCGGGCGCGCTGTACGTCATACCGGGGACGCTACGGCTCGTGCGATACCGCTCCGCCCGGAAAACAGCTGGTCAGAATTGGGCTGTGGATAACTCGGAAGCTGTGGACAACACCGTGTGCGCCCACCGCGGCCGATACGTCAGGCAGCCGGAGTGCTGGTGGCCGTGCTGCTGCTGGACGAGCTGCTCGAACTGCTCGACGAACCGTCCGAGGAGGAGTTGCTCGACGAGGAGGCCGAGGATTCCGCCTTGGCGGGCTCGCTCGCGGTGGTCGAACCGCTGCGGCTGTCGGTGCGGTAGAAGCCGCTGCCCTTGAACACGATCCCCACGGAATTGAAGAGCTTGCGCAGCTTGCCGTCACACTTCTCGCACGTGCTCAGCGCATCGTCCGAGAACCTCTGAATGATGTCGAACTTATCGCCACACTGCGTGCACTGATACGAATAAGTAGGCACAGGAACCTCCACAGTCTCCGTCGTTAGCACTCTACAGCCGACAGTGCCAACAACACCAATTGAGGATTAATTCCGTGCCTTCGGCCTCCGCTTCGCTCCGGCGGGTTTGCGGCGCCCTGGGGCTCGACGATAGGTCCCGTGTCGGGCACTCGTTCCTCGCACCCGCCACACGTCGTCCCATCGGCGAGCCGCGCCGCAAACCAGGAGTTGGCGCTGTTCGGGGCTGGTGGAACGAGGTGTGATGGTTTGTGTCGGATGGCCTCTGTCCGGCGGCGGTGCTCGTTTGGCCCGATGAAAGGTTGAGCTTCAGCTGTCCGTGGACAACTGCGTCAGGCCGGCGTCGGGGGTCAGGGCCCAGCCCATGCGGCGGTCGTGGGGTTCTTCGGGGAGGTGGTCCAGGAGTTCCTCGTCGCGGACGACGGCGATGAGGCGGGCGTCGGGGCGGGCGGCCGGGAGGGTGCGGTCGTAGTAGCCCGCGCCGCGGCCGAGCCGGACGCCGCGACGGTCCACCGCCAGGGCGGGAATCAGGATCGTGGTGGCCCGGGCGATGGCGGCGGGGGACAGGTGCGGGCCGGTCGGTTCCAGGAGGCCGTAGCGGGCGCGGTGCAATTCCGCTCGTCCGGTGTACTCGGCCCAGTTCAGCGGCCCCGGCGGGCCCGTCACCGGGAGCAGGACACGTGCGCCCGCGGCCCGGAGCGCGTCGAGCATGGCCGGGGAACCGGGTTCGCCGCGCACCGGGACATAGGCGGCGACCCAGGTCTCCTCGGCGGTGTCGAGGAGCAGCCGCGACGACGCGGCGGCCAGGGCTGCCGATTCCGCCTCGTGTACGGCGGGATCCACGGCGGCACGTCCGGCCAGCAATCTCTCGCGCCACTCACGTTTGTCCGGCTGACCAGCGATCTCCACGCGGACCACGATAGGTGGCCCCGGCCGGTTCCCGTCATTCGCTCGGCATGGTCCTGCTCGGCGATCGGGCTTGTCCTGCCCGCCTGGTTTCCGGTCGCACACCGCACCGTCGCGAAGCTCACGTGCGACCGGGGTTTCCCGCTCTGTGCGACGGGGAACAGTTGCAAGCACGCTGGTGGTGGCCGGGTCCGCATCGCGGAACTCGGCGAGCGGTCACAGGGACCGCCACCTAGGCTTCGCGGTGTGCCGCGCCGGGGCGAAGCCCGTCCGGCCGACGAAACTGATGGATAGGGTGTGCCTTATGACAGCATCGCGAAGCGATTCGGCGAAGGATGGCGGTCGGGCGACGGGTGGGCCAGCTGACGCCGGATCGGACGCGAGGGTGCGGGGATCCGACGCGACCGCGAAATCCTGCTTCCGTACCGCCGTCGTCCCCGCGGCCGGGCTCGGGACGAGGTTTCTACCCGCGACCAAGACCGTGCCGAAAGAGCTGCTGCCGGTGGTGGATACGCCCGGGATCGAGCTGGTCGCCGCCGAGGCGGCCGATTCGGGCGCGGCTCGCCTGGTGATCGTGACCTCGCCCGGAAAAGACGGCGTGGTCGCACATTTCGTCGAGGATCTGATGCTGGAGAGCACCCTCGCCGAACGCGGCAAGTTCCATCTTCTGGAAAAGGTGCGCAAGGCGCCGGGGCTGCTCGATGTGACCTCGGTGGTCCAGGAGGAGCCGCTGGGTCTGGGCCATGCGGTGGCCCAGGCGGAGAAGGCGCTGGACCCCGACGAGGACGCCATCGCCGTCCTGCTGCCCGACGATCTGGTGCTGCCCTCGGGCGTCCTGGATGTGATGAGCCGGGTGCGGCGCAAACGCGGCGGTTCGGTGCTGTGCGCCATCGATGTGCCCAAGGACCAGGTCAGCGCCTACGGGGTGTTCGATGTGGCCACCGTGCCCGACGCGACGAACCCGAACGTGTTGCGCGTCAACGGGATGGTGGAGAAGCCCGATCTCGCCGACGCGCCGTCCACCTACGCCGCGGCCGGTCGCTATCTGCTCGATCGCGCGATCTTCGACGCACTGGGCCGCATCGAGCCCGGCGCGGGTGGCGAATTGCAGCTCACCGATGCCATTTCGCTGCTGATTTCCGAGGGACATCCGGTTCATGTCGTCGTGCACCGTGGGTCGCGACACGACCTGGGCAACCCGGGCGGCTATCTTCGAGCTGCGGTCGATTTCGCTTTGGAGCGTGACGAATACGGACCGGCCTTGCGTGAATGGCTGGAGCACCGACTCGCCCCCGACTGGGATCCGCAGCTGACGTCGCCGGAGTAATCTGGCCGGCAGCCGAGCGAGCGCCGCATCGGACTCGGACGTGAGGGAAGGGCTGCATGCGCTCGGTGGAGGATCAGCAGATCAAAGTGACCGCGGCGGCCGTTGCGCCGCGGCCGGTCCGGGTCGCGATCTCCGAGGCCCAAGGTCTGCTGTGCGCCGAGGATGTGGCCACCGAACGTCCGCTGCCGGGTTTCGATCAGGCGGCCATCGATGGTTACGCGGTGCGCAGTGTCGACGTTCAGGGTGCGGGCGCGGACATCCGGGACGAGAACGGTGATCCGGTCGATCTGACCCTGCCGGTCGTCGGCGAGGTCGAGGCCGGTTCGCGGCAGCCGATCCGGTTGCAGCCGCGGCAGACTGTGCGCGTGGATACCGGCGCGCCGCTGCCCACCCTGGCCGATGCGGTGCTGCCGGTCGATTTCACCGACGGCGGCCGTGCGCGGATCAAGGTCTACGAGCCGGTCCGCACGGGTGATTACGTGCGGCGCATCGGCGATGACGTGCAGCCGGGCGATATCGCCGTGCGTGCGGGCACCATCATCGGCGCGGCGCAGGTGGGGTTGCTGGCCGCGGTGGGCCGGGACAAGGTGCTGGTGCATCCGCGGCCGCGGCTGTCGGTGATCTCGATTGGCGGCGAGCTGGTCGACATCGATCGCACGCCCGGTCCGGGCCAGGTCTACGACGTGAATTCGTATGCGCTGGCCGCCGCGGCGCGGGACGCGGGCGCGGACGTGAACCGCGTGGGCATCGTCAGTGCCGATCCGAAGCGGCTGCGCGACATCGTGGAGGGGCAGCTGGTCCGCTCGGAGGTGGTGGTGATCGCCGGCGCGGTCGGCGGTTGGGCGTCCGAGCAGATCCGCGAGGCGCTCGAGGGCCTGGGCGAGTTGACGATCGATCGGGTCGCCATGCATCCCGGTTCGGTGCAGGGGTTCGGGCGGCTCGGCCGCGATGAGGTGCCGACCTTCCTGCTGCCGTCGAATCCCGTTGGCGCACTGGTGGTTTTCGAGGTGATGGTGCGTCCGCTGATTCGCATCGCGCTGGGGCGGCGTCATCCGATGCGGCGAGTGGTGCGGGCGCGCACGATCATGCCGATCAGTTCGATGGCCGGGCGGCGCGGTTATCTGCGCGCGCAGTTGATGCGCGACGAGCAGACCGGCGATTATCTGGTGCAGCCGCTGGGCGTGAACGGTTCCGCACATCTGCTCTCGACCCTGGCCGAGGCGAACAGTCTGATCGTGCTCGCGCCGGAAGTCACCGAGGTTCGCACCGGTGACGAGGTCCAGGTTGCATTTCTCGCCCAGCGTGGCTGAATAGTAATGGACATGAACGTTTTTCGGGCTGCGCAGCATCCCGGCTGGCCCGCGCATCTCGGCCCGGTGCGGGTGGGCGCCGGGTTGGTCACGTTACGTCCCGTCCGATTGCGCGACGCGTCGGCGTGGGCGCGCATCCGGGTGCGCGATCGCGATCATCTCGAGCCGTGGGAGCCCACGGGCCGCGGTGCCTGGGAGGCGCGCAATCATCCCTCGAACTGGCCGTCGCTGTGGTCGAGCCTCAAGTCCGAGGCGCGGCGCGGGGCGATGATTCCCCTGGTCATCGAGGTGAACGGCAACTTCAGCGGGCAGTTGACGGTCGGCAATATCGTGCGCGGCGCGTTGCGTTCGGCGTGGATCGGCTACTGGGTCGCCACCGATGTCGGCGGCCAGGGTGTCGCCACCGCGGCCCTCGCCCTGGGCCTGGACCACTGCTTCGGGCCCGTCGGCCTGCATCGCGTGGAGGCCACCGTCCGCCCCGAGAATCTGCCCAGCCAGGCGGTACTGCGCAATGTCGGCTTCCGCGAGGAGGGCATGCTGCGCCGCTACCTGGACGTCGACGGCGCCTGGCGCGACCACCTGCTGGTCGGCATGACCGTCGAGGATCTGTCCGGCACGGTCGTGGACAGGCTGATCCGGGCAGGTCGTGCCACCCCCGCATGAGTGTGTCCAATTGGCTCCAGGAGACCCGTGTTACTCGTGGGGCAGGTGTTGACGGCGCGCCTGCGACGGATTTCGCGTCGGCCGAATTAGCCTACGGACGTCGGTGGTGCGTCCCGCATCGCCGGAAGGGAGCCGGTGCAGTGGCCCGATCAGGCGGCGGTACAACCTCTTCCGCCTATCCGGGACGCGGTGCGAGAACGGTCGGCAGCACGTCGGCGATGTACGAGCAGGTTGCGAGATCTGTCGCAGGGACGACAGCCAGGCGGGGACGGAGGTGCGGGCGCAGTGCCGAATTCGATCTTGTGGGTCGGCCTGGTGGTCCTCTGGGTCTTCGTGTTGTTCCCGATGCTCGCCGCGCGGTATCCACGCATTCGGCGAACCACCGATACCGCCCTGGCCACCCGGGTACTCCATCGGGGTGGCACCAGACGACGCGCCAAGTCGGGGCCTGCCTCCGGGCACGACTCGGATCCGGACTGGGTACCCACACGAGTGCAGAGAAGGCTTTTACACGGCGATGATGCGGAGGATCGGATGACGACTTCGGCCGATGGGCCCGTCACCGAGCACGACGACAGCAGCGGTACCGGCGCGGGCGTCGACGTCGGTGAGGTCATCGAGGCCGAGGTCGACGAGTCGGGCGAGGCCGAATTCGGCGGTATGGACGAAGTGGACAGCCAGCGCGAGAATACCGAGGTCGCGGACGCCGGGCCGGATGTGAGGGATGATTCCGTGCTGGTCGGCGAAGAACCCGCCCCGATGAACGCGCGAATTCCCCCGGCGCGCACGGCATCCGGGACGCAGCGGGCGACGGATCTGCCCGAGGCCGAGGAGGTCGAATCGGCGGCTGCCGGGCCGGATCTCGCCGATGCCGAATCCGATTCCGCGTCAGGACGTTTCGTGCCAAACCGCCGGGGCCGCGGGGGCTACGATCCCGAAGCCGATGCGGTGGCCCGTGCGGCCCGCTATCGGTTCCGGCAGCGCATGACGCTCGCATTGGCGTTGAGCGCCATGCTGTTCGGCGCTTTCGCGCTGGTGGCCTCGCCGCTGCTGTGGTGGGGGTGTGCTCTGGCCGTGCTGGTGCTCGCGGGTTACCTGTTCTACCTGCGTCGCCAGGTGCGTTTCGAGGAGGAGATCCGCCGTCGCCGGTCGTCCCGGCTCGCGCGTGGCGCGCAGCCCGCGGCGGCCCGTGACTCCGCCCGTCCCGCCGCGCCC
>NZ_BDBQ01000052.1 GCF_001613065.1 Nocardia miyunensis NBRC 108239
CGCGCGCTGGCGCACCGCGCGCTCGTGCGCGGGCTCACCGTCACCGTCGTGGATCCCCGGCCCACGCGGCGCTGGAAGGCGACCTACGCGGCGTGGGCGGACGAGTTGCCCGGCTGGATCTCCCCCGCCGCGATCGCGGCCACGGTGGCCCGGCCGGTCGCGTGGGGGACGCGGCGATTCGAGATCGATCGGGCGTACACCGTCTTTCACACTGCCGCACTGCAGGATTCGCTCGAGATCGGCGCGGCGACGGTGGTGACCGATCGAGTCGAGCAGATCCTGCGCCCCCGCCTGTCGCGGGCTCCGGAATCGGTGCGGCTGTCCGGCGGCGAGGTCCGGCACGCCCGCCGGGTGATCGATGCGCGCGGTGTCCCCCGCTCCCCCGGTCGGGCCGAGCAGACCGCCTACGGCGTTGTGCTGCAACGGGATCGGTGGGACGAGCCGATGTTCATGGATTGGCGCGCCGACAACGGCGCATCCCCCGGCGAGCCGCGCTCGTTCCTGTACGCCGTGCCACTGGGTGCGGCCGGGATCCTGCTCGAGGAGACCTGCCTGGCCGGACGTCCCGCACTGGATCAGACCCGGTTGCGCGACCGCCTGCACACCCGGATGCGCTGTCGCGGCATCGAATTCGACGGTTCCGAGCCGGTCGAGCGCGTCCGGTTCGCACTCCAGGGCGGGCGACCGGGCGCGGGACGATTCGGGGCCGCGGGCGGATTTCTGCACCCCGCAACGGGTTACAGCGTCGCGGCGGCCTTGACCACCGCCGATGCGGTCGTCGCGGGCGCATCGACCGGGTCCGCGCCGGCCCGCGCGGTTCACCTGGCGCGGGAGGCCGGGTTGCGCGCGCTGCTGGCCCTCCCGCCGGCCGATCTGCCGATCTTCTTCGACGCCTTCTTCGCCCTGCCGATCGCGGCACAGCGCGCCTACCTGTCCGGCCGGGACGATCTGCCGGGTACCGCCGCCGCGATGACGTCGCTGTTCCGTGCCCTGCCGTGGCGTCTGCGCCGCACGCTCGCCACGGCCGTCCTCACGCGCTGACCTCGGCCCGGTCGGGCAGGCGCAGCCGCCGGATGGGCCCCATGACCACGAGGGCGACGACCGCGAGCACCCCGTGCGCCGCGACGAACCAGAGCGCCACGTCGAACGATCCGGTGCGATCCACGATGTACCCGATCACGATCGGGGTGACGATGCCCGCGATATTGCCCAGGCCGTTGGTCAGCGAGCTGAAGATGCTGGCGGCCTCGGTCGGCGCGACGTCGGTGGTGATGGCCCAGCCCAGCGAGCCCATTCCCTTGCCGAAGAACGCGGTGGTCATGATCAGCACGATGATGGTGGTGCTGTCGGTGAAGTCGGCGACCGCGATGACGGTACCGAGCAGCAGTCCGGCCGCGGCGGGCGCCTTGCGCGCCAGGGTCAGCGAAACCCCGTGCCGCAGTACGAAATCGGAGATGAATCCGCCGAACAGGCCGCCGATGAACGCGGCCAGCGCCGGCAGTGCGGCGATGAATCCCGCGTGCACCAGCGAGATGTGCCGGGCCTGGGTGAGGTAGATCGGGAACCAGGTGATGAAGAAGTAGCTCAGCGAGTTCACCGCGTACTGGAAGACCGAGATTCCCCACAGCGGCCGGGTGGACAGCACGCGGGCGAGCATGTGCCGGTCGATGCGGGACCGCGCGGCGGTCGAGGGGGCCGAATCCATGTCGACCAGCGCACCGCCGCTGGTCATCGTCTCGAGTTCGCTGGGCGTGACGCGCCCGTGCTCGCGCGGCGGATACATCCAGCCCCACCACAGAATCGCCATCGCCAGCCCGAGCGCGCCGAGCATGACGAACACCCAGCGCCAGCCGAATTCGTGGGTGATCCAGGCCATCACCGGCGCGAACAGCACGGTCGCGAAATACTGGCCGGAGTTGAACACCGCGGTGGCCTGACCGCGTTCGGCGGTCGGGAACCAGATCGTCGCGACGCGCGCGTTGGCCGGGAAGGCCGGGGATTCGAAGACGCCCAGCAGCAGCCGCAGCGCGAACATCACGACCAGCGCCACCACCACGCGCGTGCTGATCAGCCCGGCCAGGCTGGTCGCCGCGGTCGCCAGCGTCCACAGCGCCAGGCTGCCGGCGTACACCCGCCGCGCGCCGAACCGGTCCAGCAGCATCCCGCCGGGCAACTGCGCGACCACGTACGCCCAGCTGAACGCCGAGAAGATGTAGCCGAGCTGGACCGCGGAGAAGCCCAGGGTGGTGCGCACGCTGGTACCGGTGATCGACAGCGAGCTGCGGTCGGCGTAGTTGACGACCGTGATGACGAACAGCATTCCCAGCACGACGAACCGGGTGGGGATCCGGCGCGGCCGGTCCGGGCGCGCGGGTGTGGCCGGGCCCGCCGCGGCGAGCTCTCCGGATTCCGGTTTCAGCATTCTCGTCCTCCTGCATCCCCGGCCACGGTTGTGGTCCGGGTCACCCGGCATTGGGTGTGAACAGAGGCTATGCGGTGCGAGCGATACCCGTCGAACACCGATTCGGCATCGAGTGATACCTGAAACGCCAGGTCCGCGGCCCGAACGCAGCCGCGGGACGCGTCTGCGGTTCCCCGTCCGCACCCGCCACACGAGCCGGTCGTCTGCTGCGAGGTCTCCTCGTGAAATCGGTATTCTCGCAGGATGAAGCGCACGTCTTTCGCCCGCTGGCCCTGCTCCATCGCCCGGACGATGGATCTGCTCGGCGACTGGTGGACGCCGCTGGTGCTGCGCGAGGCGTTCTACGGGATCCGCCGCTTCGACGACTTCCAGCAGCAGCTGGGCATCGCCCGCAACACCCTCAGCGACCGCCTGCGCCGACTGGTGGACGAGGGCCTGCTCGACAAGCGCCCCTACCACGTCGAACCCACCTGGTACGAATACGTGCTCACCGAGAAGGGCGCGGACTTCTGGAGCGTGCTGCTGACGATCAACCGGTGGGGCGATCGCTGGCTGGCCGGTCCGGAGGGCGCGCCGATCACCGTGCACCACACCGCGTGTGGTCACGACACCCAGGTCAAGGTGGTCTGCGAGCACTGCGACGAGCCGATGACGATCGATGATTCCCGGCTGCGGATGGGCCCCGGGTATCCCGAGCGCCTGCGTGAACGTCCCGATGTTCGCGAGCGTTTCGCCCGGCAGGAGGCCGAGTAGGTCCGTCTCCGCAATCGCGTTGCCGCCCACGCTGGATTGCCGGATATCCTTGCGCCACAGTCGATATCGATCATGCGCCCGGCCCGGCCACCGCAGACCCGCTGTCAACGACCGTACGAGGCGCCCGAAACCGACCGACTGTGCATTCACCCACGACAGACCGAGTGGGCAGCCACGACAGAACCGGTGTGCAGCCCGCTCGGGACGGACTGAGCATGCGGTCGCGCAAGTCAGACCGAGGGGCAGCTGCGCGGAACGGAACGAGAGTGGCTCACGCGGCGGTCGAGCGCCGGGCGATCAGTTCCGGCATGAACACGACGTGCCGATGCCGGTGCGTGCCGTCGCCCGCGGCCTCCTCGAGCAGCAGACGCGCCGCGGTGCGGCCGAGTTCCTCGCGCGGCTGGCGGATCGAGGAGAGCGGCACCGCGGCCGCGGCGGCGAAATCGATGTCGTCGTAGCCGATGACGGCCATGTCACCGGGTACGGTCAGACCGCGCAGGATCAGTGTCTGCAAGACGCCGAGGGCGAGCAGGTCGTTGGCGCAGAAGACCGCGGTCGGCCGATCCGCGCTGTCCAGCAGAGCGGCCGCGGCATCGCGTCCGGCCTCGAAAGTCAGTGCGGCGGTGGGGATGTCGTAGAGTCGCGCATTCGCGGCGGCGATCGCGGCGGCCGCGCCCCGGCGGCGCTCGCTCACCTGGGTCACCGCCTGCGGGCCGCCGACGAAACCGATCCGGGTGTGTCCGGTGGCGAGCAGATGTTCCGCGGCCAGACGCCCGCCCAGAACGTCGTCGACCGAGACCGAGCAGCGGTCCGGCCGGTCGCTGTGCCGATCGACCAGCACCGCGGGTACGCCCTGGGCCGCCAGCGTGCGCAGGGCCGGCTCGCCGTCACCGTCCGCCGGGGTGATCAGCACCCCGCGCATCCGCTGCTGGGCGATCTGCTCGAGATGACGTTCCTCGCGTCGCGGATCGTCGCCGCTGTTGCACATCACCAGCATCGCGCCGTGGCGCGCGGCCTCCTCCTCCGCGCCGTGCGCGACGTCGGCGAAGAAGGGATTGGCCATGTCCAGCACCACCATGGCCAGCGTGCGGCTGCTGCCCTCACGCAGCTGACGCGCGGAATCGTTACGCACATAACCGGTTTCGGCGATCGCCCGGCGGACCCGCTCGAGCGTCGCCGCGGAGACCTGATCGGGCCGATTGAGCACATTGCTGACCGTGCCCAGCGACACTCCGGCGCGCCGGGCCACTTCCTTGATGCTCACCGCCATCGCGTGTCCTTCCCGTGACGATGCGAGCATAATCGCCGCGGCCGGTGATCCGGTCCGGCCGCGGCTCGCGGGTCAGCCTCGCACGGCATGCCGGAGGAGGTGAAGAACACCAGCACGCACCAGGCCAGCACACCGAGGGCCGCACCCACCAGATACAGCACCCGCTGCGAGACGCGATCGGCCAAGGCCACGAAGCCGAAATACCGCGGGTCCGGCCGAGGCCACCGCGCTGGGCAATCTGCTCGCCCAGGCCATCGCTGCGGATGTCCTGCCCGACTGGCGGCGCGCGCGGTACCTTGTGGCACACACGCATCCACCCGCCCACTACTCGCCCAGCGGCGACCCGGCCTGGCGGACCGCGCTGGACCGGGTCACCGCCCTCGCGCGGAAGAGAGCCGCATGAGAGTCGCGCTGTTCATCACCTGCCTGGTCGAGGCGATGTTCCCCGACGTCGGCCGGGCCACGGTCACCCTGCTCGAACGGCTCGGACACGAGGTGGTGGTGCCCCCGGCCCAGACCTGCTGCGGGCAGATGCACATCAACACCGGATATCCCGGCCCCGCACTGCCCCTGGTGCGCAACCACGCCGACGCCTTCGCCGGATACGACGCGATCGTCGCGCCCTCGGCCTCGTGCGTCGGCTCCGTGCGCCACCAGCACGCCGAGCTCGCCCGCCGGGCCGGAGACGCCGGACTGGCCGCCGCGGCCGACGACGTCGCGGCACACACGTACGAGTTGTCGGAATTCCTGGTGGACGTACTCGGGGTCGAGGATGTCGGCGCGCATTATCCGCACCGCGTCACCTACCACCCGACCTGTCACTCCCTGCGGATGCTACGCGTGGACGACCGGCCGCTGCGGCTGCTGCGCCGGGTCTCGGGACTGGACCTGGTCGAACTTCCCGACGCCGATCAGTGCTGCGGTTTCGGCGGAACGTTCGCGCTGAAGAATCCGGACGTGTCGACCGCGATGCTGGCCGACAAGATGCGCCGCGTCCAGGACACCGGCGCGCACACCTGCACCGCCGCCGATTCGTCCTGCCTGATGCACATCGGCGGCGGCCTGAGTCGGCTGCGCTCGGGTGCGCGCACCCTGCATCTGGCCGAGATCCTCTCGGCCACAGCATGATTCGCAAGGCAGTACCCCAGACTCGGCAGGAGGCCCCCGTATGAGCCGGACCTTTCTCGGCGTGCCGAAACCCCCCGGTGAATCACCGCTGCACGGATCCGCGCCGTTCCCGGCCGCCGCCCGTCGAGCGGTCGCCGACCCGCAACTGCGGCACAACATCGGCGCGGCCACCGCGACCATCCGCGCCAAACGCGCCACGGTCGTCGGGGAGGTCGAGGACTGGGAGCAACTGCGCCGGACCGGCCAGGAGATCAAGCGATACACCCTCGCACATCTGGACGAGCTGCTGATCCGGTTGGAGCGCAACGTCATCGCGCGCGGCGGCACCGTGCACTGGGCCGCCGACGCGGCCGAGGCCAACCGCATCGTCACCGAACTCGTCATCGCCACAGGGGAATCCGAGGTGGTGAAGGTGAAATCCATGGCCACCCAGGAGATCGGCCTCAACGAGGCGCTCGCCGAGGCCGGAATCACCGCGCACGAAACCGATCTCGCCGAACTCATCGTGCAACTCGCGCACGATCGGCCCTCGCACATCCTCGTGCCCGCGATCCACCGCAATCGCAGCGAGATTCGTGACATCTTCCGCGCCGAGATGCCGGGGGCGGACCCGGACCTCACCGACGACCCGCCCGCCCTGGCCGCCGCCGCCCGCGCTCATCTGCGTCGCACCATGCTCGGCGCGAAGGTCGCGATCTCCGGGGCCAACTTCGCCGTCGCCGACACCGGCACCCTCGCCGTGGTCGAATCCGAGGGCAACGGACGGATGTGCCTGACCTTGCCGGACACCCTGATCACCGTCATGGGCATCGAGAAACTGGTGCCGACCTGGCAGGATCTGGAGGTCTTCCTGCAACTGCTGCCGCGCTCGTCCACCGGCGAGCGGATGAATCCGTACACCTCACTGTGGACCGGCGTGCACCCCGGCGACGGACCGCGGCAGTTCCACCTGGTGCTGCTGGACAACGGGCGGGTCGACACCCTCGCCGACGAGGTGGGACGTGAAGTGCTGCACTGCATCCGGTGTTCGGCCTGCCTCAACGTGTGTCCGGTGTACGAACGCACCGGCGGCCACGCCTACGGCTCGGTGTATCCGGGCCCGATCGGCGCGGTGCTCACCCCGCAGTTGACCGGTGTGGCCGAGAACCCTTCGCTCCCTTACGCATCCACACTCTGCGGAGCGTGCTACGACGTCTGTCCGGTGCGCATCGATATTCCGTCCATCCTGGTGCATCTGCGCGCACAGGCCACGGCCGCGCATCGGGGGCCGACCGCGGAATCGGCCGGTATGGCCGCCGCGTCCTGGGTGATGCGCTCGTCCCGCCGTTTCACCGCGGCGACGCGCCTGCTGCGGGTCGGCCGTCTGCTGCGCAACCGGCGCGGCGCGATCAGCGTGCTGCCGCCGCCGATGTCGGCGTGGACCAGCGCCCGCGACCTGCCCGCGCCGCCACCGGAAACGTTCCGCACCTGGTGGGAGAACCGATGAGCACCCGCGAGGCCATGCTCGCGCGCATCCGTACCGCCCTCGGCGACACCGGGGGACCGCCGCCGCGGCGCGACTACCAGCGCATCCGCGAAACCGGTCCGGCACAGCTGATCACCCTGCTCACCGATCGCCTGACCGACTACGGCGCACGCGTGCACCGCACCAGCGCGGCCGCCGCGATCGACGTGCTGACCAACGTGCTCGACGGGCACACCTGCGTCGTACCAGCGGATCTGCCCGCATCCTGGACACCCGCCGACGCCCGCCGCGACGACCCCGCCCTCGGCACCACCGAACTCGACGCCATCGCCGCCGTCGTCACCACCTGCGCCGCCGCCTGCGCCGAGACCGGCACCATCGCCCTGGACGCCGGGCCGGGCCAGGGCCGCCGCGCGCTGACCCTCATCCCCGACCACCACATCTGCCTGCTCCCCACCGACCGCATCGTACGCAGCGTCCCCGAACTCCTGGCCCGCCTGGATCCCGCCCGGCCGCTCACCTTGATCAGCGGCCCGTCGGCCACCAGCGATATCGAATTGCAGCGCGTCCAGGGCGTGCACGGCCCGCGCACGCTGACCGTCCTGCTGCTCGACGCCGACTGAGACCTTCGGCACCATCGAGCGTGCCGGTATCACCGCACCCACACGCCGACATCACGATCGAAGCAGGGTGTCCGGCGATAGTCCGCTGTCCGCCAACGCAATGCCGATCACCGGCCGGTGCGACGCGGCAGCCGCGAAGCGGTCGCCCGGACACGGGAACGTGCGACGTAGTAGGTTCCGACACCATGGCAACAACCGGCTCGCGGGTTCGCGGCAGATCCGCTGCGGCCCCGATGTTCTCGGCGCGGCTCGTGGCGATTCTCACGATCGTGGCGGGAACGATGCTGGCGGTGTGCGGGTGCGGCACGAGTTCGTCGAGCGGTCCCCACGCCGCGACGCTGTCGCCGAATTCGGTGGGCGACACCGCATTGCGGTTCCTGACCAACCGCGAGCCGGTCTTACCGCCCGGTGGCGAATGTGCCGCGTTCACACCGCGCCTGGACAAGATCGCCGGTGTGCCGCAAGGGATTCGGGCCACGACCATGGTGCCGGGACACGGCTGCTGGGTGAGCGGCGCACACGAGAACGTCATCAGCGTCATGACCACGGCGACGCCGTTCGGGAAGTTCTGGCGACGGGACTACCCCGACGACGACGGCAGCGGTATCACCGCGACCATGGTCGACAAGGACTATGCCCAATTGTTCGAGCGGTTCCTGATCGACGGCCGCTACTACGCGGTCCGGGCCGGCAGCCAGTGGGCCGCGGGCCTGGACAGCGGCGCGGCCAAGACCGCGTGCATGCTCGTCGTCGACACCGGTTCGCCACAACCGTTGCTGGTCAACCTCACTCAGCAGGTCACCAGGTCCGATCCAGCGGTGCGGACCGCATCGCAACAGTGCGCCGACGCCGAGACGGTCGCCCGGACGATCCTGGACGAGCACGACCCCGGCGGCGGAAGCCGGGTGTCGTGACCGGCCGTCAGTTCGAATCGGATGCGGGCGCGCGCAGCACGTAGCCGACGCCGCGCAGGGTGCACAGCATCTTGGGATCGGTGGTGTCCACCTTGCGGCGCAGGAAGGAGATGTAGGACTCGACCAGTCCGGTGTCCCGGCCGAACTCGTAGTGCCACACGTCCTCGAGCAGGCGGTCCTTGCTCAGCACGGTGCCCGGATAGCGCATGAAGTATCGCAGCAGGGCGAATTCGGTCGGCGACAACCGCACCGGGCGACCGGCCTTCCACACCAGATGGCCGTAGACATCGAGTTCGATATCGCCGACCTTCAGACTCGCGCGATCGTCGGCGAACGGTTTGACGCGGCGCAGGATCACCCGCACGCGCGCGACCACCTCCTCGAGGCTGAACGGTTTGGCGACGTAGTCGTCGGCCCCCAGCATCAGTCCGGCGACCTTGTCCTGCACCTCGTTCCGGGCGGTCAGGAACAGGACCGGCACGTCGATACCGTCCTGGCGGAGGCGTTTCAGGAGGCCGAATCCGTCCATGTCCGGCATCATCACGTCCAGTAGCATCGCGTCGGGGCGCACTCTGCAGACCAGATCCAGACCCTCCGTGCCGGTCGAGGCGGTGATCACCTCGAAGCCCTGATATCGCAGCGCGGCCGCTAGCAGGTCGAGGATCATCGGCTCATCGTCGATGATCAGGATGCGGGCCTCGGGGCACGCCTGTTGCGTCTGCGGGTACTCGATGCTCTGTGTAACGCTCATTCCTGGCCTTGCCGGTCGCGGTCAGCGACGCCCTTGATCGAAACGGAACCGTTCAGTTCTCCTGACGCTCGTAGTCTATCCACGAGTGGGAACCCGCACGGACGGCAACGGTTATCGATTCTTACCCCGGGAGGCGAAAGTCCGCCGACGACCTGGGAATCCGCAGGTTGAGATATTCGACTCACAGCGAATTCGCAGGCTGAGCCCAGCCTCGCGCGTGGCATAACCATCGAGGTTGACACGGTGCCCAATTCAACAGCGACGCATCGCCGTTCCGGTCCCGAGCCGGAAAAACGCACCCGGCAGCACAGTGCCATACCGAGAAACCGGTTGTGGGAGTATGCGGGAGTGGCCGCACTCCTGATCGGCACCGCTGTCGCGTACCTGTGGAATCTGTCGATCAACGGCTGGGCCAACTCGTTCTATGCCGCGGCGGTGCAGTCGGGCGCGAAATCGTGGAAGGCGTTCTTCTTCGGTTCCTCGGACTGGGCGAACTCGATCACCGTCGACAAGACACCGGCCTCGCTGTGGCCGATGGAGATCTCGGTCCGGCTGTTCGGACTGCATTCGTGGAGCATGCTCACACCGCAGGCGCTGCTCGGCGTGGCCTCGGTGCTGCTGACCTGGATCACGTTGCGCCGCACGGCCGGAACCGCGGCCGGGCTGCTCGGCGGGCTGGCACTGGCCGTGACGCCCGTCGCGGCGATGATGTTCCGGTTCGACAATCCCGACGCGCTGCTGGTGTTCCTCATGACGGCGTCGGTGTGGGCGATGACCCGCGCCCTGGACTCCGGGCGCTGGCGCTGGCTGGTGCTGTGCGGGGTGCTGGTGGGGCTCGGTTTCCTGGCCAAACAGCTCCAGGTGTTGCTGGTGCTGCCCGCGCTGGCGATCACCTATCTCGTCGCCGGGCCGCCGCGATTGGGAAAACGTCTGTTGCAACTTCTGGCCGCCGGCGCGGCAATGGTGGCGGGCGCGGGATGGTGGGTGTTGACCGCCCAGCTCTGGCCGGTCGGCTCGCGACCGTATTTCGGCGGTTCGGAACATAATTCGACCATCGAACTGACGCTCGGATACAACGGATTGCAGCGGCTCGGCGGCGGTTCCATGCCGAATATGAGCGACATGCCGAATACGGGCAACGGCCCGATGCCGAATATGGGTAATAGCTCCATGCCCGACATGGGCAACGGCTCGATGCCGGGTATCGGCAACGGTAAGAGCATGCCGCATATGCCCGGTTTCGGTTCCGACGCGGGCATCGGGCGAATGTTCACCGAGTCGATCGGCGGTCAGGTGGCGTGGCTGATTCCGGCTGCCCTGATATTGCTGGTCGCCGGAATAATAGTGCGCGGCAGGGCATCCCGCACCGATCCGCAACGGGCGGCGCTGTTGCTGTGGGGCGGTTGGGCCTTGGTGACCGGCCTGGTGTTCAGCTTCATGAAGGGACTGTTCCACCAGTACTACACGGTATCGCTGGCCGCGCCGGTGGCGGGACTGACCGGTCTGGCCGCGGTGCTGGTGTGGCGCGAGCGGCACCGGTACCCGATCCGCATCGTACTGGCCGTCGCGACCGTGCTCACCACGGTGACCTCGGTGATCCTGCTCTCGCGCACACCGGATTTCGTGCCCTGGCTGCGCTGGGTCGTCACGGCGCTCGGCGCGGTGGCGACGCTGCTGCTGCTCGTACCTCGCCCGGATCGGCCGGCCGTCGCGGGCGCCATCGCCGCGATCGTGACCGCTCTCGCGGGCCCCGCCGCCTATTCGGTGGAGACGATCGCGACCCCGCACACCGGTTCCGTCGTACTCGCCGGGCCGAAGACCGATTCGGACGTTCCGCCGATGGGCTCCGAGACGGTGGGGCCCGAACTGGTGGCGCGACTGGGCGCGGACGCCCAGCGATTCACCTGGGTCGCCGCGACACCCGGCGCGATGGCGTCGGCGGACCTACAGCTGGCGGTACGGCAGCCGGTGATGCCGATCGGCGGCTTCAGCAGCATGGACCCGTCGCCGACGCTGGCACAGTTCCAGCGCTACGTCACCGAGGGGCGGATCCACTACTACCTGTCCAGCGACATGCCGGGCTGGGGTACGACCACCGAGAGCTCCAAGATCGCCGCCTGGGTGCAGCAGCACTTCACCGCCACGAAAGTCGACGGGAAGACCGTGTACGACCTGACCGCGCGACCGACGGCGCGATGAGCGCATTCCCGTCGGCGACCTTCCATCCGGTATCCAGCCGATTGCCAGCTGGCGTTGACATTCAACTGACATTGTATCTGTGTCAGCGATTCGGATGGTCGATCATGCGGGGAGGAAACACCGTGAGTTGGGCTCTCACCAGCACGAGCACCGTGATCGCACACCATTCGTTCGACGTTGGGCGGACGCCTTGCGGTTCTACTGAATCGCATTCCGCCCCAAAGAGTTTCATGATGATGGAATCACCCTGAATACATTCACGAATTCCATTGTCGCATGAAAATGATTTCGAGTTCGGCGCAGGACCCGAACTCGAAAATAGGCGGGCACAGCGGTGCGGAATCATCGGGAGAACCCGCGAATTATCCACGGATTCCAGCGCCTGCCGATTCCGGGTGCTTCCCGTATTCGTACCCTGTGCCCGTTTCCCTTCCAGAGAAAGGTATGCAGCAATGTCTATCACCAAGAAGTCGGCCCGCGGCGTCCTGGCGGCGTTCGCCGTCGCCGGATTGCTGAGTGCTCCCGTGGCTCTGGCCTCCTCGGCCGCCGCGCAGCCCGCGCCCAAGCCGGCGCCCGCGCCGCAGCAGAACTGCGGCCACCCCGGTCAGCCCGCGTGCGCACCCGCGCCGCACCGCTGATCGGAACCCATCGCACGACCGGTAGGGCCCCGGCATCGCCGCGGGCCCTACCGGGGCTTTTCCATGCCAATCAGCGACCTGCGGTTTTGGAGAAATATTGACCGAATATCGTGTGTTCCGTGGACAGCAGTCGAACTGATCCGGCGGCGCCGACCGTTCTGGTGGTCGACGACGAGCCGTACATCCTGGACCTGCTTCGATCCGCGTTGCGCCTCAACGGTTTTCAGGTGTACGCCGCCGACGACGGCAGCGCCGCCCTGGACATGGCGATGGCGCACTCCCCCGACATCCTCGTGCTGGATGTCATGCTGCCGGATTTCGACGGGTTCACCGTCGCGCAGCGGCTGCGCACCATCGGCTGTGACGCGCCGGTGCTGTTCCTGACCGCTCGCGACGCGGTGCAGGACAGGCTCGCCGGATTGGCCGCCGGCGGCGACGATTACGTGAGCAAACCCTTCAGCATCGAAGAGGTGGTGGTGCGGCTGCGCGCGATCCTGCGCCGGACCGCGCGCCCCGAGGGCGACCGCCGACTTCGATACGACGACCTCTTGCTCGACGTCGACGCCCATCAGGTGTGGCGCGCTGGTTCGCCGATCACGCTGTCTCCCACCGAATTCGACGTTCTGCGCTACCTGGTCCTGAACTCCGGCAAGGTGCTGAGCCGCAAGCAGATCCTGGACAACGTGTGGGGCGCCGGGGAGCGCCGCGCCAGCCGCGTGGTCGAGACGTTCGTGAGCCGGATCCGGCAGAAGGTCGACGCCGAGGGAGCCCCCCTGATCCACACCGTGCGCGGCCTGGGGTACGTCCTGCGGCGATCGGATCACCCGGGGTGATCGCCGAGCACATCCGGCGGTGGCCCCTGCGCACCCGGCTGCTGGTCGCCGTGCTGGTCATCACCGCGGCTGGGCTGACCACGTTCGGCACCCTGAGCGTCACGCTGCTGGCTCGCTCGCAGATGGACCGGATCGACGACCAGATCACCGGTACCGCAAGCAGTTTCGCCACGGCCGATCGGCCGCCACCGCCGCCACCGGCGCCGGCGAACCAGAACGATTCGCTGTACCCGTCGAGTGCCTGGGTGCTGTTCTTCGACACCAACGGCACGGCGATCGGACAGCTCGGCGTCGGCGATGCGCGGCTGCTGTTGCCGCCGATGGATGTCGCGGCGGTGCGCGCGCGAGGCGACAAACCCTTCACGGTGGGCGAGCGGAGCGGAAATACGAAATGGCGCGTCGTCGTGGTCGTCGAACCCCCGGATTCGTCGGACCCGGACGGCGGCACCGCCGCGGTGGCGATATCCCTGGACACCTACTACGCCACCATCCAGCAGCTGCGAATAATCGAGATCGTCATCGGCATCGGGCTCATCGCCCTGCTCGCGATGGTCGCGGCGCTGCTGGTGCGGGCCGGGCTTTCGCCGCTGACCCGGGTGGAACACACCGCGGAGGCGATCGCGGACGGCGATATCGATCGCCGGGTCGAGGACACCGACCCCCGAACCGAGGTGGGTCGGCTCGGGCGTGCGTTCAACGTGATGCTGGCGCGCCTGTCGACCACGATGCGGCAACTCGAGGACTCCGAGGCCCGGTTGCGGGCCTTCGTCGCCGACGCGTCGCACGAGCTGCGCACCCCGCTCACCTCCATTCGCGGATACGCCGAGCTGTACCGGCACGGCGGAGCCGAACACCCCGCCGATCTCGAGCGCATGATGAGCCGGATCGAGGGCGAGGCCATCCGGATGGGAGTCCTGGTCGAGGACCTGCTGCTACTGGCCAAGCTCGACGAGGAACGCCCCCTCGATCTCACCGACGTGGACCTGGCCGTGATCGCGGCCGACGTCGTTCACGACGCGAGTATCCGTGCGCCCGAACGGATTATGCACGTGCGGACGCCCGCGGGCCCGCAGCGGGTTTTCGGTGACGAGCATCGATTGCGGCAGGTGATCACGAACCTCGTCGGCAATGCCGTGACGCACACCCCGCCGGGCACCGTCATCGAGGTGACCGTCGATCGCGCGAGCGGCCCGCCGCCGCATGCGGTCGCCGCGGCCGGGGCCGACACCGACCCCACCGGGATCGGCGATCTGGTCAGTGTGGCGGTCCGCGACAACGGGCCGGGAATCCCTCTCGACCAGGCCCGGCGCGTCTTCGACCGCTTCTATCGCGCGCCCCGCTCCCGGTCGCATCCCGGCGGCTCGGGCCTGGGGCTGGCCATCGTTACCGCGATTCTCGCCGCGCACGGCGCACGGATCTATCTGTCGACCGGTCCGGGACAGGGCGCGAGCTTCCGCATCCTGTTCCCGCCGATGCTCGATCTGCGGTGCGGGACCACGGACCTGGACGATCGCGAACCGCCGTCCGAGTGACACCGGGGTGGGCGGCACGCCTCACCGTGCACGACCCCGTGCCGCCGACTTCCGCGCGCCGCGGCCTCCGGCCGGGGTCCGTGTCGATCGGGCGCCGGTCAGCAGGGGCAGCAGGACCTCGTCCACGAAGGTGACCAGATAGTCCACATCCGGTTCGATGCCGTTGACGACCGGCCGGGCCAGCGCCACACCCAGCAGCATCTGCTCGGCGAACGCCGCCGCGGGATCCTCGGGGGCGATCTCGCCTCGTTCGGCCGCACGCTGTAGCACCGGCGTCAACAGGGCCGAGGGAGCCAACGTCTCCTGCATGGCCTGCTGTAGTTCCGGAATCCGGCGGCCCGCCCCGACCATGGTCGCCAGCAGCTCGCGATCGGCGGGTGAGGTACTGCCCAGACCCCGGGCGAACTCCCGCAGATCACCGGCGAGGCTTCCGGTATCGATCGCGATCGCAGTCGTCATGCCGATCTGATTCTGCAGGTGCCGGAGCGCCGCCACGACCATGCCCGGCTTACCGTGCCACCAGCGGTACAGGGTCGCCTTGCTGCAATGCGCCGCGGTGGCGACCATCTGCATGCTCATGGCGTCGTAGCCGACCTCGCGCAGCAGGTCCACGATGGTCGAATAGACCTCTGCCTCCCGCTGCGGGCTCAAGCGCGAGCGCCGGGCCCGGTCCTCCTCCGCTGCACGTCGCACCCTCGGAGAATAGGCGTTCGCCGGGACGCCGGGACGCGCGACCGGCCGCCGCGGCGCCGAACTCCATGTCCCGTCCTGCTGGACCACGGACGAGAACATGGCGTAACTCATCGATGGTTCACCGGCTCACGTAGCACATAGCCGACCCCGCGCAGGGTGTGCAGCATCCTGGGTTCGGTGGTGTCCACCTTCCGGCGCAGATACGACACGTACGACTCCACGATGCCGCCGCTGTCGCCGCCGAATTCGTTCCGCCAGACGTGGTCGAGGATCCGCACCTTGCTCAGCACGGTCCCGGCGTTCAGCATGAAGTACCGCAGCAATGCGAACTCGGTGCGCGAGAGATGCACCGGCACACCGGCTTTCAGGACCTCGTAGCGGTCCTGGTCGAGCACGATGTCACCGACCTGCAGATACGAGACGTCATCGTCGCGGGTGCCGTATCCGGCCCGCCGCAGAATCACCCCCAGCCGGGCGATGACCTCCTCCAGGCTGAACGGTTTGGTCACGTAGTCGTCGCCGCCGAGCGTCAATCCGGTGATCTTGTCCTGGACCCCGTCCCGGGCGCTGAGGAACAGCACCGGCGCACCGATCCCGTCCGCGCGCAGCCGCCGCAGCAGACCGAACCCGTCCATCCCGGGCATCATGACGTCCACGATCAAGGCGTCCGGACCGAAGCGCCGGGCCAGATCCAACGCTTCGACACCGTCGGCCGCGGTCTGGACCTCGTACCCCTGAAAGCGCAGACTCGCGGTGAGCAGCTCACGAATCATCGCATCGTCATCGATGACCATCACCCGCGCCGGCTTATCCGATTTGCCCACGTCGAGTAACTTTCACAGCCCATTTTCGACGAAAGCTGGGCGAATCCTGGAAGCATGATGAAGATGCCGCCGCCTCAGGTCGGCGCGCTACCACGGCGGCCTCAGCGACCCTTCATCGAATCTCGCAGGCGCTGCGAGGGCAATGCCCCGGCAGGCCGTTCACCCATGGGCCGCCAGTTCCGCGCACCCACGAGATCGTTGCTCGTCCCCGGCTTCGGTTCCACGACGTCGGACACGCCCGCCTGCGCCAGCGCCCGGGAGATCTGCGCCGCGGCATGTTGCAGCACCGGTACTCCCTTGGCGGGATCCTCGTTGGGAACCACCAACGACAACGCCGCTATGACCCGGCCGCCGGAGGACAGCGGTACCGCCACCGAGGCCGACACCGGATCCAGCCAGCCACTGCATATCGCGTTGCCGGCCCTGCGGATCTCGCTCAGCAGCGCCCGCAACGCCCACGGATCGGTCACCGACCGCGGACCGAGAGCGGGCAGCGGACCGGCCAGCACCTCGTCCTGCAACTGCGAGGGCGCATTCGCCAACAGCACCAGGCCGGGGGCCGACACGCTCAGCGGCAACCGGCTCGCCCGGTTCACCACTATCCGCACCGCGCCCGGCGCGGACAGCCGATCCACGAACAAAACGTCACGCCCCTGCCGCACCGCCAGATTGACGTGCTGCCCGACGCGCGCGTGCAACTCGGTCATATAGGGCAGCGCCGCCTGGCGCAACTCCCCGACCGGCGCCGCCCGGCACACCAATTCCCACATCGAAGCCCCGATCGACACCCGCCGGTCGGCGCCGCGTTGCAACCAGCCGTGATCGACCAGTTCGGCGACCATCCGCGAAACACTCGGTAACGGCAGCCCAGTGCGCTGCGATAGCTCCGATACGGACACCTGTGAGTCCTGACCGAATGCTTCGAGCAATCGAACCAACCGGGACAAGACGGACTCACCATTGGAATATCTGGCCACTCAGATACCACCTTCCCCGACATTTCCGGCATTCAGGCCAACTTTTCCGCACACGATTCGCCACGACCTGGGTAGAACTTGAAAGTAACCTGGAAGTCTCCCCCGAAATCGCAAGAAACCCCGCCCCACACCGCATGAGCGGTGGGAGACAGGGTTCCGGGGTCGAACTCATATCGCGCCGAGACGATCACGTTCTGCGACAGTGTGGCCCGGAGCACGGCCGAAGCCGTTACCCGGCCGAATCAGCCGATGCTGAACGGCTTACCCCACACGGTGACATAACCGACGGTGTGGCCGGTGTAGACAGCCGCCTCCACGAAGGACCGCGCCTGGGCGTAACCGGCGCAACCATTCACCGAGAACGTCTCATCGGTCCAGGTCACACCGTTGTGCGGACCGACGACCTTATGCCTGGCGGAGTGGCTCTCGGCGCCGTAGTCGTCCGGAGACTCCAGATCGAGCAGGTACCGGATCTTTGCCTGCCCGGCAGAGAGGCTCAGGTCACCGGACGCGTCGGCCGAGGTGGACAGGCTCGGGCTGTCGGCGGTCAGGTCGGTCGAACCCGACGCGTCGCCGCCCGGGGTGACGCTGGAGATGTCGACCTGGCAGGCGACGATGTATCCCGGCCGCAACTTGGTGTAGGTGTCCTTGGACCCGGCCTGGCCGCCGCGCAGGTTGATCTCACCGTGAGCGCTGGTCCACACGTTGCGATGCAACGGCGTGGCACCCATCGACGGGCTGATCTTGGCCGACTCCCCGTTGATCGACACCGTGACGACGGTGCCGTCACCGAGGGTTTGGGTGACGGATCCGCCCGGCAGCGGTACGAAGGTGTCGGCCGACGCGGCCCCGACGGAGAAATACCCGATGGCGGTACCGGCGGCTACACCGATGCCCGCCAGCCGGGCCAGTGTGCCCTTATGTATTTTGAGCATGAGCGAAGTTCCTTGCAGATCGCAGCGAAAGAGGATGTGACACAGCGGATGTCAGCCGAGGCTGAACGGCTGACCGTAAAGGTTGGTCTTGGCGTACTCGGTTCCGATGATTTCCACCGTCACCACCTGACGCGCCTGCGCGTACCCTCCACACCCCTGGATCTCGACCTGCTGATCCTTCAGATCGAAGAAGTACTCACCACTCTTGGTCATGTCGATCTGGTCGTAGTTGACGAATTTCACCTCACCCGGTGCCAACGGCAGCGACAACGACCCCGACAGCGACGGGCTGGTGCTGATGCCCGCAGAGATACCGGCCGACAGACTGCCCAGACTCACCTGGCAGCCGACCAGGTACCCCACCGACATCGCGGACGAGCCGTGGGTCGAGGAGTTGTTGGTGCCGTCATCGTTCTTCGGACCGTTCCACGGGCCGACCTTGCCATCGGGCGTCTGCACCTTCGTGGAGATGTGACTCGTCAGCCATGCCACACGGCCGGCACCGTTGGCCGCAAGCGACGGCGAAATCTTCACGCTGTTGCCAACGCTGTCGATGGTGACACCCGGGCGATCGATATGCCCGTTCGGAAGCGGGACGAACGTATCCGCATTCGCGGCGCCCGTGGACAACATCCCGATTGCAGCCGTCGACGCGACGGCAATGCCGACGGCCCGTGCGACCCACGCGTCACCGGCCTTCTGATTTTCCCTCATCTATTGCCCTCACTGAATTCGATGAAAGCGCCCCGATGACCGGGGCGCCCGTATAACACGCACAAGCCCGCTAAAGGCGTTAGAGGACAGTTGCCGTCATACCGGGCAGAAGCTATACGAAGACAGACGACCTGTGTAGAGAAGACTTTCCTTGATTGAAATGACGCTCGATCGCCCGCCGGGCGCATTCAAAAGAGCACTCCGGCCGACGGCGTACCCCATACCGATGCGCACCTCGATCGGCATTCCCCTCAGCTCGGCATCTCGAATACCACGCCATAGTTCATCGGAATAATTCGTCTCCGATGAATTGCCCCGAATCTCCCCTAGTCCGCCGCGCCATATGCGATGTCGGAGCCGCTCGACCGGTGGGCACCCGTGTCGTCACCACACCCCTGCGGGGCATCCGGAAACCGGATTCCAGATGCGAGCACGAAAGCTTCTGAAACGAAAAACCGGCCGACTCCGATACTCTCCGAGACAACGGTCCACCGAGCCGGTCCCGGAAAAAATTACTATCAATACAATCCGGCTTGCACACCGCTTCGCGCACCGGTTCACTGCCCATCCACAAGGCCCGATCGACATACCGATGCGCGCGAATCCGCACCGCGACATGCGAATACGCGTGGGCCGGAGCCTCGGACACGATCGGTTCGACACCGATGGCGGCGAATGGGTCCGGTGGCCAGGATCGACCGCCGGCTTCGAAGGCAAACCGACATGCGGTTATCCCGGAATTTCCAGGTAGCTATCAGCTGGCGCTGACATTCGACTGACAGTGTAACGGCGGTCACTGACCACCCGCCTATTTGCGCGGGCCGATGAAGGTAGGAAATGAAACTGACTGATGGCAGCCGCTGGGGTGCCGGAGCCGGGCTATTGGTGGTGTTGTTGAGCGCCGGTACCGCATACGCGGATACCCAGGTGCCGCTACCGAACGGCGACAGAGCACTGACCACCGCCACGGGCGTTCAGGTGGATCTTTCCCGCACCGGAGAACGCGCGGTGATCTCACCGTCACTGGCGTCCAATGGATTGTCGCGCACCGCGGCCATGTCCGGCGTCGTGTACGCCACCGTCCACGGCGCCAAATCCGGCACGCTCGCCACGGGCTACGTGATCGGCTGCCAAGTCGACCTGTCCGGCGGCGTGGGGATCGGCGGCGATATGTACGTGGACACCAGCTCGGCATATCCGGAACTCACCCCGAGCATCAATCTCGTGCCGGGTGCGGTGAAGGTGGTGAAGTTCGACACGAAGACGCTCGATCCCACCGCCGGCGCGATCGGCGTCACCTACAGCGATCGCGCCGTGCAGGTCAGCGGTTGCGCCGGATACGCGCAGGCACGCGCGGTGAGCATCCTGACGGTACAGAACGACAAGGGCTCTGCCGAGGTCTCGCTGTACGGCAAGCCGTTCAGCATCGGATGAGGAGGAGACAGACGATGCGGAATGCGCTGGGTACGGCGTTCGTGACGTTGGCAGTTGTGCCGGTACTGGTCACCGGTACCGCGCACGCGGACACTCAGGTCCCGCTGCCGGACGGTCATGGCCAGCTGAAGACCAAGGACGGTCTGACGGTGAATGTGGATCGGACCGGCGAGCACGCCACGATCTCACCGTCGATCGCCTCGAGCCCGCTCTCTCGCAACGCGTGGGTGTCGGGAGTGACCTCGATCCATGTGACCGCACCGGCCGGTGTCAAGGTGTCCGGCGGCCGGATCGAGACCGGATATCTGGTCGGGTGCCAGGTGGATCTCGGCAAGAAGGTCACTGTCGAGGGCAGCGGCGACAGCGCCGGTCAACCCAAGGACAAAGACAAAGACGACGAGGGCGGAGGCGGTGCGCCCCCCGGTGGCGGCGATAGCGGCGGCGGAGGCGGCGGAGGCGGGGGCGGCGGCGGGGGCGGCGGAGGCGAGGACGGCCTGTCGGTCGGCGACGGCGATCTGGGCGTGGGCGTCGACTCCGACGGCAACCTCACACCGTTCAGCGATCCGAGCGTGGGCATCAAGCTCAAGCCGGGCCAGGTGGCGACGAAACAGGTGCAGATCTTCAACTTCACCGGGCTCGAGGGCACCAACCAGTATGTCGATCACGCGCTGTCCATCGACGGCTGTGCCGGTGCGGCGGAGGCTCGCTCGTACATCACGGTCTTGGTCCACGACAACGTCATGGACACCACGAAAACCCTGTGGGGCCGGCCGTTCAGCATCGGGTGAAGCAAGAACTCATTCCGAATATTCGGCGACCGCCGGCGCTCCGGTAAACCTGAACGAACTTTCATGTTCAACCATTGGAAGAAACGGTTCCACCGGCGACCCGGAATGCGATGCTGGATACACCCGGTTGCCGGGGCGGCAGTATCGAGCGATCCCCACGTATCACGAGATTTCCGCAGATCTTTCGTGAGCGCGCTCTGCCGTCCCCCGCAGGACGAGCCGGGCAGTCGGTGCTCACCGAGACAAGTGCTCATGTCTCGGTGAGCACCCGGCAGTAGTGCGGGTCGTCTGCTGCCCGCTGAACGATCGCCACGACGCATCTGCGACATCCCGAAGCCCTGCGGCCCCTTCCCGATCGGCCGTGCCCATTCGCGCCGAACAGCACCTTCATCGATTCACAGCGTTCTTTCAAACAGTTCGCATAGTTCGTCGAACCGCGCACTGAAGAGTGGCCCAGGTGCGATAACGCAATCAGAGCGTATCGGCGAATATTTCCTCCCAGAAAGGGTTTTCACAATGGGATCTGCAGCAATCGACTTCGGCAGCGCCATTTTTCACGGTGTCATCGGGACGGGTAGCGCCGCCTGGCACGGCCTGCTGGGCACACTCTTCTCCGGCTCCGCTGCGCTGTAGGCTTTTTCTCCTACGCGATCGTCCGGCAGAGTGCTGATCAGCAAGTAACCGCGCCCTCGGGGCCATTCGGTAACCGCTGATCGACGCAAGCCGATCGACAGGGCCGCTCCCGTCCTTCGCAGGGCGAGAGCGGCCTTGTTCGCTTCATTGAAAGTAAATGAGCGGTATTGCCGGAACACTTGTCTCGTCGGAGGTATCGAGTAGCATCACAGGCTCGGGACGTTCCCCTGCACTATCTCCAGGCCGAATCCCTTGTCCGCGAGATGATGTCCCGATTGTTCAGAGCCCGTGAGTCCGAGGACGGAGGATCCAGATGACAGCGCACAACAACGCGAATCCCACCCGACGATCCGTACGAAGCTACGTCGCGAGAACCGCGATTGCGTGCACACTCCTGGCGGCGCCGATCGCCGCCCCCACGATCGCGTCGGCCGCCCCCGCGGCCCAACCCGGCCAGAACCAGCAGCAGCCCCAGCAACAGCAGCCGGGCCACAACGACAATCAGAACGGCGGCAACCAGGGCCGGCACGGCTACGCGGTTCCGCAGGGATACCGCGATGACCCGAGCGCGCCCGGATGGCCGCTCGGTGGCCAGCCGCCGACGTGGTGGTGGCAGGCGCTGCGGGCCTTCGGACTCGCCTGAGCCTTCGCGTGCGTGGGCTGCTGGCCGTCTCCACCCGGTCCGCGCCCGGCGAACACTCGAGTCAGCTTGCGGGGTACCGGTATCCGGTGCGGCCGGTCACCCTGAGCGCGGTCTCCGTACTCCGCAGCGGCAGCACGGACAGTCCGTGCGCGGCCGCGAACTCGCGCCATCCACCCCGGTCGGCCATGCGTGCGGGATCGCGCGAGGACACGAGTGTGCCGAGCGCGCCCATCGGGTGGACACCGGCGCGGCGCATCAGGTTCACCACGGCGTCGGCGAGGCCGCCGGTGCCGTGTGCGCGCACCGGAACGACATGGCCGGGTCTGGTGAAATCGGTTGGGCCGCTGTGTGGATCGGCCATCGTGCGGATGGTGCGGGCGCGATCGGCGGCGCCGAGCGCGACCTCCACGAAGCCGGAGGTGTGCCGGATCAGGAATGCCAGCGCGGCGGTGGTGGCGAACTGCGCTGGCAGCACCAGATGTCCCTCGCCGGTGCACGAATCGGCGAGCAGGACGACACGTCCGGCCGCGAGGTCGGTGAGTGCCCGCGGGCCTGCGGCATGAAGTCGGCGAACAAGGTCCAGGCGACCAGTATCGTTGTGCGCGAAGGTTTCCCGATCGTTCATCGGTCGTCTCCCTTCGTCGGGGCGAATGCGCCGCGCAGTGCGCCGGTGATCTGGTCGGCCACGTCCTCGGCGGTGAATTCCGCGACGGCATCGGCGATGACGTTCGGGGCGGTGCGATTGTCTCGGTAGGTTGCGGCGAGCACCGCGGATACGGCGGCGCGGCGCTGTCGTAGGGTGTCGACGCCTGGCGGGTCCTCGTGTGGCGGTAAGCCGAGGGTGCGGGCCAGGTTTTCGGTGCGGGCGCATATGGTGGCGAGATGTTCTGCGTCCCAGTCGATTCGGCCGGTGAGATTGTCCAGTTGTTCGAGTACGGCGGCTAGTTCCAGGCGGGCCGGGCCGTCCGGCAGGTCGGACAGCACTCGCCGGTGCAGGGTTTCGGCGACGGTGGTGAGTATTTGCGTGAGATCGGTCGAGTAGCCGGTCATTTCAGTGCCCCCATTCGCGGTCGCGCAGCATGCGGCCGAGCCAGCCGAGGCTGTAGTAGACGCTGTTGGCCATGGTCGCGTAGCGCAGATCGTCGCGGCCGCCGGTGTTGTAGACCCGCACCGCCTGCAGGCAGCCGATGGCGGTCTTGGTCAGCGACTGCACCGCCCACCAGGTGAGCGTCGCGGGCTCGGGGCGCCAGCCCGCGGCCGCCTCGTATTCGTCCAGGAATGGTTGCAGCGCAATGAGTTTGCACAGCAGCGGGGAGCGGCCCCGGCTGGTGCGCTGCGCGAACCAGGCGATGTCTGCGACCGGATCGGAGAAATGGGCGGTCTCCCAGTCCAGGACCGCGGCCAGCTCGCCGTCCCGCACGACCAGGTTGCCGACCCGGAAGTCGTTGTGCACCAGAGATACTCGTTCCGACACCAGATCGCTGCGATGATCCAGCCAGGCCAGCGCGAGGTCGAGCACCGGGATCCGGATATCCGCGACCTCCTGATAGTTCCGGGTCCAGGCCGCGTTCTCGATCGCACCGGTGCGCGTCGGATCGGGCACCGGCCCCAGGCAGGTCAGGCCGAGCGAGGCCGGGTCGGCGGCGTGCAGGCGGGCCATCGCGCGAGCCACCTCGCGGCCCAGCCCTTCCCGGCTCGCCGGGTCCGGGACGATCCGGGAAACATTGGCGGGCAACGGAATTGCCCCGGCCACCTTCTCCATGACGAAGAAACCCCGGGAACGTTCCGGATCGTGAGTGATCACCGCCGGCACCGGCAGTCCGATCGACGCGGCGGCGGCCAGCAGCGCGACCTCGCGCGCCACGTCGTAGTCGGTGACGATGCCGCTGGATGGCCTGCGCTTGACCGCGTACTCGGCCGAACCGGGCCCGGCCGGGCCGACCCACTTCGCGCCGACCAGATAGGTCTCCCAGGAGTTCCCCTCGCCGCGCCGGTCCACCTCGGTCAGCCGAAGTGTGCCCGAGGCGGCCAGGGCCGCGTCCAGCGCCGCGGTCAGATCGTCCAGGAAGGTGTCGGCCGTCATCGGAACAGCTCCGTCTCGGTACCGTCGCCGTCCACCTGGATCAGGCCGCACGAGGTGCGGAAGGCGGCGTAGCGGTAGACCTCGTGTGGCATGGCTGTCCTTCTCGTGTTCAGGACCGGATCGGGCGCAGGAATTCGGCGATACCCCAGCCGCCGAGACCGTGCGCGAACTCGACGGTCATCTGTCCCATTCGAAGCGCGCGGTCCTCGGTGCGCTGGGTGACCGGCACGAAGTGCCGGATGGTCCCGTCCAGGATCAACAGGGGCAATCCCCTGGCACGCACCAATCCGGTGTGCCTGCCCGCGTAGGTGGCCTCGCCCGCGTAGTCGGTGTGCACGGTGTAGTCGGTGATCGGGTGGAAGCCGCCGTCCGCGGTCACCACGACGCCGCCGGAGGCGCGCACTCCCGACGGCTCGAATTCGCCGTACGCGGTGATCGCGGTGCCGTCGGCGAGCCAGGCGGCCAGCCACTCCCCGGTATAGGACGCCCATTCGCGCGGGCCCCAGGAATGGTCGCGGAACGATGTCGCACGCTCCAGCGTCCAGGTGCGCGAGCCCACCCGGATCGTGCCGGTGACGTGCCCGAACTGTTCGTAGTGATCGCTGGCGATGGTGGACGAGCCGGGTGTGCAGTCGCCGTCGTCGTCGGTGGTGACGAACAGCGGGGTGGAGGCTTCGAACGTCAGCGAGATCTCGCACGGCTCGGACGGCGAGTTCTTCAGCGCCTGCCTGCCGCGGTCGGCGAGCAGCGCGGGAGTCGCGATCCGGGCGACCGTGTTCCGGTAGATGATCCGCACGGTGCGAGTCGGTTCCTCGGCCACGATCTCGAGGCCCTGGCTCGCGAAGCCATCATTGGCATGGCTCGACTCCCGCCCCGCCCGGAACGCGATCGCGCCACCGGGCAGGGTGAGCTGCACCGACGCCTCCGCATACCCGAGCGTGGGCCGGTTGCCGATGCGGATCAGCCCGCCCAGCTGCGAAACCGGGTCCAGGAAGTTGACGTACATACTCTCGTTGAAGTTCGCGATACCGGCGAAGTCGTGGGTCCGCTCGGCGTCCGCGCCGTATTGGCAGTTCGTGAACGCTGTGCTCATGGGCGCTACTTTCGGACGTGCGGGTCAGAACCGCTGGGCGGGGCTCGGATCGAGCGGCGGGAAGGCGGCGGGACGCCGCTCCAGGAAGGACAGGATCCCCTCGCGAGCATCCGGAGAGTCCACCCGCGAGGCGTAGATGCGCGACTCCTCCGCCGCGGCCTGGCCGGGCAGCGGCGTGCCCCAGCTCGCCGCGAGCAATCGCTTGGCCAGCGCCACCGAAGTGGGCGAGGTGTCGCGGGCGAACTGCGCCGCGCACGCGTGCGCGGCGGACAGCACCTCCGCGGCGGGCACGATCCGGGTCAGGAAACCGGCCTCGTACGCTTCGGCGGCGTCGAACACCCGGCCGGACAGGATCCAGTCGGCGGCCTTCCCGACGCCGACCAGCCGGGGCAGGAACCAGGACGAGCCGCCCTCGGGCACGACGCCGCGGCGGGTGAACACGAACCCGAATCGCGCTGTGTCACTGGCGATCCGGATGTCCGCGCCCGCGATCAGCGAGGCCCCGCCGCCGACCGCGTCACCGTTCACCGCGGCGATCACCGGCTTCTGCATGCTGAACATGCGCTCGGTGATCCGGCCCGCCGGTTCCCGGTAGCCGGTCGGGGTGTGCCCGTCCACATCCGAGTTCAGCGCCCGGACCAGGGTGTCCGGTCCGTCCAGCTCGGCGCCGACCGAGAACGCCGGTCCGGCGCCGGTGAGGATCACCGCCCGCACCACCGGGTCGCGGTCGGCGCGGTCCAGCGCGTGCCACACGTCCAGGAGCATCTGCACCCGCATGGCGTTGCGCCGGGCCGGGGCGTCCAGGGTGAGCACGGCGACGCCGTCGGCGACCTCGAACCGCACCTCTTCGTACTCACGCGCCGCCCGGCCGGGCGCGGCCTCCACCGTCACAGCCCGCCCCCGCACACGAGCACCTCCGGATCCAGATCGTCGACCACGACCTTGGCTCCCTCGGCGGCGAGCTTCTCGGCGACCGAGCGCCCGATGCCGCGGCCCGAACCCGAAACCGGTGCGACCCTGCCCTGCAGCCTGTGTGCGTTCACCTGATGTCTCCTGTGTCGTTGCGATGCCGGCCGGACCTTGCGGCCAGCGTGATCCGAGCCACAAATGTGAATACTAACTATGTTTGAAAATGACGTCAATGCAGATGATAATGCAGCTGAATAGACTGATTGGTTAATATCGAATTCTGCTCTGTGCGTAGGCTCTCGACAGCCGCAGGTACCAGGAACCCCGCCCCGGACGCGCTGCCGTCGGCGAGGGCGGACGCGCGGGAAGGCCGGTCGCCCGAGGCAGCCGGCCGTCCCGCTCCCGATCAGCTCAGCACGCGATGAGTGCCGAATACTCGCGCGTGGTAGGTCAGCGGCGCGGCGGGTGCGCTCGCGACCGCGTGCACCTCACCCATCAGCACCACGTGATCGGCCGCCTCCACGGCCTGCGCCACCCGGCAGGCGAACCAGCCGGGCGCGCCGTCCAGCCGCGGCACGCCGTCCGTGCGTGACCAGGCCACCCCGTCGAACTTCTCCGGCCCCTTGCGCGCGAACCGCGCGGCCAGCCGGGATTGGTTGTGCCCCAGGATGTTCACCCCGAACTCACCGCTGGCCGTGATCAGCGCGAGCAGGTCCGATCCGCGGTCCAGGCTGACCAGTAGCGAGGGCGGGGCCATGGACAACGAGGCGAACGCGCTCACCGTGGTGCCGTGCGGGCGTTCGCCGTCCATCGCCGTCACCACCGCGACCGGTGTGCACACCGCGGCCATCGCGTCCTTGAACGCGGCCGCCAGTTCCGGAACCGGCATCACAATGCCTCTTCGGCGGATCAGACGGCGGCGGGCTCGCGCACCGGGATGCCCAGCTGGCGCAGTTCCGGGAGCACCTTCTCCGCGAACAGCCGCATACTGGCCTCGGCCTTGTCGTGATCCATTCCGCCGCAGGAGAATCCGCAGTTCTGGTCGTAGTCGCCGAACGCCTCGTACCGCTGCCTGATCCGCTCCACCAGTTCCGCCGGAGTGCCGCACAGCTGAGCCGACCGATACCCCTCGGCCGCGGCCTCCTTGCCCGCCGCGATCATCGCGTCGGCCATGGCGGCATAGTTCTGGTACCCGCTGATGTTGTCGAAGTGACCCGACTTGTCCAGCCCGTAGTGCGCGGTGGTCAGCGCGAAGTGGGTGTAGATCGCCTGCTTCGAGGTCGCCTCGCATTCGGCGGCGTCCTCCGAGCAGTACACCGAGTCCGACAGCACCACCCGCGGCGGCTCGTCGTCGTGATGCTTGCGGTACTCCTCGCGGTACTGCTCGAAATCGGCGGCATGCTGTTCGACCGGGAACTGCGCGAAGGACGCGACGGCGGTGCCGCGCTGCGCGGCGGTCAGCCGCGACTCCGGCGACATGGCGATGCTCACCACGTCGCGATTCGAGATCTTCTTCAGCGGTGCGGGCCGGATCGGCGCGGCCTTCTGCGTGTAGAACTCGCCCGCATGTTCCATGACGCCGCTGTCGAGCGCCGCGAGGATCATGTCCAGGCTCTCCTCCATCCGGCCGCGGGCCTCGCCCATATCGATGCCGAAGGTGTCGTACTCCAGCTTCGACAGGCCGCGGCCGACACCGAGTTGCATCCGGCCACCCGACAGGTTGTCCAGCAGCGCGAACTTCTCCGCGACCCGAAGCGGATCGTTCCACGGCAGGATCGCACCGCCGGTGGTCAGCGTGATCCGCTCGGTGCGCGCGGCGAGGTAGGACAGCACCGCGAAGTTGTCCGGACACATGGAGTAGGGACCGTCGAAATGATGCTCCACACACCAGATTCCCTCGAATCCGAGCGGTTCGGCCAGTTCCGCCAACGCCATCTCGCGCCGGTAGAACTCGGCATCGCTCAGCTCGGGCGATTTGCCGGTGAAGAAGATCTGGTAGGTGACCTTCATGGGTGACTCCTTCGAACGTGGGGTGAGGTTGGTGGGGGCGGCGGATCAGGCCGGGAGGTATTTGTTCACGAATGCGCCCGCTTCGTCGAGCGCCCGCGCGCCCTCGGGCAGCACCGAGGAGAACAGGGTCCACACATGGCACATGTCGTCGTAGACCGAAAGCACGGCGACGCCGCCAGCGGTGCGCACCGAATCGGTGAAGCGGCGCGAATCATCAAGCAGCACTTCGGCGGAACCGACCATGGCCAATACCGGCGGCAGCCCGCCGTGCTCGGCGAACAGCGGCGAGGCCAGCGGATCGCGTTCGTCGTGGCCCTGTAGGTAGGCCGCGCCGAGATCGCTGATCGAGCTGTCGGACACCGCGATGTCGGTGGCGGCATTGGTCGCGACACTCGCACCGCTGCGGGAGAAGTCGAGCAGCGGCGAGATCAGTACCGCCGCCGCGGGCAGTGCGGCGGCGTTCTCGCGAAGGGAGACCATCGCGGCGACCGCCAGCCCGCCACCGGCGGAGTCACCGCCGAAGGCCACCGCGCCGGAACCGTACCGCTCGAGTACCGCGGCACCCACGGCGACCGCGTCCTCGACCGCGGCCGGATACTTGTTCTCGGGCGCACGACGGTAATCGGGCAGGATCACGGTGACTCCGGCGGCACGGGACAGCCCGTGCGCCATCTCGGCGAACGCCTTCGCGCTGCCCAGCACATAGCCGCCGCCGTGGAACCAGACCACCACCCGGTCGGTCGCCGCACCAGCGGCTGTCACCGTCACCGTCGGCACCCCGGTGATCTCTCCCTCGGCCACCGTCGCACTCTCGGGCACCGGGAACTGCAACAGCAGAGCATCGTAGCTCGCTCGCAGGTCCTCGATCGAGGCATCGGTCGCGTCGGGGAACCCGTCGATGTACATCTTCTCCACCCGGGCAAGCGACTCGGTACGCGCCATCGGACTTCCTCCGCATCTCTGTCGAAATCAGCAGCCCCAACCTCTGCAATGTGACGACGGTAACACAACTCAAATTAACATTTGAAGGTATCGCCACAGTTTTTTTGCCAACAAGCTGGCTATTGAGTTCCGTTGACAACCAAACATGCCGAAGTTAGCGTTAACTGCTCGCGTGCGTTCCAGCACGCTCCACCGACTCCGGACGACTATGCGTCCCCGCGCCCGGCCGCGCGGGCGCCCGGATCCACGGCGGGACAACCGAAGTCGTGCGGGAGATCGTCGACGTCGAAGGAAGGACACCATCATGGGACGACTCACCGGCAAGGTCGCGATCGTCACGGGAGCGACGCTCGTCGATCCCGGCGGGCTCAACATCGGCGGCGCGACAGCGGCCGCCTTCGCCGCCGAGGGCGCCCGAGTGGTGTTGGCGGACATCAACATCGAGGGTGCGCGGACGCTCGCGAAACAGCTCGAGGCCGAGCACGGCCCGGGCGTCGCGCTCGCGGTCGAGACGGATCTGCGCTCCGAGGAACAGATCCGGGCTCTGATCGACACCGCCGTAACGAGCTTCGGCGGTCTGCACCTGCTGATGAACGTCGCGGGCGTCTTCCCGGCCGACGACGGCGAGGTGGCGACCATGCCGATCGAGACCTGGGACGATGTCCTGGCGGTGAATCTGCGCAGCGCGCTGCTCACCACCAAACACGCACTGCCGCATCTGCTTTCGGGCGGCGGATCGATCGTCAACACGGCCTCGACCCACGCCTTCGCGGGCGACACCAGCCTCACCGGCTACGGTTGCACCAAGGCCGCTCTGCTGGCCCTGACCGCCTACACCGCGACCCAGTACGGCCGGGAAGGCGTGCGCTGCAACGCGATCTGCCCCGGCACCACCCGCACTCCCCCGGCCCAGCAACTCCCGGCCGCGATCACCGACATCTACCGCCGCCATACGCCCGCACCGGATCTCAACGGCCCGGCCGAGCTGGCGCAGGTGTACCTGTTCCTCGCCTCGGACGCGTCCTCTGGCATCAACGGCGAGACCATCCGGGTGGACGGCGGCCTGCTGGCCCACCAGCCGTTCGTACCCGACATGGTCGCGCTGGCCGCCACCACCGCGTCGTCCCAGGGCTGAACAACTCCGCGGCGTCCCGCCACCTGCACAGGCGGCGGGACATCGCCGTGCGTCCGGCGGGCCAGGCCACCCGTCGCGCACCCGCCGGAGCGAGGCGCTCTCGCATACCCCCGCCGCAATCACATCCAGGCTGCGGCGAACTGCCTTCCGCCACAGCGGGGCACCATCGCTACCTACTCCGGCTCGACGACCGGCGTCCAGCTCGCTCGGTGCCCGAGCCTTCCGCGCGCGGGATGCCGTCGCTTGAGCGGTCCGGTTCGACAACGCCGTGTTCCGTTGCGGCGGAACACCATCGCACACTCGGTGCAGCGGAATTGCACTGAGACCGAACCGCATTTCGCAGCTACCGCAGCGGTACGCCGTTGCGGCGCAGCAACTTCATACACGCGAAAACCGCCGGAGCGCAACGGCTCCGGCGGTTTCGGCATGGTTCAGGCGGGCTGGGGCCAGTACCGGTCGCGCAGGACGCGCTTGTACAGCTTGCCGGTGGGCAGCCGCGGCATCTCATCGATGAAATCGACCGTGCGGGGGCACTTGAAGCCCGCCAGGTGTTCCCGGCAGAACTCGCGCAGCCGCTCGGCCAGCTCCGGGGTGCCGCCGGTGGGGTCGAGCGGTTGCACCACCGCCTTCACCGCCTCGCCGAAATCCTCGTCGGGAACACCGAATACGGCCGCGTCCATCACCTCGGGATGGGTGATGAGCAGGTTCTCGATCTCCTGCGGATAGATGTTGACCCCACCGGAGATGATCACGAATGCCTGCCGGTCTGTGAGGAACAGGTAACCCTCCTCGTCCAGGTAGCCGATGTCGCCGATCTTGGACATGGTGCCGCTGGGATCGCGTGCCTCGGCGGTCTTGGCCGGATCGTTCAGGTACTCGAACGAGCTGTTGCCGCCGCGGAACCAGATCGTGCCGGGCGTACCGGGCGGCTGCTGGTTGCCGTCGGCGTCCAGGACGACGATCTCGCCGAAGAAGGCCCGCCCCACCGTGCCCGGGTGCGCCAGCCACTCCTCCGGAGTGCACCCGCAGGTGCCATTGGCCTCGGTGCCGCCGTAGTACTCGTAGATCACCGGTCCCCACCAGTCGAACATGTCCTGTTTGACCTGCCGCGGACAGGGCGCGGCCCCATGCACCGCCACCTCCAGCGAGGAGTGGTCGTACCTGTCCCGGACCTCGCGCGGCAGTTTCAGCAGGCGCGAGAACATGGTCGGCACCACCATCGTGTGGGTGACCCGGAACTCCTCGATCAACGCGAGAAACGTCTCCGCGTCGAACTTCTCCATCACGATATGCGTTGCGCCCAAACGCAATCCGATCGAAATGGTGGACTGCGGACCGGAGTGGTACAGCGGGGCCGGGGACAGGAACACCATCCCTTCGCGCATGTGGAACAGCCGCTTGCCCATCTCCTCGATGCCGAGCTGGGTATCCGGGGCGACGTCGGGCAGCTGCCGCTTGACGGCCTTGGGACGTCCGGTGGTGCCCGAGGAATAGAACATCGGCGTGCCCAGCCGCTCGCCGTCGATCGGGGTGACCGGATACCGCTCGACGACGGCCGCGAAGTCCTCGAACGGCTGCTCGGCGGCGTCCGCCATCAGCCAGTGCTCGACCTGCGGACACAGCTCGGGCAGACGGCGCGCCACCTCCCGCTTCGCGGCGCTGCTGACCACGAGCTTCGCTCCGCAATCGCGCACGATGTAGGCGGCCTCATCGGCGGCGAGGAACGAATTCACCGGGGTGTAGTAGAGCCCGGCCCGCTCGGCGGCCGCCATGGTCACGATCATCTCCGGGTGGTTCTCCATGAAGATCGCGATGGGGTCGGTGCGGCGTAGGCCGAGCGCGCGGAAATGATGCGTGAGCCGGTTCGCCCGTTCGTCCAGTTCCCGATAGGTCAGCGTCTCGCGGGTGGCGGCCATGATGATCGCCGGGCGGTCGGGGTGATCGGAGACGTGTTGGCCGGGATACATGTCGTGTCTCCTCATAATCTGTGATCCAAGTCTCTGTAGTGAATGTAAACTTCGGCTCATCTCATCGTCAATAGCACTATTTCCGCGAACGATTGAAATGTCAGTTAGTCTCGAATCTGTCCAGTGAACGCTAGGAGGGGTCTGTGATGGTCGCCGGACGACGCACTGCACGCACCGACCGGCACGGGAACGGGGCGCACACCACAGCGGCCGTTCATGATGGGACGGTGACTGTCTCATCGGCGAAACCCGGTACCGGGCCGAACGGCCGACGCCCCACAACCCGGGGCTCACAGCGCAGCGCGCAGATCATTCAGGCGGCCGCGAATCTGTTCCAGGACGCCGGATATCAGAACGTCAGCATCGACGACATCGGCTCCGCTGTCGGACTCACCGGGCCCGCGGTGTATCGGCATTTCAAGGGCAAGCACGACATTCTGGTCCACACCCTCATCGGGCAGGTCGAACTCGTCGAGGACATGGCGCGCCGCGCCGCCGAGGGCGAGGGCGCTCCCGACGAGCGGATGGCGGCCTTCCTCGCCGAACTCGAGGATCTCGCCGTCCACCGTGACGAGGCGATGCTCTGGCGGCGCGAACGCAGGCACCTGCAGCCCGCCGAACGCGGGGCCTTCCGCGCGGAGTTCGGCAGGGTCCAAAGACTCACCCGGGCCGCCATCGCCGCCTCCCGGCCGGATTCGAGCGCCGGACAGCTCGAACTGCTGTCTCTGGCGCTGCTCTCACTGTTCGGCAACACCCGCGAAATCCGCGCCGGGCTCGACGAATCCCGCCTCGCCGCGGTGCAGAGCTCGATCGCGTGGGCGGTGGTCCGCTGCGCCCTCCCAGCCGAACATCCCGGTGCGCGCCCAGCCGCGACGCAGACCGAACGGATGCCCGCGGGCCGCCGCGAACGCATCATCGCCGCCTCGGCCGATCTGTTCGACAGCCGCGGCTTCTACGACGTCCGGGTGGACGACATCGCCAAGGCCGCGGGCATCTCCGGCGCGACGCTGTATCAGCTCTTCCCGAACAAGACCCAAATCCTGCAGGCGATTCTGGAACGCGGCGCCGAGGGCCTGCTCTACATCACCGCCGAGGCCCTCGCGCACGCCGAGACCCCCGACGAGGTCCTGGAAACCTTGGTCCGCACATATATCGAGCAGGCGCTGGGATTGCACGGACGCACCATGCGCATCCTGGTCACCGATGCGATCTACCTCTCCGGCGAAGTCCAACAGGCACTGCGCGAATCCCAGCGCGAGTACGTGAACGAATGGATCGACGCCCTCTGCGCCCTGCACCCGAACTACTCCGCCGCCGACGCCCGCGCGGTCGCTCTCAGCATCATCAGCGTCATCACCGATCTCTCCCAGACCCGGCGCATCCGCACCCGACCGGACATCCATGAAGAACTGCGCACGCTGGCCCGCGCCATGATGCTGTCGGAACAAGGTTGAGCGGACCGGGCAGCCGGATGTTCGCGCCCGATGCCAGACCGATGCCCGTGATCGAGCCGACCGGAGGCCGCTGAGATGTCCCGACCGACGAGCTCGCATTCCGCCACCGATACGGTGACGCCCCGGCCGTCCGGGCGCAGCGGCCGGCGCGCCGAGCAGATCGCGGAAGCGGCCGGCGACCTCTTCCGGAGGCTGGGCTACCAGAATGTCGGCATCGATCAGATCGGCGCCGCGGTCGGTCTCACCGGCCCGGCCGTCTACCGGCACTTCAAGGGCAAGAACGATATCCTCGTCGCCGCGCTGACGCGACAGGTACGGATCGTCGACGAACTCCGCAGACGATCGGACACCGCGGGCGCCACCCCGCGCGAACGACTGGACCTCCTGCTGGACGGCCTCGGGGACCTGACCGCGAATCGCGACGAGGCGACATTGTGGCGGCGAGAGCAGCGCCACCTCGAGCCCGCGCAACGCGAGATGTTCCGCGCCCACTTCTCCAGCGTCGGTGACCGGATCGCCGCGAGCATCGGCGACGGCCGCCCCGAGCTACCCCGCGAGCAGGCCGAACTGCTCGGGTTCGCCGTTCTCACAATGTATTCCAACACCAGCGGCATCCGCGACGGGCTCGCGCCGGACCGGTTGATGGAGATCCAATCGGCCGTCGCCCGAGCCATCGCCGGACCTCCCGGAGCCGCTCCGCGCCGCATCGCCGACACCGGCCCCGGCGCACCGGCGGCCGGCGGGACGCCGCGAGCGGATCCTCGAGGTCGCCGCCACCCTGTTCGACGAACACGGTTTCCACGACGTCCGGATCGACGACATGGCCCCGGCCGCGGGGATTTCGGTGAGCACGTTCTATCAGCACGCGTCCGGCAAATCCCAGGTCCTGCGCGACATCCTGAACCGAGGAGCACAGGGCCTGCTCTACGTGACCGCCGAGGCGCTCGCGCCCGTACACGCTCCGCCGCAGATCCTCGACACACTGATCGACAGCTATATCCGGCTGGCGACCGAGGACGCACGCGCTCTCGCCCAGGCGACGATCGGCGTCGTCACGGATATCTCACAGAACCCCGCCCTGCGGGAAAGGCCGGGCGTCACACGGGATCTGGCGGCGCTCGCACACGCCATGGTGCTGCCCACGGCCCTCATCGGGGGTTGAGCGGCCGGTTGTTCACGCGATCCGCACCGCGGTTCCGGTCAATCCGTCCACCGGGGTGAAGCGCGTCAGGACTTCGGGATCGTGGCCGGGCACGATCAGCTCGGGTGCGCCGGCCAGCCGGTGCATGGTGTCGAAGGCCCCGTAGGTGTCGGGCAGGTCGGTGTGCACGGCGAACGGGACGTCGTCGCACACGTTTCCGAAGAAGTGCGAGGCGTCCGCCGCGAGCACGACCGTGCCGCGGGCGGTGGCGACGCTGACCACCTGCGTGCCCGCGGTGTGACCGCCCACCAGGTGCACTCCGACGCCGGGTACCAGCTCGACCTCACCGTCGACGTAGTGCAGACGTCCGTTCAGGCCGAGTTCCACCAGCCGCACGATGTCCTCGCCCTCCACGAGTCTGTGGAATTCCCGGCGGGTGGCGAAACGGCCTGTCCAGAAGGCCATCTCCCGCTCCTGCACGACGAATCGCGCGTTCGGGAACGCCGCGACCTCGCCCACGTGGTCATAGTGGAAGTGCGACAGTACGACCCACGGCACGGTCGCGCAGTCCACGTCCAGCAGCGCCAGCGCCTCCGACGGTCGCCGGAAATAGGTGCGGAGACGCCGATTCGCCATCTCGGGCGTGAAACCCACGTCGACCACGATGTCGGCCGCCTCGGTGCGGATCAGCCAGACGAAGTAGTCCATGGGCATCACGGCATCGCGCGGCGCGGCCGCCGAGCCGTGAAAGTATTCTCCGCGTGTGCCTTTCGGGTGTTCGGCGAATTTGACCCCGAAGACTTGGTGCGCCGGTCGGGCGGTGCTGGTCGACGTGGGCATCATGGCTCCTCGGTGTCGGTGCGATATCGTGCTTCGAGTTCTTCGAACTCCGCACGCCGGACCAGGCGCTGGCGTTCGGACCAGGTGGCCAGCGGCGCGTCGGCGAGCGCGTCGGCGCGCAGCGCGCCCAGCGCCTCCTGCATTCCGCGCACCGCGGCGAGCAGCGGCAGATTCGCATGCAGTACCAGCGAGAAGCCGAGTTCGCGCAGACGCTCCGGCGAGACCAGCGGCGTCACCCCGCCGATGACCAGATTGAGGATCTTCGGCCCGGCGACCCGCGCGGCGATCGTCTCGATCTCGGCCTCGGAAATCGGCGCCTCGACGAAAAGGATGTCGGCGCCGGCCGCGCGGTAGGCGTTGGCCCGGGCGATCGCGTCGTCCAGGTTCGTCACCGCCCTGGCGTCGGTCCGAGCCACGATCAGGGTCTCCTCGTCGCGGCGGGCGTCGACGGCGGCTCGAATCTTCGCCGCCATCTCGGCCGTGGGCACGACGCTCTTACCGGCGAAGTGCCCGCAGCGCTTCGGGAAGGTCTGGTCCTCGAGCTGGATCGCGTCGGCTCCGGCCCGTTCCAGGTCCCGAACGGTACGGCGCACATTGAGCTGATTGCCGAAACCGGTGTCGGCGTCGACGATCAGCGGCAGGTCGACCGCACCCCGGATGGCGGCCACGTGGGTGAGCAGCTCGGTCGAGGTGAGCAGCCCGATATCGGGCACGCCCAGATGAGTGTTGGCGATGCCCGCCCCGGTGACGTAGACGCACTCGAACCCGCAGTCCTCGATGATTCGGGCGGTCAGGGCGTTGGCGGCGCCGGGGACGACCGTGAGCCGCCCCGGACCGAGCAGATCCGGCAGGCTCATTGCCGGACCCCGGTCGCGCGGGCGGCGGCATTCGCTCCGGCGATGCGCCCGAATACCGCGCCGCGCATCAATCCCGCGCCCGCGGCGTAGTTGTAGTGGAAGAAGTCACCGGCGATCTCGCCGGTCGCGTACAACCCGGGCATCGGGCGTCCGGTCACATCCAGCACCTGCGCCTCGGCATCGACCTTCAGGCCACCGTAGGTGAAGGTGATGCCGCAGGTCACCGGGTAGGCGAGGAAGGGCGGACGATCCAGGGGCACAGCCCAATTGGATTTGGGCGGTTGCCCGTCCGGGCGCGCGGACACCGCGTCCAGGGCGGTGGGGTCGAATCGAACGTCCGCGTCGGCGGCCACCGACTTGTTGAACTCCGCGACCGTGGTCTCCAGCGTTTCGGCCGAGATATCCAGTCGCGCGGCGAGTTCGGTCAAGGTCCCGGCCTCGACCGGTGTGGCGGTGCGGTATCGGGGTTCGAGCAGATGGGCCGTCCGCTGATCGAAGATCTGATAGGCCACCGCCCTGGGCTGGCGCAGGATGGCCGCTCCGGTCTTGGCGTAGGTGAGGAACACCTGGTTCTCCCCCTCGTCCACGAACCTCTCCCCGGCGGAATTGACCAGCAGCGCATAGGGATACGAGTATCGGGCCAGCTTGTCGGTCAGCCGCAGATCCCCGACCGGCGGATGAGCGGCGTCCTGCGGGCTGGCGTGGCAGCCGCCCCAGTGCCCGGCGGGCTGCGCTCCGGCGTCGAGCGTCTTCGCCAGCATCGTGCCCATATTGAACCGGGTGCCGCGCACCTTCACCAGATCCCAGCCCTCGCCCAGATAACGCCGCCGCATCTCCGGGTTGGCCTCGAACCCGCCGCAGGCCAGCACCACGACCCCGCGCACCTCCTCGACCCCGCTGTCCCGCCGGACCAGCACACCGTCGACGGCGGAGCCGCGCGTGATCAGACCGGACGCGGGCGAGTCGTAGCGGACCTCGATGCCGGCCTTCTCCACCGCGTCGAACAACGCCGCCACCAGGCCGACCCCCTCGCCCCGGGACCGGATCGCGCCACCGGGGGTGAGCGCGTAGACACCGTCGAGGTGAGCGGGGTCGAACAGTTTGTCGGCGGTCAGCTCCCACCGCACCCCGTGCTCACGCATCCAGACCAGGGTGTCGAACGACTGGTCGACGACCCGCTCCACCAGCATCCGCGGCGGCCGTCCCTGGGAGGTCGTGAACCAGTCGTCGATGTAATCCCCGCGGGTGTAGGCCGCCACGGACACCCGCTCGAGCACCTCCGGGTCGGTGTCGGCCAGAATCGGCCGCAGCGAATCCAATCCGTCGTGCACGGCACGGAAGATGGCACCGGAGAAGCGGCTGTTACCTCCTCGTTCCGCCCGTGAGGCGGCCTCGAGCACGACCACCCGGGCCCCCGCCTCGTGCGCGGTGAGCGCGGCGACCAACGCGGCGTTCCCGGCGCCGACCACGACGACGTCGTATTCCTCGATCGACACAGCAATTCCTTCCGATGAGAGGGGGTGAAGTCACGAGTTGGCGGCCGGCATCGCCCACCCACGCCATCGGTCGGCGCGGCGGTCGTTCGGCGGGGCCACCGAAGACGACGGCGACGACCGGGCGCGTATGTGCCATTCGAACGCACTTCCGATGAAGTCGCGATGACGACCCTGCGAGCCTGATCGGCCATGGGGCACTTCCAGATAGGGCGATGTGGCGCGGAATTATGCCGTGCCGGACGGAATATCAACTCCAACGCACCGAATTATCAACGCACGGAGGCTAATTCGATTAGGTGCGAATCGTGAACGGATCCCGGGCGGACCCGGAATAGTCGATCATCACGTTCTGGGTGTAGGTGTACTCGTCGAGTGCGTCGGCGCCGCGCTCACGGCCGTAGCCGCTGCGTTTCACGCCGCCGAACGGAGCCTGCGCGGCCGTGCTGCGGTAGGTGTTCACCCAGACGGTGCCCACCTCCAATTGGTCGACGACCCGGTGCACACGCTCGATGTCACGGCTCCAGACCGCGGCGGCCAAACCGTAGTCGACGTCGTTGGCGATGCGGACGGCGTCCTTCTCGTCCTCGAATGGGATCACCGACAGCACCGGGCCGAAAACCTCCTCGTTCGCGATCCGCATGTCGGGGGTGACATCGCCGAAAATAGTAGGGGCGATGAACAATCCGGTGTCCAGGCGGTCACCGGTGGCGCGACCGCCACCGCAGACCAGTTCGGCGCCCTCGCCGCGGGCGGCGTCGATGAGGCCGAGGATGCGATCGTACTGGGGCCGGTTGGCCGCGGGGCCCATCTCGGTCTCCGGATCGAGCGGGTCGCCGAGCCGGATCGCCGCGGCCCGCGCCGCGATGGCCGCCACCACTTCGTCGTACACCGGCCGCTGCACCAGCAGCCGGGAACCGGCGACGCACGTCTGCCCGGCCGCGGCGAAGATTCCCGAGACCGCGCCGACCACCGCGCGGTCGATATCGGCGTCGGCGAAGACGATGTTCGGCGACTTCCCGCCCAGTTCGAGAGTGACCGGAACCATTCGGCGAGAAGCGGATTCGGCGATGTGCGCGCCGGTGGCGCTGCCGCCGGTGAAACTGATCTTGGCGACTCCCGGATGCGTGACGAGTGCGTCACCGGTCTGCGGGCCGCCGGTGACGACATTGATCACCCCCGGCGGAAAACCGGCTTCGGCGGCCAGCCGGGCGAGTTCGCAGGTGGTGACCGAGGCGTGCTCGGAGGGTTTGACGACCACGGTGTTACCGGCGGCCAGCGCGGGCGGAAGTTTGTTGGCGAGCAGGCCGATCGGCGAGTTCCAGGCGGTGATCAGGGCCGCGACGCCGAACGGCCGCCGCCGCGTGTAGTCGAACAGACCCGGGTTGTCCAACGGGATCGTGCGCCCGTAGATCTTGTCGGCGTATCCGGCGAAGAATCGCAGATTGCGTGCGGCGAAGGCCATCTGGTTACGGGTTTCCCGGATGATCTTGCCGTTGTCGGTGGATTCCATCCGGGCCATCGGTTCGGCCTCGGCCTCGAGCGCGTCGGCCAGTGCGTGCATCAGCGCGGCCCGCCGGACTCCGGGGGTCCTGCGCCAGCCGTCGTGAAAGGCGCGCTGCGCGGCCTCGACCGCTCGGCCGACCTCGGCCGGTGTGGCCTCGGGGACGGTAGCCCAGGCTTCGTCGGTGTAGGGATTGACCGCATCCCGGGTCGCGGTGCCCGCGACGGATTCGCCGTCGATCATCATCATCGCGTTTTTCATCGCGCCTCCTTCGGTTTCGCCGATCCGGCGGCATCGGACCGCGCCGCTTCGGCGGCGTCGCCGCTGCGCAGCAACTGCCGGACGTGCGCCCGGGCCGCGTCGAGATGCGCCGCCATGGCCTCGGCTGCCGCGTCGGCGTCGCGGGCGCGCAGCGCCTCGAGGATCCGGTGGTGTTCGGTGTAGGCGGCCTGCGCGCGGCCCGGGATCCCGCCCGAGCGAGCGCGGGCCAGCTCGAGCTGGGTCGTCACGCCACGGGACGCCTCGACGAGTTTCGGATTGCCGCTCATCTCGAGGATCTGCTCGTGGAAGTCCAGATCGCGCGGGTAGGGCCGACCGGGGTCCGCGATCGCATCCTCGGTGCGCTGCAACAGCTTTGCCAGCTCGTCGATGCGGTCGTCGCTCGCCCGGATCGCCGCCAGGCGCGCCGCGGCGCATTCGAGCGCCTGGCGGACCTCCGACAGATGCTCGATGGCCTGCGGGTCGAAACTGGCCACATAGGTGCCCCGGCCCGCGACGGTGCGCACCAGGCCCTCCGCCCGCAGCGCTTGCAGCGCCTCCCGGATCGGCGGACGGCTGACCTGCAACATCGCCGCCAGCTTGATCTCGTTCAGCCGCTCCCCCGGGGCGAACCGGCCGGACAGGATCTGCTGCCGCAGAATCGGCACGATCTCGTTGACCAGGCGGCGCGGGCGCAACAGCGAACTGTCGAAATCGCCGTGCGGGTGGTCGTTTTCGGTGGTCATGCTGGGACTTCTCCGGTGCTCGTCGGGCTATGGTGGCAGGCTGGGTACGCGGCGCCGCTCATCAGGCGGCGGGCCGTGCGGACGACACCGACCGAGGCCACCGACGCGCACCCGCCCGATCCGATCCGGACGTCGGCGAGGGCGCTCACGGTACCGAGCGGGTGCCCGATCCGCAGCTCACCGGCCGCTGCGCCCGCGCAGGCGTGCGGAATGGTACCGGGCAACTGTGCCGCGGCCGCCAGGCACAGCGCGGCCGTCATCGGCACCGCGCGGTGGACGGCCCCCATCGACACCGCTGTCACCTCGAGATCGCTGGTCGGCGGGCGGCCCGGCGCGACGAGCACGATGCGCGGTACCGTGGGTGAGAGAACCTCTGCCGCACTTGCCTTTTCGACCACTCCGAGCAGGTGTGCGGCAGCGCCGCGGACCTCCTCGACGCGATCCCGCAGCGCGTGGTCGCCGTTGAGTTCGGCGACCGTTCGGGAGTGTGGGACCACCCCGAGATCAGCCGCGCGGACGAAGGCGAAGGCGGCGGTCACATCGACCAGCGACAGCTCGATCGAACCCCCCGGGAGATCGAGGACATCCCGTGCGGAGCCGGTCGGCAGCAGTCGTCCGGTGACCGATCCGCCCGGATCGAGATAACGCGTGGTGATCGGCGCGCCGGGTCGCGGTACACCGGCGATCCGATGCGCCCCCTCGGTGCGGGCGCGACCCGCGTGCACGGGCACTTCCGCCTCGACCCGTACTCCGGTGTTGCGGTTGAGCAACCGCACGCGGGTGACGGGTTCGACCGCGGGAACCAGACCCTCGTCGACCGCGAAAGCCGCGACCGCGGTGGTCAGGTTGCCGCAGTTGGCCCGCCAGTCCACAACGGGCTGATCGATGCCGACCTGCCCGAACCAGTAGCTGATCCACTCACCCGGTCCGGGCTCGACGATCATGACCTTGCTCGTGCTGGAGTAGGTTCCGCCGAGTCCGTCGATCTGCATCGGATCCGGGCTGCCCATCAGGTCCAGGATGAGCGCGTCCCGCAGCGCGCCTGCGGGCGGCAGGTCACGCGAATGCAGGAACAGGCCCTTGCTGGTGCCGCCCCGCATCAGCGTCGCGGGGATCGCGTTGTCCTGCCTCACTTTTCGGGCCCGTCGATCAGGCGCACCACCGCCGTGTGGTAGTTCTCGCCGTATCCCTGCTCGCACAGCCGATTCAGCAGGTCGTGTGCCAGTGTGGCGGCGGGGAGTTCGACTCCGAGTTCGGCGGCGGCGTCCAGGGTGTAGCCGATGTCCTTGCGCATATATGCCGCCGGGAAGATCCCCGTGGGGTGAGTGTCGGGCAACAGCGCGGAACGACCGTGGTTCTCCAACGCGAAACTGGCCGCCGATCCGGAACCCAGCACGTCGAACAGCATCTCGTCGGTGACCAGGCCACTGCGCCGGGCGACGGTCACCGCCTCGGCCAGCGCGACGACGGTCTCGAACACCACCGTGTTGTTGAGCAGTTTCATCAGCGCACCCGCACCGCCCGGACCACAGTGCGTGACATCGGTGCCCATCATGTGCAGCAGCGGGCGCGCCCTGGTGAAATCGGCCGCCGAACCGCCCACCATGATCGCCAATGTGCCTGCTACCGCGGCCTTTCGGGTGCGGGCGACCGGCGCGTCCAGAAAACCGAGCCCTCTGGCCCCGAGGAGACGATGCGCCTCGCGGGATACCTCCACGGGAGTGGTGGACAGATCCACGACCAGGGTTCCGGGCCGCGCCCGGTCGGCCACTCCCCCGTCGCCGTGCAGCACCGAGCTCACCTCCCGGCCGCCGGGAAGCGACAGGAACACCACGTCGGACACCGACGCGACGTCCCCAACGGACGGCGCCAGGCTCGCTCCGGCGTCGACGAGGCGGGCCAGGTTATCGGGGTCGAGATCGAAAACGGTGACCGGGATCCCGGACTTGCGTAGCAGATTCAGGCATTGCGCCGACCCCATGACGCCCAGGCCGATGAATCCCAAGGATGCCGGATTCGAGTTCAGGCCGGACACGACGGGCCCCGGCTACGGGATGCGACGACGACGGCAGAGGCGAAATCGATTGCGCCGCTTGATCGAACGCCGATGTTCGAGGAGTGCATACATCGAGAGTAGATCGAAACCATGCCTACTGTCTACAGGCGACAGAAGACAGTGGATTGTCGATCTTGTTCTGCCAGCAGGAGTTCAGGTCGCCGGTCGGGCCGCCTCCGGCCCATCACCGGTGCGGCGGGCCCGGCCTTCGCCGAGCCCGCCACCTGCGCCTACCGCGAGCGGAACCTCACCCCTTGCTCCGGCAGAGGGATCGGCACACCCGGACCGCGGCTCAGGGCAGGGCGATGTACTTGGTCTCGAGATATTCCTCGATGCCCTCGCAACCGGCTTCCCTGCCCAGACCGGATTCCTTGACTCCGCCGAAGGGGGCGGCGACATCGGAGATCACGCCGCGATTGACGCCGACCATTCCCGACTCCACCGCCTCGGCCACGCGCAGCGCGCGCTCCAGGTTCGTGGTGTAAACGTATGCGGCCAAACCGAATTCGGTGTCATTGGCCGCGTCGATGCCCGCCTGCTCGCCATCGAAGCCGATGATCGCGGCGACCGGCCCGAAGACCTCCTCCCGCAGGATCCGGGCATTCGGCGGAACATCGGCGAGCACGGTGGGTTCGTAGTAGTAGCCCACATCTCCAGCGCGTGCGCCGCCGGTGGCCACGACAGCGCCCTTGGCGACGGCGTCGTCCACGAGTTCCGCGACGGAATTGCGTTGCTTCTCGGTGATCAGCGGTCCGACCTGGACGCCCGGAACATGCCCCGGCCCCATCTCGAGCGACCGCATCCGCTCGGTCAGCCGGGTGGTGAATTCCGCCCGGACCCGGTTGTCGATGTGAAATCGGTTGGCCGCGGTGCACGCCTCGCCGAGGTTACGCATCTTGGCCAGCATCGCGCCCTCGACCGCGGCATCGATGTCGGCGTCGTCGAACACGACGAACGGCGCGTTGCCACCGAGTTCCATCGAGCTGCGCAACATGTTCTCGGCAGCCTTGGCCTGCAACATCTTTCCCACACCCGTCGAGCCGGTGAAGGTGATCTTGCGCAGTCGGCCGTCCGCGAGCAGCGGATCGGTCAGACCGGCCGAATCCGAGGTGGGCAGGATCGACAGCACACCCGCCGGGACTCCGGCCTCGGCGAGCACCCGGCCGAGCAGCAGCATCGTCAGTGGCGTCTCGCCCGCCGGTTTGACGATCATCGTGCACCCGGCCGCGAGGGCGGGTGCGATCTTGCGAGTTGCCATGGCCAGCGGGAAGTTCCACGGAGTGATAGCAAGCGTGGGACCGACGGGCTGCTTGGTCACCAGGATTCGGCCTTTACCCGAGGGCGAATGAGTGTAGCGGCCGTTGATCCGGACGGCCTCCTCGGCGAACCAGCGCAGGAATTCCGCGCCGTACGCGACCTCACCATGGGACTCGGCGAGCGGCTTGCCCATCTCGAGGGTCATCAGCATGGCGAAGTCGTCGGCCGCCCGGATCACCGATTCCCATGCGCTGCGCAGGATTTCGGCGCGTTCGCGGGCCGGGGTCGCGGCCCAGCCCGGCTGCGCGCGGACCGCCTCGTCCAGCGCACGCAGCCCGTCGGCGGCGCGTGCGTCGGCGATCTCGGTCAGCACCTCGCCGGTCGCCGGATTGCGGACCGGGAACCGTCCACCGGAATCCGCCGGTACCTGTTTCCCGGCCAGCCAGAGCTCGGTGGGAACGTCGGTCGACAGTGCTGTCAGATCGGACATCGGTCGGTACTCCTCGATTTTTCGAATTCGACCCCCGAGTCTGTTCCGCGGACCGTACTGAGCGATAGTGCCGTTATGTACAGTCGAATGTCATGGAACTCGACATTTCGTCCACCTCTCGTCGCCCGGCCCTCCGCACGTGAAGCAGCCGGCCGGCGCCTCGGCGGTTTCCCTGGAATGGGTGCTGGCGCAGACCGATCTCGGGTTGGCGTTCGAAGGCGGCGAGGCTGGATTGGATCGCGCGGTGGAACTCGTGCTGACCACCGAGCTCACCGAGCCGTTCGCCTGGCTGTCCGGTGGTGAGCTGGTGCTCACGACCGGCCTGCGCCTGCCGTCCGGCCGCCGGGCGCGCACCGCGTACCTGCGCGGACTGCACGCGTGCGGTGTGGCGGGGCTGGGCTTCGGCACCGGCCTGACCCATCTCGAAGTACCCGCGGAACTGATCCGGATCGCTGACGACATCGGCCTGCCACTCATCGAAGTCCCCCTGCCGACCCCGTTCGCCGCCATCATCAAACGGGTGTCCGGGCGCCTCGCCGAACTGCGCTACCAGGACACGCTGCGTGTCTCGCACGCCCAGCCGAGGATGACCCGCGCGGTCGTCGACGACGGTGCCGCCGCGGTCGTCCGCGAACTCGCCGACTCACTCGGGGGGCGGGTGATCATGCTCGACAACACCGGCGCGGCCGTGCACCTGCACCCCGCGACGCGATCCGCGAATTCGACAGCGCCCCTGCCCGCCGAGGTCCGCACCGCCGACAGCGGAGTGTCCACCGACCCGACCGGCGGAACGGTGACCTGGCAGCAGATCGCCGTCGAACGCAGGCGGTACGGGCAGCTGGTCGCGATCACCGAGACGCCGCTGAGCGATGTCGACCGGATACTCCTCGGACATGCCAGTTCCCTTCTCGCCCTGGACTTCGCGAAGACCGCCCGGCTGGAATCCGCCCGGCGATCGCTGAATACCCGAGCGCTCGAAATCGCTCTGGGCGAGCACCCGAACGCGTCATCCTGGAATCTGCTCGAGGCGGCGGCCGACGAACACGGCCGGGTTCGAGCGATGGCCGTACTGTGCCGCGACGCAGGGGAGGTCGCCACCGTCGGGGACGCGCTCGACGACATCTTCGAGCACCTGGACCGCCCCCAGTTCACGCACGCGACACAGGACCGCGCCATCGTCTTGCTACCAGCGGGCAGCGGCACCGAGCCGGCGAATCTGCTCCTGGATCGACTTCGCAACCCCCTCCGGCGGACGATCCGCGTCGGCATCAGCGCCCAGCATCCACTCCCCCGCCTCACCGACGCCGTCGACGCCGCACTCCTGGCCGCGTCGACCGCCACCCCGGGCGGTGCGCCACTGGAATTCACCACGATGACCGGAACCACGCTCCTTACCTCAGAAGCCAGCCGAAACGTCCTGGAAACCATCGCGTCCGCCGTACTGGAACCTCTTGTCGCACATGACAAGTCACACAGCAGTGAGCTCTTGCTCTCGCTTCGCGCATTCCTCGAGGCCAACGGCCACTGGGAGTCGGCCGCGACGCACCTCGGCATCCACCGGCACACCATGCGCAACCGGCTCGCCACGATCCAATCTCTTCTCAACTGTGACCTGAGCCTGGCTCGCGTGCGCGCGGAACTGCTACTGGCCATTCTCTCCCGGACGACCGTTCGTGCTTGACCAGCCCTGCCTGCACCGACGCCGGATATGCCCACATCGGCATGGTCCGGGTGCCTGATATGTTTCCACTACAATGAGAAATAAATACTCGACCGGAGGTTATGTATTGGGCACGGTGAGGGGTATGACTTCCCGGGTATGCCGATGACGGCTCTCGAGGGCTCGGACCTGCTCATCGCCTCGCTCGCCGAGCACGGCCCCAAGACCGGCGAGGAGGTCCACGACGTCGCCGCGGAGCTGATCCGCGATGGGTCGCTGGCTGTCGGCACCCGGTTACCGACGATCCGCCAGCTCGCGCAACGATCCGGACTCAGCACCCGGGTCATCGTCGCGGCCTGGGGATCGCTGCGCCGTGAGGGACTGATCGAAACCAAGCGCCGGGGTGGCACCGTCGTGGCCGGTGCAGCGGGCGCGGCGTCGCGGTCGTGGGCCGAACGCGATCTGCTGACCGGAAGTCCGGACCACGATCTGCAGCCCGATCTGACCGCCGCGATGCTGGCCGGTTTGCGGACCGAACAGCTCAACAATCCGGGGCGGGAGTACATCACCGATCGCCTCCGCGACGCGATGCTCGCGAATTGGCCGTTCCGGCCCGAGTCGATGGTCACCGCCAGTGGCGGATCGGAAGGACTGTTGCTGGCGGTCGAGGCGGCGGCGGCGCCGAATTCCCTGGTCGCCGTGGAGGAGCCGGTGATACCCGGATTTCTCGACACACTCGCCGAGGTCGGCTGCCGGGTGATCGGGATCGAGTCCGACGAGTGCGGCGCGCGAGCGGAGTCACTGGCCGACGCGCTGCGACAGCGTCCGTCGGTGGTGGTGCTGCAACCCGAGGGCGCGTATTCGGAGGCGGGCTCGCTGACCTCGCAGCGGGCCACCGAACTGGCCGCGGTCCTCGCTGCCGCGGAGCATCGGCCGTGGATCGTCGAGGACGACGCGATCGGGCCGCTGGCACATGCCCAGGCGCCATCGCTGGGCGCGGCCTTTCCCGACACCACCGTGCGGGTGCGCAGTTACTGCAAGGCATACGGCATGGATCTCAAGACCTGCGTGATCGGCGGCAGCGCACATCTCATCGAACGCGCCATCCGGCTGCGCGTGCACGGCATCGCCGCCAACAGCCGCATCCTGCAGAACGCCCTGGTGCACCTGGTATCCGATCCCGATACCCGCGCCGTGGTGGCGACCGCTCGAACGCGTTACCGCACTCGCCGGACCGCGTTGGTCGAGGCGCTGCGCGAGCGGGGAGTCGCGGCCCGGTCCGGGCCGAACAGCCTGGTGGTCTGGGTCGAGGTGAAGGACGAGACCGGCGCGCTGATCGAGTTGGCCCGCCTCGGCATCAGCGTCGGCCCCGGCGCTCGGTCCTTCGTGGGCCAGACCGCTCAGGGCCGGTTGCGGATCGCTGTCCCGCAACTGCCGGACGACCCGCACGGCATCGCGGAACTCGCCGACGCGGTGGCGGCGGTCGCCGGGGCCGTACATCGCGAATTCCTCGACTGAGCGGGAAGCCGCCGGGCCCGGTCCGGCGGCCCCGGTCTCAGGTACAGGTCGTGGATGTCAAGCCGGGCACGATATCCCGCGCGATCCGTTGCAGGCAGTCCATATAGCGGCCGTGTTCGAGGGCGAGCGGCACGTGAAAGAGCCATTCGGTGGCTCGGGCGGCCCATAGCGCATCGGACAGTTCCGCGACGAGACGGTCCGTCCCGGCGCATCGGATCGACAGCTCGCGCCGGTAGCGGTCGGCGTCGCCGAGTTTGCCCGCGTAATAGGCCGGGCTGCGGCGCACGTCTTCGTCGAAGATCGCACGCGCGTCGGCATCGGTCGTGCCCGGCAGGAGCGCGACGGTGGCGCCGATCCGGGGTGTGCTGTCCGGGCCGCGGGCATCGAGGTAGGCGTCGATCAGCCGCTCGACGCCACCGGGGCCGTTCGCCTCCGAATTGGCATGCGGCAGTAGCCCATCCCCCACGCGGGCCGCGCGGCGGGCGGTCTCCACGTTCCCGGTGGACTGCCACACGCGGGCCCGCAGGGAGGCCGGGTCCGGATAGAGCGGCACGTCCGGGGCGACCCTGCCGTGTTCCAGAAGGGAATGCACAGTGGCCAGCCGCTCGGTGTACAGCGTCTCCCGATCGGCTCGATCCAGGCCGAAACCGGCGTAGACGGTCGCGGACAGCCCGAAACCCAGTCCTTTGCCGATGCCGAGTTCCAATCGGCCGCAGGCGATTTCGTCGGTGACCGCGGCGTCTTCCACCAGGCGCACCGGGTTCTCGAACGGCAGCGCCACCACGCCGCTGCCCAGACGTATCCGCTCGGTGTGCTGGGCCACCGCCGCCAGCAGCGGGAATACCGTCGGCAGCGCGGCGTGGTGCGCGGCGAAGTGCCGGGTGGCGAACCAGATGGTGGCGAAACCCAGGCGTTCGGCCTCGACGGCGACGGCGATGGCGCGGCGGTAGATGTCCGCGGCGGGCGGGCCGGTGCGGACCTGTACGAACAGCGACCACCGGCGGGTGTCGAGGTGGGTCGTCGCGCTCACAGTCCGTAGTGTCCTCGTAGCGTGCGTGCGGTGTACTCGGTGCGGAACAGCCCGCGTCGCCGCAGAATCGGCACCACCGTGTCCACGAAGGTGCCCAGCCCGGAAGGCAATTCATCGATCATCAGGTTGAATCCGTCGCAGGCCCCGGAGCGATACCAGCTCTCGATGTGATCGGCGACCTGCTCCGGCGCGCCGACTATCGTCGCGTGCAGTCCGCCGGTGGCCAGCAGCCGGGCCGCTCCCCTGGTGTCCAGGCCGCGCTCGCGCACGAACGTCAGGAACACCGCACGCTGCCCGCGTGATCCGGCGGCCTCCGGCGGCACCCTGTCCCACAGGATCGGCCCGTTCAGGTCGAGATCGTCCTGCGCGACCCCGAGGCGGTCGGCGAGGTTGGCCAGCTGCACGTGATCGGGAATCAGGTCGGCGAGCTCGCGTTCCCGTGCGCGAGCGGCCGCCTCGGTGTCGGCCAGGACGATGATCAGGCCGGGCAGCAGCTTGATCGTGTCCGGATTCCGGCCTGCGGCCGTCGCGAGCGCGCGTATCTCCTCGCGCCGGCGCCGGGCCGAATTCGCATCGGCGTGCGCGGTGTAGACCGCGTCGGCGGTCCGGGCGCCGAGCGCGACCCCGTGTGTGGAGGCTCCCGCCTGGATCAGCACCGGCCTGCCGTCGGACAGCGGCGGCGCCTTCAACGGTCCCGCCACGCGAAAGTGCTTGCCGGAGTGGTCGATCGGGCGAACCTGCGCGGGGTCCAGATAGCGGCCGGTGCTCCGGTCCGCGACCAGGGCGCCCGGCGACCACGAATCCCACAGCGCGGCAACCACATCCAGGAACTCCTCGGCCCGCTCGTACCGCAGCGCCTTGGCGGGCGCTTCGTCGAGCGAATAGTTGCGGGCCGCGGCGTCACCGCCGGTGACCACGACGTTCCACCCGGCGCGGCCGTGCGAAACCGCGGCCAGCGCGGCGAACTGGCGGGCCAGGTTGTACGGGTCGCTGTACGACGTGGTCGCGGTGGCGATGAGGCCGATGCGTTCGGTGTGCGCCGAGAGCACCGAATGCGCCACGATCGGGTCGAGCAACCGGCTCGGCGCATTCCAGTCCTTGGCGTGCAGGTCCGGCGCGTCGGCCAGGAACACCGCGTCGAGCAGGCCGCGCTCGGCGATTCGCGCGACCTCGACGTAGTGCTCGATCGACACGAAATGCGCTCCCGGACGGTCGGATCGACGCCACGGGCTGCCGATCACGCCGCCGGGAATGAGATTCGCGTTGAGGATGACATGGCCGCCCTCGCGCGTGCTCATGCGTTCCGGCCCGTCGAACGGGAACCGGATTCGTCCGCCGCCACCGTGACCGAATCGCGCGGCGCGGCGAGACTGTCCCGGATCACGAGCCGGGCCGGATCCGCGGCCCACTGCGACAGCGAACCGGGATAGAGCGCCGCGTCCACTCCGAGAGTGGCCAGCACGAGCACCTGCAGGGCGGCGGCGACGCCACTGCCGCAGTAGCACGCCACCGGCGAACCGGTGTCGAACACTCCGAATTCGCGATACCGGTCGACCAGCCGCGCGTGGTCGCGCAGCCTGCCCTCGGCGGTGAGGTCGTCGTGCACCGGGGCGCTCACCGCGCCGGGGATGTGGCCGATCGACCCGTTCCGGCCCAGGTAGTCGGGAACCGCGCGGGCGTCGAGCAGGGCACCGCGCTGGGCCACCGGCGTGATCTGGTCGATGTCGACGGTCGGCAGCGATCCCGGCAGCGCGATGACGTCACCGTCGCCGGGCGCGGGATCGCCCGCGCTCAGTACGCCGCCGCCGGACACCCAGGCCGACAGCCCGCCGTCGAGCAGTCGAACGTCGGCCAGGCCGGCCCAGCGCAGCACCCACCACGCGCGAGCAGCGGCGGTCGAGCTCGAATCGTCGTAGACCACAACCGAACTGCGCGAGGTGATACCCCAACGATGGAACGCGCTGGTCAGGTCGGCGGCCTCGGGCAGCGGCCGTGCGCCGGACCGGCCGGTGACCGGTCCGGCCAGGTCCTCGTCGAGGTCGGCGAAATGGGCTCCCGGCAGGTGCCCGCGCCGGTAGCGGTCGCGGTCGGCCCGCCCGTCGGGGCCGATCCGGACATCCAGCAGCACCAGATCGGGTGGCGGCGCGCCGATCAGATCGTCGGCGCTGACCAGGTGGGCGGAACGTTCGTCGCTCATCGGCAGCGGTGTCCCTTCGAATCGAACGTGATCATCGGACGAAGTTATGCGCACAACTACCGTGGAAACATAATTTGGCTCTGGCTGATTTATCCGGTTACAAAACGATCCACTCGAATATATGTTTCACATCCATGTCCGGCGACGAGGATCCAGGAGTGAACCGATGACCGATCTGGCCCCGAGCAGGATCGTCAGCACAACGTGGCTGGCGGACCGTTCGGCCGAGGAGAACGTCGTGGTCGTCGAGGTCACCGACGACCCCGCCCACGACGGTCGATCCGGCGTCATCCCCGGCGCGCACGCGGTCTTCTGGAAAGACCTGCTCTGGCACGCGACGCGGCGGGAGTTCGCCACCGCCGACACACTGGCCGAGCGGTTGCGGGCACTGGGCGCGGGCGCCGGATCGATGGTCGTGTTAGCGGGTGATCCGCCCCAGTTCGCCGCCTACGCCCTGTGGGTCGCCACGGCGGTCGGCGTGGGAGGTTCACTGCGTTATCTCGACGGCGGGCTGCCCGCATGGCGACGCGACGCCGCGGCCGGGGTCCACCGATTCCACCGGGCGGGCGCGGCGGATGTCGCGACCCCGCTTCCGGTCGTCACGCCGTCACCATCAGTGGTCATCGACCGTGACGGTGTCCGCGATGCGCTGCACACCAGCACTGTCATCGTGGATCTGCGCTCACCCGAGGAGTATTCGGGTGCGCGGGTCGCCCCCAGCCAGGAGCCGATCGATCACGGCGCACAGCGGCACGGCCGCATCCCCGGAGCCAGGCCACTGCATGTGCGCGAACTGCTCGACGCGAGCGGCAGAATCCTGCCACCGGACGAATTACGCTCGCGGATAAGCGAACTCGATGCCGAGAACGCGCCTGAGCTGGTGTTCTACTGCCGCCTGTCACACCGTGCCGCACTCGGCTGGCTGGTATTCACCGATCTGCTGCACGACCCGCGAGTTCGCGTGTACGACGGATCCTGGACCGAGTGGGGGAGCATCGTCGGCGCTCCCATCGAGCGATGAGCGCCGCCGCGCGCCGGGCGCTGCTGCGCCGCGCCTTCGCCGTCACCGCGTCGCTGGCCGGGACAGCCTGGGCGGCAGTCACTCTCGCGTTCGCGGCCGTGCATCTGGCGCCGGGCGACCCGGTCACCGCGATCATGGGCGATTCCGGCGATCCGGACCAGCGCGTGCGGGTCGAGCGGGAATGGGGCCTGGACCGTCCGCTCCTGGCCCAGTACGGGCACTATCTGATCCGCTTGGCGCACGGCGACCTCGGCTATTCGTATGTGCGCGGCGAGCCGGTCACCCAGGTCCTGTTCGACCAGGAATTCACGGCTACCGCGCGCCTGGCGGGTGTCGCCGCGCTGTTCGTCCTGCTGCTCGCGCCGACGCTGGCCGTCGCGACCGCCGGACGCGGCGGCCCGTTCGCCCGCGCGGTCAGCGGCGCGGAACTGACTCTCGCCTCCGCGCCGACCTTCTGGCTCGGCCTGATCCTGATCTGGATCTTCGCCTTCACCCTGCATGTTCTGCCGGTCACCTCGGGCGGCGAATCGCAACGAATCGTCCTGCCGGGCCTGACGCTCGCGCTACCGATCGCGGCGGTGCTCGCGCAGGTGATGCGGGTCGGCATCGAACGCGCGCTCGAGCAGCCGTTCGCGGTGACCGCCCGCGCCCGCGGCATCGGCGAGACCCGGCTGCGGTTCCGACACGGATTGCGGCACTCGCTGATTCCCGCCGCGACCCTCGCGGGCTGGGCGGTCGGCGGCCTGCTCACCGGGACCGTGGTGGTCGAGGAGGTGTTCGGCCGCGCCGGGCTGGGGCGGGTGACCGTCGAGGCGGTCACCTACAAGGATCTGCCCGTGGTGCTGGGCGTCGCCCTGCTCACCGCCGCGATCTACCTCGCGGCGACGGTCGCCATCGAGATCGCCTACCTCTGGATAGACCCACGGCTGCAAAGGGATTCGAGATGACATCCACCATCGGCGCACTTCGCCGCCGGGCCGTCGCGCGCCGGCCGGCCTCGATCGGTTTGCTGCTGGCCCTGGTGTTCCTGGCGCTGGTTGTGATCGCAGCCGTCCGGCCGGAACTGTTCGCGCCCGCCGACCCCCTGCGCGTGGACCTGACGCACACCGACGCGGCCCCGTCCTTCGGACATCCGCTCGGCACCGATCAGCTGGGCCGCGGCGTATGGACCCGCCTGGTGCACGGAACTCGCCTGTCGCTGTTCATCGGAGCGGCCGCCACGACGGTCGCGGTGGTCATCGGCGTACCGCTAGGCCTGCTGGCCGGATTGGGCAACCGGGTCCTGGACGCCGCGCTGTCACGGCTGTTCGATCTGTTCGGCGCATTTCCCGAGATTCTGCTGGCATTGGTGCTCATCGCCATCGTCGGGAGTGGAACCACGAATCTCGTGGTGGCCATCGGTGTCGCGGCGGCTCCGCGGTTCGCCCGCGTCATGCGCGCGGAGACCAAGGTGGTCGTCGAATCCGAATACCTCACGCAGGCCCGATTGCTCATCCGATCGCGTGCGCTGCTCGTGCTGCGCCATGTGCTGCCCAACGCGATCGGCACGCTGCCGGTGCTGATCACCCTCGGACTCGGAACCGCGATCCTGGGCACCGCGGCGTTGAGTTTCCTGGGCTTCGGACCGCAACCGCCCACGCCCGAATGGGGCGCCATGTTGGCCGAGTCCCGCGACGATCTGCGGATCGCCTGGTGGTCCGCGCTGTTCCCCGGCGTCGCGATCACCGCGACCGTCATCGCCACCACCGCCGTCGGTCACGAGGTCCGGCGCCGGTTCGAACGACGGGAGGGACGATGACCACCACGACCGGAACACCCGGCGCGGTCGCCACCGACACCGTGCTGCACGTCGAGAATCTGCGGATCGGCTTCGGCGCCGACGAGGTCGTGCGCGGCGTGGACCTGTCCCTGCGGCGCGGCGAGGTACTCGCGATCGTCGGCGAATCGGGGTCGGGCAAATCGGTCACCACCCGCAGCCTCGCCGGTCTCGCCGGGGCGGGGACCCGGGTGCGCGCCGACCGATTCGAGATATTCGGCGCGGACGCGCTGGGCTACACCGAATCACGTTGGCGCACAGTGCGAGGACACCGGATCGGACTGATCCTGCAGGATGCGCTGACCGCCCTCGATCCGCTGCGGAGGGTCGAGCAGGAGATCGCCGAGGGTCTGCTCGACGTGCCGCGACGCGAACGTACCGGCCGGATCGAAAGGCTGCTGACCGCGGTCGGCATCGCCGACCCGCGGACCACACGCCGCCAGCGCCCCTTCCGCCTGTCCGGCGGCCAGCGCCAGCGTGCCCTGATCGCCTCGGCCCTGGCCGGAGATCCGGAACTGCTGATCGCCGACGAACCGACGACCGCGCTGGACGTCACCGTCCAGGCCCAGGTTCTCGAACTGATCGTCGCGCAGGCCCGCAGCGGCCGCGCGGTGATCCTGGTCAGTCACGATCTCGCGGTCGTCTCCTCGATCGCGGACCGCGTGCTGGTTATGCGTGCGGGCCGGGTCGTGGAGCAAGGGCCGACGCGGCGGGTGATCGACGAACCCGCCCACGAGTACACCCGCTCGCTGATCGCCGCGATCCCGTCCGGCTCGGGTCGTCCCCCGGCCCCGGCCGGGCGAGCGCCGGTTCTGAGCGTGACGAACCTGGCCAAGTCGTACCGGGTGCGGGGCAAGCGAACAATCGCGGCCGAAGAGGTGAGCTTCGAGATCGCGGAGGGCGAAGTGCTCGGCATCGTCGGCGAATCCGGCTCCGGGAAATCGACCATCGCCGCGCTGTCCACCGGACTGCTGGCCCCTGACGCCGGTGCGGTCGTCTTCCTGGGCGAGCCGCTCACGCCGCGGACCCGCCGACCCGGCTCGATCGGTGTGGTGGCCCAGGATTCGGTGGGCTCGTTCGATCCGCGGTACCGGGTCGGGGAGATCATCGGCGAGAGTGTGGCCACGGTCGTTCCCGGCCGGGCGGCCCGCACCGCCGAGGTGCGGCGTCTGCTCGACGCCGTCCAGCTGCCGGAATCGGTGGCCGAGCGTCATCCGCGCGAACTGTCCGGCGGCCAGCGCCAGCGGGTCAACATCGCGCGCGCCCTGGGCTCACGCCCCCGGCTGGTGGTCTGCGACGAGCCGGTGTCCGCGCTGGACATCTCGGTGCAGGCGCAGATCCTCGAGCTGCTGCGCGATCTCACCGAAAATGCCGAACTGGCAATGCTTTTCATCTCCCACGACCTCGCTGTCGTCCGCCAGGTCTGCCACCGCGTCCTGGTGCTGCACCGCGGCCGGGTGCAGGAGCAGGGCACGGCCGAGCAGATCTTCGAGGCGCCATCCCACCCCTACACGCGCCGTCTTCTGGACGCGATTCCCCAACTCTGACCCCGCTGCCCCGCCGCATCCGAAAGGCACCGCCGTTGCGTTCCATGCTCTTTCGTCTCACCTGTGCCATCGCCAGTGCCCTGCTGGTCCTGACCACGAGCGCATGCTCCGGGGACACCGGCTCCGGCGGCTCGTACGGCCCGTCCGGCCGCCCGGGGGCCGGCGGGACCTTCACCCTGGCTCTCGACCAATTCCCCGACCGCGGTCTCAACCCGCACTACGGCGCGGCCTTCGACGCGGAACAGGTGCTGCGCAACTGCTACGACAGCCTGATCTCCGAGGACGCGCACGAGAACTTCCACCCTTGGCTGGCAACCTCGTGGACGGTGTCACCGGACGGCCGGGTCTACGACTTCCACCTGCGCCAGGACGTCACCTTCCACGACGGCGAGAAATTCGACGCCCAAGCGGTCAAGACCAATATCGACCTGCTTCGCGACCCGCACTACCCGTCCTGGACAACCCTCGGGGTCCTGCAGTACTCCAGCGTGAGCGCGGTCGACGTGCTCGATCCGTACCTGGTGCGGATCACCCTGTCCACGCCGCGCGCGGACCTGCTGTCCACACTGGCGGGCCTGAGCGGTGCGATGGTCGCTCCGAACACCCTGCACGCGGACAATCCGACATTGATCGCGGGGAACGGCCTGGTCGGATCCGGTCCGTTCGTCATCGACCGGGTGGTGCACGGGCAGGAGATCCGCTTCCGCAAGAACCCCGCCTATCACTGGGGCCCGGCCACGGCCCGGCATCAGGGCCCGGCCCATCTCGACACGCTGGTGGTCCGGTATGTTCCGCAGGCTTCCGTGCGCGCCGAACTGCTGGGCAGTCACGAGGTGGACGCGATCGGCACCGTCAAGGCGACCGATATCCCGCTGTTCCGCGGCGTCGACGGATTCCAGTACGCGCAAACGGGTTCGGCGGCGGCCACCACGGTCATCATGCTCAATCTCACGCACGGGCCGACCACCGATCCCCGGGTCCGCGACGCCATCGCGCACGGTGTCGATCTCACGGCGATCATCGACGCGGTGACCCGGCGCAGCCAGGGCCGCGCGTGGAGCCTGATCTCCCCGGACAGCAAGTACTTCGACCCCCGATACGACAACGCCACCCCGCCGAATCCGCGACGTGCCCGCGACCTGCTCGACGCGGCGGGCTGGAAAACGCACGGCGGCAGTGCGATTCGCGCGAACGACCGGGGCGAGCCGCTACGCGTCCGGCTCCTGGCGACCATCCCGACCTATCCACTCGACGACGTGCTCAAGGCGTGGCAGGCCGAATTGCGCCAGGAACTCGGCGTCGACGTGGAATCGCAGTACGTCGAGAACGCACAGGTCTACGACCTGCTCGCGCGCGACGACTACGAAGCGTTCCCCCGGCAGGTCGGCGGCCTGGACCTCTCGCTGCAGCTCAACCGCGCGTTCGGCTCGACCACACCGGACCTGAAGTACGGCCAGGTGGACGGCATCACCCTCGGATCCATCGTGGCCGGTGCCAAACTCGCCGACCCGACGGTCGATCGATGGCTGCTCGCCGCCACCGAGACCACCGATCCGAATCAGCGAAAGACGTTGTTCGACAACGTAACCCACTACATCCTCGACAACTCCGTGGCGATCCCGCTGTACACCGACCGGAACAGCGTGGCCGCGACGTCCACCGTATTCAACCTCGACACGCTGTTCGATCCACCCCGAAACGTGGCGAACGGATGGTCCTACGACATCGCGGTCCGGACCGAATAGCCGTTACCCCCACGACATTTCCACCCCGGAAAGGAAACCTCATGTCCGTCAGGCTCGAGGAATTGTCGTTCGACCGCAACATACCCCGTGGCATCGTGCACCGGGAATCCATCGCCGAGGTCTTCCTCACCGATGCCCGGCCAACCGCCGAGGGCGCGACGTTCGCGGCCCAATTGCCGCGCAACCACTCATATTTCAGCGACCATCGCGGCACCGCCACCACCTACGATCCGCTGCTGCTGATCGAGATCTTCCGTCAGGTCGCGATCTACTACGCGCATGCCTTCCTCGGCGTCGATCGCGCCGAGAAGTTCATCTTCAGCGCGGCGGATTTCGAAATCCTGGACCAGGACACGCTGCGCATCGGGGCGTGCCCGGGGCACTGCGTGATCGAGGCGAGAGTCGTGCGCCAGAAGACCCGCGAGGGCGCGGTCATCGGGCAGACGCTGGAGATGGTAGCCGCCATCGAGGGCAAGGTCGCGGCCCGCGAGGAGATGACGTATCAGTGGATGCCCGGCGAGGTCTGGCGGCGGATCCGCCAGCGCGGCCGCGAAAGCCTGGGTCTCACACCGGAATACAGCATCCCATCGGTGAGCCACGTGGCCCGGATGCGGCCCGGGTCGGTGGGCAGGCACAACCCGCGCAACGCCATACTGGCCAACCCCGAGCTCGCCGGCGGGGAACTGCGGGCACTGACGATCATCGATATCAATCACCCATCCCTGTTCGATCACGCGCTAGACCACGTCCCGGGCATGCTGCAGTTCGAGGCGGCCCGCCAGGTGGCGATGGCGGCGGCCAACGCCACGCTGGGGCTGGACACCAGCCGGATGGTCATGCACCGATTACGGATCGAGTTCACCAGATTCGGTGAGTTCGAACGCGATACGCTCGCGCACTCCTCGGTGCGGCCCGATGACGACGGCCACGGCGCACTCGCGGATGTCGACCTGCGCCAGGGCGAGGATTCGATCGCCTCGGGATGGGTGCATCTCAAGCTGCAGCCGGTCGACGTCTGGACGATGGTCCAGTGAGCGGCGCGACACCCATCGGCCCGAACCCGTTCCTGTGGTTCGACTTCGGCGGCGTGCTCTCGCCGTCGCTGCCGGACCTGTTCGGGCGCTACGAGCGCGAGACGGGCATCCCGGTCGCGACACTGCAACGGGCCATCGCCGCGGTCGGCGCGGAATACCGGCTGCCGCCGCTGGCCCCGATCGAGCTGGCACTGCTGGACGAGCGCACCTGGGTGCGCAAGTTGCACGCCGCCATCCGCTCGTGGGATCCGGAGCTGGATCTCTCGCGCAGCGAACCGGACTTCGGGCGGCAGTGGTTCGCCGGGCACGTGGTGAACGCGAAGATCAGGGATCTGGTCGTCGAGCTGGCCGATGCCGGATTGCGCGTCGGCGTGCTCAGCAACAACGTGGTGGAGTGGGAACCGTACTGGCGGCCCATGATCGGACTCGACGACGTGGTCACCGATCTGGTCGACTCGTGCAAGGTCGGCTTCCGCAAACCCGACCCGGAGATCTTCGCGCTGGCCGCCGAACGCAACGGCCTCGATCCGCGGGAGTGTCTGCTGGTCGATGATCTGGCGGAGAACTGCCGGGCGGCCGAGCGGGCCGGTTGGACGGCCATCCGATTCGACGACACCGATCAGGCCATCCGTGATGTCCGCGCCGCCGTGGCCGCCCGCTCTCCGGCCTGAGCGGCGCGGCTCAGCAGGTCCGCTCGAGGTAGCCGTCGGGCCGGACCAGCGCCGAGACCCACGGCTGCTCCGGCGTCACCTTCCCGGTGGCCACGACGCAGCCGGGCTCCTCGGTCGGCAGTGGGGTGTCGCGGTCCGGCCGGATCGCGACACTCTTTCCTGCCGTGAGCAATTCGCTGAGCGTGCGGGTCGAGCCGTCGTCCCGGGTCACCACCAGATCGTGCTGGAATCCGGCCTGGAACTGACCGCTGATCAGCTCGGCGACGGCGTCGTGGACGACGGGAACGCCCAGCATGGCCACGACGGCGTCGCGCAGATCGGTCATCGCCGGGTTCATCATGCGCGACTGCAGCACGGTGTTCGCGACGACCGCCTCGGCCACGGCGACCCGCTCGCGCGACCAGTCCTCGAGCAGCGAGTCGTCCGATCGTCCGGTCAGCACCCGGTGCAACCGCCAGCCCAGGGTGAACGCGTCCTGCATGCCGGTGTTGAGGCCCTGCCCGCCCAGCGGGTAGTGCACGTGCGCGGCGTCGCCGATCACCAGCAGGCGGCCCGAGCGCATGCGCGTGCGGAACCGGCCGTAGTCGCTGAAGCGGGTCAACCGCGAGATATCGGCCAGGGCGGGCGGTGCGCCGAGCACCGTCCCGAGCCGCTGCAGGTACTCGCCCGTATCTGGGATGTCCCGGGTGGCGGCGGGGCCGGAGAAGTCCAGGGCGATGATCCGGGCCGCGCCGCCCGGATTCGGGTTGTGCAGCGTCCACCCCGCCGGCGTGTGATGCCAGCCGGGCGGAATGTCGGGGGTGAGCGAAGTCGCAAGGCCCGCAATGGCGTTCATGGTCGCCGGTACCGCACGGGACGGGAAGTCGCCGCACCCGGCGACCAGGCCGCGGGCGCCATCCGCGCCGACCACGTAGCGCGCGGTGATCGGCTCACCGATGCCCCCGGCGGCCGTCTCGACCCGCACGTGGACCAGATCGTCCTCGGCGACCACCGCGCGGGCCGTATGCCCGCGCAGCACCTCGGCTCCGAGCGCTCGCGCCCGGCGCTCGAAGGCGGCTTCCAGACGCGCCTGCGCTATGCCCGCTATCGGCGCGGGCTCCACCGCGGGCGCGGTGATCGACAGCACGGGCATACCCGCGAACTGGAACGGAGCGCGACGCATCGCCCCCGCGTCCCGGACGATGTCGCGGGCCCGCGCGGCGGGCAGGAAACCACGGCGCGCCAGCAGGGACAGCGACCGCGCGTGCACCGTCCCGGCCCGCGGGCGGTCGTCGGGCTCGGTCCGCGTCTCGACCACGAGGACCGATATCCGCTGGAGCGCGAGTTCGGCCGCCAGCAGCATGCCGACCGGTCCGCCTCCGATGATCGCGACGTCGACGCGACGTTCTCGCCTGGTCATGCGGGTGCGACCTCCTGTTGCACGAGATTCCGAATCGTTGATACTAGAGATGTAGTACCTACTACATATATCGTAGCTACTCGCAGATCGACCGTCCCGGGTGTTCGTCCGAACGCACCCACCATGAATCCGTTCCCCAAGGAGGACCTCATGTCGGTTGATACCGACGACGCCGCGACATCCGCGGTGGCAACGCCGAGCAGGTGGACCCTTCCGGTCGTCCTCACGGCCCAATTCATCACCCCGACCGCCATCGCGGGCACCGCAATCGCGCTGCCGCACATCTCCGCCGACCTGGGCGCGAATCCCACTGCGCTGCAATGGGTCGTCAACGGCTTCAACGTCGCGTTCGCCCTGGCCACCCTGGCCTGGGGCGCGTTGAGCGATCGCGTCGGCCATCGCCGGACCTTCGCCGCGGGCGCGCTGGTCGTCACGGTGGGCAGCGTGGCCAGTGCCGCGGCGCCGAACCTGCTGGTGCTGGATCTGGCGCGATTCGTCGCGGGCATCGGCGCGGCCGCGATCCTCACCGGATCCAGCTCGCTGCTGTCGAGCAGCTACGAAGGAGCCCGGCGCACACAGGCTTTCGCGATCTTCGGCACCGTCAACGGGCTCGGCCTGGCGCTGGGGCCGACCATTTCGGGACTGCTCGTCACCGCCTTGGACTGGCGCGGGGTGTTCGCCGTCCACGCGGTCATCCTGGCGATCGTGCTGGCGGGCACCCCGCTGCTGCCTGCCGCCGAACCGCCCGCCGGGCCGCGCGGGCCGATCCTGGACGTCTCGCTGCTGCGCGGCCGCGAGTTCCTCGCGATGTGCCTGGTGCCGGTCGCCGGATCGATCGGCTTCGTCACACTGCTGACCTACCTGCCCTCGGCCTTCAGCGGCCTCAAGCACCTGTCCGCGGGAACGAGCGGGCTGGTGATGCTGGCGATGACGATTCCGGTGCTGCTCGCGCCACTTGCCGTGGCGCAGTTGGTCTCCCGGATCCGGGCACTCACCGTCGGCGTCGTGGTGTACCTCAGCCTGGGCGCACTGCTGCTCGGCAACGCGGGGATACTGCTGCTGACCGCTGGGCATTCCATCGCCCTGGTGATCGTGCCGATGATCCTGCTCGGCCTCGGATTCGGGCTGCCCATCGGCCTGGTCGACGGGCATGCGCTCTCGGTCGTCCCGGCGCACCGCGCCGGAACGGCGGCCGGTCTGCTCAACTTCTTCCGGATCGGCAGCGAGGCCGTCTTCGTCGCGGGTTATGCCCTGATCCTGTCCACGATCGTCGGCACGCGGCTGCACGGCGCGGCCGCCGACGACACCGCGGCGGGCCAATTCGGCCATCCGGATGTGTATCGCAGCGCGTTCGTCGTCACCGTCGTCACAGTGATCGCGCTGCTGGCGATCCTCACCGCACTCATCGTGGCGATCCGCACCCGCGCGTCCGCCCCGACCTCCCCCGCCGGCACCCCGGCGGAGGAACTTCCGTCCTCATCCGAAGGAGCCCCATCATGACATCGGTGACACCTCCCGCCGTCCGATTCGACCTGCGCACGGTCCCCGGAATCCGGCCGCCGGACATGATCGAGCCGCTCGGGCAGCTCTCCCGCGGCGGCCTGCCGCAGGTCCGCCTGCCCAGCGGGCACGCCGCGGTGCATCTCACCCGATACGCCGACGTGTACCAGGTGCTCACCGACCTCGGTTTCGCCCGCGCGCGGACCAACACCGAGGACGGTGCGTCCTTCCTGCCGACCACGATGCCCACCGAGATGCTGCTCAACCTCGACCATCCCGATCACGGGCGGCTCAAGGGCTTCGTCGCATCGGCCTACAGCGCGGCGGCCATGCAGCGGCGGGCGCCCAGCGTGCGGCGCGCCCTCGACACGGTGATCGCGGCGCTGGTCGAGCAGCGGCGTTCCGGGACAGCCGACCTGATGTCGACAGTGCTGGATCCGCTGACCATCGAGGTCAATATCGACTACCTCGGCATCCCCGCGTCCGATGTCGCGTACTTCCGCGGGCTGTCCCGGCAGATGCAGCTCGCCCACGACACCGATGTGCCCCAACTGGTGGCGGACTTCTGGACGCTGTACCACTACCTGGAGGACCTGGTCGCGCGGCGGCGCGAGCTGGCCCCCGGCCTGATCCTCGACCTGCTCGCACAGCGCGACGCGGTCTCGCCGCCCGTGACCGACGCCGAATACACCGCGATCTTCCTGGGGTCGCTCGTCGGCGGCGACCAGAATGTCCTGTCGGTGATCGCCAAGATCGCCTACGTGGCGCTGGCCCGGCCCGAACTGTGGGACCACCTGGCCGATCAGCCCGACGAGATCCCCGCTGTCGTGGAGGAGTTGCTCCGCCTGCTCCCGCTGGGGCGGATCTCGACGTTCCCGAGGATCGCCACCGCGGAGGTCGTCGTCTCCGGCGGCTCGCTCCTACCGGGCGACGTGGTCTACGCCGATGCGCACAGCGCGAACCGCGATCCCGAGGTCTATCCGGATCCCTGGGTGGTGGACACGGCCCGGAAAGGCAAGCGCCACTTGCAGTTCGGTTACGGCATGCACCACTGCATGGGCGCGGCGCTGGCGCGGATGGAGATCGTGCAGACGCTCCGCGGACTCGTCGCCGAGTTCCCCGGACTGCGGCTCAGCGTCGATCCCGCCGAAATCACCTGGGACACCGGCGTTCTCGTGCACCGGCCGCTATCGTTGCCGGTCGCGTGGTGACCGGCGGGACAGGTTCGGTCCCGAAGGCGCGCGGGCGGGGCTAGGGCCTCCTCACGCGCTCCGCGCCCTGGCCGCACCGTCGGCGGCCAGGATCGCGTCCAGCAAACCGGGGAAGGCGCGGTCCATGTCGTCGCGGCGCAGCCGGGTCATCCGGCCGTTGCCGACGTCGCGCTGCCAGATCAGCCCCGCGTTGCGCAGCACGCGAAAGTGATGCGTCCGGGTCGACGTCGCCCACGGCAGCCCGAACACACTGCAGAACTGCTCGGTTCCCGGCGGCTCCGCGGCGAGCTGCGCGATGACACTGCGGCGGTTCTTGTCCGACAGCGCATGCAGCACCGCCGACAGATCGAACTCGTCGATGTCCGGATGCTCGTCCACCTGGGCCACCGCAACCACCCTTTCCGCCCGTCAGGAATCGTCCATGGTACTAAGACCATGGTACCTACCACCGATTTCAGGCGAGCCGGGTGATCTCCACGATCACGTCCAGATCGGTGGAACGGCCGCCGTGGAATATTCCCTTCAGCGGCGGGACGTCGGCGTAATCGCGGCCGACGCCGACGGAGATGTGCTGTTCATCGATGTCGGTGGCATTGGTGGGATCGTAGCCCCACCAGGTTCCGGTGAACGCCTCGATCCACGCGTGACTCTGGCCCGCGACGGTTTCGCCGATCCCGGCATCCGGCTCCGGATGCAGGTAGCCCGAGACGTAGCGGCAGGGAATTCCCATGGCGCGCAACAACAGCAAGCTCAGATGGGCATAGTCCTGACAGACGCCCTTGCGGTCCGACCAGGCCTGCACCGCGGAGGTGTGCACCGAGGTGGTGCCGGGGACGTAGGTCATCCGCGAATGCACCCACTCGGCCACGCGCCGGACCGCCTCGCCCGGATCCACACCGCGAGAGAGGTTTTCGGCGACATCGGCCAATTCGCCGTCGGCGGGGACGTGCTGGGTGGGCACGAGGAATTCGGCGTAGCGGTCGAGGTTCTCATCAGAACGCAGTTCGTCCCAGGACAATTGGGCCCCGGAAGGAGTCGCGCCGGACTCCGTCTCCACCACCGACAGTCCGGTCACCTCCAGGGCCGAGTGCGGTACATGCAGGTCGAAGGCGGTGACCGCGCTACCCCAGTAGTCCATGTAGCGGTACGGACGAGTCGCGGGAGTGGTCTCGACCCTGTTCAGGATCACGTTCTGCCGGCCGTCGGTCAGCGGCGTGAGCCTGGCCTCGTTGAAGGAGCGGGTGACCGCGTCGTCGTAGGCGAATCCCGTGGTGTGGACCACCCTCATACGCCAGCCCATGGCTGTTCCTCTCTCACAGTTCTCCGTCCACCACCTCGGTGGGGCCGAAGTGGTGGCGCGCGTCGGTCCAGGCGACCCACGGCGCGGCGTGGAAATACTGCAGGGCGATGGCCTCGTTGACGTCCCGGCAGGTCTGCTGGAGGTCGGCCAGGCGGGTCTGCAAGGCCTCGAGAAGTACTCCGGGAGCGAGGAATTCGAGTTCACTGCGAGCCCGGCCGAGCAGGCGCTGCGCCTCGTTGCGCGCCACGATCCGGGCGCCGGGAACCTGGTCCAGTTCCTGGAGATAGATCTCGGCCAACTGCACCGAATGGAACACCGAACGCGGGAAGAGCCGGTCCAGCACGATGAACTCGGCCACCAGATGGGCATCCAGCACTCCGCGATGAGTGCGCAGATAGGCGTCGTGCGCCCCGGCCGAACGCAGTACGCTCACCCAGGCGGGCGAGTTGCTCGGTTCGCCGCCGCGCGAAAGCAGCAGGCGCACAGTCATATCCACGCGCTCGAGCAGACGTCCGAGCAGCAGGAAGCGGTAGCCGTCATCGCGGCTGAGGGTGGACTCGGCTTGACCGGCGAACATCGCCGCGCGGTCCTCGACGTAGCGGAAGAACTCGTAGGGTCCCAGATCCCGGGCCGCGCGCACCGCGCCACCGAGCCCGTTGTAGGCGGTGTTCAGGCACTCCCACAGTTCGGCCGAGGTCGCCTCCCGCGCGCCCCGGGCGTTCTCCCGCGCGGCCGAGATGGACGAGACGATCGAGGCCGGTTGCCGGCTGTCGAAGGCCACCAGTTCGGTGACCGACCAGACGTCCAACTGGCCACCGGGCGGGGCGATTCCCAATACCCGCAACAACTTTCGCGCCGCCCGGTCGGGATCGACGGTGACGTCCTCGAGCAGTTGATGCACCGTCACGTCGAGGATCCGCGCGGTGTCGTCGGCCCTTTCGACATAGCGCCCGATCCAGAACAGTGATTCCGCGTTCCGCGCCAGCATCACAACCTCCTACTGCTGTTGCTGTTGCTGTTGAGACTGGGTGAGCGACAGCGTGCGGCTCTGATCGGTGTGATCGGTGGCGGCCGGTTCACTCACCAGTTCGGCGGTGGCCTCCTCCTCCCGCTCGCCGAGCGTGCGCGAGGCCAGGACCCAGGTGTCCTTACTGCCGCCGCCCTGAGAAGAATTCACCACGAGCGAGCCCTCCGGCAGCGCGACCCGGGTCAGGCCGCCGGGCAGCACCCACACCCCATCACCCTCGTTGACCGCGAACGGCCGCAGATCCACATGTCTGGCGGACAGCCCGTCGCCGATCTTGGTCGGCACCGTGGACAGCTGCACCACCGGCTGGGCGATCCAATTGCGCGGCTCGGCCCGGACCTTGCCGCGGATGGTCTCGAGTTCCTCCGGCGAGGCGTCCGGCCCGAAGACGATGCCGTATCCGCCGGAGCCCTCCACCGGTTTGATCACCAGCTCATCGATGCGGTCCAGGACCTCCTCGCGTTCGTCGTCGAGCCAGCAGCGGAAGGTGTCCACATTCGGGATCGACGGGCTCTCGCCGAGGTAGTAGTCGATCATGGCAGGGACGTAGGTGTAGACCAGTTTGTCGTCGGCGACACCGTTGCCGACCGCGCTCGAGATCACCACGTTGCCCGCGCGCGCCGCGTTCAGGATTCCCGCGACGCCCAGGACCGAATCCGGATTGAAATGCATGGGATCGAGGAAATCGTCGTCGATACGCCGGTACACCACGTCGACCTGACGTTCACCGTGCGTGGTGCGCAGGTAGACGACGTTGTCGCGGCAGAACAGATCCCGGCCCTCGACCAGTTCCACCCCCATCTGCCGGGCCAGCAGCGAATGCTCGAAGTAGGCGGAGTTGAACACACCGGGCGTGAGCACCACGACGGTCGGATCCGCGGCATTGGTGGCCGCCGAGGCGCGCAACGCCCGCAGCAGATGACTCGGATAGTCGCCCACCGGACGCACCCGGTGCGAGGCGAACAGATCCGGGAACACCCGCGCCATCGTGCGACGGTTCTCCATCACGTACGACACCCCGGACGGTGCGCGCAGGTTGTCCTCGAGCACCCGGAACACACCGCGTTCGTCCCGCACCACATCGATTCCGGCGACATGGATGCGCACCCCGTTGGGCGGGACGATGCCGACCGCCTCGCGGTGGAAGTTCGGGCAGCTGGTGATGATCCGCCGCGGGATCACCCGGTCGCGCAGAATATTCTGCTCGCCGTAGATATCGGCCAGGAACATCTCCAGAGCCCTGACCCGCTGCCGGAACCCCTCCTCCAGTCGCGCCCACTCCCCGGCCGCGATCACCCGGGGCACCAGATCCAGCGGGAACGGCCGCTCCTGCCCGGACAGGGAGAACGTGATGCCCTGGTCGATGAACGCCCGGCCGAGCGCATCCGAGCGCGCGGCCAGCTCGCCGGTGCCCATTCGAACCAGAGCCTTGTGAATTCCCCTGTAGGGCTGACGAATCCGTCCCACCGGATCGAACATCTCATCGTGTGCGGCCGGGTGATGGTCGACGTGGTAGCCATCGAAAATCCCCGGAGGATAGTGCATGGACTCGGCGACCGCTGTCATTGTCCGATGGTCCCGCATCGCACGGTCGGAGCGTCGTTCCGCAGGTAAAATTTTCGAACCAACCGTGTTTCGCCGCAAACGTTTCCGGCACCGGGAGCCGTCCGACTCCTGCGGCGACCGCGGGCCGGTTCGGCGACGCACGCGGGGACCATGTCGAGGACACGCAGATTCTCAGGCGGCCAACGGGATTGCCGCCGAACTGCCCGTGGAGCCGGCCCCGGACTCCTCCCCGGGTGCGTCATCGACGTCGGGACCGCGATCGCCTCACCGGGGCCGGGCCCTCAGGCGCGGCTCACAGCACCGCCTCCGAGCCGAAGACGGTCGCGCTCACCAGCGGCGCCATCGGGCCGCCGAGCAGCAGCGAAATATCCGCGCCCGCAACCTGATTCGTCGAGGTGCCCCGGATCTGGCGCACCGCCTCCACCGCCAGGCCGATGCCGTGCACGAACCCTTCGGCGATATTGCCGCCGGAGGTGTTGACCGGCAGCTTCCCGTCCGGGGCCCGCAAGTTGGCCACGGTCATGAACTCACCGGCCGCGGCGCCGGTCGGGCAGAGCCCGACGTCGATCAGCGAGGCGACCGCGGGCCCGGTGAAGTTCTCGTACACCTGCACCACGTCGACCTCACCCGCCTTGATCCCGGCGGAGTCCCACATCCGCGACACCAGCGCCGGATGGAATCCCGCGCTCGTGTACGCCTCCTCGTTCTCCAGTTGCTCACCCCAGTCCGGCCCCGCGCCCTGCACCCCGGACAGCACATACGCGGGCGCATGCGCGAACTGCTTCGCCCGCTCCGCCGACACCACGAGAAGTGCGCTGGCGCCGTCGTTCTCGCGCGAGCAGTCGTAGAGCCGCAACGGTTCGGCTATCCAGCGTGAATCCGCGTACACCCCGGATTTCAACGGCTTGCCGTACGCGGCCGCGTCAGGATTGCGCTGAGCATGCAGATACGAGACCTCGGTGAGCGCCTCCAGCGCCGAGCGCGGGACGCCGTCCGCCTCCAGCAACCGCTGCGTACGCAGGGCGCAGATCTGCGCGGGCGACACGATTCCGTGGGCGGTGAGCAGCGGCTGGAAATGGTCCTTGCCGTAGCTGCGCCGCCCGTCGTCGGCTTCGGTGATACCGCGGTACACCGCGACGCATTCGGCCTGTCCGGTCGCCACCGCGGCGGCCGCCGCGTTGATCGCCGCCGCGATGCCACCGCCGCCACCGCCCCAGACCATCGTCGACCAGCGGAGCTCCCGAATGCCGAGCGCGGCGCCCACCCCGACGCCTTCGCTGTGGTCGTTGGCGTAGGAGACGAAGCCGTCGATGGCCCGCGGGTCCGCGCCCGCGTCCTCGCACGCGGCGAGGATCGCCTTCAGCACGAGCGTCAGCACGGAATCCTCGCTGGTGTTCCGTTTGTGGTAGCGCGGGCTGCCGATGCCGACAACAGCCGCGGCGCCCCGGAATCCTTGTCCTGCGGTCATTTCCGTCCCGTCCTCACTGATCCGAGCTCAGTCGCCAGCGCAACACCGGCCAGCCGCCGTCGGGCGCGGCCTCGATCTCGGCCCGAACCCGTTGTCCCAGTTGCGGATCCACGCCGTCGGCGTCGAGCAGGACGCCCAGCAGACGCCGCCCGCCCGCCTGCGGCAACTCGGCCAGCACGGTGACGAACGGCAGATGCCCGGAGAACTCCGGCTCGAACAGCTGCCACGTGCGGGTCCAGGAGAAGATCGTCCCGGTGGGCTCGACCGCCTTCCACGAAACGCGAAAACCGTGGCAGCGCGGGCAGATCGGCCGCGTGGGCCAGATCCAGTTCGCGCAGTCCTCGCACTGCGGGATGCGTAGTTCGCCGACGCGCAGCCCCTCCCAGTGCGGGGTGTCGCTGCCGTCCTCGTTCGGGCCGGTGTCCTTCATCCGCGGTGGGGTCTCGGGCAGGTTCCGGACCTGGGTGACCCGCCAGCCCTCCGGCAGTTCGAGCCACCGCGACCGCAGCACGGTTTGCGCGCCGTCGGCCGCGGTGTACTTGATCCGAGCGGCGTACAGCCCGCTGTCCTCCAGCCGTAGGTCGACCAGTTCGGACTTCACGAGATCGGGCGGCAGTGCCGCGGACGCGATCAGTTGCGCGGCACGGTCGGGCCGGAAGTCCGCCAGGACCGCCGCATTGTCGCCGGCCGCTACCGCGCGGCCGTGCTGCTCGACGACCTGCACGAGATCGGCCGGGACCGAGGGGAATACCTGCTCCGCCATCACTTCGCCAGGAGTTTCTGAACTTCGCGGTGAAACACCTGGTTGCCGATCTCGTTGCGGCCGTACAGCATCGGGCCCGCGTCCTCGCTGAACATCGCTTCCTGCGAACTGCGCAGCAGCGGGAAGTCCTCCTGGTGCAACACATCCAGCAGGATCTGCCAGTTCTTCTCCCACCGGCGGTTCCACTTGTCCTCGTCGAATGAGGTGGCCTCCAACGGCGGCACCAACACCCGCATCTCCATCCAGCAGCGTCCCGGATCCCTCGGATGCGGGCGGAAGGTGAGCAGTTCGAAGTGGTCGTCCGGCAGCCGCAGCAACGTGCTGTTGGGCAGCAGGAAATGGCTCTCGGTCACGTGCCGCGCCAGGCTGTCCTGGCCGGGGTCCTCGTCGATCCAGCGATCGATCGTCTTGCGCGGCGCGAGCCAGCGGGCGTGGCGGCCGAAATCCTCGAAGGCGTAGACGTTGGTGTGGATGATCTTGCCCGCGGTGTTCGGATGCGCGTACTGGATGTGGTAGCCGTCGACGAAGGCGTCCTGCATGACCTTCCAGTTGACCGGCTCGTCGAACCCCTCCCAGCGGAACGACACGAGATCGTCCAGGTGGTAGTCGGCCATGATCCGGTCCACGTCCGGTCCGAGCCAGGCCGCCACGTCGATCTCGGCGCCCGCCTTGTCCACCAGCCAGATGAATCCGTGCCGCTCCTGCACCGGCAGTTCGATCAGCCCGAACTTCTCGTGGTCGAACTCGCCGACGGTGTTTTCGCGGGTGATCGTGCGGAGTTTGCCATCGGTGTCGTAGGACCAGCGGTGATAGCCGCAGGAGAACAGCCTGCACTTGCCCGCGGGCTGCTCCTCCAGGAGCGCACCGCGGTGGCGGCACTGGTTGACGAAGGCCTTCAACCCGCCGTCACTCTGCCGCACGATGATCACGTTGTTGCGCGGCATGCGCAGCGTGCGAAAATCGTTCGGCCGCGGCACTTCCGAGCTGTGCGCGACGATCGAGGGCACGCGCCCGAAGATCAGGTCGCGCTCCCGCTTGGCCACCGCCGGATCGGTGAACTCCTCCGGCAAGAACTCGACCGTGCCGTCGAACTGGTCGGTGGTCCCGTCCTTCAGATGGACCAGCAGACGGCGGATTCGTTTCTCGCGCTCGACATCGTATTCGGCCACGACACCTCCCAGAATTAAATCTTATGCCATTAGGTTTACGCCATCTGCTCCGCTGCTTCAAGCAGTCTGCGGCGGAACGACCGAACACAGCCCGGTCCGGATCGCGGCGAAAGCCGGGGTTCCGTGACATGAGACACGAAGTTTTGTTTGTCTCGCAGGACGGGTCATACAGTGTTGGGAAACGCTTGTGTTATCACCGAAAACTTGAACAGGGGACCCGCGAATGTCGGTCACACCGGAACATCTCACGATCGGAGGACGCGACGTCGCACTCGCGGCGGACCGCTGGATCGCACCCGACCACCACGGGGTCGTACTCCTGCTGCACGGCGGCGGGCAGACCCGCCACTCGTGGCAGCAGACCGGTGCGCGCCTGGCCGAATACGGCTGGACCTCCATAGCCCTGGACGCACGCGGGCACGGTGAGAGCGGCTGGTCCGCCGACGCGGACTACAGCCAGGACGCGATGATCGCCGACCTGCGCGCGGTCATCGCCACCCTCGACGAGCAGCCCGTACTCGTCGGCGCGTCGATGGGCGGGTTGACCTCGCTGCTGGCCCAGGGCGAGGACCCCTCGCTCGCCCGCGGACTCGTCCTGGTCGATGTCACCCCGCGGATCGAGCCCGAAGGCAGCGCCGAGATCACCGCGTTCATGCGCTCGGGCATGGAGGGGTTCGATTCGCTGGACGACGCCGCGGCGGCCGTCATGGCCTACAACCCGCACCGCAAGCGCCCGCCGCGCCCGACCGGGCTGCGCAAGAACCTGCGCGAGCGGGATGGGCGGTGGTACTGGCACTGGGATCCGGAGTTCCTCGACCGTCGCGGCGAAGGCCGCTCCGCCGAGGAGACCGCCCGCGAACTCACCGCCCGCGCCAACGCCGCGGCGCGCGCCATCCGGGTGCCCGCGCTGCTCATCCGCGGTAGCGAATCACGCATCGTCAGCCCCGAGGGGGCGCGCGAACTGCTCACGCTGATCCCGCACGCCAAATTCATCGATGTGAACGGCGCGGGCCACATGGTCGCGGGCGACGACAACGACGTATTCGCCCAGGGCCTGCTCGGTTTCCTCGACGAATGCGTGTCCGTCTGAGTAGAGCGACCACTGCCTCCGGTGAGCGACCGGGAGGCGACGGCATTCGACTGTTCCACCCCGTGCGCGACCGAAAGACCACGGCATTCGACCGCACATCCCATGATCGACCGAGAGACAACGCCGTTCGACCGCGACTCTCCATAAGTGACTGGGACACAGCGGTATTCGAGGCCGCGGCATACGTTCTCAGGGTGACTTGACGACCGGACGGGGCAGTACCGCCTTGATGCGCGACACCAGGTCGGGCTGGTCGGAGCGGGACAACAGCACACCCTGGGTTGCGGTGGCGACCTCGGCCGCCACCTCGACGGCGATGTTGCCGCCCTCCTCGGCCGCGCCGTCCGCCGCACCTTCCATGCGTCGTACCAGTTTCGCGGGGATGCAGTCCCGCGCGAGTTCGTCCCGCAGCAGGTCCGCCTCGGCTGCCGAGCCCAGGGCGTGCAGGGTCGCGACCACGGGGACGTCGCCGTCGATCACGTCGAGCAGCGGTTCGAGAGCTTCGGCCCGGTAGACCGGGCTGGTGACGATGAAGTGCGCTCCCGCATCGATCTTGCGCCGGATGCGCGCCCGGTCGGCGGCGGTGAGCCGGGGAACCGCGCGGATGCGGACTCCGATGTCGAAATGGGTCGGGGTCTCCAGGCGCAGGCCGTGCCGGTCGATGCCCTCGTTGAGGTTGCCGAGCAGCTCGATGAGCTCGACCACGTCGACGGCCCAGCGGCTCTCGCCCCACAGCGCCTCGTCACTGGGCGCACTGCCGTTGCCGCACACGAGCCGGGTGACACCGCGTGCGTGCCCGCCCAGCAGGTGCGCCTGCAACGCCATGACCGTGCGGCTCCACGTGGTGACCGTGGCGACGGCGGGTACACCGGTGCGGTCGTGGCAGGTGGCGGCCAGATCGATCGCCTGGTTGGTGCTGGTGTAGCGCGACCGCTCGGGCCCGGACGTCGCGGTGACGACCAGATCGGCCCCGGCCTCGCGCACCGCGGCCGCCGCACGCGCCGCCTGTTCCCGGTCGCTCTCGCGCGGCACCACGTAGGCTCCCAGCACCGGCGCCCCCTGGGCGTTCAGGATGAGGTCGCGCACAGGTCACCGCCTAGTCCGTTGAGGATCTCGAGAGCCAGCTGCACCGCCAGGCGATCAGTATACGAACCCAGATCCACCCCGGCGATCTCCGCGGCCCGGCGCAGCCGGTAGGCGACCGTGTTCGGGTGGGTGTGCAGCAGAGCCGCCGCGCGCTGCGGGCTCGCGTTCTCCCGGAAGTACACCGCGAGCGTCTCGCCGAAGCCGGTTCCGTTGGCCCGGTCGTAGTCGAGGAGATCGCCCAGCACGTGCCGCGTGAATCGGCCGAGTTCCGCGACGTCGCGCACCTGGGCCAGCAGCCGGTGCACGCCCAGGTCGGCGAATACGGTGACCTCGGACAGTCCCGGGAAGGTTCGCCCGATGTCCACCGCGCGTCTGGCCTCCTCGTAGGAGGTGCTGATGCGGGCCGTTCCGGTATGCGAATCGCTCAGGCCCGCGACGATCCGGATTCCGGGAAACCGCGCGCCGACCGTCTCCCGGCACAGCTTCGCCAGGCCGGTGAGTCTGCGTGCGAGGCCCTCGTCGTCGTCGCCCGGTACCAGCGTGACGACCTCGGCGCCGCGGTTGACGACCGTCGCGGTGGGACAGCGCGTGGCGATCAGGTTCTCGACCAGATCGGTGACCGCGGGCGCTGGTGCGCCCTGCGGCGAGTCCACCGCGGTCAGGAGCACTCGCTGGCGGTGCCCCGGCTCGATGCCCAGATGCCGTGCCCAGCCTTCGATGTCGGCTTCGGTGCGATCCCCGACGAGGACCAGTCCGTCGAACAGTTCGCGGCGGGCGCGTCCCGCCGCGATGGCCACGACCCGGCGGCGGCCCAGGATCACGGCGCTGACCATGGCCGCGTGCTCGGTCACCATGATGCGGGTGTCCTCCCCGGTCTCGTCCGCGTCGTGTCCCGCGGTGAGGAGATAGGCCACAGCGTCGTCGCCCACCAGGATGGGCGCGACGACGAGCGAGACTGCGCGGGCGCCGAACGCCGGGAGGGAGAGCGCGCGGCGCATCTGCGCGGCGGCGGAGATCAACTGCGCGACCGTTTCCCGGTCGCTGTCCAGCGCCGTGCCCAGCAGGTCGGCTTCGCCGGGTTCGGGGCCACCGCCGAGGGCCAGCACCGACAGCGAATCGTCCACCACCGCGGCCCACACCCCGGCCCGGCCGGCGACCAGCGCGACGATCTGGCCGAGATCACCGTCGGCCGTCGCCACACCGGACAGTTCGCTGCACAGCGCCACGATCTGATGCAGGTCCATCACTCTGCTGTCCGGAACGCTCACCGACGCTGCTCTGCACGATGCACAGCACATGGGCTCATCGGACGCTCCTGGAGATCGGTTGGTCCTGACTTTGATACCACCGAACGAAGCCGCAGGCCACCGTCCTGGCCTTTTGTGTTCGAACACAAATCGCCAGGCGTTCGTCTTGGCCTCCAGGACCGTGCGCCGGGGACCCGCGTTTTGCGAACCTGAGCCAGGCGCCGGAGAGATCGCCCGGCGCGTCCGCTCGAAGGAAGGAACAACGTGGGTGAGGCAGTGAAGGAAAGCCTTCAGGCGGCGATCGACCGGGTGGGCAACCCGGTCGAACTCCTGCGGAACCAGGCGCGACGTGCCTTTTCGCATGGTTTCGGCTTCGTCCCGGCCGAGTTCACGAACTGGCGGGCCGAAGCGCTGGCATGGCACACCTCATGCGTGCTGATGGACCAGTCGCACCACATGGTCGACCTCTTCGTCGAGGGCCCGGATACTGTGCGGCTGCTGGAACACCTGGGCGTGAACAGCTTCGCCACGTTCGGAAACAACAAGGCCAAGCAGTTCGTGGCCGTCAACAACGACGGGTACTACATCGGCGACTGCGTCCTGGTGGGGCTGAGCGACCGGTCGGCCGATCTCGTCGGCCGCCGCACGGCGCTGGACTGGGTCGAGTACAACGCGCTGACCGGCGACTGGGACGTGACGGTCGAGCGCGACCCGCAGTCCATCGAGCGCGGCGGCCTGCCGCCCAAGCTCTACCGCTACGAGATCCAAGGTCCCGCGACCGCGGCCCTGGTGGAGAAACTCACCGGGCAACCGATGCCCGAGGTGCGGTTCTTCGGCATGACCGCGTTCACCATCGCCGGCAAGCCGGTGCGGGCGATCCGGCACGGCATGGCCGGACAGGTGGGATTCGAACTGTTCGGCCCTTGGGCGGACGGGACCACGGTGCGCGCGGAGATCCTTCGCGTGGGCGGGGAATTCGGACTTCAGCAGGTCGGGTCGGTGGCCTACTCGACGGCGAATCTGGAGTCGGGCTGGATCCCGGGCCCGATGCCCGCCATCTACACCGACGAGACGCTCACCGGGTATCGCGAGTGGCTTCCCGCGGGCAGCGCGGGTTCGCTGGCGGGCAGCCTGTTCTCCAGCGACGTGACCGACTACTACGTCACGCCGTACGACCTGGGCTACGGACGGCACGTCAAGTTCGATCACGAGTTCGTGGGCATGGACGCCCTGCGTGACCGGGCCGCGGGACCGCAGCGGCGCAAGGTGACCCTGGTCTGGAATCCCGAGGACGCCGGGCGCATCTTCTCCTCACTGTGGACTCCGGGGCCGACGTTCAAGTACTTCTCCCTGCCGAAGGCACGTTACGGACAGTTCCAGATGGACGAGGTGCGCGTCGGCGGCGAGCGGGTGGGCATCTCGATGGACTGCGGGTACGTGGTGCGTGACCAGGCCGTCGTGTCGCTCGCGGTCGTCGACGAGCAATTCGCGCGGCCGGGCACGCAGGTTCGGGTGCTCTGGGGCGAGGACCCGGTGTCGGACAAGCCTTCGGTGGAGCCGCACGAGCAGTTCGAGGTTCGCGCCACCGTCGAGGCCGCCCCCCTGGACAGCTTCGCCCGCACCCGCTATCGCGGCGCTTCGCGGTCATGAGCCCGCGCGAGGTTTCGTTGCTGACCGACTTCTCCCTGGAGATCACGGGAAAGGACGTCGACCGGCTGACCGCGGCCGCGGCGAACATCCCTTTGGGAACGCGGGTGCACCTGACCTATCTGGAGAGCGAGGATCTGGAGACCCGGGTAAAAGCGGCAGGTGTGTGCGGCGCCCTCGGGCTGATCCCGGTGCCGCACGTGGCGGCGCGGCGGCTGCGGTCGCCCGGCGAACTCGAGGAGTTCCTGTCGGGCCTCGCAGATGTGTCCGCCGCCGATCGGCTGTTCGTCGTCGGCGGTGATCCGGCGGTTCCGCTCGGACCGTACCCGGACGCGTTATCGGTTCTGAAAAGCGCTGTGCCGCAACGGTTCGGCTTGGTCGAGGCCGGAATCGCCGGGTACCCGGAGGGCCATCCCGAGATCGCGACCGACGTGCTGTGGCGTTCGCTGGCGGACAAGGCCGCGCTGTTGACCGAAGCCGGGCTGGCGGGTTCGGTGGTCACCCAGTTCGGTTTCGACTCGGACGCGGTGCTGGACTGGGTCGAGCAGGTCCGCGCGCGGGGGATCGCCCTGCCGATACGCGTGGGCGTGCCGGGCCCGGCGGGCATCCGGCGCCTGGTGCGGTACGCGACCCGGTTCGGGGTGGGCACGAGCGCCGGGATCGTGCGCAAGTACGGGTTCTCGATCACCAACCTCATGGGTACCGCGGGGCCCGACCGGTTCCTGCGCGATCTGGCTCGGCGGTGGGAACCCGAACGGCACGGCGACGTGCGGATCCATTTCTACAGTTTCGGCGGAGTGGAGGCGACGGTGGAGTGGATCACGGACTTCACCGCAGGCCTCGGCGAGGAAGCGAGATCATGACGGCGGTGCGCGACCTGCGACCGGCCGCGGGGCCCGCGTCCGCGACGACGGGCGACCGGGAACCCTTGGCATCGCTGACGGTGCAGGGGCTCGACCGGCCGGGCATCGTCGCGGCCGTGACCGGCGTGCTGAGCAGACACGGCGCGAATATCGTATCGCTGGACCAGTATTCGGATGATCCGCGCGGCGGCGCGTTCTTCCAGCGGACGGTCTTCTCCGCGCGGGATCTGCCCGGGCTGCTGCCCGCGGTCCGCACGGATCTGGACACGGTGCTGCGCGAGGGCTTCGACCTCGACTTCACGCTGCGCGACCTGGCGGTGCGTAAGCGGATGGCGATCTTCGCCTCGAAGTCGGACCACTGTCTGCTGGACCTGCTCTGGCGGCATCGGCGCGGCGAACTGCCGGTCTCGGTGGCGATGGTCGTCTCGAACCACGTCGACACCGCGACCGAGGTCCGTGGGTTCGGGATCCCGTTCTTCCATGTGCCCTCCGCCGGGCCCGACAAATCCGCCGCGGAAACCGAGCATCTGCGGCTGCTCCAGGGAAATGTCGATTTCGTCGTCCTCGCCAGGTACATGCAGATCCTGTCGGGAGATTTCATCGACCGCGTCGGAGTGCCGATCATCAACATCCACCATTCGTTCCTGCCCGCCTTCATCGGCGCCGGGCCCTACGCGAAGGCCAAGGAACGCGGGGTGAAGCTGATCGGCGCGACGGCGCACTACGTCACCGAGGACCTGGACGAAGGCCCGATCATCGAGCAGGACGTGGTGCGTGTGTCCCACGCGGACAGTGCCGCGGAACTGCAACGTCGCGGCGCGGACGTGGAACGCGCGGTGCTGTCCCGAGCCGTGGCCTGGCATGCCCAGGACCGGGTCTTCCGGCAGGGCAATCACACGATCGTCTTCGCGTGAGAGGGGCACTCGGGTGACGCGGTGGATCGATGGCAAGAGCGTGGCACGACGCATCCAGGAGCGGGTCGCCCACGACATCGCGACGTCGTTCACCCCGGACACCGCACCGGGACTGGCCACGGTCCTGGTGGGTGAGGATCCGGCGAGCGCGGTGTACGTAGCGAGCAAACGGCGAACAGTGCGCAAGCTGGGCATGCGCGATCTGCACCGGACAGTCCCGTCGAGCGCCTCGCACGAGGAAGTCGCGACGGTCATCGATGCGCTGGCGCAGGATCCTTCGGTGTCCGGAATCCTGCTGCAACTGCCGTTGCCCGACGGGCTGGACGCGGCGGCCCTGATCGATCGGATCCCGATGGTCAAGGACGTCGACGGCCTGACGACGCTCAGCGCGGGATTGCTGGCTCGCGACCAGTTCGGCCTGCGACCGTGCACACCGGCCGGAGTGATCGAGCTGCTGGACTCCGAGGGGGTGACGATCGACGGCGCGAACGCCGTCGTGGTCGGACGCTCGGATCTGGTCGGCAGGCCCATGGCGCAGATGCTGATGAACCGGGACGCGACCGTCACGGTGGCGCACAAGGGCACCGTCGACCTGGCCGCGGTGACCCGCGCGGCCGACGTCCTGGTAGTCGCCACCGGGGTGCGGGGATTGATCGGGCCGGAGCACGTCAAGCCCGGCGCGACGGTGGTCGATGTCGGTATCCACCGGACATCCGAGGGCCTGGTCGGCGACGTGCGCGCCCGGGAACTCGTGGGCCACGCCAAACGACTCACCCCCGTACCGGGTGGAGTCGGTCCGATGACCATCGCGACGCTCATGGCCAACACGGTCAAGGCCGCCGAGTGGGCGCGCGAGCTGAACCACCGATGAAAGGCTGACCCATGGACATGAAGAGGCAACGACGCCTCGGATCCAGGACCGCCCGGCTGGGCGCCGTGATCCCGATGGTGCTCGCGCTGTGCGGGGGCCTGCTCGCGGCCTGCGGTTCCAGCGAGGCCGACGGTCTGACGAGGGTGACCGTCGGTGTCGCCGGCACGATCTTCGACGCGCCGTTGCGGGTGGCCGACGCGAAGGGGTACTTCCGCGCGGCAGGGCTGAAGGTCGAGTTCGTCACCCTGACCTCGTCGCTGGATGCCGCCGCGCTGCAATCGGACTCCGTGCAGTTCCTCAACTACAGCCCGACGACATTCATCAACGCGGTCAACCGGAAGATTCCGCAGCTCGCCGTGTCCGTGGACGGTGCGGGCTCGCCACTGGGCCTCATCGTCAGCACGAAATTCGCACGCGCACACCACCTCACCGCCGATACCCCGCCCGCGGAGGTGGCCAGGGCATTGCGGGGATCGGTCGGCGGCGCGAGTTCGGCCACCACCCAGGGACAGGCAGGCATCTTCCTTCGGGAGTATGGGGTTTCGCCGAATACGGTTCGTTACGCGTCCCTGCCGAGCCCGGCGGCCGACAAGGCGGCTCTGAGCAACAACCGGATCGACTGGTTCGTCACCTCCGAACCCACGCCGTTGGCGGTGCAGGACGACGGTGACGGGGTCGTGGTGGCCGGTCCGGACACGGTGCCCGCGTGGTCGGTGCCCCGGAGCGGGTACGGCCAGATCATCGCGGTGCGGCAGGACTACGCCACCACGAACGCCGAGCTGGTTCGCCGGTTCGTGCGGGCGGTCCAGCAGGGCAGCGCGTACATCCGCGGGCACGAATCCGACGTGGTGAGCATCGTGAAGCAGACGTTCTCCACCATCGCCGATCCGGTCCTGCTGGCGAGCCTGCGGCAGGTGGACTGGCCCGAGACCGGCGCGATGAGCGCCGACGGGTGGAAAACCAGCATGAACTTCATCAAGCAGACGGGCGCGGTTCCCAAGGGTGCCAAGCTTCCGCGAGGCAACTGGACCAACGAGTACCTGCCACGGTGAGACCGCCGCGGATCGAAGCAGGCCGGGCGACGAATCGGGCGAAACTCCCTCAATATCTAAAGTCATTAGATTATCGTGGTGCTGGCGATCGTCGAGCGAGAAGATCGCGGATGAGTAGCGAGCGCCTCGAAGGTGAGGGAATACCATGGCTGCTTCTGTTGTCTCCGCACTGCGCTGGTGGGCACGAACCAAGGGTGAACAGACCGCGCTGATCGTCGCGCAGGACGAGGTCTCCTACTCGGCGTTGGAGTCCTGGAGCAGCCGGTTCGCCCGGCGGCTGGCGGACACCGGCGTCGGCCCCGGCGACCGGGTCGGGCTGCTGGGCGGGAACTCCCTGGACTGGTGCGTGGCCGCACTCGGCATCCTGAAGACCGGCGCGGTCCTGGTACCGCTCAACCCCCGGCTGGTGGCCGCCGAGTTGCGCAAGATCCTCACCGACGCCGACGCGAGGCTCGTCGTCGCCGACCCCGCCGGGCTGCAGGTGATGCCGGCGGTACAAGCGCAGATGCCGGGGCTCGGCACATATCCGCTGACCGGCGTCCCCGAACTCCGCGAAGGCGCGCAAGACCACTTCGTCGTCGACATCGATCCCACGGACCCGTCGATCGTGCTGTTCACCAGCGGCACCACCGGACTGTCCAAGGGCGTCATCTGCACCAACCAGACCCTGCTGAACATCGCTTTCGAGTTCACGCTCACCGAGGAGGGCATGCGGCCGGGCTCGCGCAGCCTGCTCGTGCTGCCGCTGGCCTTCACTCCCGGGCTGGTCACCGGGCTGTGCGTGACGACGTTGCTGGGCGGCACGCTCGTCGTGGAGCCGAGCTTCGACCCGGGCCGCGCGGTGAATCTGTTGCAGCGGCACCGGATCACCACGATCTTCGGGGTCCCGCTGATCTTCGAGGCGATGTCGAAATCGCCCGAATTCGCGCGGGCGGACCTGTCCTCGATCAAGATGGCCATCACCGGCGGGGCCCCGGTCCCGGTGCGGCTGCTCGAGGCGTGGGGCGCGAAAGGCGTTGCGCTGCGGCAGATCTACGGCCTGACCGAAGTGGGCGGTGTCGGGACGAGCACCCGGCCCGAGCACGCCGCCGAACATCCCGACAGCTGCGGCACGGGTTCGATATTCACCGATTTCAAGGTGATCCGCGACGACGGCACCCCGTGTGATCCGGACGAGCCGGGCGAGGTGCTGCTGCGCGGGCCCGGAGTCACGCCGGGCTACTGGCGGGACCCGGAGAACACCGCGCGGGCGCTGCGCGGCGGCTGGCTGTACACCGGCGACCTCGGCGTCGTGGACGCCGAGGGCAGGCTCCGATTCGTGGACCGGATGAAGGATCTGATCATCTCCGGCGGAATCAACATCTCCCCGGTCGAGATCGAGCAGGTGATCAGCGGCCTGGACGGGGTCGAGGAGGTCGCGGTGATCAGCGCCGAGGACGAGAAGTTCGGCGAGACGCCAGCGGCGATCCTGGTCACCACCGGGCAGCACGACCCCCGCGTCGTCATCGAGCACTGCAGCCGCGAGCTGGCCGATTTCAAGGTGCCGCGCTATGTCGTGTTCCGCGACGAGCCGCTCCCCCGGCTACCGTCGGGCAAGCTCGCGAAGGTCGCCATCCGCCGCGAGTACACCGACATCCCCGCGAAGTACGAAAGAGTCCGCTGAGCCGGGCGGGAGTGCGGCACCGACCCTGAACGCAGGCTGAGAAACAGTGGGCGAATCGCGGATAACGGAAGCATCACACTAGCATCGGCGGCCGTGGTCGACACGTTGGTAAGGGCGGACAGGGCGCATGCCGCGGGCGCGAAACCCGGGGCATCGGGTACGTGGCGCGGCACATGGGCCAAGTCGCTAGCCCTCATCGCCGGATTGCTCGGCGCCCTGTGCGCCATCGCGGTACCGCTGCTGCCGGTGCAGGTGGACCACACGACTCTCTCGTGGCCACAACAGGATTCGCCCCGCAGCGTCAACGCGCCGCTGGTCACCTACGCGCCGTTGACCTTCGACGCGACCATCCCGGGCCGGTCGATGACGCAACTGAGCGCACACGGCGGCGTACTGGCCTCGACGCTGCCCGAGGGTGCGCCACAGCTGGAGAAGTACGGGTTCGTCGCGCGCGTGCAGCCCGCGCAGAGCGGCGAGCCCGCCCGGCTCGAGGTCGTGCTGCGAAACCAGTCGCTGCTGAACGTGCCCATCGGCGCGATCGGCGGCGGCACCCTGACGGTGCACGCCGACATGTCCTCGACGAGGGTCACCGTCCACGGATCGGACGTCGAACCGACCGTGCTGCCGCCCGGTGACTGGCGACCGCAGGTCGTCGGCATCTTCAGCGATCTGCCCAAACCCGACGGGGCCGCGGTCGTGGCGCAGGTCGACAGCCGGTTCTCGGTCACGCCGACGTCGGCCAAGCGGGCGGCCGAAGTGCTGGCCGTGGTGTTCACGCTGATCGCGCTGGTGGCGCTGTACCGGCTGGACCGCGGCGACGGCCGGGGCTTGCGGCGTCTGCTGCCGCAGCGGTGGTGGCGGTTCACCGGGGTCGACTTCGTCGTCCTGGGGACCCTGCTGGTGTGGCATTTCATCGGAGCGACCACCTCCGACGACGGCTACCAGTTCGGGATGGCGCGCACCTCGCTGGTATCCGGTTACATGGCCAACTACTTCCGGTTCTTCGGCGTGCCCGAGAACCCGGTCGGCACACCGCCTTACGACATCATCGCGCACATGTCGGAGATCAGCGTCGCGAGTCCGTGGATGCGGCTGCCGACACTGCTCGCGGCCGTGGTCACCTGGCTGGCGCTTAGCCGGGAGGTGATTCCCCGGCTCGGAGCGGCCGTGCGCCACGACCGGGTGGCGGTGTGGACCGGTGCGCTGGCCTTCCTGGCCGTATGGCTGCCCTACAACAACGGGCTGCGGCCCGAACCGGTCGTCGCGGTCTGTGTCCTGCTCACCTGGTGCCTGGTGGAACGCGCCATCGCGACGCACCGGCTGCTGCCGTATGCCCTCGCGATCCTCGTCGGCGCGTTCAGTTTCACCGCGGCCCCGTCGGGGGTGATCTGCCTGGCGCCGCTGCTGGCCGGTCTGCGCTCGGCGGTCGGATTCGGCATACCGAAAGCGCGTGAGCTCGCCGGTGCCCGGGCCGGATCCGCACCACCGCCCGTTGCCTGGATCCGGGCGTACGGGGCGCTGCTGGCGCCGCTGCTCGCGTCCGGAATGCTGGTGCTGGCCTTCGCATTCGCCGTCGAACCACTCTCGGCGATGCAGGAGATGCAGCGTGTGCACAATATCGTCGGACCGTCGGACCCCTGGTACAACGAATACCTGAATTACCAATGGCTGTTCATGCCCTCGGCCGACGGCTCCATTGCCCGCCGGTTCGGCATGGTGGCCATGTGGCTGAGCCTGGCGGTCTGCGTCCTGGTCCTGCTGCGCAAGGGCGGCCGCATCCCGTTCACCGCGGCCGGACCGGCGCGTCGCCTGCTCGGGGTGACGTTCGGGTCGATGGTGCTGATGGCGGTCTGCCCGACGAAATTCACTCACCACAACGGGGTCTACGCCGGTCTGGCCGGATCGGTGGCGGTGCTCACGGCGGTCGCGGTGGGACCTCGGGTGATGCGTTCGCCGCGCAATCGGGCGTTGTTCGCCGCGGTGGTGTCGCTGGCCTTGGCGCAGATCTTCACCAGCGTCAACGAGTGGTGGTGGGTGTCGAGCTTCGGCATCCCGTGGTGGGACCGGTCACCGTCCGTCGACGGCACCGGGTTCAGCGAGATATTCCTGATGATCGCCGCGCTGTGTCTGCTGCTGGCGATCTGGTGGCATGTGCGGGCGCCGAAACCCGGTACGCCGCATCGAGTGTCACCGCGCGCCTGGCGTCTGGCGAAGTTCCCGCCGCTGACGGCGGCCGCGGCCATCCTGGTCGTGTTCCAGGTCGCCTCGTTCGCCGCGGGCGCGCTGAACCAGCATCCGGGATTCTCCCTGGCATCCTCGAATATCCATGCGGCACTGGGCGATCCGTGCGCGCTGGCGGACAAGGTGCTGGTCGAGCCCGACCCCGGCGCTTCGATGATGAAGCCGCTCACGGGCGACGCCTTCACCACGTTCACCGGCGGCGCACACGGTTTCGTGCCGAACGGCGTCGGTGACGTCAGCTCCCCCGACGAGAAGGGCGAGTCGACCAGCATCGCCAAATCCTTCGGAGACAAGTCCGCCACCGAGACCCGCACCGACGCGGCCACCCAAACCGGCGGCGCCCCACTGCCGTACGGCCTCGATTCGACGACCACGCCCGAGCTCGGCACCTACGACCAGCAGGAACCGGCCGACCTGGTCACCGGCTGGTACCGGCTGCCCGATCAGCACGACCACAACGACATCATCTCGATCGCCGCGGCGGGCCGAATCCAGGCCGAGGGCCCCGACGGCCGGCCCGTGGGCGGTGAGCCGGTGCAGATCCAATACGGCACAACCGATTCCGCGACGAGCGCACGCCCGCTGGGAAAGCTGACCCCGATCGATATCGGCCCGGCCCCGTCCTGGCGCGACCTGCGGGTGCCGCTGGATCGAATTCCCGTGCAGGCGAACGTGATTCGCATCATGGCCAAGGATCACAACCTCGACCCGCAACGGTGGGTCGCGCTGACCCCGCCGCGCATCCCGCGCACGCGCACACTCCAGAACTTGGTCGGCTCGACACAGCCCGTGCTCCTGGATTGGGCTGTGGGCCTGCAGTTCCCGTGCCAGCGGCCGTTCGACCACAAGGACGGCATCGCCCAGGTCCCGAGCTGGCGCATTCTGCCCAACCGGCTGGGCGCGCACGACACCACGATGTGGGAGAGCCACGTCGGCGGCGGCCCGCTGGGCTGGAGCCAGCAACTCCTGCGCTCGCAGACCCTGGCCACCTACCTGGAGGACAACTGGGATCAGGACTGGGGTGAGCTGCAACGCCTCACGCCGATCGACCCGTCCGCGGTCCCCGCGAACCCGGCGGTCACCCGGGAGACGCACAGCGGCACGTGGTCACCCGGGCATATCAACACCTGGTAGTCCTTGATCTCGCTCACCGTTTCGCCAAGGATACGGCGAGGCCGAGGAGATGCCACAGGTCGGATCTGGCCGAGGACTACCGCCGCCGCGGCTTCGCCGCCCGGCTCGGGGCCGGTGAACGTCCCGCAGTGCTGGTCGTCGACATCTGCGTCGCTCAGTGCCGTGTTCCTCAAAAGCGGTAGATGAAACGGTGGCGTAAGGTCCTCGGTTTCGGGGCTGGTCGGCCCCAAATCCATGGCCGTGCGCGGGCGTTGAGGGCGGCGGTGGCTCTACGCGCGCACCGGTCGCCACATCACCGTAACGCCCCGGAAATCTGGTGTGCCGATTCGCAATATCGGCGCAACCGGCTGCTCCTAGGGTTACCGCATGGAGAAGGAAGCCGCGGGCACCGGGATTCACATCAGCGGCCTGAGCAAGACGTTTCGAGCGGGGCGGCGCACGGTGTCGGCGCTGGATTCGGTGGACCTGGATACCGAGCAGGGTGCGTTCGCGTCCCTGCTGGGTCCCTCGGGGTGCGGGAAGTCGACGGTGCTGCGCATTCTGGCCGGGCTCGAGACGCCCACGGCCGGTGCGGCCGGTATCAACGGTGCGACACCGGCCGAGCTGCGGCGGCGGCACGGGTTCGGGATCGCGTTCCAGGATTCCGCGCTATTGCCCTGGCGCAGTGTGGAATCCAACATCAAACTCCCGTTACAGGTCGCCGGGCTGCCGGTCGATGCCGCCGCGATCGCCGATCTGATCGCGCTGGTCGGGCTGGAGGGTTTCGAGAAGGCCAAGCCCGCACAACTCAGCGGCGGTATGCGACAACGGGTCTCGATCGCGCGGGCGCTGGTGCTGGAGCCGAGCGTACTGCTGCTCGACGAGCCGTTCGGCGCGCTCGACGATATGACCCGGCAGCGGCTCAACCTCGAACTGCTGCGCATCTGGACCGAGAAACCCGCCACCACGCTGATGGTCACGCACGGTATCGGCGAGGCGGTGTTCCTGTCCGATGTCGTGGCGGTGATGAGCCCCCGGCCGGGCCGGGTCGTGGAGACGGTGAAGATCGACCTGCCGCGCCCCCGGACACCCGACATGATGCGCAGCCCGGACTTCCACGAGCTGCACGACTATCTGTCCGAGCTGCTGTTCGGCCGCGGTGGTCAGGGCGGGATAGAAGCGGAAGCCGAAGCGGCGCTGGATGTTCCGGAGACGGCGCGATGAAGCGCGTCGGCGGGTTGCTCGGGTTGGCGTCGCTGCTCGCGCTGTGGTGGCTGCTGGCCGATCTCGAGGTCGCCGGTGGCACCGTACCGAGCCCGTGGCGCGTGCTGCACACCATGTACACCGATGGCTGGTCGCTGTACGGGCCGAACTTCCGGATCACGGCTTACGGTGCACTGCAAGGGTTTGCGGCGGGCAACGCATTGGCGATCGCGCTGGCGATCCTGGTGATGCTGGTACCGCCGATCGAGTCGCTGGTCACGCAGTTGGCGATACTCAGTTACTGCACACCGCTGCTCGCGCTGGGGCCGATCATTCTCGTCGTATTCGGCGGCCGCACGCCGACGGTCTTCCTCGCCGCCATGTACTGCTTCTTCACCACCATGGTCGGCACGGTGTCGGGCCTGCGCTCGGCCGACCGGACCAGCCTCGATCTGGTGCGAGCCTACGGCGGCGGGCGCTGGCAACGACTGTGGCGCGTGCAGCTCATCGCCGCCCTGCCGAATACCTTGGCGGCGTTGAAGATCGCCGCGCCCTCTGCGGTGCTCGGTGCGATCATCGGTGAATATCTCGGTGGTGTCGACAGCGGTATCGGCGTCGCGCTCACCGCGGCCCAGACGTCCTACAACGTGCCGCGAACCTGGGGCATGGCGCTGGCCGCCGCGGCACTCGCGGGCCTGGGCTACGCGGTGGTCGCCGTGCTGGCGCGGGCGCTCGCGCCGTGGACCGCACGGGAGGCGCGCTCGTGAACATCCTCGTGCGAATCGTGAAATTCCTTCTTCCGCTTGTCATCTCGCTGATTCTGATGCTCGTGATCTGGTACGCGTTCCTGTATGCCTTCCCGCAGGTCGGGCCACGAGTGGGCAAGACACCGGGCGATGTGTGGTCCTATCTGATCACCGGGCCCGACTCCGACACCGCTCGTCACGCGATCCTGTCCGATCTGCGAATCACCCTGAAGGACGCGGCGACCGGGTTCGGCATCGGCATGCTCGCGGCGCTGGCGGCGGCGGCGCTGTTCGTCACACTGCCCGCGGTGGAGCAGTCGTTCATGCCGGTGGCGATGCTGCTGCGGTCGGTACCGTTGGTGGCGCTGTCACCGATCGTCGTGCTGGTCTTCGGTCGCGGGGTTCTCGGAGTGACTGTGCTGGCGGCGATCGTGGTGTTCTTCCCGGCGCTGGTCATGATCATCACCGGTCTGCGCTCGGCCTCCCGGCAGGCGATGGAACTCGTTGCCGCATACGGTGGTTCGCGCTGGACGCGGCTGCGGATGGTCGCGATGCCCGCCGCGCTGCCGGCGGTGTTCGCGGCGGCGCGCATCTCGGTGCCCGGCGCGCTGATCGGTGCGTTGCTGGGCGAATGGCTCGGCAGCGGAACGGGTTTGGGCGCCACCCTGATCCGGGCCATCCCCACGTTCCAGTACAACAAGCTCTGGGCGTGCATCGCGCTGGTGACCATCGTGTCGGTCCTGCTGTACGCGATCGTGGGCGTGCTGGAGAACCTGGTCCTGGCTCGCTTCGGCGCGGAGACCGGCAAGAGCTGACGCGCCGCCGGAATTATCCCGATAGCAAAGTATTCGAAATCGAAGCGCCCTACATTTCCGGCATGACACGCGTGCACGGCCCCTCGTCGGCCCAGAAGCTTTCATCCCTGGACCGTCGGTCCTTCCTCCGCTTTTCCGCGTTCGCCGGCGTCGCGCTCGGCGGCACCGGCGTGCTGGCGGCCTGCGGCAAGAGCTCGTCGTCGGCAGGGAACAACGGCACCACCGCCGACGGGTCGAAATACGGCACCGTCGCGGTCCAGTTGTCGTGGTTGAAGAACATCGAATTCGCCGGTGAGTACTTCGCCGACAGCAAGGGCTACTACCGCGACGCCGGTTTCGGGCACGTCGATCTGATCTCCGGCGGCGCAGCCAGCACCTCGGTGGAGGCGGGCCTGGACACCGGCAAGATCTGGTTGGGCACCTCCGCGCCGCAGACGACCGCGCCCGCGGTTCTGGACGGGCTGAAGGCCAAGATCGTCGGCACCACGTATCAGAAGAACCCGTTCTGCATCGTGAGTTCGGCGGCGAAGCCGATCACCTCACCGGCGGAGATGAAAGGCCGGAAGATCGGTGTGCAGGATACCAATCAGCTGATCTTCGGGGCGTTGCTCGCCGCGAATGGCATGACATCCAGCGACGTCAAGATCGTCCCCGCCCAGTTCGACCCGACGCCGCTGGCCAACGGCGAGGTGGACGGCTGGGTCAGCTATGTGACCAACGAGCCGATCACCCTGGCGGCCAAGGGATTTCCGACCGCGCACTTCCTGTTCGCGGACTTCGGCCTCCCGCTCACCGCCGAAACGCTGACCGTGCGCCAGCAGACCATCGACTCCGAACGAGACAAGTTGAAGGCATTTCTCACCGCGGAGATCAAGGGCTGGAAGGACGCCGTCGCCGACTCGCCGCAAAGCGCCCATCTCGCGGTCGACGTCTACGGCAAGGACCAGCGCCTCGACCTCGCCGAGCAGACCGACGAGGCCAAGGCGCAGAACGATCTCGTCGTCTCCGACGACACCAAGGCCAACGGCCTGTTCTCCATGACCGATCAGCTGATCGCACGAAATATCGAGGCCCTGGCCAAGGCCAAGATCGATATCAAGGCCGAGCAACTGTTCGACCTGTCCATCCTGCGCGAGCTCTACTCCGAACACCCAGAGCTGAAGTAGCGCAGGGGAACTCGCGTCAGCGGGCGGTGCGGGGCGCTCCGATCCCCGGGTCGATTCGCACCGGTCCCGCGGCGGACGGGGTTATCGGAAAGTCGAAGATGGCTGTCGGAATGTACACGGTGGCACAGGAGTTCGGTATGTCGACGACGCCGGAGAAACGTCCTTCGATGGGCGCCGCACCGAGCAGCAGATAGGCCTGCTCCCGGCTGTACCCGAAGTTGGTCAGGTAGTCGATGGCGTGCAGGCAGGCGCGTTCGAATGCCAATTGCGAGTCCAGGTACCGCTGTTCGCCGTCGAGGGTGACCGAGGTTCCGGAGAAGGCCAACCACTCGGAGTACACCGGGCCCTCGTTGCCGGGCAGGAAGACCGCGTTCTCGGTGACGCCGTAGAGCTGCATGCCGTTCTTGATGACATCGACGCGCAGGTCGATGAATCCGCCCATCTCGATCGCACCGCAGAAGGTGATCTCCCCGTCGCCCTGCGAGAAGTGCAGATCGCCGACGGACAGGTTCGCGCCGTCCACGAAGACCGGATAGAAGACGCGGCTGCCGCGCGTGAGGTTCTTGATGTCCTGGTTTCCGCCGTTCTCGCGGGGCGGCGCGGTGCGCGCCGCCTCGGCGGCCACGCGATCGAATTCGGGCCCCGTCAGCGAACCCAGGATCGCGTCACGGGGTTCGGGCGGCAATGCCAGTGGCGGGACCCGCTCGGGGTCGGTGGCGATCAGGGCGGCCTCCCGGGTGTTCCAGGTGCTCAGCAGGTCGGCCGAGGGCGCGGTACCCATCAGGCCGGGATGCATGATCCCGGTGAACTTCACCCCGGGCACGTGCCGGGAGGTGGTGGTGTGCCCGCTGAAATCCCAGATCGCCTTGTAGGCGTCGGGGAAGTGCTCGGTGAGAAATCCGCCGCCGTTGTCGGTGGCGAAGATCCCGGTGTAACCCCAGCCTTGACCGGCCAGCGGGCCGGAGTCCTCCTGCGGGATGGGACCGATGTCGAGGATGTCGACGATCAGCAGGTCGCCCGGTTCGGCGCCCTCGACTGCGAACGGCCCCGACAGGCAGTGCACGGTGCTGAGCGGGGCATTGCGGACATCGTCTGCCGAATCGTCGTTGTGAATCGCCCCGTCGAACCATTCGCGCACATGCACCCGAAACTCGTCGCCGGGCCGGACGGTGACCGCGGCCGGGATGTCGGGATGCCACCGGTTGTGGCCGACGAACTTCTGGTCCGTGAACCGCTTGGACGAATCCAGCGGGTACAGCAACTCGGGCATGAGATACCTCTCTTCGACGTCGGAGCGTAGGAGTCGTCAGGAACGTGGGAGCTTGCGGTGCAAGGGATTTCGGGTGACGCGCGGGCTGCGACGCGGCGGCGGCGCGGCCACGAGCGACGGTTCGGCCGCCGTGCGCGCGGTAGCGTCGAGCAGACGTGTGCCCGCCGAACCGGAACGCAGCAGGACCCCGCCCGAGATACGTCGCCGAGCCTGCCGCCGGCATCGCGGGCACGGCACCGACTCGGGTACCTCGGCCATGGGGTGGCGGCGGTCGAATCCCCCGCACGTCGGACAGGTGAATTCGTAGCTGGGCATCAGCGACCTCCGACTGCCGAGCCATCGCCCGGACCATCATTTTCATTTGAGCATATTTCGTATGGCCACAATCGAATGCGGTCCGTGTCGCAGCCACGAAAACCGATGGTTAAGCTGCCGTTACGAGACTCGCCCCATGTTTCCCGATCATTAATTTTCATATGAATTATAGTCATTTGAAAGTATCGAATATAGCGTCTGTCCTCACCGAGCCCGTGCAGCCAACGGCCTCGAATGCGAGGAGAACGACACCATGACGACAGAACCGACCCCGGTCGCGGCCCCCTCCCGGTGGCGCCGTTTCCAAGATTGGGCCGCTCGCGACGACATCGAGGACTACTCGCTGCGGTACGCGCCGAAGTCCTTCCGCCGCTGGAGTCCGCTGGCGTGCGCGGTCACCGCACTCGGCGGGATCGCCTATCTGGCCGACTATTCCATCGGAGCATCGATCGCCGTGACCCACGGTGCCTCCAGCGCCGTGATCGCGATCCTGGTGGCCGCCGCGACGATCTTCCTGACCGGCGTCCCGATCGCCTACTACGCCGCCAAGTACAACCTGGACATGGATCTGCTGACCCGCGGGGCCGGATTCGGCTACTTCGGGTCCACGCTGACCAGCCTCATCTACGCCAGCTTCTGCTTCATCTTCTTCGCCCTCGAGGGATCGATCATGGCCCAGGCGATGAAGCTGGCGTTCCACATCCCGCTCCCGCTCGGCTACGTCATCGGCTCGCTGCTGATCATTCCGCTTGTGCTGTACGGGATGTCGGCGCTGGCGAAGTTCCAGGTGTGGACACAACCGCTGTGGTTGATCCTGTTCGCGGCGCCGCTGGTGATGATCGCGATCGGCGACCCATCCGGATTCGACGGATTCCTGTCGTGGGCGGGCAACGGCGGCAGCGCACGGGTGACGGCGATCGGCGTCGGCGCGGGCGCCGGAGTCGCGCTGTCACTCATCGCCCAGATCGGGGAGCAGGTCGACTATCTGCGATTCATGCCGGAGAAGTCGGAGACGCCCCGGCTGCGCTGGTGGTCCGCGGTGCTGGCGGCCGGTCCGGGATGGGTGATCCTCGGGGCGGCCAAGCAGCTGTGCGGGGCCTTCCTCGCCTTCTACATCGCGGGACAGGTGGGCTTCACCCGGGCCACCGAGCCGATCGAGCAGTTTCTCGGCGGCTACGGCGCGTTGATCCACAGTCACGCAATGGCTCTGGCCATCGCGACCGTGATGGTGCTGCTGTCACAGATCAAGATCAACGTGACCAACGCGTATTCCGGGTCGCTGTCGTGGTCGAACTTCTTCAGCCGGGTACTGCATGTACATCCCGGCCGGGTGGTCTGGCTGGCACTGCACATCGCGATCGCGCTGGCCCTGATGCTGGGCAACATGTTCACCGTGCTCAACACAATTCTGGGATTCTACTCCAACGTCGCGATCGCCTGGGTGGGCGCGATCGTCGCGGACCTGGTGATCAACAAGGGGATTTTGAAGATCAGCCCGCCGTACATCGAGTTCAAGCGGGCCTATCTGTATCCGATCAATCCGGTCGGATTCGGGTCCATGCTCGCCGGGTCGGTGCTGTCCATTCTCGCCTACTTCGGCGCGTTCGGCAGCCTGCTGGAGGCATGGTCGCCCTATCTCGCGCTGGCCGTTGCCGTCGTGCTGACACCGATCATCGCGATCCTCACGCGCGGCAAATACTATCTGGCGCGGCCGAATCCGCTTCGCGAAGAGATCGAGAAGGAACCGCTGTGGGCCGGGCAGACCCTGCTCGATGTGGTGGACGGCAAGCGGTACGAACTGCCGGACATGGTGCACCACTGCCCCTTCCACGGCGGTGCGGTGTCCTCGCTCACGTGCACACTCACCAAGAATTGCGCCGAACAGTGCCAGTCGTCCTCCTACGCCGACACGGTCGTGGCCGAGGACCTGGGCCTGCAGGCCATGCCCGTGCATGACTGAGATGTCCCGAAACAGGCTGGGGCCGAACATGTTCGGCCCCAGCCCGGCACCGATCAGGAGGTCAGTTCGGCGTGAACGGTGAAATCCAGCCGATCGGCCCCGGCGAGATAGACCGGCTGGGTGGTGTGCACGCCGCGAACCCGGACCTCGCCGCGCGGACCGTGGTAGCCGGCGCCGGCGGCAGTGCGTTCGATGGCGCGCAGATCGAGACTGCGCGCCTGCTCGGCCAGCGACGCGAACAACAGCAGTCCCTCGTAACAGGACTCGCCGATGTTGTTCAACGCGGGAGCCAGTGCCCCGAAACGGCCGGTGTACCGGGCCCCGAAGTCCATCCCCTCCGGCGACACCACACTCTCGAAATAGCCGCAGGCGGTGAACAATCCACGAGTACTGTCGACGCCGCCGGCGTAGAGGACATCCTCACCGATCATCATGCCGAGCCGGACCCGGCGCTCATCGAGACCGGCCGCGGCGAACGCCCGATTGAACGCCGCGCAGTCCGCGCCGACCAGAAACAGCAGCACACCCTGCGCCGCCGAGGACCGGATCAATTCGAGGGCGGCGCCGAAATCCCGCCCGCCCAGGGGGACGAAACTCGCGCCAACCACCTCGATATCCGTATCGGCAGCGAATTCGAGTGTGGCCCTGACTGTTTCGCGGGGCCAGACATAGTCGTTGCCGACGATGCACCAGCGTCGGACGCCGAACTCGGCGCGCATCCACCGCAGCGCGGGAAACAACTGCTGATCCGGGGTCTCCCCCACCATGTACACACCGTCGGAATCCTCACCCCCTTCGTAGAAGGTGGTGTACACATAGGGAATTCGACCGGCCGTCCGCGGGGTGATCACCTTGCGCGCATTCGACAGATGCCAGCCGACGACGCCATCGATCACCCCCTGGCCGATCATCCGGTCGATCTGGGCGGCCACCGCAGGCAAGGGCGCCGCGGCGTCGATCGGATGCAACCGCACCGGCCGATCCAGGATGCCGCCCGCGGCGTTGATGTCCTCGATCGCGAGCTCTGCCGACGCCTCGCACGACGGCCCGAACATTCCCGCCGAGCCGCTCAGCGGCACCGCCAGCGCGAGATCCACCGACTCACGACGATCACGAAGGCTCCGAACGGTCATGGCAACCACCACCGTAATACTTGCAACTGAAAATGACTCATACGGCGCTGTATAGTGCTGATTGTGGAGGATAGTACCGCCCTCGCCGGGCTGGACGAGCTTGCCCGACTGTTGCGACGGGTATCACAGGAACTGGACAAGACTGTCGCCACCTGCTTGGGCGAGGCGTCCCCCGGGCGCTGGCACGTACTCAACGCCGTCAGCGACGGTCAGGGCCGCTCGATGTCGCAACTGGCCGAGGTCACGCAACTCAACGCCGCCACGCTCACCCGCCTGATCGACGCCATGATCGCCGACAACCTGGTGCATCGCAACGTCGACGCCGCCGACCGGCGCAGAGTCCTGGTGTATCCGACCCGGCGCGGTCAGCTCACGCACAAGGTCATGAATCAGGCGCTCGCCGACAGTGGCATTTCCTCGATCACCATCGGTAGTGAACAGGTCACACAATTGCTGACAGCTCTGATGGATCGTATCCGGGTGACCGATCCGCTGCCGCTGTAGCCGTCATCCGACCGACCCCCGGATGAGAAATACCTTTGTTACACGGCCGACATTACGACGCCGACTCCATGCGAGATAGTTTCATCCGATGACATCCGGCGAGGTTCGCCGGAGCCAGCGGAAGGGCGACTCTCATGCGTCATGGAGATATCGGCTCGAGTCCCGACACGGTCGGGGTCGCGGTGATCAACTACAAGATTCCCCGGCTGCACACCAGAGCCGACGTGATCGATAACGCGAAGAAGATCGCCGACATGGTGGTCGGAATCAAAACCGGCCTGCCCGGCATGGACCTCATAATATTCCCGGAATATTCGACGATGGGAATAATGTACGACCGGGAAGAAATGTACGCGACCGCGGCCACGGTGCCCGGCGAGGAGACGGAGATCTTCGCTGCCGCGTGCCGGAAGGCCAAGACATGGGGTGTGTTCTCCCTGACCGGCGAACGGCACGAGGAGCATCCGGACAAGGCGCCTTACAACACCCTCGTCCTCATCGACGACGAAGGCCGAATCGTCCAGAAGTACCGGAAAGTTCTGCCCTGGAATCCGATCGAAGGCTGGTACCCCGGCGGGGAGACCTACGTCAGCGACGGCCCGAAGGGCATGAAACTCTCATTGATCGTGTGCGACGACGGGAACTATCCGGAGATCTGGCGGGACTGCGCCATGAAGGGCGCCGAACTGATCGTTCGCTGTCAGGGCTACATGTACCCGGCGAAGGATCAGCAGATACTGATGGCCAAGGCGATGGCGTGGGCGAACAACTGCTATGTGGCAGTGGCCAACTGCTCCGGGTTCGACGGCGTCTACACCTACTTCGGCCACTCGTCGATCATCGGCTTCGACGGACGCACCCTCGGCGAGACCGGCACGGAAGAGTACGGAATCCAATACGCACAATTGTCGATTCCCGAAATACGCGCCGCCCGTCGATACGATCAGGCGCAGAACCATCTGTTCAAACTGCTGCACCGCGGCTATACCGGGGTCTGGAATTCCGGCGACGGCGACAAGGGCATCGCCGAATGCCCCTTCGACTTCTACAAGACCTGGGTGAACGATGCGAAAAAGGCTCAGGAGCAGGTCGAGGCGATCACACGGGAAACTATCGGTGTAGCCGAATGCCCGGTCTACGACCTACCTTACGAAAAGACGTAATTCCCGTCACGCGAATCCGTGTGTCGTGAAACGGGGCCGCCCGCCCGGTACCCGTCGCGCGGCACGAACCGCCCGGTCGGGCCGGGATCGTGGAATCCGTTGTCGTCGAGTACGACTCGGCCGCGGGCGACGACGATCTGCGGCCATCCGCGCAACTCGTGCCCGTCGAACGGGGAGAAGTCCGTGCCCATGTGCAGCTCCGCCGCGGCGACGGCGCGGGTTCGGTCCGGGTCGAAGACGACGAGGTCCGCGTCGTAGCCGACGGTGATGCGCCCTTTGCCGGGCAGACCGTTGATTCGGGCCGGGGCCGCCGAGAAGACCTCGACGAACCGCTGGAGCACGGCGGGATCAGACGGTGCGCCCAGTGCGTCGGACAGCGTCGTGAAGGTGACCGGCATCCGCGTCTCGACCCCGGGCAGGCCGTGCGGCATATGCCGGACGTCGTCGCTACGCTCGCGCTTCTGCGCCAGGTCGTAGCAGGAATGATCGCTGGCGATCGTATCGACCGCCCCGATGGCGAACCTTTTCCGCAGCGCCGCAACGGTTTGCGGTGATCGCATCGGCGGGCAGCAGGCGAACCACTCCGGGAATTCGGCGGAGTAGACGCGCTCGTCGAGCGCCAGATAGTGCGGGCACGTCTCGGAGTGCACGTCGAGCCCACGGGCCCGCGCCGCACCGACCAGATCGACCGCGCCCGGCGTCGACTGATGGACGAAATACACTGCCGCACCGGTATATTCGGCCACGGCGAGCACTTCACGCACGGACGCCTCCTCGGCGAGTTCCGGGCGGGTTCGATGCAGATGCCGGATTCCGGCAGTGCCAGCGGCGGCGTGACGCTCGGTGCAGTCGACGATCATCGCGTCGTGCTCGGCGTGGACGTAGGTCAGTCCGTCCAGCCGGACCATCTCCCGCATGACCTTCAGCACCGTGTCGTCGTCGGCCATCGTGGTCCCGCGATTGGTGGTGTACACCTTCACCGACCGGATGCCGAGGTCCGCCAGCTCCGCAAGCTGATCGGGAACCGTTGTGTCCCAGTCGATCACGCACGCGTGCAGCGCGACATCGCACCGCGCCCGCCGGGCCAGTTCGAGCTTGGCGCGGGCCGCGGCGAGCGGGGTCTCGGTGCGGTCGCGGGGTATGCCGAAGTCCATGATCGTGGTCGTGCCGCCCCACAGCGCCGCACGGGAGGTGAGTTCGTAGTCGTCGAGAGTGCGGTAGCGGCCGGTGATCTGGGCTACGTGGCAGTGGCCGTCGACGCCGCCGGGGATGACGACCCGGCCCGCCGCATCGATGACCCGCGTGGCCGCCGGAACCGGTTCCGCGGCGTCGAGGACCGCCGCGATCCGCCCGCGATCCACGACGATGTGCGCGGGCCGGATATGCGTCGCGTCGACAGCGAGCCCATGGGCGACAACGAGATCCGGCATGCGATCCGTGGTCACAGTGCCACCGTCGCGGCGATCCGGGCCCACTCGGACACTCCCTGACGCTCGGTCCCGCCCAGGACGCGTGAGCACGGCCGACGGCGGTCCACGCACATCATCGCCCCGTTCACGGGTGGCGGCCCAGTCAAGTGCACTCGTCGCACGACAACCTCCGTCGCAATCAGTTTTGGTATGCCAAAGCATGCCCAGCGGAGTTCATCGGGTCAAGATTTCTTGGTATACCTTAATCAGGGATTAACACGTTTTCACCGGTGAATAACTGCTATGAAGCGTTTGTCACGGCCGTCGCCACCACCCGAGCACGAACAACCCAGCGTTGCGGAATCACTTTGGTATACCGTGATATCGACGCGACGGGGCGATACCGATATTCGACCGATGAGGTGATCAGGCTATGACAACGGCCCTCGAATGGACGCGATTGCGCGACGAGGTCTGCGAGCAGTTGCGGGATCGGATCATCGCCGGGCAGTTCCAGCCGGGATACCGGCTCGTGGAACGCGATCTCGCCGAGCAGTTCGGGGTGTCGCGGATTCCGGTCCGGGAGGCGATCCAGACGCTGATCACCGAGGGCTTCGTGGAGGTGCTGTCCCCGCGCAAGATCGTGGTGAAGCGAGTTTCCCGGCGTGATGTCGAGGAACTGTTCGGCGTCCGGGAGGCACTGGAGACATACGCGGCCCGCGAGGCCACCCTGCGGGCCGACAAAGCAGAGCTGCGCACGCTGAAAAACCTGGTCGAGAAGGCCCGGAGGGCGACTCTGTCCGGCCATCCCGACCGGATCAGCCGGGCCAACGCCGAATTCCACCGGCACATCATCGATATGGCCGGCAATCGGCTGCTGGCCGAACTGCTGCGGCCGCTGGAAGGGCGGCTGCGATGGCTGTTCCAGCAGATCGAGGACCCGGGACAGCTGTGGTGCGAACACCGGGCGCTGTACGAGGCGATCGCCTCGGGCGACGCGGACATCGCGGCCGACCACGCGCTGCGCCATGTGCGGGAGAATCGGGCGATCGCGCTGCACGTACTATTCGGCAATGACCGGGTGCCCTGAGCCCCTGGGGATTTCACCCGACGACGTGGACAGCGGCGGGCCGGTGCACGTTTCAGAGTCTTCCGGCCTCGTCCAGGATCCCGTGAATCGCATCGATCGAGACGTCCAGGGATTTGCGGTCCGTTCCACTCCACTCACGCTCGCTCAGGCTGTGCACCGAGAGCCACCCCGCCATGACTCCGTCGCGCACGACCGGACCGAGCATCTGCGCCCGCACGCCGTAGACGTCGCGAAGCGCGGTCGGCGGCTGCGGATCGTCGCGGAAATCGTTCTGCACCAACGGTTCACGATGCCGTTCCAGCCATTGGACCGTGTTCAGCCGACGCTGGTCGAGCGAGGCGTCCCGCCGTATCGAACGCACCCCGTCGCGCAATGCTTCCGCCGCGGTGAGATCGACCCGCAATCCGCGCTCGGGCAGATCGATGCGCAAGGTGGTTCGGTCGGCTCCGGTCGCATCGCGTAGCGCCTCGACCGTGCGCTGGAATTCGTTGCGCAAGTTGCCGGACCACAGCAGATCACCCCAGCCGGGCACCGCGGCCCCGGTGGACCGCAGGGTCCGCCAGAGCGTCGCGGTGACGCTGTCGAACACCGGAATGCCCAACTCGGCCTCGGCGCTCGCGGCAACGGCCGCGCCGAAGACGTTCGTGCACACCACCGCGACCGCGTGCGCGTCGGGAGTTCCCGCGGCCGTGACCATCCGCCGCACCCGGTCCTGCGGAACCTCGGCGAACGCGGCATTGTCGGTGAGACCGAGGTGTTCGCTTGCGACACAGTCGATTCCCTCGTCCCGATACACCGCGCGTATCCGTTCGGTCACCTCGGCCGTATAGGGCACGGCGAGACCGAGACTCGTGACGCCGTAGGCGCGGCAGGCGTCCAGTAGCGCCGAAGTCGATGTGATGACCTCGATTCCGGTCGCGTTCGCGAGCGCGGCGCACAGCGCGCGGTCGTGGTCGATGCCCAGCCATGAGCCCGCGGTGCCGTTCCAGGCGATGATGTCGACGCCCGCGTCGGCCAGGGACCGGGCGGCCGCCAGCATCGGCTCGATCGCGAACTGACTCGCCGCGGCCGAGTCGAGTCCGATCCGCGTGACCGGCACCCGGGCGAAATGCGCCGACACCCCGTCGTTTTCGGACAGCATCCGATAGGTCGCCGGTTCCAGGCAGGTGTTCGACGAGGGGACGATCATTCCGACTCGATGCACGTGTCACTCCTTCAGATGTCGACCGGATCCTCGCACCGAGTTTGGTATGCCAAATCGCCCCGCCTGTTACACGCACGTTCTCAGTCTGTTTCTACTGAAAACGGCACGTTAAGTTTGGTATGCCAAATTCCCCGCGATACTCCTCGGCTGACTATGTAAACACAGGTAGATCGCCATTTTCTCGATGACAGCACCGCAGGGAGAAGCGGTTGACATCCGGCACGCCGACCCCGAATCTCTGTGCTGTCCGGCTATTTGGAATACCAAAGAGGCCGGAGGCGTCCCCTCTCTTCCGTTGGAGCAGTCATGTCCGAAAACTCCCACGAGCCGCACCTCGAACTGGCCGAGGAATACGAGCACGAGCCCGTCCCCGATACGGCCCGCCGCAGCACGCTGTCCATCGCCGCGGTCTGGTTCGGCTTCCCGATGAACCTGGGCAACGCGGTCTTCGGCGGCGTGATCGTCTACAACCTCGGCATCGCCGCGGGCCTTGCCGCGCTGCTGCTGGGCAACCTCATCCTGTTCGCCTACGTCGGCGCGCTGAGCTACATCGCCGGGCGCACCGGCAAGAGCTTCTCGCAACAGGCCGCGGCCACCTTCGGCAGCACCGGACGCCGGATCGCCACGGCCTTCCTCGCCACCGTCGTCATCGGCTGGTTCTCCTTCCAGATCGGGCTCACGGGAACGACTTTGCGCGATGCGCTGGGCTGGCCCGCGCTGGCGGCAGCGGCGGTCGGATGTGTGCTGTACACCCTGGTGACCATCGTCGGCATCCGGGCCCTCTCGTGGCTCGGCATGGTCGCCGCGCCGCTGTTCGTGGTGCTGGCCGTCGTCGCGCTGTGTTTCGGCGCATCCGGAAACGGGCTGTCCGTACATCAGGTGCTCGGCTATCACGGCGGCGGCACGGCGCTGTCGTTCGGAGCGGCGGTCAGCATCGTGGTGGCCGGATTCGCCGACTCCGGAACCATGACAGCCGATTTCACGCGCTGGGCCAAGAGCGGCCGCGCCGGTGTCGGGGCGACCTTCTGGGCCTTCCCGGTGTCGAACTTCATCGCCTACGCCATCGGCGGACTGGTCGTCGCGGTCGGCGGATCGGCGCATCCGGCCACCGACGGCGGCGGCTTCCTGGGCCTGCTGACCGGGCACAGCGCGCTGCTGACCATCGTCGCGGTCGCGTTCGTGTACATCAACCTCGGATCGGTGGCCTCGCACTGCCTGTACAACGGCGCGCTCGGCTGGTCCGGCATCACCCGCCTCGGAATGCGCCCGGTCGCACTGATTCTCGGAGTGGTCGGCCTGGTCACCGCGCTCACGGGGGTGTGGAGTCATTTCCTGGACTGGCTCAACCTGCTCGGCATCTTCGTGCCGCCGATCGGCGCGGTGCTGATCGTCGACCAGTTGGCGCTGCGTCGCGCGATCGGACGAGAGTCTCTGCGCCCCACCGCTTTCGCCGCGTGGGCGCTGGGCGCCGCGGCCGCCACCGCGGCGCATTATCTGATGCCGGGCTCGGTCGATGCGGTGGTCGGCATCGCTGCCGCCGGACTGGTGTACACCGCGATGGAGAAGCTGCGCCGGCCCCGGACCGTCTCCGCGATGGTCACCGAAACCCAGGCGGCACAGGCATGATCGGCGCGCGGACCACACAACCGAGTGCCGCGGAGCTGGTCCAGCAGCTCGCCGCCGGTGCGCTGTCCCCGGTCGAGATCATCGAGGAAGCCCTGGGACGGCTCACCGAGTCGGACCCGGAACTGCACGCATTCTGCACTCCCACACCCGAAATCGCCCGCACCCGGGCCCGGCAGCTGGAGCGGGACCTGCGCGCCGGAACGGCCGGGCCGCTGGCCGGAATCCCGTACGCGGTGAAGGATCTGATCTGTACCAAAGGCATTCGAACCACCTCGGGTTCAGTGGTGTACGCCGATTTCGTGCCCGAGGAAGACGACATCTGCGTCGAGCGGCTGGACCGCGCCGGTGCGATCAGCCTGGGCAAGACCAACGCCAGCGAATTCGGTTACAGCGCAACGGGAACCAATCCGCTATTTCCCACCACCCGCAACCCGTGGGATCTTTCGCGCACCCCTGGTGGATCCAGCGCGGGATCGGCTGCCGCGGTGGCGGCGGGCATCGTCCCGTTCGCGCTCGGCAGCGACGGCGGCGGCTCGATCCGCATCCCGGCCGCGCTCACCGGGACGGTCGGATTCAAACCCTCGATGGGGCGCGTGCCGGTGTATCCGGGCTGCCGCGACGAGCGTTACCCGGGCGTCTCGGGATGGGAGAGCATCGAACACATCGGCCCGATCGCGCGCACCGTGGGTGACGTCGCCCTGGCGATGACCGTGCTGGCCGGACCCGACCCGCGCGACCGGCACACGCTGCCCGCCGGGGACGTCGGCTGGCAGGCCGCCGTCCGCGATCCGGACGTACGCGGGTTGCGCATCGGCTACAGCGCCGACTTCGGTTATCTCGCCGTCGATCCGGAGGTGCGCGCGGCCGCGGACCGCGCCGCCGCCGCTTTCGAATCCGAACTCGGCTGTGCGGTAACGGCATTCGTGCCCGACTGGGAGAATCCGGCGCAGCACTTCACGGCACTGATCATGGCCGAGACCGACCTGGTGGGCATGCGCGCCCTGCTGCCCGAATTCCGGGAACGCATGTCACCACACCTGGTCGCCATGCTCGAAACCGGCTGGACCGCAGAGGATTTCACTCGGGCGAACCTGATGCGCAAGACCGTCGCGAACCGGATGGCCCGAATCATGACCCGCTTCGACCTGCTGCTCACACCCACCGCGGCCGTCCCCGCCTTCCCGCTGGACATCGAGGGCCCCACCGAAGTCGACGGCCGCGCGGTGTCACCCACCGCCTGGCAAGGCTTCACCCCGATAGCCAACCTCACCGGCCAGCCAGCGATCAGCATGCCGGCGGGCACGACCGCCACGGGCCTGCCCGTCGGCATCCAGCTCATCGGCCGGCACCTCGACGACGCCACAGTGCTGCGCGCGGCAGCCGCCTACGAGCGGATCAGCTGATCCACCCGAACCGATCTCCTGGGACACCACCGAAACCGCACCGGGTGTGTCGGCCCTCCTCCGGCGAATACACCGACTTGGCTACCGCACCCGGCCGGTTCGCGAGCAGCCTCGTGGTTCTTCACCGCGACGCCGTCACCGCGTTGATGCCGGTCCGGATGACCGCACACCGATTCCGGCAGGTCACTCGGCGACATGCGCCGCCCTGACGGTTTCGTGTCGGTGGGTCTGGGTAGCGTCCTGTGCTGTGGAAACCGGGGAACGAATCCAAGAGCTCGCGGACCGGGTCGTGGCGCTGCGTGATGCCTACTACCAGGGCTCGCCGCTGGTCGCCGACGCCGAGTACGACGCGATCGAGGACGAGTTGCGCGGGTTGATCGAATCGCGCCCCGATCTGGCGCCCGACCCGAATCCGCTCGAACGGGTCGGTGCGCCCGCGGCGCTGCACGCGCCGATCCGGCACTCACGTCCGATGCTCTCGCTCGAGAAGGCCACCAAACCCGAGCAGGTCGCGGCCTTCTTCGATCGCTTCGGCGGTCAGTCGGTGGTGGTGATGCCCAAGCTCGACGGGCTGTCGCTGGCCCTGGTGTACGAGGACGGGCAACTGGTGCGTGCGGTGACTCGCGGTGACGGCACCACCGGTGACGACGTGACCATGCTGGTCCGCGCCCTGATCGACGGCGTCCCGAGCCGGATCGCCGTCCCGGGACGGGTGGAGGTGCGCGGCGAGGCGGTGATGCTGCGCTCGACCTTCCTGGCCTACAACACCGCGCATCCGGACAAGCCGCTGATCAATCCGCGCAACGCCGCGGCGGGCACGCTGCGCGCCAAGGACCCGGCCACGGTCGCCGAACGCCGCCTCCAGTTCTTCGGCTTCGACCTGGACACCTCCGCCGAGAACACATCGGTCGACCTCGAGGAAGGGTTGCGAGCCCTGGGAATCGCGGGCGCGCAGATGCGGTTGTGCGCGGACGCCGAGCAGGCCCAGGCCGCGATCACCGCGATCGAACAGGGCCGCAACGAACTGGATTACGACATCGACGGCGCCGTGCTGCGCCTGGCCGATCGCGACGCCTACGCCGCGGCGGGGACGCGCTCGAACTCCCCGCGCGGCGCGCTGGCATTCAAGTTCGCCGCCGAGGAGAAGACCACACTGCTGGCCGAGGTGGTCTGGGACGTGGGCAAAACCGGCAAGATCGTCCCGGTCGCCTGGCTGGAACCGGTGTTCGTCGGCGGCACCACGGTCACCAAGGCCACCCTGGCCAACCAGCAGGTGATCCGCGCCCGCGACATCAAGATCGGCGACACCGTACTGGTCCGCCGCGCCGGCGATGTGATCCCGTTCGTCGCGGGCGTGCTCGACGCCGCACGGCGCACGGGCGCCGAACGCGAGATCGTGCCACCCACGGTCTGCCCCTCGTGCGGACAACCGGTCACCGAGCAGGGCAACAGCCGAGAACTGTTCTGCACCAACGTTTCCTGTCCCGCCCAGACCGTCCGCAGACTCATTCACTGGGCATCCCGGGCCGCCGCCGACATCGACGCCATCGGCCAGGTGTGGATCGAACGCCTCGCCGAGGCGGGCATCCTCGAACACCCGTCCGACTTCTATACACTCACCGCCGAACGCCTGCTCGAATTCGATCGCATCGGCGAGGTCTCGGCCACCCGCATGATCGACTCCATCGACGCCAGCCGCCGGGTCGGCCTGCGCCGCGCACTGATCGGCCTGGCGATCCCGATGGCCTCCGACGGGACCGCCGCCCGCCTGGCCCGAGCCGGATTCCGCACCCTCGAGGAAGTCGCCGACGCGGACGAGGAGCAGCTCGTCGCGGTGGAGGACATCGGACCGAAGGTCGCGGCCTCCCTCATCGAAAACCTCACCCGCCTGCGCCCGGAACTCGAACGACTGCGGCAGGCAGGCGTCAGCCTGGATGTCCGCGAGGAGGACCTTCCCCCCGTCGTCGCGGCGGGAGCACCCCTGGAAGGCAAAACAGTGGTGATCACCGGCGCCATCAACGACCCCCGCTCCGGCGAGAAGGTCGCCCGCCCGACATTCCAGCGCCTCTGCGAAAAGGCCGGTGCCACAACCGCATCGTCGGTCTCGGCCAACACCGACCTACTCATCACCGGCGCAGGAGTCGGCGACAGCAAGCTCACCAAGGCAGAGAAACTCGGCGTCGAAGTCATCGACCAGAACGAGATCTGGAATCTGTTGATCACCGCCAACGTCATCTGACCGCGCCGTACTCGCTCCCGCGTTCGAATTCGCCGATCGTGCTTCTCCGGCCGGACTGCCACCTGTACTCTCGATGCTGTGCCGAAGCCGCCCGGTCCCGGACGAGGATGGCGATGAGCACCGCGGACCTGTCGCGTTCCGCTTCCGCATGATCGCACCGTATCGAGAACGACACCGCACGAATGGTTCACGCACGGCATTCAACGCGGCGTCGACATGATGCCGCATGACGGACGAAACGACCTACGGAGGATGACAGCATGACATCTATCCAGATCCCCGGACCCGTCGACGAAGTTATCCGACGCATGCACGCCATCAAGGACGAACTCGATCCGCGCGACGGAGTCGCCAGCTTCAACAACATGTACCTGCGTGTCACCGAACTGGTCGGGGAGCAGCTCACCGCGGGTTTCTTCGCGGACCCCGATTTCATCGAGCGCCTCGATGTCGTCTTCGCGCAGCTGTATTTCGACGCGGTCGACGCGGGCAAGCACAACCAGCACCCCAACGTGGTCTGGAAGCCGGTCTTCGATTCGAGGTCGAACCACACCGTGTGGCCACTGCAGTTCGCGCTGGCGGGGATGAACGCGCATATCAATCACGATCTGGCGATCGCGGTGGTCAAGACCTGCAAGGAGCGGAACACCACGCCCGAGACCAAACCGGTGCACGCCGATTACCTCAAGGTGAACGAGTTGCTCGCCAGAATCGAGGCTCAGGTCCGCGCCGAATACGAGCCCGCACTGCTGAAGCTGGCGACAAAGGATGCCGAAGCGCTCAAACACATCCTGAGCAGCTTCAGCATCACCCGCGCCCGAGACGCCGCTTGGGCCACCACCCAGGTGCTGTGGATGCAGCGCGACAACAAGATGCTATTCGGGATGACACTGCAAACCCTCGAGCAATCCGTCGCGACCGCCGGTCGAATGCTCGTCACACCCGTCGCTCCGATGCCGAGCTGACGACCGCCGGCCCGCTGTGTCCCCTCAAAGGGAATCATCCACGGGGACAAGGTAATCCGGACCCGACGAACGGCGATCGCCGCCGTGGCCGGATTACCTGGCCGGGGTCTGTTCAGCGGCTGTCCGCGGCCCGGGTCACCGTCCTGGGGAGGGTGTCCCGGATCGGGGTGCGGCATCCGAACGCGGCGCCACCTCACAGTTGTTGGGTGCGGGGACACCGGACAAACGCTCGCCCAGCCACTGCGTCGACCCGGAGAAGCCGTTGAAGTACCCGATAATGTGCTCACCGCCCACGATGCTCTTCGTGGCCGCGACTCCCAGAGCGCATTGTTCGCCATAGAATTTCTCAGCATTCGCGACCGGCATCCAGGGGTCGTGCACGCCGTTGTAGATGTAGATCGGCATGCCCGCCTTCCTGCCTTTCAGGCTCAATCGCCGGAACATCATGTCGGCGAACTCGGTGTGCAGCGGGTCGCGCATATTCGCCACGGCCGCATAGGGTACGAACGCCCCGATATCCGAGATGGTGGAGCTGCACACATCCTTGATCGGGGAAATCGCCGCCCACTGCGCCGCATGGTTCATGCGGGTGAGTATTTCGGGATGTTCCCGGGCCAGCGCGAGCGTGACGCTCAGCATCAGTCCCGAGGCATAGGTGCCGTCGAAGGTCTTGGCGAAGGATTCGTAGTCGGTGGGCAGGCCGCCCATCGCGGCCCCGGCCAGGTAGGGGGCCAACTCCGGAGCGTATTCGCTGGACAGCATCGTCGCGGCGTAGCTGGCGATCGCGCCGCCGGAATATCCGGTCATGGCGAATCGGCTCTGTCCGAACTGGTCCGGCATCAGGTGGCGAATCGCGCGCACGGTGTCGAGCATGATGTGTCCCGCGACGGTCGGCTCGGCGTAGGCCATCAAAGGCCCCTCGTGGTCCGGGATCACCACCGCGTAGTTCCGGCTCGCGGCCCACATGGTCGGCGAGGGGACGAAATCGTTCCCGTTGCCGGCCGTGATGTCGTATCCGTGGGAGAACACGTAACCGGGAGTGCAGCGCCGATTGAGCGCGTTGATCGGCGGCGCGTTCAGCAGCACCGGGCGACTTCCCGGGCCGGTCCACCGGCCGAACGGCAACAGTAGCGTCGCGGTCCCGAACGACGGCGCACCGGCGGAGTTCGTGGTACGGAATTTCACCTGAACGGCCCGCTGCACCGGCGTCACCACCGTGAGGAAGACCATCGGCACCGCGGGCCAGCTGACATCACGCGACTCGATGATGTCACCGGGTGCGTACTGCGCGATATTCGCCGGTGTGGCGTCGAAGAACGGATCACCGGTCGGGCTGGATTGAATCGCGTGCCACAGCGCCGCGGAGTCCGGCGGCACACCGGGTGCGGAGGCAGCGGAACCGGTCCCCGGCAGGACCGCCGACGGCGCGGGAATATGGCCATCGACCCATCGCTGGAACGGCGACGGACCCGGATCCGGATGAGCGGCTTCGGAAGCGGGTGGGGTGGCCGGTCGAGAGGCGGACGGCGCAGCCTGGTCAGAGGCGGACGGCTCGGCAGCGGACGGCTGGGCCCGGCTGGACCCGGGCGGCGCATCCGGCTCGGAGGTGGACCGCACGCCCTGGTCCGCGGTAGCCGGATCGGCCGGAGCGGAGGTAGGCGACGCGGGCGACTCGGACGGCGGGCTTTCGGCCAGGGCCGGTACTTGCCCCAGCGTCAGCGAACAACCCATCACCATCGTGACCGCAACGCTCCGTAGACATTTCACGACAACACACCCGCCCTGTGAGAGTTGAGAGTTGTACTCGAACCGAAGATCGTGCAGCAGTGGGACAGTCCGGTAATCCGGCAAGCCAGGGAACAGCGGCAGTGCCCGACGTCGCACCGGTTTCCGAAAATACCCCGGACGAGCAGAATTCAGCGGATCTGTAGCGACACACCGAATCGTGTCGGCCGAACTCCGGCTTCGAGCCGGTTCAGCCACGCCCGCCCGTCACCGCCGGACACCGCGAACCCGGCCGTGCCTCGCCCACCCCCGCGAACGCTCTCGAGCAATGCACCGGCACTGCACTTCGGCCGATCCGGCGGGCACTCGGCTCGGAATCGCGATGCGTACCCCGCCAGACAGTTTCATCACCCCATCAGCCCACACGTACGCAATCCTCGTCAGCGGGAACCGTCATCCCGTGCGACAGGCAGATCTTGGCAGACTGTGCGGTAGCCGATCTTGGGCGAGACCCAGTTCCGCCAATCCTGGTGACTCATATTCACCGTGAGCTTGCTGCAGAGATCTCTCCAGAGATCTGCCTGGTTCGCGTGCGCCGGCCAGACCCGTACCGTGCCGTCATAGCTGGCGGAAACGATGCGCTGTCCGTCGGGACTGAAAGCCAGCCCGGTGATGACGTCCTCGTGCGCGCCTATGGCCGCACCGACAGGTTCGCCGTTCTCGGCATTCCACAGACGGAATGTCCCGGATGCGTCGCCCGAGACCAGCAAACGGCCGTCACGGCTATAGGCGATACTCGTCACCTGCTTCTGGTGACTGGGGAGCGTTCGTATATTTTTCCAGTGCTCGGCATCCCACAGCTTGACAGTCCCATCTTGACCGGCGGTGGCGATACGGCGACCATCGGGACTGAAGGCGATGTCATTGATCCGTGAGTCATGTCCCCGTATGGGTCGGCCGATATGTTCGCCGGTACGAGCGTCCAATTGCCTGATGGTCGAGCCGACTTCGGCGATGATCCGCTTGCCATCCGGACTGTAAATAATTGCGAAGACTTTGCGGTCTTCATTTACCCGCATCATCAACCGACCCGTACGAGCGTCCCACACCAGAACTGTCCCGTCCGTGCCCGATGTAGCAACGCGCTGACCGTCAGGACTGAATGCAATCCAGTTGATTATATCTTGAGTGGTATTCACATTGAAAATTTGCTTGCCGGTGTCGGTGTTCCAAAGTCGAAGCGTTCCGTCGTGATCGCCGGTTGCCAGGCGACGCCCATCAGTGTCGAGCGCCTCAGTGATCACATCTTCATGGCCGGTGAGTGGCGGGCCGAGGGAATTTCCGTTTGCCTCGTCGAACACATGCACCGCGCCGTCTCCGGTAGCAATTGCGATACGATTGCGGTCGCCGCTGAATACGGCTCCTCGGATGGCGCTCAGTTCAATGAGCGGCCGAACTCGATACGCGTCCCACCACCGGATTGTCCCGTCGAAATCTACCGAAGAGATACGGCTGCCATCAGCGCTGAACGCAATACCGTAAACGGGGCCGGTGTGGCCACGTAGTGGTTGACCGATAGGCGCAATAGTGTCGCCGTTCCACAACCGCAGGGTTCCGTCTTCGCCGCCGGAGATGACATGATGCCCGTCAGGGCTGAACGTCAGGGTGTTTACTCCGATCCTGTCGGCAACGATCGGATGCCCGATGGGCTGACCCGTATCGCCGTCCCACAGACCGATGAATCCGCCGCCGTGCCCGGAAACCAAGCGATGGTCGACTGGGCTGAATGCCACGCTGTGCACCTCCGGGTTGTGGCCGGGCGGCACGGGGACGATGAGCGGCTGGGCGATAGGCTGACCGGTGTCGATATTCCACAACCTTACGGAATTGTCGCTGGCCCCGGCCGCGAGGCGCTCGCCATCATTACTGAACGCCACCGATTGAATACCCCACCACGGTACGTTGGAAAGTGGTTCGACCGCCAGTGGCTGCCCGATGGCCTGACCGGTGGCCGGATCCCAGACGCGAACGGTCCCGCCAGTGCTGCCGGACGCCAGGCGTCGACCATCAGGACTGAATTCGACTACTGCCACGTCTGGTGAATCCGCCGGCTCGGAGCGCCCGATCAGCTGACCGTTTCGTGCGTCCCAGAAAAGCATCTCCCCGGAGGCGCAACCCACCGCAATGCGCGTCCCGTCGGGGCTTACAGCGATACTGTAGAACTTATTCTCCCCACCTGTGAGAGGTTGACCGACAGCTTGGCCGGTTCGCGTATCCCAGATATCGACACGATGCGAATCTTCGGCGATCGACGCCAGACGGCTTCCATCAGCACTCAACGCCATGGGTGCATTCTTGTGGATTCCTGGAATTTTGATGGCCCTGGCTGTGTTCGCTCGCTGCACAACTGCGGCATAGAGAGAGCCGACATGGGGCGTATCGGTCAGCGATTCGGCAGCAAGTATCTCTTGAAGGGCACGAATGTCACCCCCGGGTTCGATGCCCTCCAGCATGCCCTGTCCTTCAGTCTCCAGCTTCATGCTGGTGGTGTCCTGGAAGTTGTTCCGCGCCTCATTTCCTGCTCTGAGAGCCCAAAAACCGAGAACCACGGCCACCACGGTGATGACGGCGGTAATCGCCAGCACCGCCGCGAGGATCCGCGAACGTTTCCGCAGCGCGGCCGCGTATTGCTGGGTGGCTTGGAGTTCGGCTCGCTGACGTTCCGTGTGCGCTGCCAGCGCCGCCTTCTCTTCTTCGGCGCGCCGCTTGTCGCGATGTTCGCGTACGACGCCGGTGAGGACATCGTGAGTCAGTTCGATTCGTTGTGCGCCGTAGCGCTCCTCGAGGCGTAGCAGCCGCTTGCGGATCAGCCGGGCGAGTTCGTCGTCGGTCAGATACGAAGGCACCGCGTCCTCGCGGGCATAGCTGTTGCGATATCCCTTTTCGGTGATCAGCTGAGACTCGATGAAGTGCGCGACGCGAGGCGGCAGATCGCGCACACACGATAAATAGTAATTCGACAGAATGTCGCGCTTGGCGTCCTCGACCAGCTGTTCGTCGAAAAACGACTGGCCGCGCCGCTTCCGCTCCTCGTTGAGCTCGCGGCAGAACAGGCTCAGCAGCGCGGGCTCGACTTCCGGGCCGTCGAGTCCGTCACCGAGATGGGCGTCATCCGGCAGGGCGGTCTCGTCGCGGCCGGCGTTCAGTTCTTCGCCTGCGATGATGCTCACCACCCGGCGCGCCAGCGCATCCGTCATCAGATCGCCGGCCGGTTCGCGCACCGCATCGAATGCTTCGCGTCCCCGCAACCGGAGCAGGCGCATCCGCGTGCGCCCCAGCGCGGGAATGAGCCGACGCCATCCTTCGAGCTCGGGAAGAAAATCTTCCCGCAGAACGATCACCAGTCGGTAATTGCGGGACCGCAACTGAAATCGTGCGGTCAGGGCCTCGTCGGCGTCGATCCGCGCGGCCAGGTCGGCGGGAATGCGGTTCTCGGCCAGGTCACCGAGATCATCCCGGAACGCCCGGACGAGATCGCCAATCCGCTCGCCGAGCGTGAAGAGCTCTTCGAACTGGTCGAGCACGATCACCGGCGTGAGGGGATAATTCTGCGCACTCCACAGCTCGAAGTCGGCGCGATGCAGGTATTCCCAAAGAGATTCGTCGTCCGAGGGCAGGATCGTATCGGGCGCCTCGGCTCGAATCGCGTTCCGGACGAACCGATGTAACTGGCGAGTGAGCGGCGCAGCCCCCGGCTCGACGTCGAAGCGCACGTAAACCGGCAGAAATTTCTTTTCGCGCAGCAGGGGGAACAGGCCGGCTCGCAGCAGCGACGTCTTCCCGAGACCGGACCGTCCGTACAAGACCGTCACCGGTGCGTCGAGCACGTGCTGCAACAACAATTCCGCCTCGAGGTCGCGCCCGTGGAAGAACTCGCGCGCGTCTTCCTCGAACGCCGCCAGTCCCGGCCACGGGTTGTCGGCGTCGAGCTGCGTGGTCACCGCTGTGGTGGTCATGCCACCACCTCGGCCCGTCGCATGGCACGGATTTCGGAGGTCAGCGTCGTCAGCAGCTGCGCATCCGGATCGCCTGCCGGCGCGCGACCGAACTGCAAGCGCCTGAAGACATCTGGGATCTGCCGGTACCGACTCGGATCACCCGCGTAGTCCCGGTCGACGATGACGGGCACGATGAAGCGGCGACGCGGAATCGAGCGCGATCGATCTGCCGCCTCGTCCCACTCCCGGAACACGTAACCTTCCTCCTCCCGCTCGGTGTTGGCCGAGACGACCGGGACGAACAAGCGGACGCTCTTGCGGATGGCGGTCAAAATGTCCTGCTCCCAGACGTCCCCGGCGCGGAGCCGGCGCTCGTCCAGCCAGACATCCCCGCCCAGCCGGCTGATCGCGTCCGACAGCCTCCGGGCGGCGTCGGCGTCCTCACGCATGTAGCTGATGAAGATCGTCGGCGCGTTCGAAGCGGGCGGGCCGATGACATCGACCGGGAGGCGTCGGGTCGAGGCGGATTGCCCCTCCCACCGCTTACGCAGCTCCGCGACGAACGCGGCCGGTTCCATCTGCAGTTGCTGGACCTGCGTTTTGCGACAGTATGTTGCGAAAAAGTTCGATAGCGGCGCCTCCCCCGCGGTCGAGGGACGGACGAAGAAGAACTGCTTGGACTCGAGCGACAGCCGAGTAGTGCTCTCCATGCGCAGCAGAATGCGGCCGAGCCAGTCGGGAACCTCGCAGCCGACGAACAGCATCGGCTGATGCTTGAGCGGATACGCAAGCCAGTCGGGAAGGCTCGCCGTATCGCTGAGCAGCGCATGCAGCCACTCGAGCTGGTCCTCCTCGTGAATCGCGTATTGCGGAGTGGAGGCCGCCTGGCCGAACAAACTCAGCACGACGGTATCGGCCGGTGCGGCCGGTTGCGCGTTCCGCGCCTGTTCGCTGGTCGACTGACTCGGCGAGAACCTGATCTCACGCGTGGCCGGCCTCCCTCGGAAACGAACCTCATCGAGCGCCTGCGCAAGTACCCGGTCCGGCGTCGTGGTCACGAACAGGCGCAAGTCGGCGATCGCGGCGAGGTCACGAAGCGGATCCCCCGGCGCTGGATCGAACTCCCCGATGATGCCGTTGATCACGCGATACAACCGCTCGAACTCGTCCCGTCCGCGCTCTCGCAGGAACGCCGCCACCGCTTCGCCCATGGTGGGCGTCCCCGGTGGCGAGGTCAGCCGATACCGTTCGGCAAGGCGTCGGCCGATGAGCGTGGTGAGCGTCTGTTCGGCACCGCCGACCTCCACCGTCGTCAAATCGGGCCCCACTACCGGGATCAACACCTGCTGCCGGACGTGGGCGAGCAGATCATCCCAGAAATCCTCGTTCACACACATGCACCGGCTCCTCCCGGTTTCGGATACATCGGCTCGCGACACGACAACCGGAAAACCGATCTATTCCGAGACCCCATGCCATGAAAGTGCGAATTCATAGGAAACCCCCGAAGTGCTCGGTGAGGTCGATATTCCGGCCGACAGCGGTACCGATCGCCTCCAGATGCGGCATACCGGCCAGGGCGTCGAGCCGACGGATCTGTTGTCGGTCTCGCTTGGCGGTGATCCCCGCCCGGATCAGCGACTCGTCGGATAGGTCGGCGTCGTATCGCAGATACGTGAACAGCTTGTTTCCGCCGGCGCCGGAGCCATCGAGTCGTGCGCCGACCTCACGGTCGATCGGCGGGCCGGCAAGGCATCGCCCGAAGGAACGACAGATCAGGTCCTGGCCGACCGAGGCGCCGTGCATCAATACGGCCGGAAGATTGCGGGCGTTGAACAGGAGGTTGACATTCTCGGTCCGTATACCGCTGTGTGTCATCGCCGCGGATCCGGTTCCGACCGAGACGATCAAGAGGTTGTCCTCACCGGTGGGCCACCGCAGCCCGTATTCCGGGAGAGTCGCCATCAGGAACATCAGCAGTGCCGGATTGTTGAACGGTGTCAGGCCACCGTCTTGGAAAACGATGTCCCGGGCTCCGATTCGTATACTTTCGGGTGGGAAGTAGACCGGGGCGGCGGTGCTTCCCCGAATCAGTTTCGTCAGTGGCAGATCCAGGTTGCGGTCGGCCGCAGGCTGGAGATATCGGTCGGCGCGGTTGTATCGAGCGCCGGTACAGTTGCTCAGCGGCCACGCCGAATCGGTATTGGTGTTGTGCAATACCACCAGTAGTAGAGAGCGAAAGGCCGGGTCGCCGAGCGTGAGTCCGGCGCCGAAGAAATCGTCGAGCTCGCGAGTCAGACTGGTGTCGCGGTACAGCGAACGCATCCGCATCGGCAAGAACCGCTTTCGAAAAACCCTCGACCCCAGTGTTCGATATCGGTTCTGGACTTTCTCGACTGGATGGCCGTGCGCCAGAGCGGCCGCGATGATGGCGCCGGTGCTGGTGCCACCGATGTAGTCGAAGTAGTCGCCGAGGACCAGATCGTCACCGTAGCGCCGTCGCAACTGTTCCTCGATACCGCGCAGGATCTGGAGGGTGAGGACCCCGCGGACGCCGCCACCGTCGAGAGCCAGCAACTTCTTCTTGCCGGGCGCGGTCTGGCGAACCTGGTAGCGACGCGCGGTGGGATCGATGGCTCGAACCCGGTCGTCGGGCACGCCGGATCGCAGGCGACCGAGGAGATCACCGGTGCCGCCGGGTCCGTCGCTGCCCTCCCCGTTCCACACCAGCAGCACATACGGGTGCGGATCGAGCGCTCGAGCCCGATCGAGAATTCGAGCGTTGGTGGTCGCGTAGACGTCATCCGAAGCCGGATCTTCGGCCTGGACGACGTCGACCTCCACTCGCGGGAGCAGCCCCCGAAACCGGTCGGCCCAGTCGGTACCGGGCAGTTCGACCGAGGTCTGCTCGAATCGCCTCGGCGGATGGGCCAGACAGAGTACGACCCGGGCACCACGGCCGAGAGCGTTCTCCGCGGCGAGAATGTCAGCCCCACGGGCTCCACCGGTGATGACCGTACTCGACGGTCCGATCCCCCAGGCCTCGAAGATGTGGTCGATTTCGGCAGCGACCCGACCGACTTCGCTCTGCGGAAATCGCGGCCGAACACGCTCCGGTGTGTCGACCATATGTCCGCTGACCAGGACCGTCACGGGCTCCTCGGACATGATCCCTCCGAGGAGTGGGTCGATGCGGGATCATCGGTCGGAGCCATTTCGAGCAGCAGTGCCTCGAGGGCTGCGAGCACGGTGGTCAGTTCCGTCCGCACTTCGCGGTCGGGGTGGTGTGCGGCGTCGGCGCGGAGGTCCTCGATGGTCGTCTCCAGTTGCCACGCCCCGGGCCCCTCGGCCTCGATTCGGCCGCGGAGGGCACGCGCCGCGACGACGTCACCGCGGTAGAAGGCCATCCCGAGCAGGGTCGGTTTGCTCCATTCGTCCTCGAGCCCCAGCGCGAGCGCGCGACGGCACGCCTCCGTCGCGATCACGGCGGCCTCCTCGGCACGCCGCGAATCGTCCACGTGCCCGCGTTCCCGGTACAACCTCGGCAGGTTGGATGCCGGGTAATTGGCATTCAGGTCCAGCCGCATACCGTTCTCGTAGCTTTGGATCGCCTTGCCGAGATACCAACGCCGCTGCGCCGGCGTGTCCGCGGCCCGCATCAATTGTTTGTAGCGTCCGCCGAGTAGTCCGTACCGCTCGGAAGTTCCGCCGTAGTCGGCGATCAGTTGCTCCAGGACTCCGACGGCCGCCGTGATCTCCCCCTTCTTCGCCAATGCGAAGGCCCGCTGACCGACGACGTAGTCGTGGCGAACCAGACGGGCGGGAAGCTGGTCGATGTATTCGAGTTCGAAATCCCAGTCCGCGGGCGTCTTCGCTGTCTCACAGAGCAATCGGAGCAATTGCAGCGCGACGGCATCACGCACCGCGGGGTGGTGGCCGTAGCGAGACGCGATTCGACGAGCGACGGCGGCACGCTCGGCGGGCGGCCGGGAACGGACCGACCTGATGTCGGCGTCGAAGGAGGACAACCGCGTAACCATGTCCCGGAACGCCCTCGCCTGCACCAGTTCGATGTGGTCCGGATAACCGGATACGGCGGCGAAAACTGGTGAGGTGCCGTCGATGAAGCGCTCGAGGTCCTTGCGCAGCTTCAGTTTGGCCTGCTCGGCGACCCATACGGGAACGGCGCCGTCGGGTAGCGGGAAGCGGAGTTGAGTCATCTGGGCGAGGTCGAACACCGGCCGAGACCAGTCCGCCGCGACGAGAACACACCCGTGCGGCTGGGCCGCGTGACGCACACCGATCTCGTAATACACGTTCGCGTTGGGCAAAGTCAGATCGGCGACGACCAGATCGGCGAGGGTCAGCCGCTGAATCATATCGACGATGATCAGCGCGCCTATGTCACGGTCAGCGCGTACCGCCTCGTAGCCGATGTGGGTCAGTACGGGCCTGTAGACGTTTTCCCACAGCGCGTCGAAGTCCACGGCGGCCGGAATGTGCGGTTCGATACGGTCGACAGATTTTCTGCCGAACGGCATCACCACGAAAGCAACCGGTTTCGGCATATCCCGGCGCCGGCTCGGCGGTGCGGACGAAACTCTCCGCCCAGACATGACCATGACTGTCCTCGAATCACCCCGATACCGGCTCCAGAGGAGTGCGGGACCGCGCTACCGCATTCCCGGCCTCAGCGCCACCGACCCGGTCGAGCAGAACCATGACCATTCGCTCGACGCGTTCCAGACGAGCATCCATATATTTGATCATGTCTTCGCGGCTGACCGGCTGGCCGTTGAAATTATGAATTATTTCACCCCATCCCGCATTTCCGAACCCAGCGGGTGAGGGCGCCGCGCCGACTGCGGGCGAAATTTCGCTCAGCCGGTCGTAGAGTTCTTGCGCCTCCCCCATCCGCTGATCGTATCTACCCGGAAATGCCGATTTCTGCACAGCCTGGGCATACCAACCGGGAGAGCGTGAAGTATCGTTGTAATCCTCGCGCAGCCCTTTCAACGCGCTGTAGAACATTCGCGCGCTGCGCGCCGGATCCATCCTGTCCGCGGCGGTACCCCACCACGGAGCGCGCTGCTGGAAAAGTCCGCTGCTGTTCGCATCGGAGCTCAGCGCCTCATATGGATAGTTGAGGGAATCCGGGTCGTTCCGGTTGGCGTACATCACCAAGTTGGATTCGACGAGCGCAGTTGCCAGAGCGATTACGATCCCTCGGGGCGTAATACCCATGCGTCGGCCTTCTCGAATGATCGCGTTCGCATAATCGTCCTTGCTCATGTCGTATCTTCACCTTTGCTGAGTTCTTTCATCTCCGCCTCGGGAACCAGGCGGCCGCGCGGGCTCAACCGGTCGGTACCCGGAATTGTCGGAGTACCTGCCGGGAGAGCCCCGGGGCTTCCATCGGCGCGGGGGCGGTGACGCCCCGCAGGAGTGGCACTACCGGGTCGACGGGGATCTTGAATTGCATGGCCCGATAGGGCCAGCCGTCGGCCGCGCCGGTGTTCCATTGGCTGACGAAGATGTGGAATCCGCCGTCGAGAGTCGATCCGGGAACGATGCTGGGCCCGTAGAGCTGGGCGACGGCGTCGTCACCCTCCATACCCCAGGCCGCTCCGCGGATGGGCGAGGACTTGCGTGCGTCGTAGAGGTTGTCGGTGATGTTCTCGAACACGCGGACGTCGATGTCGTAGCCGCCGCTGGAGCTGGCGTCGAAGTTCACCAGCACCCATTGACCCTGGATGTACCGCAGGCACATCTCCCCGAATTTCTCCCCGGAGGTGACGCCCTCGAGGATGGGGGTGGGCGGGTTGCCCCACTTCCAGCTGCCGTCGGCCCAGCCCCAGCCTTCGTAGGCGTCCGGGTTCTCGATTCGGTCGTGCGGCACGCGCCGCAGGATCAACGGGTCGTTGCGGGTGAAGCTGGTGGACATGACGTAGACCCAGCCATTGGGGTGGCAGTCCCAGGTGATCAATTGGGCCAGGTTGTGGTGCAGGTCCCCGGGGAAGCGCACGCCCGTGTCGGTCCAGTGTCTGCCGTCGTCGTCGGAGCGCCACAGCTCGGTGCGGATGACGTTGTGCAGGCTTTGATTGACCATGACGTGCAGATAGATCGAGTCACCGATCGTGACCACGTCCGAAGGCAGGATCGTGGTGTATTCCCCGGTCTCATGGGAGTAGGGCAGGAGCTGGCGTGCGTATCGAGGATCATCGCCACACGCCTCGTTCCATCCGATTCCCTGATCGAGGCTCGTGGTGTCGCTCAGCAACCCGACCGGTGAGCGCCAATCCGGTCCTCCGACACCTGGATTGAGAAATGTATCGCCGAAGATCGCCAGGATGCGCCCCGACGGCGTCCGGCACATGACGCCCAGATCGGTCCCGCCGACACCGAAGCGGTCCGTGTGACCGGGCCCGGTGACATCGGCGATCTTCTTGCTCCTGGCGGCTTTCGGGCCGGGATCGATGGCGACAGCCGACGGCGGGGACGGCGCGGGCGTAGGCACGGTCACCTCGCTGGGGAAGCGCCATCCCGCCCGGATGACCTCGTCCCACTCGCCCTTCCACACCAGTCCGTAACCCCATCGCGGATCCGGTGGCCATCCTTTCAGTTGCTGCATCCGGGTTGCCGCGTCCTTGGTGGCGTCGTCGTAAACGCCGGTACCCGCGATGCCCAGCGCTTCCTGCCAGCGCTTCAAACCGTCCCTGCTCGCCTGCGACTCGGTTCCGTACCGATTGCTGACACACCATTCCGGTCCCTCGAGCGGTCCCCAGCATTCGCGGATTCCGTCCCACTTCAACGGATAGGCGTCCATATCAACGGGTTTCGGCGGCGGTGCCGATTGGCCGGCGTAGGCGCGCGCCGCGGCGAGCACGACGTCGTAGGGGAACGTGTCGGGCACATCCCAGTGCGTTCCGTCCTGATGACCCTTGAGTTTTCTGGATCCGTAGGTGTAGTTGTTGTGGCTCGACACCCCGGATTTGTTCTGTCCGATGCCTTCGATGTCGACGCGGTCCAGCGGAATCCGTTCCCGCCGGGAGTGCTGCGCCAGATCCCAGGCGACCATGTCCAGCATCGCCTCGTGTTCGAGCCACTGCTCGCGCGTCTTCGGGTTGCCTTCGATGTTGGGGTTCGCGCCGCCCCACTGTCCGATCGCCCCCGAGGTGCAGACCATGGCTATGTTGATCGACACCGGGTTGTCGGACAGTACGCTCCACGCCGTGTGCTGGTAGGGCACGGTGTTCAGGACGTGGCTGTCGTCGATGATGTCGTGATAACTGCCGGTCTGGGTATTCGCCTGGTAGTTCGCCACCGCTTCGGCAGTGGTGATCCAGTCCTGATTTTCGGTGGTGTGCAGGTAGATCCGCAGCCGCTGGCCATGACCGGCGTTGTACCCGCACCCGAGGCCCAAACCGTCCGTGACCGGATATCCCCCTGGGGATTTCACCGCGGGAGCCGGCGGAAGCTGTGCACCGGCAGGCGCGGTCTCCGTGCCCCACTGCCCGAAGCTCGGCCTCAGGATGACGCTTCGATCGATACCGACACCATCGATGTCGGCCTCATCGATCTCGAACTGGTGGATATGCGCCTTGGGATGATCACCGTTGATGGAAGTGTCGCCCGACCAGTTGTGCTGCCAGTAGTAGCTGCCGATCCCGTCGCCGTCGCACCAATCGATCACCCGCGCGTTGCAGTACACACCGAGCCGCTGACGGCCCAGAATGTCCTGCCACGCGGTGAGATACGGCTTGACCTGATTACCCCACTCCCACTGGTTCGGGTTGGCGTCCACCGACACATAGATCACGCCATCGCGATGCCCACCCGCCGCTTCATGCAGTTGCTGGGCACGCATGGCGTCCTGGCGGCCGCCGTCGTAGCCGCGGATCCAGTCCGAGGTGTCACTGCCGCCTTTGGCGAACTGGTAATTCGAGACCACCACCATCCCGTTGTTCCGTAGCTCATCGGCCTCGGCCCGGCTCAACGGCTTACCCTTCATCCACCCCTCCCGCGGATCCGACACATACCGCACCGCCCCGACGAATCCGGCGTTCTTCAACGCCGTCGCGGAAGGAACACCCGCGGAATAGTCGGCCAGCTGCTTGCCCACCAGAGTTCCGTCGGCCGCGCCGAGATTCGGCTGTCCGTCGACTAACTGCGCGGCGGGCGGGCGCAGATGGGCATGGACGGGGTTGACGGCCGTATCCATCCACGCGCTCATCGGATCCAGCCACCGGCCGCCGAACCGTCCGGGCGGGCCCGACACCTCGAAGTGCAGGTGCGGACCGGTCGAGCCGCCCTCGGAGCCGACCTCGGCGATCTTGTCGCCGGCCCGCACCTCATCGCCCACTTGCCACGTCCGGCCGGTCCGCGGATTCACGAAGGAATCCGGCGGCATGTGCCCGTAAGTGAAATCCAGGCCCCACTGTCGTTGCGAATCCACCACCAACCACGATCCGTATCCGTTCGGTTCATCGTCGTGAATCCCCACATGAGCCATCACACCGTCGGACACCGAATACACCGGAGTCCCGAAGTCAGCAGCCAGATCCACCCCGTGATGGGGCTGGTCCGGGTTGTACACTTGGACCAGAGACCATTTCCCCTCTTCGAGAGGGAAGTACTTCTCATGCATTGCATGCCCTCCTTGCAACGGTGTGGGTGCTCTCTCCTCTGAGAATCACGATAAGAATCACAACCATTGCTCGAATCAGTATCGAAATGGATTCGAAGCAGATTAATTTCCAGCTGGGCGACAATCGAAACAACCCAGCGGATACAGTTCCAAGCTTGAAGGGGACACCTGGGCGCGTCCAGAGTCTTTCGTCACAATAATCGCATTCTCGAAGTGACGAAGCTCGACCGGAATCGAGCTCGATCCTATATGAATCCTTTTCGGCGAACCACCCGCCAGTCGTAGCATCGAGATAGCTCTTCCATCCATGTCTGATAGCCCCGAACGATTCGGAGGGAATCATGACCACACCGGGCGAATTCACGTTCGAGAGTGCCTACAAGGGCGAGGCCGGCCCATTCGCCGATGCCAAACCCCCCTGGAGCCTGGGCGAGCCGCAGCCGGAACTGAAAGCACTCATCGAGCAGGGCGAGTTCCACGGCGACGTGCTCGATGTGGGGTGCGGCGAGGCGGCGATCTCCCTGTACCTGGCCGAACACGGCTACACGACGGTGGGACTGGACTCCGCCCCGACCGCCATCGAACTGGCCCGCGCGGAAGCCGCACGGCGCGGGCTGACCACCGCGTCGTACGAAGTCGCCGACATCGCCTCGTTCACCGGGTACGACGGCCGATTCGGCACCATCGTCGACAGCACGCTGTTCCATTCCATTCCCGTGGACCAGCGGGAGGGATACCAGCGATCGATCGTCCGCGCCGCCGCCCCGGGAGCGTCCTACTTCGTGCTCGTGTTCGACCGTGCAGCCCTCCCGACGCCACCCCCGGACTTCGGCCCCAATCCCGTCACCGAAGACGAATTACGCGAGGCGGTCTCGAAATACTGGGTGATCGACCAGATCCGCCCTGCACGCATCCACGGCAACAACCTTCCCAGGGACGATCAGTCGCCGATCCGGTTCGAAAACGTCCGCGACGAACCGGGCGGCCGCAGCTCGGTACCCGCCTGGCTGTTACAGGCACACCTGGGCTGACCGGCAATCCACCATTCGTCGGGGAATTCGTCGCGCTTATCGCGGATTCCATTTCGGCGATATTCATCTGCTGGACGCGGAAACCCCTGACCCGCAGGTGCGGATTCTCACCGACCGCAGCCTTGCACATCGCCGTCCCGGCCGAGGACCCCCTCGCCCGCGCCGAGACCGTCGACGTGGCCGACCTGCGCGGCCGATCGCGACGCCTGGCGACGACCATATGATGGGTGTCCGGCCGGGTCTGGACGAGGGGCGGATATCGTTCACCGATCGCGGACAGACGGGGCCGGGTAATCGGATCCCACCAGGCGATGACTCTCTGAATCCCTTGGCACAGAACCGACTTCGCGAACAAGAGGGACCTACTCGATCGACCGGCTGCCATCGGCGAGGATCCGGCGCGAGTCTAAGTCAATCGTTTGACTTAGAACCGACGCGCGGGTTCACTGGTTGCAGGAACAACCTGGAGGAGGTCCGGTGCCCGGAACCGAGGCGCGGACGACGCGGGCCGCGGGCACGCGGGAGCTGATCCTCACCGCCGCCGAACAACTGTTCGCCGAGCAGGGGGTGTCGGCGATATCCAATCGCCGAGTGAGCGGGGCCGCGAGACAGGGGAACAACGCGGCCGTGGGATACCACTTCGGCAGCAGGGCCGATCTGCTGCGGGCGATAGTGCGCAAGCACACCACGGCGATCGAGCAGATCCGTTCGGACCTGCTCGCCGAGATGGGCGAGACCACCGAACTGCGGGACTGGGTGGCCTGCCTGGTGCGACCGTTCACCGAACACCTTGCGGCGCTGGGCAATCCGACCTGGTACGCCCGCTTCGCCGTGCAGGCGATGGCGGACCCGGCCTACCGGGAGATCATGACCGACGAGGCGTTCAGCGCACCGTCGTTCCAGCAGACCTTCGAAGGCTTGAACCGATGCCTGCCCGCGCTCCCGCTGCCGGTGCTGCTGGAGCGCCAGGAGATGGCAAGCCATCTGCTCCTTCAGGTTTGCGCCGAACGCGAGCGATCGCTCGCGCGGGGCGTGCCGCCGACTCGATCCAGTTGGGCGGATACGGCGACCGGGTTGATCGATGTCCTCGTCGCACTCTGGCCGGCACCGATCACCGAGTGTTGAACAACCGAAAATTGTTGGGAGACAAGAGAATGACGAGCACCATGACCACGGCCGACGGTGGCTCTCCGGAATTGTCGGAGTATCCCATGCCCCGGGCGGCAGCCAACCCGTTCGATCCGCCGCCCGCACTTCGTACATTCCAGGACACGGGTCCGCTGCGCAAGGTCAGGCTGTGGAACGGCGAGACCGCATGGCTGGTCACCCGGTACGCCGAACAGCGACAGCTGCTGGCCGATCCGCGAGTCAGCGCCGATATCGGCCGACCGGGGTTCCCCCACCAAACTCGGATCGCCCCGGCCGCCGAGGGACGGCCCCGCACCGGGCTCAGCTTCATCTCCATGGACGACCCCGAACATTCGCGCCTTCGGCGCATGGTGACCGCGCCGTTCATGATCAAGCGGGTCGAGGCGATGCGTCCCTCGGTGCAGCGGGTCGTCGACGGACTGATCGATGACCTGCTGGCAGGTCCGCAACCGGCCGACCTGGTCGACGCGTTCGCCCTGCCGGTGCCCTCGCTGGTGATCTGCCGACTGCTGGGCGTGCCGTACGAGGACCACGATTTCTTCCAGAGCAATACCAAGATCGTGATCAAGCGGGACACTCCCCCGGAGGAACGGCTGGCGGCCACGCAGCGGCTGCAGGCGTACCTCGACGACCTGATGGGCCGAAAGCTGGCCGACCCGGGCGACGACCTGTTGTCCGAACTGGCCGTCGAGCGGGTCCAGACCGGTGAGCTGTCCCGCGAACAGGCTGCCGACATCGCCCGGCTGCTGCTCATCGCCGGTCACGAAACGACCGCGAACATGATCGCGCTCGGCACGCTGGCGCTGCTGCGACATCCCGACCAACTCGCACTGCTTCGGGACAACGACGATCCGGCCCTGGTTGCCGGTGCGGTCGAGGAATTGCTGCGCTATCTGAACATCGCGCACTCGGGGCGGCGCCGCGCGGTGACGGCGGACATCGAGATCGCCGATACGGTCGTCCGCGCCGGTGAGGGACTCATCCTGGTCAACGAGATCGCCAATCGCGACCCCGCGGTCTTCACCGACCCGGACCGGCTCGACATCCGGCGCAACGCGAGACAGCATGTGGCCTTCGGCTTCGGAGTCCATCAGTGCCTCGGACAACCGTTGGCCCGCATGGAATTACAGGTCGTCTACGGCACTCTCTACCGTCGAATTCCCGCACTGCGACTGGCAGTGGATTTCGACCGCGTCCAGTTCAAGCACGACGGATTCGTCTACGGTGTCTACGAACTCCCGGTCACCTGGTGACCGCGACCGATTAGGAGTCTCATGAAAGTGATTGTCGACCAAGGCAAATGCATCGGATCCGGGCAGTGCGTGATGTCCGCGTCCGATGTGTTCGATCAGAGTGATTCCGACGGGATCGTGCTGCTGCTCGATGAGCATCCACCGGCCGATCGGATCGACCAGGTGCGCGAGGCGGCCGCCCTCTGCCCCGCCCTCGCCATCACGCTCGAGGACTGAGCGCCCGGGTCCACGTCATTCGGAGGCCGGATGGTGGTGATCGCGCGGCGGAGTGAGTTCGTCGATCACCACCACATTTCCACCGGAGTGTTTGGCCCGGTACATGGCGGCGTCGGCCGATTGCAGCAGCCGGTCCGGGCTCGGACGGGGGCACCGGGGACAGATCGTCGAATCGAAGACCACGACACCGACACTCGCGGTGACCTCCACAGCGGTCTCCGTCGGTTCGGCGACCACGTGACGTAGTCGTTCGGCCTCGGTGCGCGCGGCGGCCATGGCGATCGGCGCGGCCACCACGAACTCCTCCCCGCCCGTGCGCGCCACCACCGCGGCTCCTCCCGCGGCGTCATGCAACCGCCGAGCGGTCCGCACCAGGACCGCATCGCCGACGCGGTGCCCCCAGGTGTCGTTCACGCTCTTGAACCGGTCGAGATCGAAGGACATCACACAGATCGCGGGACACCGCTCGACCAACAGCGGCAGCCGAATCTCCAGACCCCGGCGGTTCAGCAGGTGCGTCAACGGATCCGACAGCGATTCGGTACGCAGCAGCCAGTAGACGACCTGTAGCGCGGGCAACATGCTGACCACCGACACGAACAGCAACAATCCGACCGCAACAGCCAAATGGACATCGCCGCCGCCGGTGACGATCCGCACCGAGAACACGATCACGGACAGCAACGACCACACCGAATGCGCCGCCAACGCCCGCGCGCTGTGGAAAAAGCCCACGTAGCCGCCGGTGACTACCAGCAGCACCGCGCCCGTGGCTCCGAACAGCCGATCCGGCACCTGGAGGAACTCCACGGTGAACAGGACGTCCGCGCCGCCGACCAATACCAGCGACTCGGTCTTGCTCGGCCAGGGCAGCAGCCACCAGCGCAGCGCCCACAGCACCCCGCACAGCACCCCGATCGTCGAAGCAATGCCGGGTTCGCCGGGCGGCCCCACCGGTGTCCCCGCGATCACCGCACCCATCATCGCGATCGCAGCGCCCGCGATGCCGATCAGTATTTTCAGCGGACCCAGTGCGGATCGAGCCGCCAGGGTGCGCACCAACCAGCGGTAGTCGACCGGATCGTTCCACCAGGCCCGCAGCGTCTTTCCGTCGTTCATCGACTCACCCGTGGTCCCGACCGCATGCCCCACCGTTGCTCGTACCGAGTGCGAGAGTTCCAGGAAATCTCACCAGCTAATCCGCAGCAGTCTAGACCCGATGGTCATAGCCGACGCACGAATACAGACCACAGTCCTGACCATCGCGGCACGCACACGCTACAGATCGTCGATCGGGCGAGTTCGTGAGTGTGGTTACGGGTCGACGTCACGGCGATTCACGCTGCGGCCGATGCGTGTCGGTATCGCGCTCGGAATGGTTCGGGCGTCTATTCTGCGCTGGTCAGACGCTTTACCCCGGCGAGTGGATCGAGGCGGTCATGGCGGTCGAGTTCTTTACCAATGCGCGCATCCGGCCGATGTCGCGAAC
>NZ_BDBQ01000053.1 GCF_001613065.1 Nocardia miyunensis NBRC 108239
CGACCCCAACATCCTTCACACCGTCTCGATCCGCCAACATGACATCTGAAAACGCTCCCGGAGTCACCCTTCAGCATCGAACCATTGAGATCCTCAACTACTTCGGCAACTGCCCGAATTGCGGCTACACCGCACAAGCAACCCTGCAGATCACCACTTTCGCCGACAGTTCGACTACTGCTGAGCCGATCGGATTCTGCGGGCTGCCCTGCGGGTGGACCGCACCGGTCACGATCACCACGATGACCGACTCAGCAGATCGCCTTCACACCATCCGCCCGGGCTTCAGTCCCCAGCGGAACAGGTCAGGTGGCTGACAACCGGTCGGTTTGCTTCTCGGTCTCTGTGAGCTATCGGCGATTCAGGCTAGATGTTCGGGCGCGCGCGAAGGCCGACCATCAGAAAGCGAATCCTGTTGAGCAAGTGGGTAACCCGATCGCTCGGGTCGTTGATCAGGTGCCAGATGATCACAAGTATCGACCGAGGCACCGTGAACCGTCATGGGTATGGGACCGGCTTCGGTTTCAGACCAGCGCCGGTCGGCGTGGTGGTTGTTGAGAGTAGTACGCGGCCTCGTATTCGGCTGGGGTGAGGTAGTCCAGCCGGGAGTGCAGACGAGCGTTGTTGTACCAGTCGACCCATTCCATGAGCGCGAACTTGAGGTTCCGGCTTATGTGAACGGCTAACAGGTCTCGAGCGGTGGCCGGATCCACAAAGAATTCGTCGAGGCCTACAACAAGGTCAGCTAGAACGATCGGACAGCAACAGTTCCACCACCACGCCGCGGTGGAACAACCTCCGCTGCTGAGCGCTGTCCGATCCCGTCGCCCCGAGAACGGTTCGCGCGCACCAAGGGTCCAGCGGCGCCTACTGGCGGGATGTCGGAGATCCCTTCGCGCGCAACAGCTCTGCACGCGATCCGCGGCGCAGACTCCTACGCGGCTGGTTCCGTTGGCTCGTTGTCGCTCCTTCGTATGCTCGTGGCGTCACCGTGGTCCACAAGCGGTCACGGGACGCTTTCGGGATCGTCCTCGTGGGCATCCGGGAGCATGCGGGCGGCCGACCATGAGGCATTTACTGCGCGTCGCGCGCGTGCGTGGCTGGTCGGCATGAGGTGTGCGTAGTGCCTCAAGGTGACTGCCGGGTCGCTGTGGCCCAGGTAGTTGGCCAGCTCCAGGATCGAAACTCCCTCGGCCAGGCAGGATGATGCGTAGTAGTGCCGTAGCGCGTGCATGCCGTCGACGCGGTCGCGTTTGGTCAGTTCGGCGCGGCGGAACGCGGCGGCCCACACTGTTTGCAGGAACAGGTAGCCGTACATCGGCTGCGGATTATCTGGGCGTGAGATCAACACGCGCGCGGTCACCGGGCGGCCGTCCAGGACGCGCCAGGGCAGTGTGATGGTGACCGGTTCGAACGTTTCCAGGTAGGTGTCGATCTCGTCGAGGATGTCCTCGGCCATCGGAACGATGCGTGTCTTGCCCCCTTTGGGCGGGGAAAACACGCACCCACCCTTCAACCGTCGGATCTGCCGCTGCACGACGAAGACGCCTTCTTTGCGGCGGATATCATCCGGTGAGAATGCCAGAATCTCCCCCATCCGCATGCCGCAGCCCGCAGCCAGCGGGACGACGATCTTGTTGCGGTCGGGCAGTGCTGTCCAGATCGCGTTCATGCGGTCTTCGGTCCACGGGATGATTTTCGGGCTGATTGGATCACCCCGGGTTTGTTGGAGACCGTTGGATCTGGAGAGGATCAACGGTATGGGTGGTCAGAGGAAGTACCTGGCTGAGCTGCGGGAACGCACGGTCGAGATGGTTCGTGAGCTCGAGCGTGAGATGGGTCAGGGGCGTGGAGCGATCGCACGGGTGGCACGCGATCTGGGGATTCACAAGGAAGCCTTGCGTAACTGGGTGCGTCAGGACCAGCAGGTGCATCGGCCCGGTGGCGGTGCCGGCGGTGAGCCCGCCGGCGCGGTGCCGGTGGATAAGGATGCGCGTATCAAGGAATTGGAGGCGCGGCTGCGGGAAGTCGAGCGGGCCAACGCGATATTGAAGGTGGCGGCCTCTTTTTTCGCGAAGAAACTCGACTCTCCACCACCGAAATGGTGACCTTCATCGACGCCCATCGTGACCGGTTCGACGTCGAACCGCTGTGCGCGGAGGCCGGTTTCCCGGCGTCGACGTATTACGCAGCGAAGAAACGGGAAAAGGCGCCGTCGGCGCGCAGTGTGCGTGACGAACAGATCATGGGCGAGATCCGCCGGGTACGCGCCAAGAAGGGCTGCGGCATGTACGGAGCCAAGAAAGTGTGGAAAGAACTGTTGCGTGATGGTGTGAAGGTAGCGCGGTGCACCGTCGAGCGGCTGATGCGCAAACACGGCATGACCGGGCTCGTGGCCACCCGCCGCCGGCCTCGCACCACTGTCCCCGGTGATGCGCAGAGTCGGCCGAAAGACTTGGTGGACAGAGAGTTTCGTGCTCCAGCACCGAACCAGCTGTGGGTGGCCGACATAACATATGTCCCGTTGGCTGGTGACGGGTTCTGTTATGCCGCGTTCGTCACCGACGTGTTTTCCCGCGCGATCGTGGGCTGGCAGGTGTCGGACACGTTGCGGGCCGAACTCGCCCTCGATGCACTGGAGATGGCGTTGTGGTCGCGGAAACAGAAACTGAGCAAAACGCTTGTCCATCATGGTGATCGCGGCGTGCAATATATGTCGATTCGCTACGCGCAACGGCTCACCGACGCCGGGATCGCCCAATCCGTAGGCCGGACAGGGGATTCCTATGATAACGCCCTCTCGGAATCGGTGAACGCACTCTACAAGAAAGAGGTCGTCAACCAGCAGGACGCATGGAACAGTACCGCGGAAGTCGTTCGCGCGACGGCTGATTGGATTTACTGGTACAATCATGAACGGCTTCATTCCTGGTGTGATTACCGTCCACCGATAGAGTTCGAGCAAGTCTTCTGGCAAGGCCCGGCTCGGGAGTACCCGCAAGCGGCGTGAGACAGGAAGTCAGGTCTCCAGCAAACCCGGGGCGGTCCAGGAACTGTGCCACCGGTGATGGCCAAGTAACCCGCCGAAGCTTGCAAAGGGGTCAATACCGGTCCAACGCAACGTGAATGACCCTCGATACCGTCATCGTGGTGGCCTATGGCGACCGCGGGCTATGGCGGACCGGAGAACAACACGGTTGGCTGGAGTTCTTCCTGGCATCCGGTGTGCAGAGTGGGATCCTTCGCAGCGTGGTGATGTGCAACGCACAAGAGTTGAGCGGTCGGCTTGCCCCGTTTCTGCGCAGCAGCGGTGACGCCGAGCACGGCCGCTGAGTTGTCTGACATGCGCTCGGGTCAACGTTCGGTGATTCGCCGCTCGCGGACGATCGGTTTCGACATGCCGTGCGAGCCAGCTACACAACAGATGATCTCGAGCAGGACCTGACCCTGTTATGCGAGTTCAGATCTCGGCTTTCCGAGGAGTTCACCCGGGATCAGAAACTGCCTCTCTCGTGCCTTCGCAAGCCACGATCGCACAGTTTCGGGACGGGCGCGCTTCTTCGGTTCAGGCTCGATACACGCCGCGACATATCGGTTGATCGGATAACCATGCAGACGACCTTCCCGGGCATACTCGGCAACCCGACGCAAGAACTCGTCGGTAAGCTTCCGTGGCCGCCCGCGACCACGCGACTGCTTGTGACCCGATTCGCTTGCAGCCGTGTGTTCCTCGGGAGCAGCCAATCGATCGGGCACTGCCCGCACATCGTGCAGGGAAGTCAACACCCCAGAGCCAGCCGCGGCAGCGATGCGTGCCAGTGGAACGGCCTTCAGATCAGAGTTGGTGATCACCACATCGCCGAACCCGCCTGGCGCGTAGATACGCAGATCCACGATCTGAGGCGGGCGACCACACGTTTCAACCACCCGCACCTCGAACTGGAATGGCCAGCCTTCGAGCTGAACGACCGACCGATGTCCGGGCAGCCCCGCATCATGCGTTACCCGGTCCGTTTTCTTTGATACTTCCCTGGTGACCGCTGGTGGCAACCAGTCGACGAATGAGATCTCACCGCGCGTCGCGAGTGGGTGAACAACCTCTAGAGGGCTTCTCAGGATGGATCTGTTTCGCACCATTTTTCCAACACTAACGACGATGGATAAGTCTGTGAACGTACATCACCATTAATACATGAGTGAAGACGTTGAAGACATGCTGAAGCGTCTCATGGACGAGCCGACTGTCTCCGTCTCCACGGCAGCTCGCCTCCTCGGGATCGGTCGTTCCACCGCCTACGCGGCAGTCAATTCGGGTGAGATGCCAGCTATTCGGATCCGCAGCCGGTTCCGCATCCCCGCCCCGTGGCTGCGGCACAGACTTCAACTGCAGACCGATCCGCAGTGCGACACCGCCTGACGACAACCGCGGCTGCCCCGTCAAACAGCTCCTTCCACCGGCGCTCACAACCTCTAGGGCCGTGGCATCCAACACCTCCCACATATTCGGTGCTCACCATTTCTGCACACGAACCCACCAGTCGAATTCAAGGCGACATGCGGTGCTTCGTTCACATTCACGGCGCTGTTGCATTGAATATCCGACAACGAGAAAACGATCACTCCGCATGCAGAAAACAGTATGGGAGCCGGAGGATTCACAAGCCTCGATACTTCCGGATGTCTACCGATCTGTGCACGTAGTGCTGTGAACAAGCGCGCACAAATTCTCTTTCGACTCTGTTCGCCGCGGGCCGCGCGTCGCTCGAAACCACACTTGGGGCGCCCCTGAGGCGAGTCCAAATCCACTACGCAACTCCCCGCCCCCCGTGATGTCGAGGCACCACACCGCACCTGCCTATCGGTGACTCTGCCACCGCTGCGGGAGGCCACGAATCAGCAATCTAGACAAGGAGTTACGCCGACATGCCTGACAAAGAAACGTCAGTCAAGAAGAGCCGCCGCGCCGAACCGATCGACAAACGCACCGCAAGAAACGGTACAGTGACCTACACGTTTCAGGTCGACATCGGAACCAAATCAGACGGCACTCGCGACCGGCAGCGATTCACCTACCGGACGCTGTCCGAAGCGCGGCGCGAGTACCGCCGGATCACGACCGAGGTCGCCGAAGACCGGTACGTGCGCCGTGTGGACCTCACCGTCGATGAAGCCATCACCGAATGGCTGAAGGGGCGGCGCGGCATTCGCCGAATCACCCTGCTCGGCTACCAAAACGACCTCAAGCCGGTCTGTCGGCTCTTGGGCGGCAAGAAGCTGCGCGAGCTGACCAAAGCTGATGGTGACGAACTCGTGGAATGGATGCTGGATTCCGGGCGGGGCGATCACCGTCACTACCGCGCCGACTCGCTCTCGTCCCGGATCGCGGACTTCGTCGGCCGCCATCCCCAAGGCGTGGCAGCGTCAGCGATCAAGGCCGAATTCCCCGATAGCGACGTTCATACCAGCCTGTCCGGACTGATTCGGGCCGGTCGTGTCACCCGACCCCGGCGCGCGGTCTACGTGCTGTCCCAGGCTCCACGACCCGAATCCGTATCGCGCGGCGTCAAGCCCGTTACTGTCCGCTCCACCCTGACCGCATTCAGCTCGGTCGTTCAAAGCTATGTGGATCAGGGGACGTTGCCCCGCAACGTGATCGCGCTCGTGGAACGGCCCACCGACGAGATTCCCGAGGATGACGACGCGGCCGAGGCGGCAAAGTCGTGGTCCGTCGCAGAGGTCCAGCGGTTCCGCGAAGCGGCAGCGGCGCACCGCCTGCATGCGTGCTGGCTGCTGTCCACCTATGGCGCGCGGCGGTCGGAAGTGCTCGGGATGCGATGGACCAGATTCTCCGATGAGGCTCTGAAGGTGCGGCGCGGCCGCGTCTCGGTCGGCACGGAGACCGAGGAGAACTCGCCGAAATCCAAGCGCAGCCGTCGCGACTTGCCGCCGCCGGCTGATCTGGCAGACGCGCTGCATGCATTGAAGACTAGGCAGAAGTCCGAATGTTTGGCATTGGACATACCATGGTCCGACGATCGTCTGATCGCGGTGCACGAGGACGGAACGCCGGTCCGCCCCGAATGGTACAGCGACGAGTTCCATCGGATCCGCAAGCAAGCCGGGCTCCGTCGTATCCAGCTGAAGGGACTGCGGAACACGTCGGTCTCGCTCATGTTGGCACTGCACATCCCCGTGCACATCGTCGCAGCCTGGCACGGGCACGATCCAGCGGTCTCGCTGGGCATCTATTCCGACGCGCAGCCCGAGGACCTGAAGGCGGCCGGAGCCGCGTTGTTCGAGTGACCTGTAGAAACCCGCTCCCCGGGCGTTGGCACACTCTTGGCACAGTGATCGTGCCGAGTAGGGTTTCCAAGGAGCGGAAACCCCCTCTGACCTGGTCGGGCTGACAGGATTTGAACCTGCGACCACCTGACCCCCAGTCAGGTGCGCTACCAAGCTGCGCCACAGCCCGTGGCTTCCGCTTTCGCGGTGCTCGACGAGATTACCCCACCACCCCCCGGTTGGACCAAATCGGTCGCCGGATCCACCCCCTCGGGCACTTGCCCGCGAAACATCAGGTCCAGAGAGCCCGGCACGATGATCGGATCGAAGGTCGGATTCGGAATGAACCGGTTCACCCGATCGCCGATGATCGCGGTGTGGCGCTTGCCGTCCCGCACGATCTGCACCCCGCGGCGGCGGAACTTGCGGTCCAGATGCCGAGTGAACGCGTCCAACGGCTCGCAGTAGTGGTTGTCGACATCGATCGCCTGGTAATCCAGCGCGGTCGTCACAGTCCGTTCAGTTCGGCGGATTTCGTCCCGGCCGGTCCACCGAAAGCCGAACGAGGACCTCGCGGATGCGTCCGCGCTGCACCGCGACGAGCGGCGACCCACGTGGGGGTGAGTTCGCACCACCCACAACGCATTGCGAGATTCTGCTACCCCAGGGCACGACCTCGATCGGCACCCGGTAGAGCGCGGCCGACGTGTACATTCGATAGTCAACCAAGTAGTTGGGTTGAAGCGATCCGGTTGTCGCTCACCGGTGCGAGCCGTTGGGAGTCGGGAGAATTCATGAGCCTGTCCATCACCGCCGAGCACCGGGAATTGGCCGCATCCGTACGGGACGTACTGACCGCCCGGGACGCCGCAGGCGCGGCACGCGCCGGACTCGACGACGACACGGTCGCGCAGCCACCGTTCTGGAAGGACGTCGTCGAGCTGGGATGGCTGGGGATGGCCGTGGGCGAGGAATTCGGTGGTCAGGGTTTCGGGTTGCCGGAGCTCGCGGTGGTGCTCGAGGAGTTGGGCCGGGTGGTCGCGCCGGGTGCGTTCCTGCCGACCGCGCTGGCGATCGCGGTGATCGACTCCGCCGCCTCGGATCGAGCGGCGCTGCTACCGAGCCTGTGCGACGGGACCGTGTCCGCGGCGGTGGGACTGCACGGCGAGTTACATCGCGACGACGAGGGGAACCTCCACGGCGACGGCGGCCCGGTGCTCGGCGGCGCGGGGGCCGGGCTGCTGCTACTGGCCGTCGGCGAGGACATGGTGGTGGTGCGTCCGGGCCCTGACGTGCAGTGCCGCCGAACCGAAGGACTGGACCTCGCACGCAGGTCGGTGCGGGTCGGTTGCACGGCAGCCCGTCCCGTGGCGACGCTGCCGGGCGCACGAAACGCGGCACTGGCGCTGGGCCGGGTGCTGGCCGCCGCGGAGGCGGTCGGCGGCGCTCGCGCCTGCACCGAACACGCGGTGACCTACGCCCGGCAGCGCGTCCAGTTCGGCCGCACGATCGGCAGCTTTCAAGCGGTGAAACACCTGTGCGCGCAGATGCTGGCCGATACCGAACTGGCCACGGCGGCGGCATGGGACGCGGCGCGCGCCGCCGCCGAGGGAGGGCCCCAGGCCGGGTTCGCGGCGGCGGTGGCCGCCGACATCGCGTTGGACGCGTATGTGCATGTGGCCGAACGCAATATCCAGGTGCACGGCGGCATCGGATTCACCTGGGAGCACAACGCGCACCTGTACCTGCGCCGCGCACACGCGCTGCGCGCCACGTTCGGCAATGCCGCGCACGATGTGGCCGAGCTGGCGATAGCGGGCGTGGAACGCTCCCCCGCGCTGGACCTGCCGCCCGAGGCGCAGACCTACCGCGACCAGGCACGCGAGTTCCTCGCGCGGTACCGCGAGACGCCCAAGGCCGAGCGCCGGTCGCTGCTGGTCCACTCCGGTTACGGCTTCCCGCACTGGCCCGAGCCCTTCGGCCGCGCGGCGGGCCCGGTGGAACAACTGGTCATCGAACAGGAACTACGCGATGTGCCCAAGGTGCGGCTCGGCATCGGCGATTGGATCCTGCTGACCCTGGTTCGGCACGGCAACAGCGAGCAGATCGAGCGCTGGCTGTGGCCGAGCCTCGAGGGCCGGCACGCCTGGTGCCAGCTGTTCAGCGAGCCGGGCGCCGGTTCGGACGCGGCCTCGATCACCACCCGGGCCACGCGAACCGACGGCGGCTGGCGGATCACCGGCCAGAAGGTGTGGACCAGCGTCGCGCACCTGTGCGACCGCGGGCTGGCCACCGTACGCACCGATCCGGACGCGCCCAAACACCTGGGCATCACCGTCCTGGTGATCGACATGCACGCGCCCGGCGTGACCGTGCGACCACTGCGCGAGATGACCGGCGGCACCACATTCAACGAGGTGTTCCTCGACGATGTCTTCGTACCCGACCAGGACGTGGTGGGCGCGGTGAACGACGGCTGGACGGTCGCCCGCGCGACCCTGGGCAACGAACGAGTCGGCATCGGCGGCAGCTCTCACGAATACGCACCGCTCGACCGCGCCATCGCCGCGCCGCCCGCCGATCCCGGCCTGCGCCGCGAGATCGGTCATCTGGTCGCCGAACGACAAGCCATACGGCTGTTGGCATTTCGCAACGCCGCGCGCGCGGTCGCGGGCGGCGATCCCGGTCCCGAAGGCAACATCGCCAAACTCCTGTTCGGCGAGAATCAGCAACGAGTGTCGGACCTGCTGATGCGTCTCGGCGGAGCCGACGCCGGTCTCGACGGTGACCCGGAGCTGTATTCCAGCGTATTGTTCGTGCGGGCCCTGACCATCGCGGGCGGCACCTCCGAAGTGGTACGCAATCAGATCGCCGAACGGATACTGGGCCTGCCCCGGGAACCGACCTTCAACTGAACCGGCTCAACTGATGACGGCGCCATGATGAGCGGTCCCAGCGCCGCCGAATCACCGGGCGGATCATCAGTATCGACGGCGGTCGCAGCGCCTGATCCGTGCGCGGAGACCGCCGCGGCCGGTGCGATACTGTGAACATCTGCTCGACCCATCGGATCCAGGAGGTCCCGCGGTGAACTCCAGGGATTTGCGCTATTTCGTCGTTGCCGCCAAAGAACTGCATTTCACCCGCGCCGCGGAGAGTTTGTTCATCACCCAGCCCGCGTTGAGCAAGCAGATCGCGAGCCTGGAACGCGAGCTGGACGCGCGGCTGTTCATCCGCCGACGCGACGGTGTCGCGCTGACGCCCGCGGGCGAGGCGCTGGTGGAGTACGCCCGCCAGATCATCGACCTGGACCAGGAGGCTCGTCACGCGGTCCGGCGCGCGACCAGCTCCGACCGCACGGTGACGCTGGGATTCTGGCTGGCCCCCGGGCAGGACATGCTCGGAAAGATCATCGAGTCGTTCTCGGCCGGACATCCCGAGACCACCCTGGAGTTGCGGCGCGGCGATTGGTCCAAGATCGGCGCGGGCGTCGAGTGCGGTGAATCCGATGTCGGCCTGATCTGGCTGGGACCGGGAAAAAGCCTGCGGGGCTTGAAGTTCCACCGGCTCGGGACCGAACCCATGGTGGTGGCGGTGGCCTCGGGACATCGCCTGGCGACATGCGAGGTGCTGTACCCGCAGGACTTGGACGACGAGACCATGTTCATGGTGCCGGCCCCCAGCGCGACGTTCCACGCCCACGGCAAGTACCACCCGCGCGGTCGCGCCCGCGTCGTCACGACGATCGACGAGACACTGGTCGCCATCGCCAGCGGATTGGGAATCTGCGCGTTCACCGCCTCGGTGGCCCGCTGGTACACCCACCCCGGGATCACCCTCGTCCCGTTCGAGGGTTTCGAGCCCGCCGAGTACTGCGTGGTCTGGCGTGAGCAGGACGAGTCGCGGGCGGAGATCCAGGATCTCATCCACGCGATCGTGCACGCGTGGAATTCGTTCCTCCCGACGACCACCCCGAGCTGACCTGCGCCGGTCCAGCGGACCGGTGTCAGAAGTGCCGCCACGAATGCAGGATGCGGTGCAGCGTGAGCACGAACATCAGGCGCGATCGGCCGTACGGTTTGGTGCAACTGAAGCCGAGCATCCGCTCCGCGCGCTGAACCCGGTAGGTCACCGAATTGTGGTGCATGTGAACGACTCTCGCCGCCTGCCGCAGCGACTCCGTCGCCGCCACCGCGAGCAGGGTGTGCAGCATCTCCGGGCCGGTCTCCTGATACAGCTTGTCGAGCCGCTGCACGTCGGCTACCCGGGCGATCTGATCGGGAGTGAGTTGTTCGGCGAGGATGGTGTACGGACCGACCCTCGCGGAGTTCAGAACGACCGCCTCCTCCAGCGGATACGGCCCGGTCGCGTGCGTGCTCGGCACGGCGAAACGCAGTGCGCTGCGGGCTTTTCGCCACGCCTCCGGCGCCTGCTCGATTGGGCAGGCGGGGGTGTAGGCGCATCTGATGCCCTCCGGGAGATCCAGGTCCTTCAACGTCGCGAGGTCCCGCGCGAGCACCATGTGCACGCGGTCGTCGAGAAGCTGGTGCAGCGAGGTCGAGCGGGCGCGCAGTTGATCGAGCACCGTCCTCGTGCCGTCGTCGGGTCCGGTCAAAGCGACCATGGTCACGGTCTTTCCGGCGAGCCGGAGCCGACGCTGGGCGGCGAGCCGGTCCTGATCCGACAGCGAGGGGTCGACGACGGATCGCAGGTCGTTGGTGCGCGAGTGCGTCGTATCGTGCTGCGGGGTCGTGGCGCGAACCGCGATGCCGAGCCGTCGCAGCAGCCTGTCGCGCCGCGGACCGGCGGCATCGCCGTCGAGTGCGGCCGGATACCTCTCGTCCCGAGCCGGGGCCATCCAGACCGATGTTCCGTCCAGCAGGGTCCGGTGGTGGCTCATCCGCGGCGCCGATTGCGCGATGGGCTCTTTCTCCGGGGATGCGGCGATCGACGTGCCGTGCGGGGTATCCACCCCGACGCGACACCCGAAAATCGTTGCGCACCTGTCGATCAGCGCCGGTAGCTCGACCCCGGCCTCGATGAGGTCGTCGAGCGCGTCCATCGCACGGTCGAGGTCTTCGGCGGTCGTGATCGGAGATTGCTGAATTGCGGACACCTGTTCACCTCGGGAAGACACGGCATGCGTCGCACCGTCCGGTCGTCGCACTGTCCAGAGCGTACGCCCAGCGAATGGCACGACCGATGTTCCTGCGGTCATAACCATCGGTTGTCGCGGTGGTTGTTGGACTAATCGTGCCGGTGGGCCACAAGCTTGTGGGGTCGGCGTAGTCCGAGGAGAGGAACAACCACGGTGAGCTCAGCGGTCGACGAATTCGTCTACGATCCGTTCGGCAAGGAGGAGATGCGAAATCCCCTGCCATTCTATGAAATCCTCCGCGAGCGCTACCCGGTCTACTATATCGAGGCCTACGACATGTTCGTGCTGTCGCGATTCCAGGACGCGTGGGACTTTCTCACGGTGGGAGACAACGTCTTCGTCACGAACGAGGGCAGCGTCATCAACCGCGCGGATCTGCTGAACCGCAACAACGGCGCCACGACCGATCCGCCGACCGCTCCCTTTCTCGCGACGCATCTCCAGTTCGGCGCACCGGTGTACGAACAGATCCGGCAGGCGCATACCAAGCAGTTGCGGCCCGGTGCCGTGCGCAAACTCGAACCCTTCGTCCGGGAACTGGTGCGCCGCAGGCTGGACCGGCTGCTGGCCGAGGGAGAGTTCGACCTGGTCCACGAGTTCGGCGGCATGATCTCGGTATCGACCATCTGTCATCTGTTCCACATTCCCCTGGGTCAGGCGCGCGAGGTCCTGGACACCATCAATGCCGTCACCGCGACCGACGAGGACGGCCACGGTTTCGCCCGGGACCGCGAATTGCAGATGAAGATGCTGGAATTCATTCGCCCCCTGGTCGCCGCCCGCCGACAGGAGGGGCCCGACGGGAGCTGGCATCTCGTCGACGGCATGCTCGACCTGCGAGTCGACGGCCGGGAACTGTCCGACCTCGAAATCGCCGGGAACCTCACGTGCGTACTCGTCGGCGGGACGGAGACGCTGCCCAAGGTCGTCGGCCACGGTTTGTGGGAGCTGGCACGCCGGCCCGAGCAGCTCGCGCAGGTGCGCGCCGACCTCGACACCAATGCCGGACCGGCGGTGGAGGAAATGCTGCGCTTCTGCGGCCCGGCGCAATGGTTCGGACGAACCGCCCGCGTCGAGACCTCCATCGCGGGTCAAGTGATCCGGCCCGGACAGCGAGTGATCTATCTGACGCAGTCCGCCAACCGCGACCCCCGTGAGTTCCGGGACGCCGACCGGTTCATCTGGAATCGCGACATCCCCCGGACGCTCGCGTTCGGCCGCGGCCAGCACTTCTGTGTCGGCATCCACCTCGCACGTCTGGAGGCGCGAATCATTGTGCAGGAGTTCCTTTCCCGCGTAACGGATTACGAGATCGACGCCGATGCGGCGGTCCGCAATCCGTCCAGTTTCCAGTGGGGATACAGCCACCTGCCCGTCCGGGTCAAGGAAGTCACCGGCCGGTGAGTCGGCGAACGTCGGCTCGGCCCGGTCCTAGTGGTCGGCCGTGGCGGCCAATCTCCGCCGCGCACGGTCGATCAACGCGTCCAGACCCAACTCGAACAGACCGTCCTGCACGAGATCGAGGGAGCGGCCCCCTTCGACCAAGCCGGCCAGAATCGGCATCGCGTCGGCGTCTATCGCGACTGTGGACCGTTCCGGCAATGGCGATTCCGCGTCCAGATGCGCTATCCGCTCGAGTACCGCGAAACCGCGACTGTGCAGTGCGAGTGACTGATACGTCTTCAGCGCGTCGTCCGCGGTGAAGCCCGCGTCGACCAGCGTGGCGACGATCGCTTCGATCCGTTCGCCCACGACGTGATAGAAGTTCGGCGCGATGCTGGTGCCCACGGCGAGCAGATCGCACAGCACCGGATTCTCCCGGAACAGGTCGCGCATGACTATGAAATGCTCGCGCAAGGATTCGTGCCATTCGCCCTCGCCGGTGAACGGCATAGCGATCTCGTACTGCTCCAGCGCGCGTTTTCGCATCGCTTCGAGGATTTCGTCTTTACTGCCGAAGTAGTTGTACATGCTCATCACGCCGACATCCAGTTTCCTGGCGAGCAATGGCATGCTGAGCTTGTCGACCGATATCTCGGCCGCGAGAGCATACGCTCCGTTCACGATTTCTTCCGCGGAGATCGAGCCGCGTGGGCGACGACGACGCCTCGGTGTACGAATCTCGCTCGCCGGTCGCCCCACGATCACCCTTCCCATCCGCCGCCACTACTGCACATGTTAGCCATCGCGACGAGGCGGACCTCGCAGCCCGGAGGCCGCTGCGCCGCCACCGCACCGCCCGCCGGTGCTCCTGCCCCTGTCGGGACGTTCCCAGCCACGCACGTCAGATGTTCGACAGCATTACCGTAAGTGCTTACGTTACAGGGCCCGGCGGTGTATCGTGCATCTGACGTAAGGGCTTACTGTAGCACCCCGGCAAACCCCGCGAATTCTGAATCCCTTTGCTGCAGTGGGACTTACCTCATTCATCATCCGCACCGATTCTGTCGATCAGCGCTGCTTGTCAGGAGTGCCATGTCCACAATTCCCGAAACTCTCCCGCCGGATGGACAGGAGTCGGATACCGGAAGGATGGACGGAACTTCGCGTGTGCGAATTTTCGCCGTACTCGCGATCATCGTGCTGTACACCGAGGTCACCCCGCTCCAGTTCGTCATGGTATCCGCCGCCCTGCAGAAGATTTCGAAGTCGTTTCCCACCGTGGGCGCCAACCTCAACTGGACCGTCATCATCGTCAGCCTGGCGGGCGGGGCCGCGATGCCGCTGCTGGGCAAGATGGGCGATGTCTGGGGTAAGAAACGCATCTTCGTGGGCGCCGGCATCTTCTTCGTCATCGGGTGCCTGATCTGCGCGATGACCGACGACTGGACCCTGTTCCTGATCGGACGCGGTCTGTCCGCACTGGCCCTGCCCACACAGATCCTCGCCTACGGCCTGGTCCGAGATCTGTTGCCGCGCAAATATGTTCCGCTGGGCTTGGGCATCACCGCCGCCGGAGTGGGTTTCTCGGGCATCCTGGCCCCCGTCATCGGCGGGGTGCTGGTGGACAATTTCGACTGGCATGCCATGTTCTGGTTCCTGGCCATCTTCGCACTCGTCATGACACCGATCGTCATCTTCCTGGTCCCGGAGACCAAGGTGCGAGTGCAGGAACGCATCGACCCTCTCGGCGTAATTCTCCTGTCGGGCGGTGTCGCCCTGATATTGATCTACGTGGACAAGGGCCAGGATTGGGGATGGGGCCGCGCGACCACGCTCGCCTGGCTGATCGCGGGGATAGTGCTGGCCGCATTGTTCTTCGTTGTCGAATCACGCCTGCGCACCCCGCTGATCGACTTGAAAATTCTGCTGAATCCCCGAGTCGGGATCGTCATGTTGATGGCGCTGTTCGGAATAGTCATGCTGACCTACCAGTCCTATGCGATGGGCTATATGACACAAACCCCCGGCGCACACGATTTGCAGGAGACGGTCGCACAGGAAGTGGTCGCGCAAGCACACCAGAGCGCCGGAATCAACCTGCCGATGTCGGCGGTGAAGATATTCTTCGACCCCGGCTATACCTACGGTAACGGCTTCAGCCTCCTGCAATTCGCGGCGCACATCAGCCTGTTCAACACCGTGGTGGCCATGATCTGCGGTCCCCTGGCCGCGATCCTGGCACGCCGCATCGGCGCCCGGATCCCCGCGATCGCGTCCCTGGCGGTCATGATCGGCGTCGGCGTGGCCTTCGCTCTGGCGCCCTACGACTGGGGTACCTACGCGGCGCTCAGCGCCGTGATGGGCATCGGGTTCGGATTCTTCTACGCGTCCGCGCCCATCCTGCTCGTCGATGCCGTACCCGAGGATCAGCAGGGCATCACCGCCGGAATGTTCGGCATCGCAACAGCTCTGGGCTCCGGAATCACCCTCTCGGTAGCCGCGGCGCTGCTCGACAACAGTCCCGTGCGGGCACATATCGACGTCATGAGTCGCGCGGTCGCCCAGACCATTCCGCAGGTCTTCGCCGACAGCGGCTACACCACCTGCTTCTGGTTCGCCACGGCGGCCGCGGTGATCGGACTGGCTTTCGCGCTGCTGCTTCGACACGGTCGCACACCCACCACCGGCGGAGCCGTGCTCGCCGGCGAACCGGCGAGCAGCGTCACCACCGACGGATCCGCTGACATCCCGAAATCATCCTCGGAGTAAGGAGACGCCGGATTTGCTCGGGCGCGCCCGAACCGGTGCGCCCGAACACACGTAACACAACAGAAGATTCACCCACGGTCACCGATCGAACAGCAGGCGGCGCGTCATATTCGAGCGCCGTCTATTTCTGTTGGAATTCATCGGGCAGCGGCACGGCCACACCATTTAATTAACACCATAAACCGCTGTGAATTTCCCCAGAAAAATTCCGTATTCTCTGGACTGATTCCCGGCCGACGTTATGCTGTGCCAATGTTTCGACCGAGATTCGGTGTCCGGACTCGCATTCTTGCCGTCGCGCTCGTTCCCAGTGTGGTACTGCTGATCATCGGCGTGGGCGGGGCCGGTTATGTCATGACACAGGGCAGGCATGCGCGAGACTGGGCACGAATACTCGCGGCATCGACTTCTCAGACGAGCGAGTTCGTGACCAGCGCACAACTGGAGCGGCAGTATTCCGTCGGCCGGCTCGTGGCCAGTGGCGGCGACTCGCAACCGATTCGCACGGCACGAACGCGCCTCGACGCGTCGTTGAACGCTCTCGGCACGGCCAACGTGGAGATGGACAAGGCGGGCCACACCGAGGTCACCGGCAATGTGGGCGGATTCCGGACCCTCTACGCCCAGTTGCCCAAGGTCCGTGCCGAAATCGACGGCGGCACGATGTCCGTACCGGACGCCTACGCCTTCTACGGTCACTTTCTCGACGCGCTCTCGGTCGGGATCGGGATCGTCGAGGCGGACGCGCCGACACCCGCGGTGGCATTGGCGGTGCGCACCGCGTTGCAGCTCGCATCGGCTTCGGAGATGCTCTCGCGCAGTACCGCACTGGCACTGGTGCCGGCGAACGACGCGACGCTGCCCCCCGAACTGGCCGTCGAGTACTCCCGGCTGGTCGGCGGCTATCGAACCGCTGTCGAGTCGCTGGCGTCCGGATCCGACGCGGTCGCGGCGGTCACCAAGAGCCCCGCCTGGCTGCGACTCGCCTCGATGGAGAACACCTTCATGACCCGAGCGCTCGATCCGATAACGGTGCAGCGCAACAAGACCGGGACCGATCCGGCGCCCATGTCCTTCACCGTGGCGGATTGGCAGAACACCGCGAATCAGGTGAACAACGCGCTTCAGGGACTCTGGGACGGCCAGATGCGGCATGCGGACGATCTCGCCGCGCAGGCCGGGGACCGCAACGCGCGTAACGCGCTGACCGTCGGAGCCGCCCTCGTGCTCGCGTCGTTGGCGGCGTTCGGCATATCCCTGTTGCTGGCGAACCGAATCATCGCTCGTCTGAGGCGACTGCGTGACCGGACATTGTCGATGGCGACCGAGCGGCTGCCGCACATCATGCAGGGACTGAGAGCCGGACAGGCCATCGAGGCGAGCCTGGAGTCCGAGCCCCTGGACTTGGGCAGCGACGAGATCGGTCAGGTCGCCGACGCGTTCGATCAGGCTCAGACGGCGGCGATTTCGGCCGCCGTCACCGAGGCGCGCACCAGAGAAGGGGTCCGGACCGTCTTCCTGAACATCGCGCACCGCAGTCAGGTGGTGATGCATCGCCAGCTCGAGATTCTCGACAAGGCCGAGTCCGGTCAGGAGGATCCGGCGTTGCTCGACATCTTCTTCCGCCTGGACCACCTGGCCACCCGGGAGCGGCGCAATGCCGAGAATCTGATCATTCTCGCGGGTGGGGAACCCGGCCGGGGATGGCGCAATCCGGTTCAGCTCGTCGATATCGTCCGCAGCGGCATCAGCGAGACGGTCGATTTCAGTCGCGTCGGTATCGCACGGCTTCCCGAGATCACGGTAGCCGGTACCTCCGTAGCCGACCTGGTGCATCTGCTGGCCGAGCTCATCGACAACGCCGCCAGCTTCTCGCCACCGCAGTCGCGAGTGGAGGTGCGCGGGAATATCGTCGGCAAAGGCGTGGCACTGGAGGTCGTCGACCAAGGAGTGGGCATGCCCGCGGCCGAACTGGCCAGGATCAACGCCATGTTGCTCGAGCCGCCGGACTTCGGCCTCGCCAGCCTGTCGGAGGATTCGCGGCTTGGCATATTCGTGGTGTCGCAGCTGGCGCGCCGTAACGAGATCTCGGTGCGACTGGCCGAATCCGAGTACGGCGGTGTCCGCGCCATCGTCGTCATACCATCAAAGCTCACCGTTGCCGCACCTGTCACGAGCACCGGTGGGTGGCAGGCCGAGCCCGAACACGCACAGGTTTCCTCGCCCGCACTATCCGAACCGTCGAACATGCCCGGCGGCCGGTCCGAGTCCTCGCAGCCGCAGCCGCCCTCGAGGATTCCTCACCGTGCGGCACCCGGGCGAACCGTCGATCCGGCGCGTGAGCAACCGGCGCAAGCCCGTCATCCCGCCTCCGCCGACAATCGACCGGCACTGCCCCGCCGCCGTCGGCAGGCCAGTCTGGCACCCGAATTGGCAAGGGAGCGAGACACATTCGACACCCCCGATCCGTCGTCCAGAACCGCGGAGCAGGCACGCGATCTGATGTCCGCGATCGAGGACGGGACCAGACAGGGGCGGCGAGACGATTCCGGCGGCTTCGATTACCGGCCAACACAATTCTGAACGGGAGAAACAACCTTGCGCACACCGAATCCCACCGACCTGAACTGGTTGCTGGACGATCTCATCGACCGGCTGCCGGGCGCTCTGTACGCGGTGGTGCATTCCACCGATGGACTCGTGCTCGGCCGATCCTCATCGATGAGCAGAGAGGACGCCGAACATTTCGGAGCAATGTCCGCCACCCTGTACGGCCTTGCCCGCAGCGCCGGAGCGCGGTTCGACGGTGGCGGCGTGCGGCAGGCCGTCATCGAACTGGACCGGGCCGTGTTGTTCGTGACCGCCGCCGGCAGCCACGCCTGCCTGGCGCTGCAAGCCGGTGACGACGCGAAACTCGGGATGGTCGCCTACGAGATGAATATGACCGTCCAGCGGGTAGGCAACATGCTGGCTACCACGGCGCGTCAGCAGACTCCGAGATGAACCAGCCGATCGCGGCATCCGTGAAGATCCTGGTCGCGGGTGGATTCGGCGTCGGCAAGACCACCATGGTGGCCGCGATCAGCGAGATCGTTCCGCTGCGCACCGAAGAACTCATCACCGAAATGTCCACGGGCGTGGACGATCTGAGCGGAATAGAAGCGAAAACCACGACCACGGTGGCGCTGGACTTCGGCCGGATAACCATCGACGACGCCCTGGTGCTCTACCTGTTCGGCACTCCCGGCCAGGACCGGTTCTGGTTTCTGTGGGACGAACTGGCCCGTGGCGCCCTGGGCGCGATCGTCCTGGCCGACACCAGACGATTGGAGTCGGCGTTCGCGGCGATCGACTTCTTCGAACGACGCGCTCTGGCGTTCGTCGTGGCGGTCAACTGTTTCGACAACGCGCCCCGTTACACGCCCGGCGAAGTTCACGAGGCGTTGGACCTCGACCCGCACATACCGGTTCTGCTGTGCGATGCCCGCGACCGGACCTCGAGCAAGGCCGTCCTGGTCACACTGGTCGAACACCTCATCGATGGAGTCGGTGCCAGCCGGTCGCCCGCGTGAGATGACGAGCTCGTAGAACCGCCGCCAGGCATATCTCGGTTGGGCGAAAATACCGCCGAGACGAGAGTGTAGTTCTACTATCGACGAGAGTGATGGTCTCGCTGGTGCGGCCACGGCATCGACCTGCTCCGGGCTCCAGCGCGCATGAAAGAAGGTTCGATGGTCACGAGCGGCGGCGCAGTTCCCATCCATGATCGAAGCGGGTTCTATCAGTTCGCCCGTCACCACAGGGACCGGGCCGCGCTGATCGTCTCGGGCGGGCCGACCGTGTCCTTCGGTGAGCTGGCCGACCGGGTGAACGCCCTCTCGCACGGCCTGCGCGATCTGGGACTGGTGGTCGGAGACGTGGTCGCCGCCGCGGTCGGCAACAACCCCGAGTACTTCGAACTCACGCTGGCGACCGCGCAGGTGGGGATGTATTTCGTTCCGATCGACCGGCATTCGACGTCCGCCGAGATCGCGGAGATCGTGCGGGACAGCGGGGCGGCCATACTCGTCGTGGAGCCCGACCGCGCGGCGGACTTGGCCGAGGGCCCGCTTCCCGCCCATCGATACGTGAAAGGCGTTGCGGCTGAAGGGTGGTCGCCCTACGAATCGCTCCTCGCGGGAAAGCCGATCGAGGCTCCCCCCGACCGCGTCTCGGGCAGCTTCATCAGCTACACCTCCGGCACGACCGGCAAGCCGAAAGGCGTGAAATGGCATACCCCGCCGCGGTGCCCGGAGGAGGTCGTCACGCGCCATGTGATGCCGCTGTTCCGCGACTACGGCACCAAGGTGGGGCACGGCGTACACCTGGCCTGCATGCCGCTGCATCATCCCGCGACCGGCGGTTTCGCGATCTGCTTCCTGCATTTCGGCCACACCATCGTCATCGAGGAGAGCTTCGACGCGGAGCGGTTCCTGCGTGCTGTCGAACGCTACGAGGTGACGAACACACACCTGGTCCCGACCCAGTTCCACCGCCTGCTGCGGCTGTCCGACGAGACGTGCGCGCGGTACGACCTGTCCAGTCTGGAATTCGTGATCCACGGCGGTGCGCCGTGCCCGCCGCTCATCAAGCAGATGATGCTGAACTGGCTCGGGCCGATCGTCTGGGAGTACTTCGGATCGCTCGAGGGATGGGTCTCGCGAGTGAGCCCGCAGGAATGGATCGACAGACCCGGAACCGTCGGAAAACCGTTGCCCGGCACCACCGTTACGGTCGTCGACGACGACGGCAACGAGTTGCCCGCGGGCGAGCCCGGAACGATCTACTTCGGAACCGACCGGCGCCCACCGTATTTCGACTATCAGAACGCGGCGGATCGGACGGCGGCGATCCGCCGCGGAAACCTCGTCACAGCGGGCGATTACGGTTATCTGACCGATGACGGCTACATATTCCTGCTCGATCGGCGCGCCGATGTGATCATCTCCGGCGGCGTGCCCATCTACCCCGCCGAGATCGAGCAGTACCTGATGCTGCATCCGGCCGTGTCCGACGCCGCGGTGGTGGACGTCCCGGACGGCGAACACGGCCGCAGCGTCCTCGCGGTGATCCAGACCGCGGCCTCCGCACCGAATTGGACCGTGGTCCGGGAACTGCGCGGTTACTGCGAGGACGTGCTCGCCGCCGGCAAGCGACCGCATCGGTACGGATTCCTGCGCGACTTCCCCCGTACCGAATCCGGAAAGCTGCAACGCCGCAAGATCCGAGAGATGTTCGCGGATGTGCATTTCATCGGTGCGCCAACCGATTCCGGCTCGGCACACCCGAAGGGGCTACAGGCGTGACCGCTCCTCGATGGAGGTGTCGGTCCGGCGCAGCGGGCGGATCAGGCCCTCCTGGGTGAACGAGGCGATCAGTTCGCCCTGCTCGGTGTGCACCGTGCCGCGGACGTAGGACATGCCCGCACCGACCTGGGTGCTCTCGTGCGTGTAGAGCAGCCAGCCATCCCAGGAAACCGGCTCGTGGAAGCTGACGGCGACGGTCATCGGCGCGGTGGACACGGTGAGATGCGCTTGGGCGGTACCGATTCCGGGATGCGCACGCATCGTCGTCGAGATCGCCAGGTGTCCGGTGAAGTGGGCCAGCAGCGCCTTGGCCAGATCGTCCCGGGCGGGGATGGGATCGTAGTGCAGCCAGGCATGCAGTTCCGGCGGCCCGACCTCGTCGGGGCTGTTGACGTCCCGCACACCGACGAGCCGCACTTCGCGCCCGGTCATCGGCATCGATGTGAAGACCGCCTCGGCGGGCGAGCCGACATCCGGGCGCGCCGCGTGATGGCGGATGACGTCGTCGGACGGGACATCGGCGAGGATCGTCACGGTGACGCAGGATTTGCCGTGCTGCCGCGCGGTGACGACCGCGGTGGCCGTCGACCGTCCCTCGTGGACGACGTCGATGGTGAACTCGACCGGCTCGCCGACCAGGACCGCGCGCGCGAACACCGCGTACGCCGAGCGAATCGCCTTGCCCGCGAACCGTTTCGCGGCGACGACGATCGCCTGCGCGAGCACCTGGGTTCCCTCGACGACCTGACGGTCGTCCTCGCCGACCAGTCCGGTGTCACCCGTGAACCGATCCTCGCCGGTCGGCGCCACATCGAACAGCCCAAGCAGTCCGTCCACCGACCACACCATGTGGTCGGAATCCGCGGTGGTCATTTCTCGATCATCTCCCGTCGCCCTCGGTCCATCGGGATGGCCACCCAGAACCTCCACGATGCCGCTCTGGTCGTCCCATCGCACTCATCAGAATCAGATTATCGGAATTGCTATATCCGATTCTACCTCTAGGCGAACATCGCCATCTGGCCGGTCGAAAACGGCAACCTACGGCCACCACATCAACTAGAGTATGGTTCTACCAGTTAGCAGAACGACAATACCTTTTATGTAGAATTCCGTTTCGCATCGGTGGTACACGCCACGACATCAGCCGCCGCCGAGCGGCGGCACATCGGCAACCGCCAGCTCGCCAGGACCGGTACCGGCGATGCCCGCGAACCCCCTGACCGTCCCGCGCGACCATCGAGCGCGCATATCGAAATCGGAGGCAATCCGTTGCCACATGCAAACCCGCGAGATCTGCCCGCCGGAGGCGGCGGGCGCTGGCCGAATGCCGGCTCCGCGTTCAGGTCCGTGCAATGGGGCGATATGGAGGTCGGCTTCACCACAGTCGACAGCCCACTCGACTGCACGGAGCTGTACCGGGTGGGCGGAATGCCGGGCGGGGTGTGCACATGCCCGCACTACGGCTACATCTTCACCGGCAGCCTGCGAGCCAGCTACCCGAACACGGATATGCCCGAGGAGACCGCGACAGCGGGCGAGGCGTACTTCTTCCCGGCCGGGCACATCCTCTACTACGACGAACCGACGACCGCCCTGGAGCTCAATCCCGCCTATGCGCTGCAGCAATGCATGGACGCCATGGAACGAACGGCCACCGCGGCCCAGCAGACCCGGACGGATGTGAATTGATATGCGCGACAATCGATCCGGGACGACATCATGACCGCGGCCGTACCGGAGACCCTGGATCAGGCGCTGTCTCCGGAGTGGCTCACGGCCGCATTGCGCCCGAGGTTTCCCGGCGTCGAGGTCACCGCGGTCCGTCCCGGGCCGGTGGTGGACCGGGTGTCGACCAACGCGTGCTTCACCATCGAATGCGAAAGCGGTGTGCCCGAGGGGCTTTCACCACATCTGTGCGTGAAGGGCTATTTCAACGACATCGGCCGCGTCTCGCGGCAGATCGGCGAGCCCAAGGCGTACTTCTACCGCGACATGGCCGCTGACACCGGAGTCCGCACGCTGCGCAGCGTTTACGCCGACATCAGCGCGGACACCCGGCACGGCGTCATCATCACCGAGGACGTTCTCGCCGGTGGCGGCACATTTCTCGATGCCACCAGTACGTACACCCCGGAGCAGGCCGCCCGGAGTCTCGCGCAGTTCGCCAGACTGCATGCGCGGACCTGGGGCCGCACCCAGCGCTCGGAGCCGTCCTGGCTTGCGCCGCGGCTGGCACACCTGTTCGCCGTGCGCGGGCTGGCGGAGATCACCTACAACTACGAGGGCCCCATCGGCGCGGGCGTGCCCGATGAAATACGCAGCGCACAAACACTTTTCGACCAATTTCGGCAGCTGGTCGCCATCGAGACGGCCTCGCCGGCTCCGCAGTGCGTCATTCACGGCGACGCGCACGTCGGCAATCTGTACCTCGACAGTGATGGGCGGCCGTCCCTGGTCGATTGGCAACTCGTGCAACGCGGCCGGTGGTACCTCGATGTCGGCTATCACATCGCCTCCACCCTCACGGTCGAGGACCGCCGCCGCTCGGAACGAGATCTGTTGCGGCACTACCTGGACACACTCGCCGAATACGGCGCGCCCGCGCCGTCCTGGGACGAGGCATGGCACGCGATCAGCCGCGGCATCCTGCTCGGGCTGTATCTCTGGAGCATCACGATCCAGGTCGACCCGTCGCTGACCACCGAACTCCTGGTTCGAATGGGCACGGCCGCGGCCGATCACGACGTCTACGACACCGCGACCGGCAGGATGTGATCCGAGCGCCCTGCCGCCACCGCTCGGATCACCGCGGCATTCAGTCCGGCGCGCTGCCGCCGAACGCGGCCAGACAGAACGACCACAGGTATTCGGCGACGTCGTCGATCGTGTCGGGTTTCGAGGCGAACGCGCAGTGATGGAATACCGCCATCACCAGCTTCATCGCCAGCCAACTGTCCGTGGCCGCGTCCCGGGGCCGGATCAGTCCCGCCGCCTCGGCCGCGCGTAATTCGCGTTCGATCAGGTCGGCAACGGACTGGTTCGCGTGGGCGATCTCGTCCGGAAACAGTTGATACAGCCGCCAATGCTCAGCGGTCACGAATCGCGGCCCGTCCCCGACGTCACCGCGCAGCGTATCCAGCGCGCTGACGATGTAGAAACGCAAGCGCGCGATCGGATCCGGCAGCCCGCGCGCGGCCCGCTCGATCTCGATCGTCCACTCGCCGACGATGTTCTCGAACACCGCGAGCAGCAACTGGTCCTTGCCGGCGAAGTGGCGGTAGAAGGTCTGCAGGGCGATGCCCGCCTCCTTCGCCAGGTCCTGCGTGGTGAAGGACGATCCCACGGTCAGGATGAGCCGCTGCGCCGCGGCGACGATCGTCTCGGCCTGCGCCATGCTGCGGGCCCGCGACCGCTGCACCGCGCGGGACCTGTCCGCCGCACGATCCGCCCACGGGGCAGACGGCGTGTCGTCCGGGCGTAACGACGAGTCCGGCGTGGTCACTGGCTGGGATCCTCTCAGATCGGGCGTACGGCAACGCTACCCGAGACGGCCGCCGCAGCACCGGACCCTCGGCTATCGGTTGCCGGTCTCGGCTGCCTGCCGCAGGGTCTGGCGTAGTCGGAACTTCTGCACCTTGCCGCTGGGCGTGCGCGGGAATTCGTCGACGGCGTGCAGTTCCTCCGGCCATTTCTGTTTGGTCAGGCCACTTTCCGCGCAGTGGTCGCGCAGTTGCGCCATGGTCGGCAGCTCGTGTCCGGATTTCAGGCGCACCACCGCCGCCACATGTTCACCCAGGCGCGTGTCGGGCGCGGCGACCACGGCCGCCTCGGCGACGCCGGGCATCGTGAGCAGCACCTCCTCGACCTCGAGCGCGCCGATATTCTCGCCGCCGCGAATGATGAAGTCGGACTTGCGATCACTGATGGTGAGGAAGCCGTCCGCATCGAGCACGCCGATGTCACCGGTGTGATACCAGCCCTGGTCGTCGAAGGCCGCGGCCGTCAGGTCGGGGTCGGTGTAGCCCAGGCACAGGTCCGGGCCCCGGCTCAGGATCTCACCGTCCGGGCCCAGCCGGAACTCCACCCCCTGCATGGCGGTCCCGTCGGTGTAAAGCCTTTTGGCCGTGGGCATTTCGTAGGTGCATCCGGTGATGGACGGATGTTCGGAGCTGCCGTAGGCACGATAGGCGTTGATGCCGAGCCCGGTCAGCCGATCGGTGACCGCGGCGGGAACCGCCGCGCCGCCCATGGCCGCGTACCGCATGCCGCGCAGATGCGTCTCGGTGAAGTCGGGATGATCGAGGAGGCTGGTGAAGTAGTACGGCACGCCGCCACCGACGCTGAGCCCCTCTTCCGCGATGAGCGACAGGACCAGCTTCGGATCCCACGTGTCCACGAGGGTCACCGGCTTGTTCTTCAACAGCGGCATGAGGAAGGCGTTGAGCATGCCGATGAAATGTCGCACCGGTGCGGCGGTGATCGTCGGGCCGAGGTCGGGCGGTGCGGTGTCGGACAGCTGACGTGCCTCGAACCCGAGGGTGCGATGACTGTGCACGACACCTTTGGGGTTCCGGGTCGTGCCGGAGGTGAACGCGATCAGCGCCGGGGCCGAGGCATCGACCGCGACGGCGGCCGGGAGCGGCTCCCGCGCGAGCAGATCCTCGAAGTCGTCCCCGACGACACCGGTGATCGGCACCCCGGCACACAGATCGGCGTGGAATTCCATGCGGCCGAAACCGATTGCGGTGATGTACACCTTCGGCTTCACCGTGTCGATGATGAAGGCCAGCTCCTTGCGGCCGTAGATGTGCACCACCGGCACGACGACCGCGCCCAGCATGGTCGCCGCCCAGAACACCGCGGCGGCCTCCATCCAATTGGGCAGCTGGAACGCCAGGACGTCACCGGGTTCGACGCCGCGCCGCCGCAGTCCTTCGGCGAGCCTGCGCGCTATCCGTTCGACCTCACCGAAGGTGCCCGACCACGGCCGCACCTCCGAGTGCACCCGGAATGTCGCGTCCGGTGCGGCCGCGAGCCCGGCGAGCACGAGATCCCCGAGGGAGTCGTCGGTCCACCAACCCTCCGCGGTATAACGCTTCACCAACTCCTCGGGAATGGTCCGCATGGAAATCTCCCTCCTCATGCCGGGGTGAGTACGACGATCGGGATGACCCGCTCGGTACGCGTCTGGTACACGTCGTAGTTCGGCCACTGCGCGGTGACGATCCGCCACAGGCGCTCGCGGTCCGCCTCCGGCGCGGTACTCGCTACCGCCCGGATGTGTTGGTCTTTCACCTGGATCTCGACCCGCGGGTTCACCTGGAGGTTCAGGTACCACGCCGGGTGCTTGGGCGCTCCGCCCATCGAGGCCACGACCAGGTAATCGTCCCCGTCGCGCGCGAAAATCAGTGCGGACGTTCGTGATTGGCCGGTCTTACGTCCGCTGGTGGTCAGCAGCAGAGTCGGGACGCCGTTCCATTCATAACCCACCTCCCCTTCGGTTTCCCGGTATCGCGCAACGTGTTCCGCGCCGAGCAGGGCCAATTCAGGTGGTTTGTAACCGCTTTCGGTCATCAATCTGTCCTCTCGATTCGTGTCCGGTAGGTCGACCTGCCTCCGGTAAGCACGTGATGCTGTGCCGCCCAGGGAGTTCCGGTCGAATCACTACCCGAAGACCACGGGTATCTCGGTGGCGCCCCGCTCGTACATGCCGATGAATCGCGGGGCCTCGACGTCCGGATCCAGGCGCAGATTCGGCAGCCGGTCCAGCAGCGCGCCGATCCCGACGCGCATCTCGGCCCTGGCCACGTGCATGCCCAGGCAGGTGTGCGCACCGCTGCCGAAAGCGAAGGACGACTGCATCTTTCGAGTGATGTCGTACTCGTCCGGGTTCTCCCAGCGTTCCGGATCGCGATTGGCCGCACCCAGGCACAGATGCAGTACCGAACCGGCGGGCAGATGCACCCCGTGGTAATCGATGTCGCGGGTGACGTACCGGGCGAACATCGGATCGGTCGGCGTCCACCGCAACGACTCCTCGATCGCCGGACGCAGCAGATCGCGATTCTCGCGTACCGCGGCGAGCACATCGGGTCGCTGGAGCAGCGCGGTGAGCGTGATTCCCATCTGCTTCCAGGTCGTACCCGATCCCGCGGTCAGCAGCAGCACCGAGAAGGAGTAGATCTCGGCGTCGGTGAGTCGATGCGTCACGCCGTCCTCGTCGGCGAGTTCGGCCTGGACCAGCACGCTGATGAGGTCGTCCGTCGGGGCCTCCCGCCGGGCGGCCACGATCGGGCGCAGCATCTCCACGATCTCGTCCGGCCGCTGCATCGCGGCGCGGATATCGAGCGCCTGCTCGACCGGGACCCCGAAGCTGCCGGTGATCGTGAGAACCGGAATCGCGGCGCAGAAGTCCACGTTCAGCTCGGCGCGCCCCTGGTCGGCGAAGCCATCGATCAGCAGATCCACGACCTCTTCGATCCAGTTGCGAATCCACCACTGCGCCTTGGCCGGAACGAACGACGGCTGGACAAGCGCTCTCGATCGGCGATGCTGGGCGCCGCCCATCGAGAGCATGCTGTTGAGCGCGGTGATCGGTCCGTTGTTCACATCGACCGGCTCGGTCGAGGACGCGAACACCTCCGGATTGCGGTAGGCGTCGCCGCACGAGGCGTAGCTGAACGCGGAGAAATGCGGTCGATCGGGCTCGGGCAGACCGGCGAAGAAGGCCGGGCCCTCGAATCCGGTCAGCTCATGGACCACACCGGGATGGACCGGCCCCTGCTCCCTGAGCCGATGCCAGATCGGGTACGGGTCATCCTGGTAGCCGCCGCCGAACATCGCGCCGTACGAGCCCCGCAGATCGAACAGTTCGCGAACTCTGTCACGGTCCAGGAGTGCTGTCGTGCTCATCGATCACCTCGCCACATATCCGCCGTCGACCGGCAGCAAGGCTCCGGTGACATTGGCGGCACGGTCGGACACCAGATAGACCGCGGCCTCGGCGCAGTCCTCGGCCGTGATCGCCCGGCCCAGCGGATGGGTCTGCGCGGTCTGCTCGGCCACCTTCGCCATGGCATCCGGCGGACCCGCGAGCCCGCCGGCCGCCATGAAATTCGTGTAGGGCATTCCGGCCGGGCAGATGGCGTTGGCCCGGATGCCGAACGGCGCACCCTCGATCGCGACCGCCTTGGTGAGCTGGTGCACCGCGCCTTTGGTCGCGCCGTAAACGGATCCGCCCCAGGCGACCAGACCGGCGACCGAGCCTGTGTTGAGGATGACTCCCCCGCCGCCCTGCCGCTTGAACTGGATGACGGCCTGTTTGCAGCCCAGGAAGACGCCGCCGAAATTGACGGCCACCAGTCGCTGGAAATCCTCGACCGTGTGGTCTTCGAGCTTGTCGCCCAGGCGCGGTGTGGGCACCCCGACGTTGTTGAAAACGATGTCGAGCCTGCCGAACTCGTCGACGACGGTTCTCACCGCGTCGATCGTGTCCTGCTCGCGGGAGACATCGCATCGCACGGCGACGGCGGTGCCGCCGGCGGCCTGGATCCGGCGCACCGTCTCCTCGGCCCCATCGAGCCGGATGTCGGCGCAGACGACCTTCGCGCCCTCCTGCGCGAAACGCAGCGCCGTGGCGGCCCCGACACCCGACCCCGCCCCCATGACGAGGGCGTTCTTATCTTCGAGCAGCATCGCTCATGCTCCTTGTTCGTCGGTCACGAGTCGCAGCGCCGAGACCGGGCAGGCATCGACGGCAACTCGGATCGCATCGATCGGATCGGACGATCCCTCGAGGACGACGGCCTTGGCCTGGTCGTCGTGTGCGAAGGTGTTCTCGGCGTAGACCAGGCACATACCGCTGCCGATGCACAGTTCACGGTCGACGGTGACCGACCGATCGCTCATCTCAGGCTCCCGCCGGCACGGGCGGTTCGGCGGGGGTGAACCGGAACAGCCGCTCGGCGTTGCCGCGCAGGATCTTGTACTGCACCGACTCCGGCAGATGTCCGATCTGCTTCTTCGCGACCTGGATCGAGTTCGGCCAGGTGGAATCCGAATGCGGATAGTCGGTTTCGAGCATGATGTTGTCCTCGCCGAGCACATCGATGGCCGCGACGCCCGAGTGGTCCTCGATGAAGCAGCCGTAGATGTGGTCCCGGAATCGCTGGCGCAGATCGATGTCCAGCGGAATCTCGCTGGCCGCATGGCCTTCGAACTCCACACCGCGTCCGGCCCAGAACCGCTGCTTGTCGTAGACCTGCTCGGCGCGCTCGAGGAAGTACGGCATCCAGCCGATATTCCCTTCGGACAGAGCGATTTTCAGGTTGGGGTACTTCGCGAACAGGTCGCTGAACAGCCACTGCAACATCGTGCCCGCGGTACGCGTGGCCCCCCACGCCAGATTCGCCATGAACGGCGCGTCCGAGGCGATGTTCGGCAGGGTCGAGGACGAGCCGACATGCATGCACACGACCAGCTCGTTGTCCGCGGCGGCCTGCATCACCGGATCCCAGTACCGGCTGGGGTCGTTGATGGTCGGAAGTCCCAGCGGCTCAGGGTTTTCCGAGAAGGCGATGCCCCGCGCGCCCTTGGCCGCGGCGCGCTCGATCTCGGCGACGGCCAGCTTCGGATCCCACAGCGGCATGATCGCCAGCGGAATGTAGCGGCCCGGGGCCGAGGCACACCATTCGTCGATCATCCAGTCGTTGTAGGCGCGCACGCAGCGCAGTGCCAGATCCTTGTCCTGCGCCTCGTAGAAGATCTGACCGCAGAACCGGGGGAACGACGGAAAGGCCAGCGAGGCAAGGATTCCCGCCTCGTTCATATCCTGCACGCGGGCCAGCGCGTCGTAGCAGCCCGGCCGCATGTCGGCATAGGTCACCGGTTTGGGGCTGAATTCCTCGTTCTTCTTACCGGCGACCGCGCTCAGGCCGTTGGTCGGCACGGCCCTGTTCTCGTAGACCCAGACCTCGAGATCATCCTTCCGCACGAGTTTGGGCGCGCGATCGCGGTCCTTCTCCGCGATCCGGTCCTGCCACACGTTCGGCGGCTCGAGCACGTGATCGTCGACGGAGATCAACCAGTTCAGTGCTTGGTCTGTCGATGCCATTACCTTCCTCCTTCTTACCTGCGAACCTCTCGTCCGCGAATCACTTCAACTCACCGATGGCCAGGTGTTTGACTTCCTGGAACGCCCGGATGCCCTCGGCTCCGCGCTCGCGGCCCAGACCGCTCTGCTTGTATCCACCGCTGGGCGCGTACGCGCTGAACATCCCGGCGTTGACGTTCACCGCGCCCGTGCGCAGACGTCGCGCGACCGCGGTCGCCGCCCCGGTGTCGGCGCTGTACACCTGCCCCGACAGGCCGAACGGACTGTCGTTGGCGATGCGCACGGCGTCGTCTATGTCGGTGTATCCGAGCACCGCGATCACGGGGCCGAAAATCTCTTCCTGCGCAGCGGGATTGGAGTTGTCGGGCAGGTCCAGTACGGTCGGCTCGAAGTAGTACCCGCGCTCGAGCCCCGCGGGACGGCCACCGCCGCAGGCGACCTTGCCGCCGTGCTCCTGCGCCAGGGCGACGAAGCGTTCGCAGCGCTCGCGCTGAGCGGCGCTGATCACCGGGCCCATCGCGGTCTTCGGATCGGTCGGAGCGCCGACGTCGATCGCCGAATACGCCTGCGACACAGCCGCGATGACCTCGTCCTTCTGCTCCGCGGGGACCAGCATCCGGGTCGCGGCGACACAGGCCTGGCCCGCGGTGGCCGCGATCACTGCCACGGCACCGGCCGCCGCCTTCGATATCGCGTCGGGCAGATAGATCTGCGCCGACTTGCCACCGAGTTCCAGGGCCACCCGCTTCACCGTCGGCGCGGCCTGCGCCAGGATCCGCCGCCCGACCACGGTCGAGCCGGTGAACGAGACCATATCGACGGCCGGATGCGCGGTGAGCAGCTCGGCGCCGGCCGATCCGTCCTCCACGACAACGCTGAACACCCCGGGCGGCAGTCCGGCCGCCTCGGCCGCGACGCCGAAGATCAGCGAGGAGATCGGCGTCAGCGGGCTGGGCCGCAGAACGACCGAATTGCCCGCCAGCAATGCCGGGACGATCTTCTGCAACCCCATCAGGAACGCCGCGTTGTACGGCGTGATCGCCGACACCACACCGACCGGCTCGTACCGCCGGATGCTCAGCATCAACCGCGCGCGGGTCAGTTCGTCGACCGGAACCGGATTCGATTCCTCCTGCGGCAGTGACAGATACAGATCGATGGTCGAACGAGCCAGCGCCAGCCCCGCGCGCAGCTGCGCGTATTCGGCGAACATCGTGGGCTGGCCCGCCTCCGCGATCATCGTGGCGACCAGCGGCGCGGCCGATTCCTCGAGGTGATCGATGAATGCGGACAACGTCTTCGCGCGTGCCGCCGGCGCGGCATCGGCCCACACACCGCTGTCGAAGCTGCGTCGAGCCTCGGTGATCGCTCGTTCGATCTCCGTCACCGGCGTGGCGGGCAGGTCGAGCACATTCGACTCGTCGGCCGGGTTCTCGACGGCGAACGTGCTGTCGCCCTCGATCCATTTCCCGGCCACATATGAGCGGCGCTCAGCGATGATCGCTACCATAGCGAGCCTCTTTCCTGCCGCGGAGCGGCACAATTCCAGGTCATTTCGGGGTCTTGGCGGTCGGCGTCGAGGTGAAGGCGATAGCGCCGCCGAAGTGCGGCGAGGAGTGACAGGCCAGAGCCGTATCCACCTGTGCGCGTTGACGTATCCCCGCGCGGCCCGCCACTTGCAGGTAGCACTCGAGCAACTGGGGGACGCCGTGCATGCGGCCGTTGCCGATCGCGCCGCCGCCGGACAGGGCGGGCAGTGCGCCCGGGACGTCGCTGTCGATGCCGCCGTCGCACACGAAGCGATGGGCCTCACCGACCGGGCAGAATCCGAGGACCTCGAGCCAGAACCAGACGAACGGCGAGAAGCCGTCGTAGACCTGCGGCAGATCGATCTGCGCGGGTGACAGGCCGGTGTTCCGCCACAGCCGCCGGGCGGTCTCCTGGCCGCCGGCCATGATGTCCTCCAGCGGCCAGTGCAGCGGCAGACGCCGCGGCGCGGGCGGGCTGCTGGCATAGCCCGCCACGTGAACGGGCTTGTGCGGCAGGTCTTTCGCGCGTTCGGCGGAGGTCAGGACGAAGGCCGCGACACCGTCGACCGGGATGTCGCAGTCGTAGCGGCAGACCGGATCGGTGATCATCGGGGCGGCCAGGTACTCCTTGGTGGTCAACGGCTGATCACGCCAGTAGGACCAGGGAATCCGCGCACCGTTCTTGCGCGCCTCGACCACCACCGCCGCCATGGCCGCTCGATCGGCGCCGTAACGCTGGAGATACTCGTTGTAGGGCAGTGCGATCATCGCCAGCGGGCCGAAGAACCCCTGCGGCGCGGTCCACTGGTTGGTTCCCTCGGCCCGAGTCATGGTGTTGCCGTGGTAGCGGCCCACCGGATTGTGCAGGGCGCGATGCACAACCACGTAATCGGCTGCGCCACTGGCGATCGCGTTGACGGCCAGGCCGACCGAGCCGGTGATCTGGCCGATGCCCTGGAAACCCGCGACATAGCGCGGGACCGAGCCGATGCGCGCGGCCAGCCAGTCGGCCGACACCATGCTCACGCCGTCCTCGACCGCATGCGTGCCCGAGCTGGGAAACATTGCCGCGGTGACGAATCCGTCGATCACCGCCGGTGACAACCCGGCGTCGGCGATGGCGTCGCGCGCGACCTCGAGCGCGAGCGCGCCCAGCGGTTGCGTGGCGTGCCGGACCACCGTGCTGTGGCTGTAGCCGACGATGGCCGCCTGTTTCCCGGACCGGGCGCTCACGACCCGGCCGCGATCTCGAACGCGGGGATCGATACCCCGGGTACCAGGTCCTCGAATGCGACGGTGACCGGATCTCCTACTCGCACAACGGCTTCCGGGCCGTCCAGGAGCTTGCCGATGATGCGGAGTTCGGCCTGCTCGACCAATTCCACGTCGACCAGTACGAAGGGCACGTCCTCCTCGAAGCCGGGCAGGAACGACTGCCGCATCACGGTCCACGACCGCACCCTGCCCCGGCCGCTGACCGGTTCGAAGCTGAAGGCCGGGACTGTCGTTCCGCATCGCGGGCAGACCTGGTCCGGAGGGACGGCGAACGAGCCGCACTGCGAACATCGGGCGATGCGGAGCTCGTGCCGGGCCGTGGCCTCCCAGTAGGGCGCGGACTGCTCGTCGGGCACCGGCACGGGGCGAGTGAGGGTCACGGGATCACTCCCGCGCTCTTGAACCCGTCGAGTTCATCCCAGGTGTAGCCGAGTTCGAGCAGCAGTTGCTCGGTGTGCTCGCCGTGCTCAGGCGCGCGCCGCAGCGTCGGGGGTCGTTCGTCGAATTGCACTGGGACCGTGGGCAGTTTGTAGGACGGTCCCCCGTCGCCGGGCACCTCGCCGATGTAGTCGTTGGCGAGCACCTGCGGGTCGGTCAGCAGTTCCTCGATGGCCTGCACCGGCGCCCACGGGGCGTCGATCGTGGCCAGCAGGCCCTTCCACTCCTCGAAAGACCTCGCGGCGAACTCTTTTTCGAGTTCGGCGACGCAGGCGGCATGGTTCTCGGCGCGGGCCCGCAGATCCACGAATCGCGGATCGGCGATCAGCTCCTCCCGGCCGATCAGGCGGCAGAAGTCCGGCCAGTAGCGATCCGATTGCAGGAAGACGAGCTGGATGTGCCGCCCGTCTCCGGTCCGGTAGGTGCCCACCAGCGGGTTGACCGTGCCACCGCGCCCCGAGACACCGCGCGGCCGCGCGCCACCCAGCGCGGACAGGATGTCCGAGGACACGGTCCACATGGCACTGGCCAGCAACGAGACGTCCACCACCGAGCCGCGGCCCGTGCGCTCGCGCCGCAGCAGGGCGGTGGACAGACCGAATGCCAAGGCCATGGCCGCGTTCCGGTCCCCGAACGCGCCGCGCGGAGACGGCGGATAGTCCTGGTCCGGAGGCGTGAGAACGTGTGCGATCCCGCCCTGGGCCCAGTATGCCGACGAGTCGTAGCCCGGTCGGTCGGCGCCGGGCCCGCGGACGCCGAATCCGTGCCCGCGGGCGTAGACGAGCCCGGGAAAACGCTGGGTCAGCTTCTCTGCGTCGAGCCCGAGGCGCTGCAACGCGCCGGGCCGGAAGCTGGTCAGGAACACGTCCGCGGTCTCCAGGATCCGGTCGAGTACCGCGCGCCCCTCGTCGCTGCGCAGGTCCAACGCGATCGAGCGCTTGCCCCGATTCGCCAGCGCCACAGATAAATTGACGCCGCCGCTGTCGCTCCCGATGCCCTGCGTGGCCAACCCGCGGTACGGGTCGCCATCCGGGTGGTCCACTCGAACGACGTCCGCGCCCCAATCCGCCAGCAATGCTCCGGCGACCGGGACGAACACCCACTGAGCGAGCTCGACCACACGAATACCGGCGAATGCGCCGTCCTCCATTGATTCCTCCCAGACACCACACGAGAGTGCAACTTGTGCTCATAGTAGAACAGCACTCTCGTTTTAGGGAAGTAATGGTCTACATTGCTATTCAACTGGGTTCTGATCACGGTGAGAGCGGCGCTTCATTCGCATTGGTGCTGAGACGGCAAGTTCCCGATCGCGATGAATGATGGAGGCTTAGCCGCGGGGACGCCGTCCGCACCGCTCGGCGGGGCGCCTCGGACGGTCCGGCATTCGGACCAGCGGATCCGAATCAGCGTGCAGACCGAGGCCTTGTGTCCGAACCGGGACATCGCGCCGATTCAGGATCGCTACATCGAACGCGGCCGAATCGGCAACACCGCGTCGATCACACTGCCACGCAACGGATCTCCGGTGCGCGGCCCCGCTCACGATCCTGGCCGCCGCGCACGGCCCGGACCCGGCGCAGCACGCGCCAACCGCGGCCGTGAGCGCCTACCACGCGGACTTCGGCCTCACCCCGGCATTCGGCCTGATCGTCGCCGTGCCCACGCTGATCGTGTGCGGGCCGCTGCTGACCCGCTTCACCCGGCGCTGGTACCGGTCGCGGCAGCGAACCGCACACGACTTCCCCATCTCACCGAGCCGCCCATGGATGGCGAAATATGTTGTCCCTCAGGCGATTCGCTCGAAAACCGCCGCCAAGCCCTGCCCGCCGCCGATACACATCGTCTCCAGCGCGTACCGCTGCTGACGGCGATCCAACTCACGAAGGCCGGTGGCCAGTATCCGTACCCCGGTCGCGCCGACCGGATGTCCCAGCGAGATCCCCGAACCGTTCACGTTGAGCCGGTCGAAATCACCGTCGCCGAACTTCCACGCCGCGGTGCACGCGAGGACCTGTGCCGCGAAGGCCTCGTTGAGTTCGATCAGGTCCATATCCTCGAGTGTCAGATTCGCCCGGGACAGGGCCGCCGCGGTGGCGGGCACCGGTCCGATGCCCATGCGCGACGGCTCGACACCCGCGGCCGCCCAGGTCACCAGGCGGGCGAGCGGCCGCAGGCCCAGCTCCTCGGCCTTCTCGCGGGTGGTGACGATGCAGGCCGCCGCGCCGTCGTTCTGACCGCTGGAGTTGCCCGCGGTGACGGTGGACTCCGAATCCACCTTCAGGCGAACGGGTTTCAGCGCCGACAGCGTGTCCAGGGATACGTCGGGACGGGGATGCTCGTCTCGGTCGAGTACCACCTCGCCCTTGCGGGTCGACACCGTGATCGGCACGATCTCGTCGGCGAACCGGCCGTCCGCCTGCGCGGCCACCGCCCGCTGATGCGAGTGCAGCGCGAGTTCGTCCTGTGTCTCCCGGGTCACCGAGTACTCCCGGCGCAGATTCTCCGCGGTCTCGAGCATTCCGCCCGGCACCGGGTGGAATTTGCCGCCCGCGGTGATCCGGCCGCGGCCGATGCGATCCGCGAGTTCGGTGGATTCGCCGCGCAACCCGAAGCGCAGGCCCAGCGCGTAGTGCTCGGCCTGGCTCATGCTCTCGGCCCCGCCCGCGATGACCAGATCGCAGACGCCGGTCTGGATTCGCATGGCGGCATCGATGACCGCTTGCAGGCCCGAACCGCACCGGCGGTCGAGTTGCAGTCCGGGAACCGTCACCGGAAGGCCCGCGTCGAGCGCGGCCACCCGTCCGATACCGGGCGCCTCACCGTTCGGATAGCACTGGCCGAACAGGACGTCGTCGACATCGGCCCCGTCGATTCCGGTGCGCCGCACCAGTTCTCGCAGCACGGAGCTGGCGAGATCCGCCGCGGGCACATCCTTGAACATGCCACCGTAGCGGCCCACCGGGCTCCGGAGTGGCTCGCAGATCACCGCGTCGCGCATTTCGTTCGCCTCTCTCCAGATAGCGGAGCTTTCCAACAGCAAGACCTTCGAGCACGCGGATCATCGAATGCTGGCTGATTGTGTTGTGCCGCAGCATATTCAGCGGCCGAGTCCGACCAGCACCCGACGGCCCGCAGATCAGGGCTTGGGCCCCAGGATCCCTTCGGCGTTCATGAACCGGCATCGCATCCGCCGTATCACCCAGCCGCCGTCACCGGCTCGCAGGACACCGACGTCGTACACGGCGAGTCTCCGGGGAGCCGAGTCGGCGGGGAAGAACACCAGTTGCATCCGCACGTCGGCCCCGCCCGAACTCGGTGCGACCGTGGATCGCCCGGCCAGGTGCACGCCCTTGGGCGCGGCGACGAACATCCGCAGGATCCGGTCGCGGCCCGCGAAAACCCTTCCGTACGTTTCGAATTCGCCGTCCTCGGTAAACAGCGCCGCCGCGCCCTCGACATCGTCGACGTCCAGGCGCAGCGCGTATTCCGACAGCAGATCATCGATGGCCCGGCGATCGCCGAGCGTGAGCCCCGCCTCAGCCACGACGCATCATCCCGGCGAGGTTGCTGCGGAAAGCGGGCTCGTCGAAGGACTTCGTCTCGGCCGCCAGCACGTCGTCCAGGGCATCGTCGATCCTGGCCAGCAGCGGCTGGTTCAGCACCCTGCGCGTCTCGCGCAACGACTGCGGCGGCAGGGCGATCAGCTTGCCCGCCAGCTTGCGCGCCTCGGCCACGGCCTCGCCGGGCCCGACGACGCGGTTGGCGAGCCCGAACGACAACGCCTGTTCCGCCGACATCCGTCCGCCGAGCAGCAGCCATTCCTTGGCGCGCTGCAGGCCCATGTTCAGCGGCCAGGTCAACGCACCGCCGTCACCGGCCACGAGTCCGAGCATCACGTGCGGGTCCGCGAAGTACGCGTCCTGCTCCATGACGACCAGATCCGACAGCGAGGCGAGGCTGCACCCGAGCCCGACCGCCGGACCATTGACTGCCGAAACCACCGGCACCGGAAGATTTGTCAGGTCACGCACGAGCGTCGCCGCCTCGGACATGATCCGAGCACGCAGATCCAGATCGCGGGTCATCCGGTCGAGCAGAGGCAGATCACCGCCCGCCGAGAACGCCTTGCCCGCACCGGTGAGAACCACCGCGCGAAGACCCGGACGGGTGGCCAGCTCAGCCCACACCGTGGATATCCGCCCGTGCAATTCCTCGTTCGCCGCGTTCAACGCATCCGGCCGGTTCAACGTGACGAGCGCGACACCGTCGTCGTCCTGTTCGATAAGCAGGACATCACCTGCGGGCATGGGTACCTCCTCGCACCGCTGTCAGATTGTCAGAAAATATTGGTCGACGTCAATAATGAAAACTAGTCGGCGCGCGGCCGAGGCGGCCGCGGATCGCCCATGTCCAGGCCGAGAGCATTGGCCCAGAGCAGCGTCAACTGCTCGACGGCCAGCTCGAGGTCGTAGGACCAGCCGCCGATGAACATCGTCTCGGCGAACCGCGCGACCATTCCCCCGAGTGCCATTGCCGCATAACGCTTGTCGATCCTCGGGTCCGCGGCCCCGTCGGCCTGCAACCGGGCGATCGCCGACTCGAGACGCAGCCCGAGCAGGTCGTCGCGTTTGACCCGGACCGCGCGGACGTCGTCGTCGTAGCGGCTGACCTCCTCGATCACCCGCATGATCTTGGCCTCACGACGGTATGCCAGCAGATAGGAACGGTTCGCCGCGCGAATGCGGTCGACCGCGCCGCCGCCTCCGCCGCCGCTGTGCTGCGCGATGTCGTCCATCGATACCAGGCGCACCTCGACCTCTCCGGCTATCTCCCGGAACAGCGATTCCTTGGAGTCGAAGTAGTGGTAGAACGCCCCGTGCGATACCTCCGCCTCGTTCGCGATGTCGGTGATCCTGGCTTGCAGGAACCCATCTCGCTCGAACACCGCTTTACCCGCCTCCAACAGGCGAGCACGGGTGCGGCGGCCCTTCGCCGAACGCGGCCCGGCATCCATCGCGACAGTCTCCTCTCTGGCACGCGCCCGTCCGGGCGCCGCCGAACGGCAGCGTAACGACGTCGGCTCACATGAAGCGTCCGCCAGTCACCTCGAGCACGGTTCCGGTCATGTACGAGGACAGATCGGACGCCAGAAACAATGCCACCGAGGCGATTTCGGCGGGTTCGCCCGCGCGTTGCATCGGGATTCCCGCCAGCTTCTCGTTCCAGATCCGCTCCGGCATCGCCTCGGTCATCGCGGTGCGGATCAGTCCGGGTTGAATCGCGTTGACCCGCACGCCGTGATGGGCCACTTCCTTGGCCGCCGCCTTGGTCATCCCGACGATGCCCGCCTTGGCGGCGGAGTAGTTCGTCTGCCCGGCCATACCCACCTTTCCCGAGATCGACGAAACATTCACGATCACACCGGATTTGGCCTCCCGCATGATCGCCGCGGCCTTGCGCGTCCCGTTCCAGGTGCCCTTCAGATGAACGGCGATCACCTGGTCGAACTGCTCCTCGGTCATGGTGCGCATCGTCGCGTCGCGGGTGATGCCCGCGTTGTTGACCACGACGTCGACCGAGCCGAACGTGTCGACGGCCGTGCTGAGCAGTGCGTCGACGTCCGCGGATCGGGTGACGTCGCACGCGACGCCGACCGCCGTCCCCGCGCCGCCTAGTTTCTCGGCGGCGACGGCGGCCAGATCGCCGTCCAGGTCGCCGAGGACGACGCGCGCGCCCTCACCGACGAACAGTTCGGCTATCGCATAGCCGATACCCTGGGCCGCACCGGTGATCACCGCGGTGCGGTCTGCCAGAAGTGGTCGGGTCACAGCGGACTCCATTCATTCGGAAATTGAACAATTACTCGGATTTGCGTTGTGCACGAACGAGTCCGCCGCCGATGATCAGCCGTTGGATCTCGCTGGTGCCTTCGTAGAGCCGCAGCAGGCGGACCTCGCGGTAGATTCGCTCGACCGGCACGCCGCGCATATAGCCGGTGCCACCGTGGATCTGCACCGCGAGATCGGCCACATTGCCGACCATTTCGGTGCAGAACAGCTTCGCGACGGACGGGGCGATGCGGCGGTCGCGACCGCTGACGTACTGGGCGGCGGCATCGCGCACGAGGGCGCGACCGGCCATGACGCCGGTCTGCTGGTCCGCGATCATCGCCTGGACCAGCTGGAAGTCGCCGATCGGCGTACCGCCCTGCTCGGCCACGGCCGCATACGCCACCGATTCGTCGAGAGCACGCTGTGCCGATCCGACGGCCAGCGCGGCGATATGCACCCGACCGCGCGCGAGGGAGGTCATCGCCGCCCGATACCCGACGTCCTCACTGCCGCCGATCAGCGCCGAGTCGGGCACCCGGACGCCGTTGAAGGTGACATCGGCGGTCCAGGCACCCTCCTGCCCCATCTTCCTGTCCTTCGGCCCGACCTGAAGACCCGCGCTGTCCGCGGGAACCAGGAAGACCGCGATGCCGGGACCGGAATCATCCGCGGGCCGGGTGCGGGCGAATACGACGAACAGATCGGCCGCCGGCGCGTTGGTGATGAACCGCTTCTGGCCGTCGATCACCCAGCCGTCGCCCTCGCGCACCGCCCTGGTCCGCAGTCCCGCCGGATTCGATCCCGCGCCGGGTTCGGTCAGCGCGAACGAGGCGACCACATCACCCGAGGCGATTCGCTCGAGCCAGAGCCGTTTCTGTTCCTCGGTACCGTAATTGACCAGAACCTGGCCAGCGATTCCGTTGTTGGTGCCGAACAGCGACCGCAATGCCAGTGCGGTGTAACCGAATTCCATCGCGAGTTCGACGTCCTGGGTGAGATCGAGTCCGAGGCCACCCCACTCCTGCGGGATCGCGTAACCGAACAACCCCATCTCCGCTACCTGCTTACGAATATCGGCGGGAACGGAATCGGTGTCGAGGATTTCCTGCTCGCGCGGAACGACCCTGGTGCGGACGAACTGCCGAACCTGTGCCAGGATCGGTTCGAAGTCTTCGGAGCTCACTTCCGACATGAAATGCTGTCACTTTCTCTGTGCGGGGCACGATCGTCACGGCCGGACATCAGCCGGGCAGCGCGTAATCCTCGAGCAGCCGACGGCCGATGATCATGCGTTGGATGTCCGCGGTGCCTTCGCCGATCAACAGCATCGGCGCTTCGCGATACAGACGTTCGATTTCGAACTCCTTGGCGAACCCGTACCCGCCGTGGATGCGGAACGATTCCTCGACCACGTCGCGGCAATACTCCGAGGCGAGATACTTCGCCATTCCGGCCTCGAGGTCGTTGCGATTGCCCGCGTCCTTGATACGGGCCGCGCGCACCACCATCTGATGTGCCGCTTCGACTTTCGTGCCCATCTCGGCGAGGCGGAATAGAATCGCCTGATGGTCGGCGATCTTCTTGCCGAAGGTCCGGCGCTGCTGCGCGTAGGAAATCCCGAGCTCGAAAGCGCGGGTGGCGACGCCGACCGCTCGGGCGGCGACATTCACGCGCCCGACTTCCACTCCGTCCATCATCTGGTAGAAGCCTCGTCCCGGTACGCCGCCGAGGATCCGGTCGGCGCTTATCTCGTGACCGTCGAACAACAGCTCGGTGGTGTCGACGCCCTTGTAACCCATTTTCTCGATCTTGCCGGGAATCGTGATCCCCTGGGCGACCTCGCCGAAACCCGGTTCCTTCTCGACGAGGAATGTCGTCAGATTGCGATGGGGTTTATCGCTGCCTTCGGGGGTCCGCACGAGTACCGCGACCAGATTGGCCGAGCCGCCGTTGGTCACCCACATCTTCTGTCCGCTGATTCGGTATCCGCCGTCTCGCGGCGTAGCACTGGTCTTGATCGCGCTCACGTCCGAGCCGAGTTCCGGTTCGGACATCGAGAACGCGCCACGCAAGTCTCCGGTGGCCATTCGCGGCAGATAGCGTCGCTTCTGTTCTTCGGTACCGTGCTGAAGGAGCAGATACGCGACGATGAAATGGGTATTGATGATGCCGCTCACGCTCATCCACCCGCGCGATATCTCCTCGACGACCAGCGCGTAGGTCAGCAGCGACTCCCCCAGACCACCGAACTCCTCCGGAATGGTGAGTCCGAAGATGCCCAGTTTCTTCATCTGCTCGACGATCTCGGCCGGATACTCGTCCGCGTGCTCGAGTTCGGTCGCGACCGGCAGGATCTGCTCGTCGACGAAGACCCGTACCGCCGCCAGGATGTCGCGCTGAATATCCGTAAGTCCCTCTGTCGCACAGAGTTCGGGCATATCTCCTCCAGTACTAGTCGTCGAGGATCTCGCGGAAGACCCGCAGATCCCGGACCGGATCGTCGCCGACCGGTTGCACCTGAACCACGGTCACCCCGCGTTCTCGATAGGCGGCCAACCGGTCCTTCAGATAACTCCGGTCGCCGATCAGCGAGGTGCCCTCGAGCAGTGCGTCCGGAATCCTCGCGGCCGCCTCCGTACGGTTGCCCGCCAAATACAGATCCTGAACCTCTCGGGCTTCGGATTCGAACCCGTACTTGCGGACGACGATGTTGTAGAAGTTCTTGTCCCGCGCGCCCATACCGCCGACGTACAGCGCCAGATGATCCCGATCGAGTTCGCGCTTGTGCGTGACATCGTCGCCGACCGCCATCGGCCCGCCCGCCACGATCTCGAGCGGTCCGAGGTCGGGCGAGCGTTTGGCCGTACCCCGCGTCAACGCCTCGCCCCACACCGTGTCCGCGCGCTCGGGGATGTACAGGAACGGCACCCAGCCGTCCGCCAGTTCGGCGGTCAACTCGGTATTGGCCGGGCCCAGCGCCGCGACGTAGAGCGGGATCCGCTCGCGCAGCGGCACATCGACGAGCTTGAGCGGCTTCCCGAGACCCGTGCCTCCCGGCAGCGGAATGCGGTAGCGGTCCCCGTCGTGTTCCAGCCGTTCCCGCCGCCACACCTTCCGGCAGATCTCGATCACATCGCGGGTCCGGCCGAGCGGGGCGTCGTAGGCCACCCCGTGCCACCCCTCGACGACCTGCGGACCGCTCACCCCCAAGCCGAGCGCGAATCGTCCTTTGGACACCCGGTCGATCCCCGCCGCGGTCATGGCGGTCAGCGCGGGAGTGCGCGAGTAGATGGGCAGCACCTGGGCCATCAGTTCCACCCGATCGGTCACCGCCGCGAGATATCCGAGCCAGCTGACGGCATCGACGCCGTATGCCTCGGGCACCCCGAGGACATCCACCCCGGCGTCCTCATAAGTGCGAGCGAGCCGCGCGGCCCGGTCGACGTCGGCGTTCGGAGGCAGCATGACCGCCAATCGGAGTCGAGACACGAAGGTTCACCTCGGAAATGAGTCGTAGCCGGTCGGCCTCGCGGCCGTGGGGCGGCAATGTCGGTTGTGAGTCATCTGGTAGCGAGCGGGGCCGGATGCGGGGTCCGCGATACCGCGTGGTCAGCGGCCACTCGGAAGCCGCAGTCGTCGTTTGGCGATGATGTTCCGCATCACTTCCGAACTGCCGCCCGAGATGGTCAGCGCCCGGGACCAGAGCCAGGCGTCCTGCAACCGCTTCGCGGCCGCGGCTGTCGACGCGGGCAATGGCTGATGAGCCGTGGCGAGTTCGACCCCGAATCGGGCGATACGGTTGTAGGTCTCGCTGTACAGGATCTTCGCGATCGGAGCCTCCGCTTCGCCCTCGCGGCCCGCCAGCACGCGGGCGACATGGGCGTCGAGAAAGCTTTCGGCGGCGGCGAATTGCGCGATCAGATCGGCGATCCGCGCGGCGATGTCGGCGCGGTGGATCAGCGCGACGCCGTCCACCTCGACCTGCTCGGCGACCGTGCGGACATCGGTCAGAAGCAGTTCCAGCAGAACGACATTCGCGCCGACGGTGAACCGTTCCAGATCCAGGCCCGACATCGCGACCGACCAGCCCCGGCCCACCTCTCCGACGACCTGTTCCGGCGCGAGCACGACACCGTCCAGGAATACGTCGTTGAATTCGTGCGCGCCGCCGATCGTCGGCTTGGGCCGCACCTCGAGGCCGGGCGAGTCCATCGGCACGATGAACGCGGTGATCCCGTCGTGCCGTTTGGTCTCGGTCGAGGTTCGCAGCAGCGCGAGGCCGAATTGCGCCCAGTGACCATCGGTCGTCCACGTCTTCTGGCCCGCCAGAACCCAACTCCCGTCCGCACGCCGTGTGGCGCGGGCGGTGATGCCCGCCAGATCGCTTCCCGCGCCGGGCTCGCTGAACAGCTGGCACCAGATGTCGCGCGCCTCGCGAATGGGCGGCAGGTGACGCTTCTTCTGCTCCTCGGTACCGAACCGCAGCAGCACATGGGCGGCCAGGCCGACCTGGTCGATGGGCCGCGGGGCGCGTGCCCGGATCAGCTCCTCGGTCAGGATCAGGTCCTGCCCCGGCGCCCAGTCCGCGCGCCCACCCCACTCGGGCGGCCACGAGGCGCCGAGCAAGCCCTCGTCGTACAGGGTGCGATACCAATTCCGCAGCAGGCGTTCCTGTTCCGCCGATTCGGGAGCGCGGTGGCCCTCCCGCGCCTCGTACGGGCGGTGCCGGACGATGACGTCACGGACTCGCCGACGGAAATCCGCCGAATCGTCGCCATCGGCGCGCGCGGTCGAAGCACCCAGCAGAGCGGCGGCGTCCGTGTCGACCGGATGCAGCGACGCGTTCACCGCGACGCGGCGCATCGCGTGGTGCAGCCGCCACTCCCACGTGAACCCGATTCCGCCCGCGAGCTGAATACAGTCGTCGAGTGCCGCGACACACCGCTGCGCGAGATACCCGTGGACGAGTTCGACCAGTTTCCCGGCACGCGGCTCCCGCGCCGCCAAAGCCGTTGCCGCACTGTGGATCAATGCGTCGGCGGCCTCGACCAACACCGCCAGATCGGCCAGCCGGTGCGCGATCACCTGGAACGACGCCAGCGGTTGGCCGTAGGCATCTCGCCCGACCAGATACTCGGTGAGCAATTCGGCGCTACCGGCGAGCGCCCCGACGCTGTCGGCGCACATCAGCAGGATGAGCGCGGCCCGCAGCTCGGAATCCCCGGCGGCGACGGACGCGGCATCGTCGAGCGTGACGAGCGCGAGGTCCCGGGTGGTGTCGAGGCCGTCGTCCATCTCCTGGACCGCGAGCGCGGCGACATCGGGCACGACCACCAGCCCGGAAACCCCCGAAACAAGCAGCGCCCCAGGCGTTCTGCTCCCGATCGCCATCACCGTGCCGGAGGTCGTCCCGGCGCCGTCCGCCGATTCGTTCGACCGCGCGAGCGCGACGGCGGTCTCGCCCGCGAGTAGACGGCGAAGCGCCGTCTCGTCCGGCGACGCGGCGACCGTTGCCGCCGCCACCGCCGCCGCGACCCACGGTGTCCGGCTCAGCGCTCGCCCGCCTTCCCGGGCGACCACCGACGCCTCCACGACGCGCCACCCATCGCCACCGCCGGCCTCGGGCGTCAGCAGGCCGATCAGACCGAGCTCACCGAATTCCCCCAGCCCGGCATCCGATTCGAAGACTTTCCTCGCAGTACTCTCCAGCAGCTGGAGTTCTTCGCGATCGAGGGCTTGCGCGCTCTCACTCATGGGTTCGCGTGGTTCCTTCTCTCAGACACGTTGGTGAGCTATCGGCTCAGGATCGAAACGGCGGCGACACCGGGCGCACCGTAGAGCTGGGCCAGGGCGACCGTGGGCGTGCCGTCGACCTGTCGGTCACCGGCCCGCCCACGCATCTGGGTCACCAGCTCGTACACCTGCCGCAGGCCCGACGCGCCGACCGGCTCGCCGTTGGCGATCAGTCCGCCATCGGTGTTCACCGGCAACGCGCCGCGCAGCGCGGTCACCCCGCGCGCGACGAGGTCGTTCTGCTCCCCGTCGGCGCAGAGTCCGACCTCGGCCATATGGATGACCTCGGCGCCTGCGTCGGTGTCCTGCAACTGCGCGATCCGCACGTCCTCGGGGCCGATCCCCGCGATCTCGAATGCCGCCCGCGCCGCATCGACGGTCGGAGCCGGAATGTCGTCGGTGGACGTCGCCGGGGTGTGCACCTCGTAGGCTCCGTAGCGACGGGTGCGGGTCACCACGCTGCGCAGGTAGATCGGGGTGTCGGTGTAGCGGTGCGCGATCGAGGCGTCGCATACGACCAGAGCCGCGGCGCCCTCGTCCGGACTGCAGAACATGTATTGGGTGAGTGGATGATTCAGCATCCGCGATCCGAGGATCTCCTCGACGCTCAGCGGCTTGCGCCGATATGCGTTCGGATTGAGCACGCCGTTCGCGTAGTTCTTGGCCGCCACCGCCGCGAGGGTCTCGGGTGTGATCGCGTGATCGTGCATATACCGATTGATCTTCATCCCGAAGAACTTCGTGGTCAGGAACAGTCCCAGCTCGCCGTACCAGGCCGGGCAGCCATAATCGGTGGGATCGGAGGTGAACGCCCCGCCCTCGTGTTTGTCCAGTCCGACAACCAGACCCAGCTGATGCTCGCCGAGTCCGATCGTCTGCCTGGCGACCGAGAGCGCACTGCCCGCTGTAGCGCAGCCGTTGTACACATTGGTGAACGGAATACCGGTCACGCCGAGTTGGGCCACCACGGCGTCGGGCTGGTCGACCTCGAAACTGCCGCCCACCGCGAACTGGATGTCCGGCCACGAGACGCCCGCATCGGCCAGGGCCATCCGGGCGGCATACGCGCCCATCTCCAACGCGGGCTTTCCCGGAAAACGGCCGAAGGGGTGCAGGCCCACGCCGATGATCGCTACGTCAGGCATTGGCGGCCTCCGTGGTCTGCGCTGCGGTCGCGGGCTCGAACGCGAAAGCCGCTATGGTGTCACCGGATTCGTCGGTGTGGAACGGAATCACCTTCAGGCGCAACGGCATACCGATCTCGAGATCGTTCTCGCCGACTCCCGTCAGCAGGCTCTCGACCCTGATCTTCCCGCCGATCTCGACCAGGCCGACGTACCAGGGCTCCGCGCCCGCGCCGAGCAGACTGCCCGAGAACGGCGCCTTGGGCCGGAAGCCCTGGGACGTCCACGACCAGAGCACACCGTCGCGCTCCAGCAGTTCTCGCCGCATCGCGGTACCGCCGCACCGCGGACAGCCGGGCCGGAGCGGGAAGGCCACGGCGGCACAGTCGCCACAGCGCCCCGCGATCAGCGAGGGATTGTCGTCCGGCCAGGTGAACAGTTCCTCGGCCACCGGTTTCCAGCTCTCCATGAGCACCCTTTCCCACCGATCCAGCCTCCGCACCACCCCGAGCGTCAGCCGGAATGCCAAGGGCTCGATCGTCTTGTGCGAGCGTTGCCCAAATTCTACACTGACGTCGAAATCAAAGTAAGTGGCAGTGTGACGGTTGGAGGATTCGTGGGTGCCGAAAGCCAGAACCTGCTCGGGTCGAGTCTCGGCGACTTCGTCGACCGGTTCCGCGACTGGATCGCGGACAACCGCGCCGAACTCGCTCCCCTGCTGCCCGCCCGCGCGGACTACGACGCGCGGGTGGCGACGGCGAAGCGGCTGCGGGGTCTGCTCTACGACGCCGGCTGGGGCCGGATCGGCTGGCCGGAGGAATTCGGCGGGCACGGGGGCACGATCCTGCACCGAGCGGCCATGTACGACGAACTCTTCCGGGCGGGCTGGGGCGGCCCGGTCGTCTTCGAGCATCTCGAGATCGTGGCCCCGACCCTGGTGCGATACGCCGACCCGGAGTTCACGCGGACCGTCCTGCCACGGTTCCTGGACGGGAGTCAGCCTTGGGCACAAGGATTCTCCGAGCCCGAGGCCGGTTCCGACCTCGCCTCGCTGCGCACTCGCGCCGAGTTAGACGGCTCCGACTGGGTGGTCAACGGCGCCAAGATCTGGACCAGCTGGGTCGGGTACGCGCGGTGGTGCCTCGCGCTCGTGCGTACCGGGACCGCCGAAGAACGACATCGCGGGCTGACGATGATCGCCGTGGATCTGCGGTCGCCGGGGGTCACGGCGGGCCCGATCCGTCAGGCCAACGGCACCGACGAACTCGGTCAGGTGAGGTTCGACGACGTGCGGGTGCCGCCGAGCCGGATCATCGGCGATGTCGGGGGCGGTTGGCGCGCGGCGATGTATCTGCTGGCGCACGAACGCGGCACACTGTCCTGGGTCCGGCACTGTGGGTACCGCGAAAATTTGACGTCCGCGTCGAAATCGATGAGCGAGAACAGTGATCGCCAGGTCGGCGAGGCCGCGCTCGGGCTGCTCGGCGTCCGGTCCGCCGCGATCAACCTGCTCGCACGCGAAGCCGCGGACCGGGAACTCGGGCCGGATTCGGCCTTCAACAAACTTCTGACCACACGCACCGAGCAGACCGTCTACAACACGCTGCGCGATATCGATGGCACACGTGTGGCGATTCCCGACGGCTCCGACGCCGCCGCGGTGCTCCAGCAGGAGTACCTGTTCTCGCGGATCGTCACGATCTACGGAGGATCTCAACAGATGCAGTTGATGACCATCGCCCGCCACATCCTCGGACTCGAAAATGCTTGAGACACTGCGCCCATCGGAGTACATCGCGTTCCGCGAGGCGGCGCTGCCGATCTTCGGCCGCCTCGACGGGGATGCCGCCGTCCGGGCATTCGGACTGGACGAACTGCTCGAACCGCACTCCGGCCCGGAGGACCCGCGGCCGGTGCTGGCCTTCCTCGAAGCCCAGGGATACCACGCGGGCCGGACCGATACGCTCGGCCGATTCGCACTGACCGGCCCCCGGCCCACCTGGGGCGCGGTACCCGAGCAAGGCCGCATCGTCGCCGGATTCGCTTTGGACACAACACGATACGTGGTCCCGGGCCTGTCGGAATCGACCGATGTCGTGGTCGATGTTCCCGGCGCCGGGGTAATGGTCGTGCCCGACCCGTTCGCGGCGGGGCGTCCGGCGGACCAGGCCGACAACTACTTGACGCTCGTCGACCTCACCGCCGTGTCCGGTACGGCCCTGGCGACCGAAACCCTCGCGCGGGATTTCCGCGACGACCTCGTCGCACGAGCCCGTCTCGGCATCGCCGCCGAGATTCTGGGCGCATGCGACCGGCTGCTGGACGACGCGACCGCCTACGTCCGCACCCGTCGTCAATTCGGCCGGGCCATCGGGAATTACCAAGCGGTACAGCACATTCTGGCGTGGGCCGCCGCCGAACGCTATCAGCTGGCCTGCCTGTTCGATCACGCCGTCGCGAAAGCCGTTGCCGGAGATCTCGATCCGGCCCTGGCACGAGCGGTCAAGGCGATGGCCGGACGCGTCGGCCATGCGGTCGTGCAGGCGATCACGCAGGCGACCGGCGCGATCAGCTTCACCTGGGAGTACTCGGTGAACCGCCTGCACCGGCGAATCCTCACCCTCGACGCCGTCGCGGGGTCCTCGGCCGATCTGATCGTCGAGATGGGGCGCGAAATCCGTTCCGGCGGTGAGTATCCGGAGCTTCTACACCTGGCCGGGCTGGTTTGACCGGCGTTCCCCTTCCACATCGAGTGACCCGCCACCTCCCCGCCCGGATCACCCGGCCTCGACGCGTGTGAGCCCCCGCCACCTCGGGGGCGGCCGCCTGCTGCGGTGAAGCTTCGCTGTCGATCATTCAGCCGGATGTGTGATTCCGCGTCAGCCGATCTGCAGAGACTGACCGCCGTCGACGGTGAACTCGACGCCGGTCACGAACGACGCCCGCTCGGAGATCAGAAATGCGACGGCGTCGGCGATTTCGGCGGGATCGGCCAACCGCCCCCAGGGGGAGGACGACGCGAGCCGCTGCTGAATCTCCTCGGTGAGCATCGGCGTCGCCACCGGACCGGGGAATACCGCGTTGACCCGGATCCGGTGCGGTGCGAGTTCCGCGGCGGCGACCTGGGTCAGCCCGCGCAACGCCCATTTGGAGGAGCCGTACGCGGCGTGATTCGGAAAGGGCCGGATCGCGCCGGTACTACAGGTGTTGACGATGACCGGGTCGGTGGCGACACGCAGGTGCGGCAACGCCGCGCGCATGCCGTGGAAAGCGCCGAGACAGTTGATCCGCCACAGTCGTTCGAACTCCTCGGCGGTCTCGGACTCCAACGGGCGGCGGTGCAGGACTCCGGCGTTGTTCACCAGTACGCCGAGACCGCCGAAACGACCGACCGCGGCATCGATCGCCGCCGCCCACTGCTCCTGCGAGGTCACATCCAGCGCGAGCGGCACGATATCCGGATCGCCGGATTCCGCGACGGACGCCGCGAGTTCGTCGGCTCGGATATCGCAGGCCGCCACCGCGATTCCGTCGGCCCGCAGCCGCCGCACGATCGCCCAGCCCTGCCCGCCCGCCGCACCGGAGACCAGGGCCACCCGCCGGGCCTGCGCCTCGCCCACCGACGGCCCCTCAGCCGTATCATGTTCGCCTGCAACCGATTTACCCAAAACAATTCCTCCTCGAAACGACCGCGCCGGCGGCACATCACACAGCCGACTGCCGCGTCGGCCGGCGTCGGACAACCACCGGCATCGAGCAGCCGGAGAATGCCGAGGTTCACGCCTCGATCACGAACGCCGCTGCAACAGCACCGACTGGGCGATGCTCGCCACGGGCCCCTGCGTGTCGAACAGCATGCCGATCGTCGCGCCCACACCGTCCGGCCCGTAGGCGGCCTCGGCGCGAATCCCGACCCACTCCCCGTCCGGTACTCGATGGAGATGGATGGTGAGATCGGTGTTCAGGAAGGTCCATTTGCGGATATTCGCCTTCGAGCCGACGCCGTTGGCATTGTCGGCCACCGCGATCAGATGCTGCGTCGGCGACATCTTCTCCCCCTGCACGAGATCAGCTGTCGACCGAAGCCACGATTCGCCCGCGCCCTGCGGCGCGACCGGCTCGGTCAGCCACCGCCAGTCGATGGTGCTCACATAGCCGGTGGTGTAGCTCTTGGTGCCCGGCAACGTCTTTCCCTCGGCCACGGGACGCAACGGCTCGGCGAACGAGCGCTGGATCTCGGTGGTGTCGGACTGCCGCATGCGCCATGCCGATGCCCGCGCCACGGGATACGGCTCCCCGCTGCTGCTCGCGGCGCTCATCACGGCGGACAGCAGTTCGATCTTGCCGCCGGGACGTTCGACCCGCGCCGAAACCCACACCGGAGTCACCGGGACGGGGCCGAGCAGATCGACGACGATCCGGCTCAACCGTGCCCCCGCGCGCGGCTCGCATGTCTCGAGCGCACGCGCGAGCAGAGCGCTCGGCGGCCCGCCGTGCTGCATATCCCCCCAGGTACCGCGGGTGAGATCGGTCGAGGACAGGCGCTCACCGCGCTCGTCCTCGCCCAGCGGCTCGTAGTACGCATCACCCATCGCCGACCCTCCTGGGATGTAGATTGTTCTGCGCCAAGACATCTCGCGAGATACTCGAGCAGGCGGCGCGGATCGCGTCATCGTCCCAACCGAAACTAGGCACCGCACCGAGCGCTGTCAAGAATCCGGTTCTAGTTTTTCCTCCCGCGCATCGGCACCCGACACGATCAATCCGGTGAATACCTCGGCGGTCCTTCTCGCCTCACCGAAGGTTCGGCCGTAGGAGACCGCGCCCGTGGTCACCGCGCCGAGCAGCGCCCACAGCATCGTCGCGGCATCACCCGGGCTCGGCACACCCGCCGCGGACAGGTCGCGGGCGAGAATCGTTCGCGCGGAGGCGATCACGTCCGCCAGCACGGCTTGGACGCGTTCGTCACCGATCGAGTACAGCAGCACGTTCACCCGGAAGAACTCCGGATCGGCCTCGAAGGCGTCGAAGGCCGCCCGGACGCGCGCGGTGACGCGCGACTCGAGTGGCAGATGATCCATCGAGGAGGTGAAACCGCTGTCGGCGAACCAGTCCCGGATGACTTCGGCGTACAGCGCTTCCTTCGACGGGAAGTACCGGTACAGGGTGCCCAGCGCGACATCGGCGCCGCGCGCGACGCTGGACATGTGGATCTTCTCGTAGGAGTTCTCCCGCAACGCCTCCCGCGCGCTTGCCACGATTCGCCGACGGCGACGCTGTTTGAACGTCGGCAATTCGGCGCTGATCGACACGCGCTCACCGGTATTGACGACGTGGTCGCCCGGAGTCGGCGAGACCGGAGCACCGACGAAGAGCCGTACCACCTGATCGACGAGGTGATAGGCGTCGGCGAAGTCGGTGCCGTGGTAGACCGACGCGCTGACCGCGGAGTGCACGATCGCCTGGATGATGATCGCGGCTTCGTGTGGCGTTATCAGGGTCAGGTCGGCGAGATCGTCGTGGAAGTACTGGTAGGCGTGTGCACCGACACCCGACAGTTCGGCCTTGACCACGGGATCGGCACTCGAGAACAGGGCCACGGCGAGCCTGAAGAACTGCGGGCTGTCGGCGAAGGCCGCGATCATCGCGTGCGCACGGATCCTGGCCCGTTCGGGACCGGCGGCGGAGACCGTCCGCAGGTGCTGCGCGTCCGTCCATTCGTGGAGGACGACCGCGTACAGCGATTCCTTGGACGGGAAATAGCGATACAGCGTCGCCTTGGCCAGACCCGCCACGCGGGCCACGTCGTCGATCTTGATCCGGTCGAACTCGCCCTCGGCCAAGCACTCGAACGCGGCATCGACGATCTGCCGATGACGTCCGCGCCGATGCGCGAACTCGGCGCCGGAAACGGGAACCCGGGTCGGTCCCGGCCGCTCCGCACCCACCGCCGCCATCGATCGCGCCCTCCATCTCACAACTCTGGACCCACACTCGACAATCGCCACGGGTGACTACCGGGAATTCGATCTTCACACATGGTAGCCCCGAATGTTCGGCTAACTATTAGCAACGTATTGAAATGAGAACCCAAGTCTTGTTAGTGTTTGTGAGCGGCATCACTGCGATGCGGACCAGCAGCCCGGGCGACACTTCCGCCCCGACGCGCGGTCGTGTAATCAAGGAGAACTCTCCATTGCCCTCTCGCGAAATCTTCAGTCACGGCGAAAACGCAATCGACACAACCACTTTCGCCGTTGACCCGCTTAGCGCAGACGTCATGGCCGCGTGACCAGCGCTGTCCACGATCCACCACAGCCCGACAGGGAGACGCTCATGGAGCTGTTCAACACCAGCCATCCGTTCACGACCGATATCGACATCTCGTCGTCGGCGTTCTGGGCGCAGCCGTTCGAGGAACGCGAGAAGTCCTTCGCCCGGCTCCGCGCCGAAGCGCCGGTCAGCTGGCACCCGCCGACCGATTACCACACCCCGCACAACCAGCAGGGTTTCTGGGCCGTGACGCGAGCGGCCGACATCACCACCGTGAGCACCAATAGTGAAGTCTTCCAATCGAAGTACGGCACCACGCTCGATCCGGCCGACCCCGGCGGCGCGGCCGCCAGCTTCTTCCTCGGCATGGACCCGCCCGAGCACACCCACTACCGCGGCCTGGTGAACGCGGCGTTCACCCCGAAGCAGATCAAGCGGATCGAGGCGAGCATCGTCGCGAACGCCGAGGCCATCGTCGACGACCTCGTCGGTGCGGGTGACATCGACTTCGTGGAGCACTGCTCCGCGCGGCTGCCGATGGAAACCGTCTCCGACATGGTGGGTGTGCCGCAGGCCGATCGCAAGCGCGTGGCACGAGCGGCGGAGAACCTCGTCGGCGGACTCGACGTCGCCGGGCTGGAAGGTGAGGCGAAACTCCTCAAACTCATGGAGGAGGCGGGATTCCTGTTCACCATCGCCAAGGAACTGGCGATCTTCCGTCGCAAGAACCCCGGCGATGATCTGATGACGAATCTGGTCGAGGCGCGCATCGACGGGCAAGGGCTCAGCGACGACCATATCGGCGCTTTCATGCTGCTCATGAGCGTCGCGGGGAACGACACCACCAAGCAGACCACCACCCGGACCATGCTGTCGCTGCAAGAACATCCCGATCAGCGCGACTGGCTGATCGCGAATATGGACGTGGCGATGATGCCTGCGGTCGACGAGTTCGTCCGGCACGCGACCCCGGTCCTACAGTTCTCCCGCACGGCCGCAGTCGATGTCGAACTCGGTGGGCAGCGGATCGCGGCGGGCGACAAGGTCGTCATGTTCTACTGCTCGGGCAATCGCGACGAGAGCGTCTTCACCGATCCCGGCGCGTTCGACGTGACCCGGCCGCGCACCCGGCACGTCGGATTCGGCGGCGGCGGTGTGCATTACTGCCTGGGCCACAACGTCGCCAAGGTTCAACTGCGCTCGATCATCGGCGAGCTGATCCGGCGGGTGCCGAAGATCGAGTTCGGCGAACCCGTCCAGTTGATCAGCAACTTCATCAACGGCATCGAATCCCTGCCCGCGCGAATCAGTTGATCCGCGTCTCGTCCACGGTTACATCGCACACCCCAGAGGAACACCAGTGACCACGTCGCTCTCCGCCGTCATCCGCGATCCCGCGGCGCCGTTCTCGGTCGAAACGATCCACCTCGACGACCCCGGTCCGCTCGAGGCGCTGGTCCGTGTCGTGGCCACGGGCTTCTGCCATACCGACCTCATCGGACGCAGCGGATTGCTCGGCGAGCATTTCCTGCCCGCGGTTCTCGGCCACGAAGGGGCGGGCGTCGTGGAAAAGGTCGGATCCGGCGTCACCTCGGTCGAACCGGGCGATCATGTGGTGCTCAGCTTCGATTCGTGCGGGACCTGCACGTCGTGCCGCGCCGGACGTCCGACCGATTGCGAGACATTCGAAGCGCGCAATCTCGTCGGGCTCACGCCGGACGGCGGGCGCACCGCACGTGACGCGGCGGGCGAGCCGCTGACGAACCGCTGGTTCGGACAGTCCTCGTTCGGCCAGTACGCGCTGGCGACCGAACGCAATCTGGTGAAGGTCCGCCGCGACGTCCCGCTCGAGAAACTCGGGCCACTCGGCTGCGGCGTGCAGACCGGCGCCGGTTCGGTACTCAATGTATTGCGGGTGAGTCCGGGCCAGTCCCTCGCCGTCTTCGGGGCGGGCGCGGTGGGGCTCTCTGCGATCATGGCGGCCAAGCTCTCCGGCGCGGGCGAGATCGTCGCGGTCGATCTCAACCCGGACCGCCGCGCGCTCGCCCTCGAACTCGGTGCGACGCGCGCGGTGGACGGCGCGGCGGGCGACGTCGTGACGGCGGTTCGCGCGGACTCGGGCGGACTCGACTTCAGTTTCGACACCACCGGAGTCGCCGCGGTCATGGCCGACGCGGTGCGGGTACTGCGCCGCCCCGGCACCTGCGTCCTGGTCGGCTCGAGTATGGAGATGCTGACCCTGCACCCATCCGAATTGACCAGCAAGACACTGACTTTCAGCTACGAGGGCGGCGCGGTTCCACAGAACTTCATCCCTCGCCTGATCGATCTGTGGCAGCAGGGCGTCTTCCCCTTCGACCGCATGATCACCACCTACGACCTGGCCGACATCGCACAGGCCGAGGCGGACGCGACCGCGGGCAAGGCGGTGAAACCGGTCATCGTCATGCCCTGACCGAACAATGCCGGTCGCCGCGCGGGAGTGCGGCGAACCATCCTTCCGCACAACCTGTTTCACGCCCCTCAACGGCGATGTCCCCGGTTCTGCACGCAGGACCGGGGACATCGCCGTTGTTCGCGCTGAACGTCTCAGGACGCCGAATCCGCTGACACGGCCGAGCGTTTGACGAGTTCGTCGCGTACCTCGTTGCGGCGCATCTTCCCGGTCGCCATGCGCGGCAGAACCGATTCGAAAACTATCCTGCGCGGCACCTTGGGACCGGCGAGCCTTTCCTTGCAGAAGTCGCGCAGCTCCTCGGCCAGCGAATCAGCGGCGGTATAACCGGAATTCAACTGAATCGCCGCCACCACGTTCTGACCCCACTCCGCGTCGGGCACCCCGACCACCGCGACGTCATCGACCGCCGGATGTTCCGCGAGCGCCTGTTCGACCTCGGCCGGATACACGTTGACGCCACCGGTGATGATCAGGTCGACGCGCCGGTCCTGGATGTACAGGTAACCGCCGTCATCGAGGTATCCGAGGTCGCCACAGGTGATGAAGCCGTCCGCGCCAACACTTTTCGCGGTCTTCTCCGAGTCGTTGTGGTAGTCGAAAGCGCCGCCCAGGGATTTGAAATGGATGGTCCCGCTCACGCCGACCGGGGCGATGGCACCGTCCTCGTCGACGATGCGAATCGATTCCGGATCCGGCCGCCCGACCGTCCCCGGACGTTCGAGCGCCTCCTGCGGACTCGCACAGCACACGAATCCCTCTGTGGCAGCGAAGGATTCCCACACCACGGGACCGAAGTACTCGATGGCGTGCGCCTTGAGCTGCGGCGCGAACTTCGAACCCGCGACCAGAACGTGGCTCAGACTCGACAGGTCGAGCCCGGCGCGAATCTCCTGCGGCACCGCCAGCATGCGGTGAATATGCGTCGGCACCGCGTTGATCAGCGTCACACCGTATTTCGGGATCGAGCGCAGCACGTGCTCGGCGTCGAACCGCTCGAGGATGACGAGCGTGAACCCCTGATTGAGCGCGTTCCAGGTATAAGCGCCCGGCGCGGCGTGGTACCCCGGCGAGAACAGCATCGCGACGCCCGGATCCCGGACCCCGAACTTGGCGAGGAAGAACCCCGCACCCGCGGCCGCCACCTCCGGGCTTATGCGCGGCAGGGAGCGCCGAACTCCCTTGGGCCGCCCGGTCGTTCCCGACGTGTAGTACATGAACGAGCCGGACAACCGATCCTCTGGATCCTCGACGTCCCCGGAATCACGCAGTTCCGAGAACGAGCGCCAGCCGTCGACGGCCGCGCCCTCGACGAAACGCATATCCGCCGGTATCGCACCGGTCGATTCGATATTTCCGGACAGGTCCCCGGAGGCGACCAACAGCTTCGCGCCGGAATCCCGCAGGATATACTCCGCCTCCGCACCGGTCAGATGAGTGCTGATCGGAACCACGAGCACACCGAGTTGCAAAGCGCCCGTGAAGAACTCCCACTGCTCGACGCTGTTGTTCTGCCAACTCGCGACGACGTCGCCCGCGGTGATCCCGAGCGAGCGCATCCGGTTGGCAATGCTGTTGGCACGCCGGCGAAGCTGCCCGAAGGTAACCGTCTCGCCGGTGACGTCGCTGATCAGCGCTGTCCGGTCGGGATGATGCCTGCCCCAGGCGTACGCTCCCCTGTCGTGGTGGCTCGGATCGTCGTAGATCGGTTCACGTTCCGTCATGCCGACCGCTCCCCCCGCACCGCCACGTCGCCGGAATCCGGTTCCTCGCCAGCGGATTTCGGCGCACCGGGCGAGACGACGGCGTTCGGGCCGTAGAAGGTCTCACCGTTTTTCGCCATGTCGCGCAACAGATCCGGTGCGGCGAACTTGACGCCGTGTTCCTCGCGCAGACGATCCAGTTCGGCGACCACTTCGGCGATTCCGATCTGGTCCATGGCAACGAACGGCCCGCCGAGATGCGCGGGGAATCCGACGCCGAGAGTGGCGCCGAGATCACCGTCGGCGGCCCCCAACAGCACACCCTCGGCGAATGCGCGCGCGCCCTCCGCGAGCTGCGCGTACAGAATGCGGGACTTGACCTCGTCGATCGAGGGCTGATCGGCGAGCGGCGGGATCGCCTCGGACAGACCGGCCCACAGCTGCCGCGAGCCATCGGCCCGGTAGTCGTAGAAGCCCTTACCGTTCTTGCGGCCGAGGCGGTCGTACTTGCCGACCAGGTAGGCACCCAGTTCGTAGTCGGCGACCCCCGCATTCGGATCGGCGCGCACCTTGTCGATCAGCTTGGCGCGCCCCACGTCGAGCCCGATCGCGTCGGCGACGGTCAGCGCGCCCTGCGGCATCCCGAGCATGCGCGCGGCGTTCTCCACCAAACCCGGCAGCACACCCTGCTGCACCATGGCCATGCTCTCGGTGAGGAACGATCCGATGAAGCGGCTGGTGAAGAATCCCCAGCTGTCGTTGACCACGATCGGAGTCTTGCGCAGGATCCGCGCGAGATCCAGTGCGTGCGCCAGCGCCTCGTCGGAGGTCGCGCGGCCGCGGATGATCTCCAGCAGCGGCATCCGCTCGGCCGGGGAGAAGAAGTGCGTGCCGATGAAGTTCTCGGCCCTGCTCGTCAGGTCCGCGAGACCGGTGATCGGCAGCGCCGAGGTGTTCGAGGCGAGCACCACGCCCTCGGGCAGATACTTCTCGATCTCGGCGTACACCTCGCGCTTGACGTTCTCGGATTCGAACACCGCCTCGACGACGAAGTCCGCGTCGGCGAAGGCGGCGAAATCGGCGGTCGCCTCGATCCGGGACAGCACGGCGTCGCGCTTATCGGTGCTCGAGCGTTTCTTCTCGACGTCGCGGTCGAGCCGCTTCTGGGCATACCCCTTGCCCGCCGACGCCTTCTCCTCGGTCGTGTCCAGCAACACGACCCGCAGGCCCGCCTTGGCCGCGGCCAGCGCGATCCCCGCGCCCATGGTTCCGGCGCCCGCGATGCCGAGCGTCTTTATGTCCGCCTTGGGAATTCCGGCGGGCCGGGCGCTGAGCTTGTCGGCGGATTTCTTGCTCACGAACATCGTCCGGATGATCGCCTTGGACGTGGGATCCTCGAAGACGCGCTGAAAGTACTTGCCCTCCAAGCGAACCGCGGTGTCGAAGGGCAGCCGGATACCTTCCCACACCGCCGCCAGGATGGCGGTCTGCGCCGGCGCGTTGCCGAAGGTCTTGGCCCTGGTCATGGCGTTGCCGAACAGGAAGATCCGGCCGACGTCCGGTGCGGAGGCGGGTAGCCCGCCGGGAACCCGGTAGCCCTTCTTGTCCCACGGCTGCACCGGATCGCCGTCCTCGAGCAGCCACCGCCGAGCCCGCTCGCGCGCCTGATCCGGCGGCAGCACCGCGTCCACGATGCCGAGTTCCTTCGCCTGCCCCGCCGGGACGAGCTTGCCCTGCAACATCAGCGGCAAGGCCTTCTCGACACCGATGAGCCTCGGCAGCCGCTGGGTGCCGCCGCTGCCGGGGATCAGCCCCACCTGGGACTCGGGCAGCCCGAGCACCACGCCACGCGCATCGGTCGCGACCCGGTAGTGGCAGGCCAGCGCCAGCTCCAGGCCCGCGCCCGCGGCCGCGCCGTTGATCACGACCGCGACTGGCTTGCCGCAGGTCTCCAACTTGCGCAACGCATTCGACATCACCTGCTGCCGGTCGAGCCGCTGCGCCGGGGACAGCTCCGCCGACGGTTCGCTGCCCTTGGCGCTGTCCATCTCCTTCAGATCGGCCCCGGCCAGGAAGGTGTCCTTACCGGAGACCAGGAGGATTCCCTTCGCGGCGGCGTCGGCCACCGCGCGGTCGATCGCGGCGGCGAGGTCCGCCATGAACCGACTGCCGACGGCGTTGACGGGCGCACCGGGGACATCCATCGTCAAGGTGCAGATACCGTCCGCGTCGACGTCGTATCCGATGCTGTTGGTCATTGTTGTCATTACTGTGTGCCGTCCTGGTCAGACTCGTTCGATGACTGTCGCGATGCCCATGCCGCCCGCCGCGCACAGCGCGGCCACCCCGGTGGACTGGTCCCGGCGTTCGAGTTCGTCGAGCAGGGTGCCCAGGATCATCGCCCCCGAGGCGCCGAGCGGGTGGCCCAGCGCGATGGCCCCGCCGTTGACGTTGAGGCGCTCGTGCTCGACGCCCATTTCATCCATGAAAACGACTGGGACGACGGCGAATGCCTCGTTCAACTCCCACAGGTCGATATCCGCCACGCCCATGCCCGCGCGCCGCAACGCCCGTCGGCAGGTCTCCGGCGGCGCGTCGAGGAACAGGACCGGATCCGTCGCGTAGGTGACCGACGATTTGATCACCGCGCGCGGACGCAGGCCGCTGCGCTCACCGAATTCGCGATTGCCGATCAACACGCCCGCCGCGCCGTCCACCACACCCGAGCTCGACCCGGCGGTGTGGACGTGCTGAATCTCGGTGAGCTGCGGGTACTTCTGGATGGCGATCTCGTCGAAACCCAGTGCGCCGCCTTCGAATCCGAAGGCCGCGGGCAGTGCGGCCAGCTTCTCCAGGGTGGTATCCGGACGCAGGTGCTCGTCACGATCGAGCACGACCGTGCCGATCACGTCGGTGATGGGTACCAGCGCGTTGTCGAAGAATCCGCCCGCCTGAGCCTTGGCGGCGCGTTCCTGGCTGGCGAGGCTGTAGGCGTCCAGGTCGGGACGGCCGACGCCGCGCAGGCTCGCCAACAGGTCGGCGGCCACGCCCTGCATCATGAACGGATGTTCCGCGGTGAGCGCGGGATCGACGCCCCACGCGCCACCGCCGCCGGTGCCGGGCGGCACCCGGGACATGCTCTCGTACCCTCCGCCGATCGCGCTGTCGGCCCACCCCGCCCGAATCTTGGCCGCCGACACGGTAACCGCTTCCATACCCGACGCGCAGGCCCGATTGAGGTGCAGGCCGCCGACGGTATCCGAGAAACCCGCCGCGATGGGGGCGATCCGCACCGTGGTCGCACCCGCCTCCGCCCCCGGGCTGACCACACCGAGCGCGACGTCATCGATGGCGTCGGCGGCCAGGTTGTTGCGTTCCCGCAGTCTGGCGAGCACCTGGGTGATCAGTGCGACAGAGGTGATCTCGTGCAGGGATCCGGACGATTTTCCCCGTCCGCGGGGTGACCTGGCGTGGTCGTAGATGAAGACTTCGTCCATGAATCTCTCCATGTGTCGATGGGAACCGGGGCAGGGGAAGGGGATCCGCGAGCCGCTCGTCGCGCGGTTGCTCGGCCGGCGGAACTCATCACCACGACCGAACACATCGGATAGAATTAGACTCTAACTTCAGAATCTTCCGGAGTCCACAGTTCACGCAGCCCATCCGGTCACTATCGTGACCGCAAGCGAACCGCCCACTCGCGTCGATCGAAACGGAAACCCGATGCCAAGCCGCAGTGCCTCGAAGACGCCACCGGAGGCGGACCTACCCGACTGGCAGCTCGCCCGCCGCGGACAGATCGTGGCGGCCGCGATCGACCTGCTCGTCGAGCGAAGCTACGACCAGATCCACATCCGCGACGTCGCTCAGCGCGCCCAGGTTGCCCTCGGAACGCTGTACCGCTACTTCGAGTCCAAGGAGCATGTCTACGCGACGGCCCTGCTCGAGTGGGTGCGGCCGATGCACGAACCGTCACCGCATCCGGGTAAGGACGCGGCGACACGCCTGCGTTCGAAACTGCATCTGCTGGTCGCCGCGAACAAGAAGTATCCGAACTTTCTCGCCATGCAGCACTCGTTGCACGCGAGCACCAACCCGCTCATCCATCAGATGCTCGCCGACCATCAGCAGGCCGGATTCGATTGGTTGGTCAGCGAACTCGGCATTCTCGGCGAGGAGCGCGCCAGAGATCTCGGCCTGATGCTGTGGGGAATCAACAGCGCGGTGTTCAGCCGCGTCCGGCTCTCGGCCGCCTCCTACGAGGACGCCCGGCGGATCGGCGACAAATTCATCGACCTCATCGCCGCGGAGCTCCACGAAGCGGAGACGAAACAGCCGACCACACCGTCCCGCGCCGATTCGGACGATTAGATATCAGTCGGTACCGCGGGGGCGAACCACTCGTCGGCCGTGACGGCGCGGGGACGGCCGTTGCGCGCGTGCACGGAAACGGTAGCCAATCGGCTCGCGATTCGCGCTGATTGTCCGATGACCCGGGAAACAAGTCCTTGCAGCATGAAGTGGTCGGGGTGAGCAGTGTAGAAGGAGCACTTCATGGCAGAGGTCCAGCGGTGTGATGCCGTCGTCATCGGCGCGGGATTCGCGGGCATGTACGCATTACACCGCCTGCGCGACGACCTCGGAATGCGCGTCCGGGTATTCGAGCGCGGTTCCGGTGTCGGCGGCACCTGGTACTGGAATCGCTATCCGGGCGCCCGCTGCGATGTCGAGTCGATGTTCTATTCCTATTCGTTCTCCGAGGAATTGGAGCAGGAATGGGAATGGACCGAACGGTTTCCGGCCCAGCCCGAGATTCTGGCGTATGCCGAACATGTGGCCGATCGTTTCGACCTGCTCGAGGACATCACCTTCGAAACATCGATCGTATCCGCGGATTTCGACGAGAAATCGCGGGAATGGACGGTCCGCGCCGACAGTGGCGAACTGGTCGCGGCGCCTTTCCTGATCACGGCGGTGGGCTGCCTGTCTTCCTCGCGCATTCCTCCGTTCCCCGGACTCGACAGCTTCCGGGGCCAAATCTTCCACACCGGGCAATGGCCGCACGAGGGTGTCGATTTCAGCGGTAAGAAGGTCGCCGTCATCGGCACCGGATCGTCGGGGATCCAGGCGATACCGAAGATCGCGGAGCAGGCCGGACATCTCACGGTGTTCCAGCGGACGCCCGCGTTCTCGCTGCCGGCGCGCAACCGTCCGCTCACCGCGGCGGAAGTCGCCGAATTCAAGGCCAGCTATCCGGAGCATCGGGCCGAGGCACGGGTCGCACCGTCGGGCGTTCCCGGCATCCCGCCCGTCGGCAGCGCGTTCTCGGTGTCCGATGAGCGGCGCGAGGAGTTGCTGACCGAGCGGTGGATTCGCGGTGGCACATCCTTCCTCAGTCTCTTCAACGACACCTCCGTCGATATCGAGGCCAATAATCTCTCCGCCGAATATGTACGCGAACGTATCCGCGATATCATCGATGATCCGGATACCGCACAAAAGCTGCTCCCGTACGATTATCCGATCGGCGCGAAACGAATCTGTCTCGACACCGATTACTTCGCCACCTACAACCGTGACAATGTGGATCTGGTGAGCGTCCGCGAAACGCCCATCGAAGAGATCACTCCGCGCGGCCTGCGGGTCGGCGACACCGAATACGAATTCGACGTCATCGTCTTCGCCACCGGCTACGACGCCATGACCGGTCCGCTCAACGCGATCGATATTCGCGGCACCGAGGGGGTGCTGCTGCGCGACAAATGGGCCGCCGGACCGCGAACCTACCTGGGTATCGCGACGGCGGGTTTCCCGAACCTTTTCATGCTGACCGCGCCGGGCAGCCCCTCGGTACTGGTCAACATGATCATCTCTATCGAGCAGCACGTCGACTGGGTCGCCGACCTGCTCGTCTACTTGCGCGAACACGGCTATACGCGAGTCGAAGCACTCCTGGACGCGGAGGATTCCTGGGTCGAGACCGTCAACGAAGCGGCATCGCACACCCTTTTCCCGCGCGGAAATTCGTGGTATTTAGGCGCAAATATTCCCGGCAAACCACGGGTGTTCATGCCATTCGTCGGAGGTGCGGGCCGCTACCGCAAAATCTGCGACGGCGTCGCCTCGGCCGATTATCGAGGCTTCACGATGTCCGCCGCGGCCGATGTCCAGCCGGATGCCGCCGAAGTCCCGGTGCGAAACTAGAGACAGGATTTCAACGATGACTTCCGCAGCCCCGTCCAGCCGTCATCTGCTCGATCCCGAGATCGCGTCCGCTATGGAAGCCTTCCCGCTGTTCGAGTTGAGTGCCGAGACCATCGCCGCCGTGCGCGCGCGCCTGAGCGCCTCGATGGCCGCCGCGCCCGACGGCGCACAACTCTTTCCCGCGATCACCCGCACCGAGCGCCATGTGCGCGGCCTCGACGGCGGACCGGACGTGCGCATCCTGTATTACGAACCGCAGGACCAGGAGGAATCCGCACCCGCACTGCTGTGGCATCACGGCGGTGGCTATGTTATGGGTGCGGCCGACGACGACGATCTGACCTGCCGCCGAATCGCCGCCGAAACCGGTGCGATCGTCGTCTCCGTCGACTACCGACTGGCGCCGGAAACTCCCGCCCCGGGCCCCCTCGACGACAGCTATGCCGTGCTGAAGTGGTTGTCCGACAACGCGAATGCGCTCGGTGTCGACCGCACACGCATCGCGGTCGGCGGTTCCAGCGCGGGCGGCGGACTGGCCGCCGCGCTGGCGATCCGCGCCCGCGACACCGGCGAGGTCCCCGTGTCGTTCCAGGTGCTGCTCTATCCGATGCTCGACGATCGCACGGCCAGCACCGCCGAACCACACACGCACACAGGCGAATTCGTCTGGACCGCGTCCGACAACGTCTACGGCTGGACCTCTTATCTCGGACATCGGCCCGGCGGTGACGACGTCTCGCCCTACGCCGCCCCGGCACGGGTCGAGGACACCGGCGGCCTGCCGCCCGCCTTCCTCTGCGTGGGCGCACTCGACCTGTTCGCGGGCGAGAACATCACCTACGCGAAACGATTGCTGGAGAAGGGAATTCCGACGGAATTGCATGTCCACCCCGGCGGGCCGCACGGCTACAACATGGTTCCGGGCGCCCGGCTGGCCCTGGCCCACACCCGCGATTTCATCGACGCCCTCACCCGCCACTACCGCGCGGCCGCACCGGCCGCCGTCTGAAACAGGACACCATCCAATGAGCGAGAACACACTGGATTACACGGGACGGGTCGCCGTCGTGACCGGGGCGGGCCGCGGGATCGGACAGGCGTACGCCGGTCTGCTCGCCGACCGCGGCGCGAAGGTCGTGGTGAACGATCTCGGGGTGGCGATGGACGGCGATTCGGCCGCGGAATCCCCGGCACACAGTGCGGCCGAGGCCATTTCGGCCCGGGGCGGGACGGCGGTGGCGAACACCTCCGACGTGACGACCGCCGACGGCGCCCGCGCACTGATCGATACCGCGATCGGCGCATTCGGCCGTCTGGACATCGTGATCAACAACGCGGGCATCTTCACCAACGACGCGTTTCCCGAGATGGACGCCCAATGGCTGAGCAGGCAGTTCGCGGTCCACATCCAGGGCTCGTTCAACGTCACGCAGGCCGCCTGGCCGCATATGACCGAAGCCGGATACGGCCGGGTGGTGCTGACGACATCCACCAGCGCGCTCGGCGCCGACAACACCGTCGCCTACGGAACCGCGAAGGCGGCGGTACTCGGACTCGGCCGCAGTCTGGCGCAGGTGGGCCGGAAGAAGGGGATCAAGGTGAATATGGTTGCGCCCATGGCGTTCACGCGCATGATGGCCGCCGGATTGCACGATGCGGGTATCGCGGTCCCCGACGAGATCGCCGACCGCGGTCCCGACCTGGTCGCGCCGCTGGTCGCCCTGCTGTGCCACGAGTCGTGCCCGGTGAACGGTGAGGCATTCGTCGACGGACTGCGGCGGATGTCGCGCCTGTTCATCGGCGAGACCGTCGGATACACCCACCCCGGCCTCGATCTCACCCCGGAAATCGTCCGGGACGAGTGGGATTCGATAGTCGACCTCGAGGGCTTCCGCCTCCTGACCGACACCATGCGCTGGACCGTGATCAATGAGAAAGAGATCGCCAACAGCCCGTTGCCGGTGCGGACCGCGGCTGGCGACGGAATTTCGGAGTAGTCGCGATATCGCTCTCGCACAACAGCTTTCAACGCGTCGGAACGACTCACGTCCCGGCCGATCAAGCCATATCGATCGAGATCTTGAACTGACCGACCCGAGGGGCGACCGCGGCGCGGAACGCGTCTTCGACCTCACTCGCCGGGAATACGTGGCTGACGTAGCCGTCGGCGAGTTCCGGGTGTTGTGCGAGATAGCGATTCGCGTCGTCGAGCACTCGTCTGCGCTCGATGGTCGCCCCCGAGCGCAGCGTGAGATTCTTGCGCAGCAGGGTCATCATCTCGATCGGATACACCTGGTCGTCCGGGATGCCGAAGTAGTAGATCTCCCCGCCGAACGCGACCGCGTCCAGGCAGTTCTTCATGGTGGTGACCTGATGTCCGACGGCCTCCACGACCACCTGGGGACGTTCGCGAGCGGCGAGCGACGGGGCCCAGAGATTCGCGCTCGCGGTGACGACCTCGTCGACACCGAACGCCGCACCCGCGTCACTGCGGTCGACCCGGTCCACGCCGATCACGTGCGCCGCGCCCCGCCTGGAGAGTACGTGGCTGAACAGCAGCCCGATGGGCCCCTGACCGACCACGGCGACCGTCTTGCCGGTGACGTCGTCGAGCTGCTCCACGGCGTACAGCACGCAGGCCAGCGGCTGGAGCATCACGGCGGTGGACGGCCGGAGCCCGGCGTCGTATCCGGCGAGCCCCGCGCCGTCGCTGACGATGACCTCGGCGATGGCGTCGAATCCCGACGCCCAGCCGACGACGAGGTCACCCTTCGCATGGTCGGCGTGGTTGGAGGCGATGACCTCGCCGACCACCTCGTGCATCGGAAAACCCGGTGCGCTGGTGACCCACCGGCCCTGGTTCTTCGGATGCGGGAACGGCGATCCCTTGAAGTTGGGCAGATCGCTGCCGCAGATGGCGCCCGCCTTGGTCGCCAGCAACACCTGCCCCGCCGCGAGATCGGCGGCATCGGGAGCCGGAACCTCGATCTCCTCGAATTTACCTGGCGCACTGAGCATTTGAGCCCACATAGCTGTCCTCTCTCATACCGCGGTCCGCGCGGCGGCCCGCTGCGCCTCGGCGAGCGCGTCCGTCCACAGCACGGGCTCGACCAGCATCCGCCGGTACCTGGTGACCAATTTGGCCCGGTTGAACCCGGCCGCGGCGACGAGGTGCCGACCGCGCCGGTACAGCGCGACGAAGCGCTGCTCATCGGCGGAGCCGTGGGCGATCACGGCCTCCTCGAACCCGAGGGTGGAGCCGACCACCTGAAGTTTGTTCTCGTACTGATCCGACCACACCCACGGCACCGTGGCATACGGTTCGGCGGTCCCGTGCCCGTGCTCGGCCAGCAGGCGCAGTGCGGCGTGCCGCCCCTGCCGAATCGCGTTGTCCCAGTGCTCGATCCGCCGGAACTCGCCGAATCGCGGATTGGGCCACCGTGCCACGTCGCCCGCGGCCACCACACGAGGCGCGGCCAGCAGTGTGGCATCGCATTCGACGCCGTCGCCCACGGTGATTCCGCTGTCTTCCAGCCACGCCACGTTCGGCGTCACGCCGAGTCCGAGCACCACCACGTCCGCGGGAAGGCTTGTGCCATCGGCCAATTCGACCCGCTCGACCCGATCCGTGCCGCACAGCGCGGCCACCGCGGTCCGGGTCCGCACGTCGACGCCGCGACGCCGATGCTCGGCGATGACCGCCTCGCCGACCTCCGCGCCGAGCACACGCTCGAACGGCGCGTCCTGGATTTCCAGCAGCGTCACCCGCAGATCACGTTGCACGCATGCCGCGGCGACCTCGGCCCCGATGAACCCGCCGCCGACGATCACCACATGCGATGGCCGCCGGTCGAGGTCCGCGCGCAGGCCCACCGCGTCGTCCAGGGACCGCAGCACGTGCACACCGGCCAGTTCCGCACCGGCGAGCGTCCGGGGAGACGCGCCCGTCGCGATGACCACCCCGCCGGGGACATCGTGAACGGCGCCGTCGCGCAGGCGAATCCGGGGTACCGACGGATCGGTCGTGTCGAGGCCGGCCGCCTCGGTGCCCACCCGCCAGATGACCCGATCGTCGTCGACGAGTTCCAGCGCGCACCGTTCGGCCGGCCATGCGCCTTTCAGCACCTCCTTGGACAGCGGCGGCCGGTCGTAGGGCAGATGCGGTTCGGATCCGAAGACGGTGACATGCGTGACCGCATCGGATTCGACGAGCGTCTGCACCGCGGTCAGCCCGGCGAGCGACGCCCCGACGACGGCGATCGGCCCGACGGCGGCGGGCACGGTCACCGGTGGATACCGTCGAACAGCGCGGCGGGTGCGGACACGGTCATGGTGTCGATATCCGCGTCGGTTACTCCGCGTTCCCGCAGCGCGGGCAGGATCACATCGGACACGTGCGTGGGCACCCAGGTCGGAAACCGCTTGGCGGCCACACCCGGCGGGCCCCAATCGGAGTAGAGCACCGCGTCGTGCGAGAGCCCGATCCGGTCGGCGTATCCCTCACCGCACAGGGTGGCGATCGTGTCCAGACGCTCGTCCATGCTCGCGGTGCCGGCCATGTACAGCCCCATGCGGTCGAATCCGGCCATGGACCCCGCGTCCATCAGGCTGCGCAGATAGTCCAGGTCGGAGCTGTCGCCACTGTGGCCGACCACGACCTTGGTCAGGTCGGCTCCGTATTCGGCGAAGATTTTCTGGATCTGCGGGCCGAGCTTGTCCGCTGGATGAGTGTGCACGGTGATGGGCACACCGGTCTGCCCGGACGCGCATGCCGCGGCGCGCAGGATGCGCTCGATGTTCTCGGTGATGCCCTCGCGATCGGTGGCGACCTTGATCGACTGCGCCTTGACTTCCGAATCGCCGACGCCAATGGTGATGTCCCGCACGAACATCCGCGTCAGCATGTCCTTCTCCACCGGATCGCCCTTGCGGTACGACAGGTGATAGGGCAGATAGTCGAAGGTGTAGATGCCCGAGGACACGATGACATTCATGTCGACGCGATCGTTGACCTCCTTGACGAAATCCATGTCGCGGCCGTGGAAGAAGGCGGTGCAGTCCAGGATCGTGGTGATGCCGCGATCGCGCACCTCCTGCAACGCGGTGACGACCTTGTCCACCACTTCCTCGCGCGGGAGACTCCATGCGAACTCCGGGTAGAACTTCTCGAACTCCGCGGAGATCATGATGAGGTGTTCGTGAATCAGGGTCTGCCCCAACTGATCCAGCGGTACCGGACCACGAACGGTGTCAACGGTGGACATCTTCTTCCTTTCCCACGACGCATTTGAACTTCCTGCGGCCGTGGCGGATTCGACGGGTATCGGATCAGGGCTCCAGGCGCAGCGCCCGTTTGGGGCACACGCGGACCGCCGAGTCGACCTGGGCACGCTCGGCGTCGCCGATCTCGTCGGTGAGCACATGCAGTTCGTCGTCGTCATCGATCTCGAAGACGGTCGGGGCTTCGATGGCGCACACCCCGTTGCCGTCGCACAGATCCCAGTCGACAATCACTTTCATGAAGATACCCTCGTCAATTCGGTTGCCGGGCTGATTTATGACGTCGGTGACGTCCTGTCCCACGGGTTCACCCAGTGTGTGACCGAATCTGTCCGGATCGCCAATACCTGTGGACATGCCGATCGGTTATCGACGACCGGAACTTCCCGGCAGCGCCCGTGCGCACCGCCCATAACCGAAGGTTATGAACCCGGTTCTTGGACAGGCGTCGCGGCACCGGCACATAGTGATTCGGTACGCCCGCGGCCACGTTTGTCCGGACACCGAGCACGGAAGTAAGGCGGTCACATGGGAATCCTCCAGGTCAGTTCCGAGACGGCATTCCAGAACAAGCCCGAGGAGATCTACGACTTCGTCACCGATCCACGTAATTGGGTCAAGGTGTATCCCGGTTCGGAGATGATCGAGGGTGTCGACGAACTGCCGCTGAAAGTCGGCGATATCTGGCACGAGGCGGGCAACAGTCCGCAGCGCTACTCGTGGCGCCTGATCACCGCGCAGCGGCCGTGGCGCTGGGTCTTCCAGTCCTACGGCGCACTCGGGCACAATCGCGAGGACGGCAGCGGCGGATACGAAGGCATCATGACGGTCTCGTACTCGTTCCTGTCGCCCGGCGAAGGAGTCACGGTGTTCCACCGGAGCATGACCCTGGAGGTCCCGAAGGGGACCGAACTGCCGCCCGGCACCACCCGCGTCTTCGATCCGAAGTACATCGACCAGTACCACGAGGCGGTCAAGAAGGCGATCAACGCACCCGAGGTCGAGCCGTGACCGCGCCTGCCCCGCAACAGGTCTCGGTCGCCGACGAGGTGCGGGCCGCACGCGCGGCATTCGATTCGGGCAGGACCCGCGCGCTGTCCTGGCGCGTCGATCAACTGCTCGCCCTCGAAACGATGCTGAAAGAGCGCGCCGCCGAATTCGAACAGGCACTGCTGCACGATCTCGGCCGCAAACCGATCGATGGCTATATGACCGATGTCCACTCGGTTCTGGCCGAATCGGCGCATGTGCGCAAGAACCTGAAGAAGTGGACTCGCGATCGCAAGGTGCGCACGCCGTTGACCATCGGTCCGGGTCGCTCGGTGGTGCACCGGCAGCCGCTCGGGACGGTACTGATCATCGCCCCGTGGAACTACCCGCTGCACCTCGCGCTCATTCCGCTGATCGGGGCCCTCGCCGCGGGAAATACGGTGGTGCTCAAGCCCAGTGAGCTGACGCCGCGATGCTCCGCGGTGCTGGCCGACCTGCTGCCCCGGTATCTCGATGCCGACGCGGTGAAGGTCGTGCAGGGTGATGTCGAAGCGGCGACCGAGTTGCTGAACGAGAAGTTCGATCACATCTTCTTCACGGGCAACGAGACCGTCGGCAAGGTCGTCATGGCCGCGGCCGCGAAGACGCTCACCCCGGTCACCCTGGAACTCGGCGGCAAATCGCCGGTCTGGGTCGACGACACGTTCCCCGTCGAGAAGGCCGCCGATTGGATCGCGTGGGGCAAGTGCACGAACCTCGGACAGACCTGTGTCGCACCGGATTACGTGCTCACCACGCCCGATGTCCAACCACGGCTGGTCGCCGCGCTGCGCGAGTCGATCCATCGCCTGTACGGTGACGACCCGAGGTCGAATCCCGACTACAGCCGGATCGTCAACGAACGCCACACCGCGCGTCTGATCGGTCTGCTCGACTCGGGAACCGTGGCGCTGGGCGGCGACCACGATCTCGCGGACAGATACGTCGAACCGACGGTGCTGGTGGACGTCCCGCTCGACGCACCGGTCATGCGGGAGGAGATCTTCGGGCCGATCCTGCCCATCGTCACGGTCGAGAATCTCGGCGAGGCGGTGGCGGCCATCCGCCGCAACGACCATCCCCTGGCCGCATACGCATTCACCACGTCGGCGGACGCACAGGCCACGCTCGTGAACGATCTGTCCTCCGGTTCCCTGACGATCAACGCGGTCATGGTCCAGCTCGGCATCTCCGACCTTCCCTTCGGCGGAGTCGGCCCCAGCGGAATGGGTTCCTACCACGGCGAACAGAGCATCCGCACGTTCAGCCACGAACGCTCGATCTTCCACCGCCGCAACGCATCCGACGTCCTCTTGCGCATGGCCCGCCCGCCCTTCACCGAACGCGGCGAGAAGCGGATCCGGCGTTAGCACCTCTCGACCGACCTCGACGCGCCGCTGCGCGCCCAAGGTTGTCCGAGAATGGTAGACGCCGCCCGAGAGGGCCTCGATCTACCGTTTCCCGGACGGCAGGAACTCGATGTCGCGGCGGACGAACAGCGCGTCACTCACGCCCGAGGGCAGCCGAATCTCGTCGTGGTACAAGCCCGCCCGGATTTCGGAACGCCCCTGCGGGACGAAGATCCACGACGCCGACGCCAGCACCCGCCCGGCGTCCACACGCAGTTCCGGGATACCGGTGATATGTGTTCCCACAGGCGAATTCGCGGCGAATTCACGCAGGGCCGCACGCCCTTCGATCGGGGCCTGACCGGCGACCTGGAGGCAGCCGTCCGGAACGAACAACTCGCTCCACTCCTCGGCGCGGCGCTGATCGATCAATCGTCCATACCGTGCCAGCAGGGCGTGAATCGCGTTGGAATCCATGGTCATAATCAAATTCTCCGTCGGCCGTTCACAACGCCAGTGGGACGGACTTGGGACCCCGCAGACCGAGTCCGCGGCCGTACACGATCGCATCGGCCAATTCGAAATCGGGCATCTTGTCCAGGATCTGATTCAGCCAGATCCGCAGCTCGAGCCGGGCGAGGTTGAGGCCGAGGCACACGTGCATGCCGAAGCCGAAGCCCAGATGCTGGCGCGGTTCCCGGTGGATGTCGAATTCGTCGGGCCGCTCCCAGCGCTCCGGGTCACGGTTGCCCGCGCCGATCAGGACCTTCACCTCCGCGCCCCGGGGTACCCGGACGCCGTCGACATCCGATTCGTCCGAGCACGCGCGACGCGGCAACACCTGCACCAGCGTCTGCCAGCGATGGATCTCCTCGATGGCCGCGGGAATCAGCGAACGATCGGCGGCGAGCGCGCGGCGTTGGTCCGGGTACTGGGCGAGGGCGACGAGAGTCGTCGCCATGAGCTTGGCCGTCGTCTCGTTGCCCGCGAAGACCAATTGGCTGTTGCTGGCGATGATCTCGCGTTCGGTCATCTCCGCGGCATAGTCGTGGAAGACCATCATCGACACCAGATCCTCGCCCCGCGCGGCCTTGCGGCGGGCGATGACGACATCGGCGATGTAGGCATTGAGCGCCGCGGTCGCCTCGGCGCCCTTGCGCAGCACCGCCCGGCCCTCGGGCGTGGGATCGTAGGAGCCTTCCTGCGTCCCGCCCATCGCCTCGCTCCACTCGCTGAACCGCCGGTGCATCGACTCATCGATACCCAGCATCCGCGCGATGACGAGGGTGGGTATCGCGCGCGTCATATTCGGAATCGCGTCGAGCGTCTCACCGGAGCGCAGCCGCTCCACGAACCGATCCACCTGCGCGGCAACGATTTCGGTGACAAGCTCACGCTGCGTTTCGAGCGAGTCCCGCTGGAAGAACTCCGACCAGATACCGCGCATGTCATGGTGCCTGGGCGAATCGAGCGCCTCCATGGTCACCCCGCCGAATGCCCGCACGAACAGCTCTTCCATGTCCTGCGAACTGAATTTCCGCACCGCGGCGAGTGTTCGCGAACAGTTGCGGTATCCGGTGACCATGTAGTGGTCGGCGAACTCGTTGTAGACGACGGGGCCGAGGCGACGCCATCGCGCCATCTCGGGATAGGGATCCTGGCAGAAGTCCCAATCGGTCAGGTCCTGGTTCACGGCGGGGACCGTGGACGACGCGCTGCTCATCATTCGCTCCGGATCGCGGCGGCCGGGCACGCCCGGATTCCGGCGGCGGCGCCGGCTTCCTGCTCGGGTGTGGGATCGGCGACGATCGCGAGCACGATCCCGTCGTCGTCCTGATCGAAGATGGCGGGCGCCGCGAAAACGCACGCGCCACTGGCGATGCACTTGTCCCTGTCGACTTCGATGTGCATGGAAACTCCTACTTCTGCGTTGCTCGGAATCCGGCCGGTCAGCGACCGTAGGGTGTCGCCGCCTCGGCCGGGGTCGAGTTCGTATCCTCAGCCGCACGAGCGGCTTTGAGCTCGTTCGCCGCCGCGGTCCGCAACATCCCGGAGTCCGAACCGAGACTCACCATGCGCGCTCCTCGCCCGACCCATCGGCGAGCCCCCACCGCGTCGAGCTGGTGCAGACCGAGCACGATATTCGAGGCCTCGCACGCGGCCCGGATCCGTTCGAACGGCTCGACCAGCTGATCGGAGGTGAAGGCCCGCATCGGATTCAGCCCGAGCCCGATCGACAGATCCGCGGGCCCGACATAGATTCCGGTGACCCCCGGCACCGCCGCGATACCGGCCACGTTCTCGAGGGCTTCGACGGTTTCGACCATGACGAAGACGGAGACCCGGTCGCCCATCGCGTCGAGGTCGGCGATCGGAAGTCCCGAACCCGTCGGCCCGAAGCTGCGCACCCCGCGTGGCGGATAGCGCACCGCCGACACCGCCGCGGCGGCGTCCTCGGGTGAGTTCACCATCGGCACGATGATGCCGTCCGCGCCCGCGTCGGCGAGGCGTCCGATCAGCGTCGTGTCGTTCTTCGACACCCGCACGATGGTCGGCACGCCACCCGGCGGTGTGCGCACCAGCCACCCGGCCACCGTCACCTCGTCCAGCACCGAATGCTGGCAGTCGATGCCGGCATAGTCGAAGCCCGCACCACGGAATATGTTGAGCGAGAACTCGTTTCCCGCGGCAACCCAGCCACCGAATGCCGGGCTGTCGGCGTCCCAGAGTTCACGCAGGCGTTGGTGTGTCATATCGATCGGCTTCCTTCTCGTAACGAGGTTCGAGGGTGAGGTCGGGTCAGCGGCCGACGATGGGAACCGGAGCCCCCGCCGGGAGCAGCCACGATTCGTCGAGGTCTTCGAGCTTCGCGACGCCCATGAGCGTCATGGCTCGCCGTATCTCCGCTTTCAGGATCTCGACCACGTCCTTCGCGCCGTCGGGCCCGTCGACGGCGAGCCCGTAGAGATAGGGCCTGCCGATGCAGACCGCGTCCGCGCCGAGGCACAGCGCCTTGATGACGTCGGTCCCCCGGCGTATTCCGCCGTCGATCAGCACCTCGGCCCGGTCGCCGACCCGCGCCGCGATCGCGGGCAGGGCGTCGAGCGCCGCAGGGGCGCAATCCAGTTGCCGCCCACCGTGATTCGACACGACCACGCCCTGGGCTCCGAGGCCGACCGCACGCTCGGCGTCGTCGGCGTCCAGGACGCCCTTGATATAGAGCGGCCCCTGCCAGTTCTCCCGCATCCAGGCGAAGTCGTCCCAGTTCAATTCCGGTCGCATCATGCGGAATTGACGATCGAGCGTCTTCATGGCGGTCCTGGCGCCGCCCGCCTTCTCGCCGGTGTCGACCAGATTGCGCAACGAGGTCCGCTGATATTTGAGGAAGGCCGCCCACCACTTCGGCCGGATCGCCGCGTCCAGGACACGTCTGGGCGTGAGCACCGGCGGATTGCCCATGCCGCGCTTGCGCTCGGATTCCCGGTTGCCGTGCGTGGGCACATCGACGGTCACGAACATCGCTGTGTAACCGGCGTTCTGGGCGCGCTTCATCAGGTCGTGGGCCAGATCGTGCCTGTCGGTGGCCAGATCCGCCCACGGATAGAGCTGGAAGAAATGGCCGCGTTCGGAACCCGCGGCGATCTCCTCGAAGGAATACGACGACGCGGTGCTCACGATGGACAGCGTGCCCGCGCGCTCCGCCGCCCGCGCCGCGCCCAATTCGCCGGTCCAGTGCGACAGACCGGCCGCACCCGTCGGCGCGAGCAGTATCGGAGCCGAAAGGTCTTGTCCCGCAATTGTTGTGCCGAGATCGGTGGCCTCGTTGCCGGTGAGCACCTTCGACTTGAGCGCGTAGCGATCGAATGCGGCCCGATTCGCCGCCAGGGTCGCCATATCCTCCGCGCCGTAATCCACATAGGCCCAGACCATGTCCGGAACCGCGCGCCGCGCGCGGACGCGATAGTCCTCGACGGTGATCGGACCCGGCCGGGACGACAGCTTGTACTTGAAAACCGGCATCAGCGGGACTCCTCGGCTGACGGATGTGACATCACTTGACCGCGATCGGGGCCACGGGCGATCCCACGGCCCCCACCACTCGCAGGGGCGGCGCGGAGAAGAAGAAATCCCACTGCCCGTCCTCGGCGCAATCCGCGGACAGCTCCTCCAGGTCGAACATCTCGCCGAACATCATGCCGACGTCGCGCAGCATCACACAGTGCAGCGGCAGGTATGCGCCTTCGGTGCGCGAGGGCTGCACCTCGATCCCCCAGTTGTCCGAGGCGAGCACCGAAACCTCGCGATCGCGCAGCCATTCGGCGCAGTCGAGCCCCAGGCCGGGATTGGTCCGGATCCACTCCGACGACCACCCGTCGACGATCGCCTTGCGCCGCCAACCGGTCCGGACCAGCAGGATGTCACCCTCGCCGACCCGTACACCCTGCTCGGACTCGGCCCGTTCCAGTTCCTCGGGACCGATCGGGTCGTCCTCGACCCTGAGCCATTCGACGCCGCGCAGTCGCGCGATGTCCAGCAGCACGCCACGCCCGACCGCGCCGGGCAGCACCTTGTCGATGCTGTTGCGCTTCGCGCCGTTCATCGCGGTGATCGTCTCCGACGCGGTCACATCGTTGTAGTACTTGTCGTCGTATCCGACGTGCGCGAGGCTGTCCCACTGGGTCGCGCACTGTAGCGGCAGGATCAGCATGTCGTCGGCCACCACGAGACCGTCCGGGGTCTCGAACTCACCCGGCATCACCGTCATCGAATGCTGCGGATTGAACCGCCCGTGTCCGCCGCGCTGCGGTCCGTCGTGCCCGAGCGGCAGGCTCAACTCGAAGACCTTGCCCGACCGGATGGAACTCGCTGCCGCCCGGACCATCTCGGCGGTGATGAGGTTCAGGGTGCCCTTCTGATCGTCCGCGCCCCACCGCCCCCAATTCGACAATCTCTTGCCGAGCTCCTTGAAAGTTTCCACGGCACTTCGCCTTTCGCTGCCAGGTGAGGTGAATCACCGGTCTCGCCCGCGCGACCATCTACCGAAACTTCGAATCACGCGACTACCTCGCCTACGTTCTGAGCACCACTTGGATCCGGCAGGTCGTCGAGGATGTGAGCCCGGCCTCGGAACAGACCGCCTCGCTCAGCGCCCTGCGCCACATCATCCACACGTCCGCGGCTGTTCTGGAAAAGCATCCGAACATGTTGCGCACCTACACTTTGTCGATGTTGAGCTCCGATGAATTCGTTCGCGATCAGCGCTTGCTCACCAAGGGCTCGCTCGGCTGGGGACCGCCGCCCGGCGTCGAGCGCGAGGACTGGGACACCATGATCGACTACATGGACAAGGTGTACTGGGCGGGTCTGCTGCGATGGACCTACGGGCAGATGGACTACGCCGACATCGCCCGCGACGTCGACGGAATCGCGACGATCTGCGCCAAGGCTCTCGGCATCTTCGACCGGTAGCGCACATCGAAGCGATCGGACCCTGCTTCCGCATCACGCGGGCCGCTCGGTCGCTGCTTTTCTCTTCAGCGCGAATCGCATCGCCCGAGCGATGATTCCGGAGTACGAGGCGCCGAGCAGACGAGGGGCGGCCGCGGCGATCCGGCCGTCGGCGCCGATCAGGATCCGGCCGTGGTTGCGGTCCATACCTCGGAGAATGATCCGGGCCGCCTTCTCCGGCTCCGTGAGCGAGACGTTGTTGGAATTCTCGACGGTCGCCCTGTCCTGCGGCCGGGCCACCTCCTCACGGCGCCGGCGCTCCGCCTCGACGATGGCCTTGATGCGCGCGACCGAGGTATCGAGATTCGACGCCAGATCACGTCGACGGTCGAAGACGAACAGGCACAACCGCTCGAAGATCAGGACAGCGGTCGGCAGGTCGACGCACATCCGGAACTCTTCGGTCAGCCGAACCGTATCCGGATCAGTCTCGTCGATGACATAGGTCCACTGCGTCCAGTCGCCGCCCATCGATTCGACCACGAACGAGAACCGCCGCCCCGGCTCGACGGTGACCACCCGCGCGTCCGTCCGCCACCCGGCGAGCCTGCGACGATTCCGCGAGCGGAATCGGTCCGCGGCGACCCATCCGGCGGAGACGGTCTCCGGACTCCACTGCGGGATGCGGGTGATGTCCGATACGATGGCATAGACTTCCCCGGCGGTCGCCGAGATCGCGATCGATGAGCTCAGCACGTCGCCTTTTCGCAATCTCGGCATCGAACCCTTCACTCTCACATCGGCTCTCGCGACAGCGCCACATCATGCGACCCGACCGTCGACATGCGAACGGGAATCCGCCGGTGCGTGATCCGCATCCGGGTGGTCCACCGATGGTCGAATCCAGGCGCGCCGATGTCCAATAACCACGGCCACAACCAATGGCTATGACCGCCTGCGACTAGATCGGGTTACCTAATTACATAGTGCTGCAACATATTTCGCAATATCGAACAGCATTCCGGGAGGAAACTAGACACTGTTAAATTAGCTGTCTATCGTGGATTCGCATTCGGTCGCTGCACGGAAGGGCTGACGGATTGATGCCACCATCGTCATCGCAGAGCACCGCACGACGGCTCGGGGTGTCGGTGACGCCGACTCGGCCGCCGCTGCCCTGGTCGGCGGAACGCTATCGCCGGGACGGGTACTGGCTGGAGCCCCAGCCGCGTTTCACCCACTATCGCGAGTTGGCCGCGGGCGGGGACCGTACGGCGCTGATCGACAACGCCGCCGAATGGACCTACCGGCAGCTCGCCCGGGTCGTCGCCGCCCTCACCGGACAACTGCGTGCCGCGGGTTTGCGGCCGGGCGATCCGGTCCTGATCGTCGCTCCGCTCACCAATGCCGCCGTTGCGGCCTATCTCGCCACGCTCTACAGCGGATATGTCGCCGTGCTGCTCGATCGGCGCTGTGGCACATCCGATGTCCGGCACGCGCACACCGCGACACGCCCCGCGCTGACGCTGGCCTGCGCGCAGGACACCGAACGACTCGGCCTGAGCGGCTTCGGGCCGGTCATCACCTTCGAGCAGTTCTCGGCCACTGCCGACACGGCCACACCCGACGACCCGGCGCCGCACGATTTCGACGCCGCGGCGGTCGTGCTGTTCACCTCCGGGACGACCGGCACGCCGAAAGGCGTTGTGCACAGCCTCAATACGCTGCGCAGCGGCTCGGCCAACATGGCCCGCGCGCTGGGCTTCGCCGAAACCGACGTCCCCTTCCTCTCCAGCCCCCTCGCGGGCATCACCGGCGTGGTCCAGCTGCACATGGTGCTGCACGCGCACGCGACGCTGGTCCTGGAGGACCGGTTCGATCCGGCCTCCTCACTCACGCGGATACTCGAACACAACGCCACCCTGATCGGCGGAGCGCCGGTCATCATCGATCAGCTGTTCGGAGAATGCGACGCCCGACAGCTCACCGATCTGCCCCTGCGCTCGATCGCGTTGGGCGGCACCGCGATTCCGCGGCGGCTGGTCGACACCGCGGTGACGCGCTACGGCATCGTTCCCATCCGGGTGTACGGCTCGTCGGAGGTGCCGTTCTCGACCGGAAGCAAGGTCGAGGCGGATTCGCCGGCCTCGGATTCCGACGAGGGTTTTCCGCTGCCCGGCGTCGATATCGCCATCCGCGATGAGAACGACCACGAGCTGCTGGTCCGCGGCCCGCACCGATTTCTCGGCTACCTCGATCCCGAGCACAACAGGGACGCCTTCGACGGCGAATGGGTGCGCACCGGCGATCAAGCCGACATCCGGGAGGGACGGCTCACCATCAAGGGCCGCCTCAAGGAGATCGTGGCACGCAAGGGCATGAAGATCTCGCTCGCGGAGGTGGACGAGGTCACGACCGTCCTGAACGACCTCGGCGAATCCGTCAGCTACGGAGTCGAGGACCCCGAAACAGGAGAACGGCTCGTCCTGGCCATCCACTGCGCGCGTCCGCACAACTTCGAATTCGCCGAGATCACCGACCGGCTGCTGCGCGCCGGTCTCGCGAAATGGAAACTGCCGGAACAGATCATCGTCTGGTACGACCCTTTCCCGCGCACCGAGAGCGGCAAGATCCAGCGCAGGGAAGTCGCCAACCGCGCCGCGAACAGACCCACCCTCAACGCCCCGCGACTCGGTGGCCCGGGCACCTAACAGCCAACGGATTCGCGACCTTCCTATGCATGATGCATGTAGTGTGCATGTGACACAACAGGACCGGTCGGCCTCGGACATCACACCGCGAGCAGCGGAACGTCGACCGTCCGGAACAGCGGACAGATGAGGACCAGCATGGAGGATTTCGCACACCGATACGGACCGGTCGCCGTGGTCACCGGCGCGTCCTCGGGCATCGGACGCTCATTCGCGACCCAATTGGCAACGCGCAAAATCGATCTCGTCCTGGTCGCTCGCCGACTCGACAGATTGCTTGCGCTCGCCGAGGAATTGAGCGGCGAGCACGGTGTCCAGATCACCGTGCAGCAGGCCGACCTGGCCGATCCCACGGCCGCGGCCCGCATCGTGGACGCGATCTCCGCCCTGGACGTGGGACTGCTGATCAGCAACGCGGGATTCGGTGTGAAGGGCGCGTTCGAACTCGGCGACGCCCGAACCCTGACGGACATGATGACCGTGAACTGCCACACCCCCACCCAGCTGGCACACGGCCTGGTCCCTCACTTGAAGCGGCGTGGGCGCGGCGGAATCCTGTTCACCAGTTCGGTCGAGGGATTCCTCGGATGCCCCTTCTCCGCGGGCTATTCGGCGAGCAAGGCGTATGTGAACGCGCTCGGCGAGGCCCTGTGGGGCGAGCTGACTCCGGCGGGCGTGGACGTACTGACGCTGTGCCCCGGCGCGACCGACACCGAGGCCCCGCGCCTACAGGGCATCGACCCCGCGAGCCTGCACGATCTGATGTCGCCCGACGATGTCGCCGCCTCGGCCCTGGAACACCTGCGGCACGGGCCGATTCACGTGCCCAGCGAGCACTACCGGGGACAGTTCGAACAACTCCTGGGCCTGCCGCGCGACCAGGCGCTCACGGCCATGGCCAAGGCCGTGAGCAGTGCAAGAAAACCATTGCCGGGGTGAATGATTCGACACCCACCCCCGGCAATGTGGCGATTCAGCCCAATAGGATCGCACGCTCCGGACAGCCACGCTCGGCCGCCCGCACCGCATCCTCGAACCCGGCGTCGACCTCCGCCGCCGCCTCGGCATAGCCGTCGTCGTGCAGCGTGAAGACCTCCGGACACAGCGTCAGGCAGATGCCGTGGCCACGACAGCGGTCCGCATCGACTTCCACCTTCATCGGGAAACCCCCTGCACCACATCGAATTCCAGGTGCAGCGCGGTCAGCCCGCGCAGCACGAACGTCGGGACGTACTCGTATTCGCGCGCGTCGGCGGGGCCGTGCACCCGCTCGTCGACCCGGATGTCGGTGGTGCGGGCGAGCAGGCGTTCCAGGGCCACCCGCGCCTCGGCGCGGGCCAGCGGCGCACCCGGGCAGGTGTGAATGCCACGCCCGAAAGCGATGTGCGAGCGGGCATTCGAGCGCGCGGGGTCGAATGTCGCGGGATCGTCGAAACGCAGCGGATCGCGATTGGCCGCACCGTTGACCACCATCAGCGTGGTCCCGGCGGGCAGATCCACCTCGCCGACGGTGACCGGTACCCGCGAGAGCCGGAAGTCGCCCTTGATCGGGCTCTCGGTGCGCAATACCTCCTCGATGAAATTCGTTGTGCGACTGGGATCCTCACGAAGCCACCGCTGAAGTTCGGGACGTTCGGCGATGAGCTTCAGCGCCGAGCCGAGCAGCCGCACGGTCGTCTCCTGGCCCGCGGAGAACAGATTCGCCGCCACCCGCACCACATCCATCACCTCCGGCTCGGTACCGTCCGGAAACGCCGTGGTCGCCATACTCGTCAGGACGTCACCACGCGGCTGCGCGCGACGATCCCGGATGTACGCGGAGAACTTCTCGTACAGGAATTCGATCGGATTGTGCTCCATCGACTCACCCTCGACATTGCCGACCCCGGGCCCCTCCCGATGCGGATCCCGTTGCAGCGCATGCAGGAACTCCGCCTGATCGGCCTCGGGCACACCCAGCAGATCCGCGATCACATACAGCGTGAACGGACCGGCGAAATCCCGGATGAAATCCCCCGACCCCGCGGCCAGATAGTCATCGAGCACCCGATCGGCCAGCGCCCACATCGCATCCTCGTTCTCCTTGAGGCGCTTGGGGGTGATCAGCCGCATCAGCAGACCCCGATGCTGGGTGTGCTTGGGCGGATCGAACGTCGGCAGCTGATCGCTCAGCGGCAACTCGTCCCGATGCCGCTCGATCTGCTCGCTGATGTCATCACCCACCAGCGGAACCGGAAAACCCGGGAACGGACCGGTCACCGACGTGCACGAGGAGAAACGCTCACTGTCGTTCAATACCGCCAACGCCTCGTCGTAACCGGTCACCATGTACACCCCGTGGCGCTCCTCCCGCCGCACCGGGCACTGCGCCCGCAGTTCCTCGAAGTAGGGATAGGGATCCGCGAGCAACTCCGTTCCCAGGAAGAAATCGGCGCTCTCGTTCTCGTCCGCCACTGCGGGGCTCCCTTCGGCACGGTTCGCGGGACCTCACTGGCGCGAGCCGCGACCACCGCGAAACATGAACCATCAATTGATGACACTCATATTCACATCAGCTACAGAGCTCGTCAAACGCAGGCCGAGCGGGATCGTACGCTTCGACCAGCGGACAACACTGAGCTGCAAGATGAATCCACGTGGGACCGATCCGCGACCGAGACGGATGGCGAGCATCACTCGGTCCATTATCGCTCTATTCAGAGCACTCTATAACGGTCGCGCCGCCGAACCATCCGAGCTCACGCGGCCAGGTCGTAGACGGTCACGCCGCCGACTCTCATCGAGGTGAAGTGCTGGGTGACCCAGGCCGTGATCGCCGCCGCCGGACTCCCGGCCGCTGGTTCGTGACGATCGCCGCCGACCGGGGCGATGAAATAACGCACCTCGCGTGCGGCGACATACTGCTGGAACTGCGCGAGGGTCGGCGCGGGATCGCCGCCGATGAATCCGCCGATCGGCATGACGGAGACGTTACCGGCCAGCTCCAGCGGGCCCGCCGTCATCGATCCGACAGCCGCTGCGGCCCAACGCGTATGAGTACTCCGCAACAGTGTCAGCAGGGCGGTGTTGTTCGCCGGCGCCGCGGAGTCGGGACCGCCGCCGTGCACGTCCGGGCCGGCCAGCTGCCCGTGCGGGGTGGCAACGGTGTCGAGCGTGTAGGCAACCGGCCCGGCCACACCGGATACCAGGCCGACGCAGGCCGCGCCCAGCATGAGCCGCTTCCCGCCGACCACGAGAAGTACTGCGGCACTGAGTGATCCGAGCAGAATCAGCCAGCGCAACACGGGCAGCCAGTGCGGCGTGCGGTCCAGTAGCGCGAACGCCCAGAGACCGGTCACCCCGATCAGCGCCGCCAGGACTCCTCGTCCCCGCCACTGGGCACGCCGCCGCCACAGTTCGGTTGCGGACACCGCGATGAGCGCGGCGGCAGCGGGAGCCAGCTCCACGGTGTAGTACGGATGAATCATCCCGTTCATCACACTGAACACCGCGCCGGTGACGATCAGCCAGCCACCCCACATAAACAGACCGGCTCGCATCAGGTCGGTGCGCGGCCTGCGCGCGGTCAGCACGAGTCCCGCCACCAGACCGATCAGCGCCGCCGGAAGCAACCACGACCCCTGCGTCCCCAGATCGGCTCCGAACAATCGGCCGATACCCGGTGCGCCACCGCCGGTTCCGCCCGCGCCGTCGACCACGCGGTTGATGCCGTTGTAGCCGAAAGCCAGCTCCAGCAGACTGTTGGTCGAGGAACCGCCGATATACGGTCGCGCCGAGGCGGGCCACACGCTCACCAGCAGCACATACCAGCCACCGGAGATCACCACCGCGACGGCCGCCGCCAGCACCTGTCCCGCGCGTCTCCACCACGACCCCGGCGCGGCGATCAGCAGGACCAGCCCGAACGCCGGTATCACCAGGAACGCCTGCAACAGCTTGGTCAGGAACGCGACGCCGATCGCGGTTCCGGCCAGCAGAACCCAGCGGGTAGATCCGGACTCGACCGCCCGCAGCGTGCAGTATGCCGCCGCGATCAACAGCAGCACCATCAGTGCGTCGGGATGGTTGTAGCGGAACATCACGGCGGCCACCGGGGAGACGGCCAGTAGCGCCCCGGCCAGCAGACCGGCGATGTGCCCGCTGTAGCGCCGCACGGTCGCATACAGCAGCCCGATGCTGCCCACACCCATCAGCGCCTGCGGCACGAGCATCGACCAGGAATTCAGTCCGAACACGCGCGCCGAGAGCACCATCACCCACAGAAATGCGGGCGGCTTGTCGACGGTGATCGAGTTGCCCGCATCCAACGATCCGAACAACCAGGCCTTCGCGCTCCGCGTGCCCGCCTGCACGGCGGCGGCGTAGAAGTCGTTGGCCCAGCCCTGCGCCCCGAGCGACCACAGATACAGCACCGCGGTCACGATCAGCAGGCCCGTCACCGCGGCATACCGCCGATATCGCCGTCCGTGCGACACCGCGTCCGCCGAGTCCTGCCGCCCCGACTCGCGAACCACGGCGATCACGGTCATCGTCTCCTCCAGGACATGCGGCGGCTCGGAATCCGCGCCGGGACGGCATCAGCAGCAGGCGGCGGTTACCACCCTCCGATCCATGATCGTTCCTCGGTCTGTTCACTAGGTGAGAGGGCACTGCGAAATATCTGTGAACACCCCGAGTGCGATGAAATTAATTGCGGCAAAACCGATTTCGCCGCCCAAACCGGTCGGACCCGGACTACAGCCCCAGGCCGGCGAGCAACTTCTCGCTCTCGGTCCACAGCCGCGCCGCTGCCGCGTCGTCCTGGGCGGGCGGAGCCGGTGTCTCCTCGGCCTCGCGGTGGAAGTAGCGTCCGCCCGCGCGGCCGCCCTCCTCGCCGGTGGCCAGCCACACCAGCGTGCGCGCCGGTTCGTCGGGCGAGACGGTGTCGGCCGCGGCCATGTGCGCACGCATCGCCGCGTTCCCGTGCGAGGCGAAGTTGCTCGCGACCACACCGGGATGCATCACCTGAGCGACGATTCCGGTCGACCCCTCCCGACGGGCCAGCTCGCGGGTGAACAGGATGTTGGCGAGTTTCGCGCGGGCGTAGGCCTTGGTGGCGTCGAAGTCGTTCAGGCTCTGCAGATCATCCCAATCCAGGCCCTTGCAGATCCGATGCGCGCTGGAGGACACCGCGATCACCCGGGCCGGGCCGTGCGCCGTGCTCGAACGCAGCAGCGGCAGCAGCTCCCGCGTCAGCAGGACGGGTGCGAGATGATTGGCCGCGAAGGTCGCCTCGGTGCCCTCCGCGGTGACGATCCGCCGGTCGCGGACGCCTCCGGCGTTGTTGATCAGAACGTTCACGCGCGGGGTGAGCGCGGCGATCACCCTGGCCACCTGACGAACCTCGGACATCAGGGTGAAGTCGCCGCGCAGCATGGTGAACGTTCCGCTCGCGCCGAGCTGTTCCACGGCTTCGGCGCAGCGCCGCGGATCGCGGCCGACGCCGATCACCTGCCAGCCGAACTCCACGAGCCGACCTGCGGTGGACCTGCCGATCCCGGCGCTGGCGCCGGTGACGACCGCGACGGGAGCCTTCGAATCGGTGGGCAAGATGGTGTCTCCCAAGAACTTTCAGCACGATCTCTGGCATCGCGCATGGTTACCAGCCACCATAATGATACGCGAGAGTCACCATTTATCCAGGGGTTGCGCGCGGGGGCGATCAGTCGAAGGTGACAACCACCTTCTCCGCCGCGCCCGGGGTGAGGACAAGCTCGAAGGCGCGTGCCACATCCGAGAAGGGCACCCGGTGACTGATCAGTTTCGCGAAACGCTCCGCATGCTCGGCGATCTCGGGCGTCACCTCGAAGATCTCGGTCGGATAGCCCTGCGAGGCGATGATGACCATCTCACTGCGCAGCATCGCGCCGATATCGATGGGCTCGGGCTGCTTGTGCACGGCGACCACCACCAGCTTCGCACCCCACTTACCGCTGCGCAGCGCGGTGTTCACCACCACGGCCGCGCCCGCGGCATCGAGGTAGACATCGGTGTCCGGACGCGGCTGCCCGAGCGCGTTGCGGCCCTCGCCGTGCAGTTCCAGCAGCCGCGCCGCGACGTCCTCGGTCGAGGAGTCGATCACCGCGTCGGCCCCGACCGCCAGCGCGGTCTCGAGCCGCGAGGCGATCACATCGGCCACCACCACATGCGCCACGCCGCGCAGTTTCAGCCAGATCACCGCGCCCAGACCGATCGGACCCGCCCCGAACACCACTACCTTGTCACCCGGCCCGGCCTCCGAGCGGTTCACGCAGTGCCGCGAAACGGCCATCGGCTCGTTCAGCGCGGCGACCTCGAAGGGTATCGAATCAGGAAGTACCGCAACACTTTTCCCTACGACAGCGTTCTCGATCAGCAGGTATTCGCCCATCCCGCCGAGCGCACCGCCGCAGCCGATGATGCCCGAGGGCGCGGCCTGCGGATCGACCACGACGTGATCCCCGGCCCGCAACCCGCTCACCTCGGCCCCGACCTCGACGATCTCACCGGCCGGTTCGTGCCCCAGCGGCAGCGAACGCAGCACGCCCGCGCCGAGCCGATTGCCCAGCGCGTCGATCGGCGTGCCGCCCATGTGCAGGAAGGTCACATCGGTGCCGCAGATCCCGCACGCACGGATCCGCACCAGCGCGTCGTTCGGACCGGGAACCGGCCGTTCGATCTCGACGACCCGGATCTGGTCCACGTCGCCGGTCTGTACGAGCTTCATCGAGGACATCTGCCACCTGCTTTCTCCGGACGGACCGATGGTCTAGCCAGTTACATCATCGCCAGCGTCACGGACGACGACGATCGGCGGGGCCGTCGCTGCCTACACTGAGGATCCCGAACCCCGAGGAGCGTCCATGGCGAGTGCCGTCGAGACCGAATCAGCCGACGGTGAGCCGCGTATCGAGACCGAATCCGGCGGCACGCTGGCCGCCCGGATAGCGCATCGCATCGAGGAGACCGTCATCCGGCGGGGCTGGCCGGTCGGCGAGACGCTGGGTTCGGAGGTCGGGTTGCGCGAGCGGTTCGGGGTGAGCAGGTCGGTGCTGCGCGAGGCGGTACGCCTGGTCGAACACCATCAGGTCGCCCGGATGCGGCGCGGCCCCAACGGCGGCCTGTTCGTCTGCGCGCCCGATGCCGGTCCGGCCACCCGGGCGATCGTCATCTACCTGGAATACGTCGGCACCAGCGTCGCGGACTTGCTCGAGGCCCGGCTGCTGCTCGAGCCCATCGCCGCGGGCCTGGCCGCCGACCGGATCACCGAGGAGGGCATCGAGACTCTGCGCGCGATCCTGGCCGAGGAGTTCGCGGGCCGGGACGATCCGGAGAGTTCGTCCGAGGACCCATTGCACCTGATGCTGGGCGCGCTGTCGGGAAATGCGGTGCTGCGCTTGTTCATCGACGTGCTCACCCGTCTCACCGCGCGATACACCCACACCTCCCGCAAACTCTCGCGAGCGGAGGTCGCGGAGTCCAAAGCGGTCAGGCACGAAGAGCACAGTGCCGTCGCCGACGCGGTGATCGCCGGTGACGGCGCACGCGCCCAGACCGCGCTGGCCGCGCACCTGGAATCGGTGGCCGCGTGGATCGAGAAGTATCGCGTGCCACGCGCCTCCCGGATCACGGGCGCGGTGGTCGAACCAGAAGCGGTCGAGGGGCCCGGGGCCAAACTCGCGGAGGTTCTCGCGGGCCGGATCCACGAGGACATCACCGAACGCGGCTGGCAGGTCGGCATGGTGCTGGGCTCCGAGACCGATCTGCTGACCCGATACGGCGTCAGCCGCGCGGTCCTGCGCGAGGCGGTGCGGCTGCTGGAATACCACTCGGTGGCCCGGATGCGCCGCGGCCCCGGCGGCGGGCTGATCGTCGCCGCACCCGAACCACAGGCCAGCGTGGACACCATGGCGCTGTATCTGGAGTATCAGGGCGTCAGCGCCGCGGATCTGCACACCGTGCGCAATGCCATCGAACTCGGCATCGTCGCCCGGGTGACCGAACGACTCACCGAGGGCGATCCCGTGGCGGCCGAACGGCTCGGCCGGGCCGTGCGCCGGCCGTCGGAGGAGCCGTCCGAGGATCCGGACAAGGGCGATCTGTTCCACACCGAACTGGCCGCGCTCGCAGGCAATCCCGTACTGTCGCTGTTTCTTTCGATCCTCACCGAGCTGTTCCGACGACACGCAGCCGGACACGAACAACCGATGCCCGACGCGCAGGCCCACGCCCATATCCTCGACGCGATCCTGCGCGGCGACGCCGGAATCGCACGTCACCGCATGCGCCGCCACCTCGACACCCTCACCCCCGGGTGGCGCTGAAACCCCTTGTCGTACAACGACCGCAACATCCCGTGACCGGTGCTGCGATTTTCGAGTGACACCGGTGACGGGTCGTACGAGGATGGGCCACATGTCGCAGACCACGAATCCGCTGCCCCGGGAGGTCGCCGACGCCTACGTCGACGAGCTCATCGCCCTCGATCCGGTGACCGGCACTTACCTTGGCGTACCGGAGAGTTCGAGCAGACTGCCCGACCCGTCGCCCGCGGGTCAGGAGGCTCTCGCCGCATTGGCGCGTCGGACGCTGGAGCGGCTCGACGAGGCCGAACGCCGGCCGGGCGCGAACAGTGACATCGAACGCCGGTGTGCTCGGCTGCTGCGCGAGCGGCTGACCGCGGAGCTGGCGGTCCACGAGGCCGGGGAGGGTTTGCGGCGTGTCGGCAATATGGACACGCCCCCGCACGCGATACGCGATGTGTTCACCGTGACCCCGGCCGAGACCGACGAGGACTGGGCGGCGATCGCCGAACGGCTGCGTGCCGCCCCCGCCGCGCTGGGCGGCTACCGCGAATCGCTCGCGCTCGGGTTGCGGCGCAACCTGCCCGCCGCGCCGCGCCCGACCGCCACATTCATCGAGCAGCTCACCGAGTGGGCCGACGTCGACGGCGAAGGCCGCGGCTGGTTCGAGGAATTCGCCGCCGCGGGCCCGCGATCGCTGCGCACGAAGCTGGACGAAGCGGCCCGCACAGCGACCGCGGCCGTGGTCGAACTGCGCGACTGGATGCGCGATGTGTACGCACCGGCGATCGAGGGCGCGCCGAACACGGTGGGCCGCGAACGCTACGCACGTTGGGCGCGGTACTTCAACGGCACGGACCTCGACCTGGACGAGGCGTATGCGTACGGCTGGTCCGAGTTCCACCGCCTGCTCGACGAGATGAGGCGCGAGGCCGAGAAGATTCTGCCCGGCGCCGAAACGCCATGGGTCGCGCTGGCTTACCTGGACGACCACGGCAAGCACATCGAAGGTGTCGACGAGGTCCGGGACTGGCTCCAGGGCTTGATGGATCAGGCCATCGCCGAACTCGACGGCACGCATTTCGAACTCGCCGAACGAGTCCGGGGCGTCGAGTCGTGCATCGCACCGCCCGGCGGAGCCGCGGCGCCCTACTACACGCAACCCTCGGAGGACTTCTCCCGTCCGGGCCGCACCTGGCTGCCGACCATGGGAAGAACCCGTTTTCCGGTCTACGACCTCGTCTCGACCTGGTATCACGAGGGCGTCCCGGGACACCACCTCCAGCTCGCGCAGTGGGTCCACGTCGCGGAGAACCTCTCCCGATACCAGGCCACCGTCGGCGGCGTCAGCGCCAACCTCGAAGGCTGGGCGCTGTACGCGGAGCGGCTCATGGACGAACTCGGCTACCTCACCGACCCCGAACAGCGCCTGGGCTACCTCGACGCCCAGATGATGCGCGCCGCCCGGGTCATCGTGGACATCGGCATGCACCTGGAATTGGAGATCCCGGCGCACTCCCCCTTCCACCCGGGCGAACGCTGGACGCCCGAACTCGCACAGGAATTCTTCGGCGCACACAGCAGCCGCCCAGCCGATTTCGTGGAAAGCGAACTGACCCGCTACCTCACCATTCCGGGGCAGGCCATCGGCTACAAACTCGGCGAACGCGCCTGGCTTCTCGGCCGCGGCAACGCCCGCGAACGCCACGGCGACGCGTTCGACCTCAAAGCCTGGCATATGGCCGCCCTGTCCCAGGGCTCCCTCGGCCTGGACGATCTGGTGGACGAGCTCTCCCGGCTCTGATCGCCGAAAAGGTCTGCGGTACAAGCCGGTCCGCCTCATCCACGACGCGCGATGAGGCGGACCGCGCGATTTCCGCCCTACCGCTCCTGGACACCGTCCTCGTGGGCCATCCAGTGCACGAACCGGTGCAGTGGATACATCGCGTCGTGCGGGTTGCCGATGGTGCTCGGCCCCGCCTCGCCGAGCCGGACGATGCGTTGCGCGCCACCGCTGGCCAGCCGATCGCGGTAGTCGGCCATGCGGTCGAAGGGGTAGAACCCGACGGTCTGCGTGGCGACGTTGACGTACCGCACCGCGTCATCGAGCGAGTCGACCCGAACCACGTTGGCGATCTTGTTGATCGGGTGGAAGTCGACCGGCTCGTCGGAGCGGATCACCAGGCCGGTCCCGTCGGTCCGGCCGAACACTCGGAACTCGTCCAGCATGGTGAGCATGTCGACCTGATCGCGCAGCTCGCCGTCCAGCGGGCGGGTGTCGCCTGAGTTCGCGGCCTTGGCCACGATGCGCTCGTGCAGCCGCTGCCCGAACCGGTCCACCTCGTCCGCGCTCGCCTCGACGAACACGAAACGGCTTGCCACGCAAGCCTCTTGGTTGAGCACCATGACATCGGTCGCGGCGAGTTCGGCGGCGGTGTCCAGCGCCTCGTCGGAGTCGAACGCCTGTCGGCCCACCATCGAGATCGAGGTCTTCGGGTCGAAGGACACCAGCTGGAAACCGGGGCCCAGGTACTTGATCACGTTGTCGATGGCGTCGCCGCCGCCCCACGCCACGATCTTGTCGAAGTACTGCGGCCGGTACAGCGTCCGCTCCACCGCGTCGTCCCCGCCGCGCCAGTACACCGCCGACATCGATTGCACCACAGGGTGGTCCGGATCGATGTCGGCCATCGTGCGCAGGATCGCGACGGTGGTGAACGGATCGCTCGACGACATCTTGAACAGGTTGACCGCCTTGACCAGCGCCCCCTGCGCGATCGACTTCACCGCGGTGCCGGGCGAATTGCCGGGCAGCACATGGATCAGCCGCGGGGCGAAGGCCCGCACGAAACTCCTGCGGCCGGTGAAATCCCGTTTCGGGATCCACTCGTCCAGCGCCCGCGGATCGGGGAAGTTCTGCGCGACAACGGTTTCCAGCAGACGTTTGTCCAAATAATAAGCAGCGCCGACGACCTGAGCCTCCAGTACCGAGCGCGGCAGCACATGGGTCGAAGTCATGCGATCGATGCAGTCCCGCACGAAGGGATTGTCCGGGTCGCGCAACCGTTCGCCGGTCGCGACCAGGAAATCGATGATCTCCGCCAGCGGCACGTTCAGCAGCGGCGGGACCTCGGCGCGGGGGTGCACCGCCTTGTCCAGATCGATGACCGGGGTGGCGAAGGTGACACCCAGGTCGCGCGAGCGATGCGTCACATCCTCGCCCTCGACCAGTTCACCGCGCAGGAAGAACGGTGCGGAAACAACGGGCTCGGAAGCGGTTTCGCGAATATCGGCAGTGGTCACGACAGTCCTCGCACATAGGCATCGACGGTTCCGGCGCAACCGATCTTGTCGTCACCGGCGATGTCCGCATAGCGGACGATATTGTTGCGTACCGACGGACCCTTTGCCCCGCAAGCACATTGATCGAAATCCAGGGAGATCTTGTCCCCGGTGACGACCCCGCCCCAGCGCCCGTCCAGGGACAGATCGAAGAATCCGGCCCGGCCCTCGATCTCGCCGGAGCCGTGCGGCAGCAGGGCATCGCCGGATTCGTTCAGCACGAACGGCACCACCCACGGCGGCACGTGATACCGATCGCCGCGCCGGCACTTGGGCATACCGGAGTTGAGCTCCTGCATCGAATAGTTCTGGAAGTCCCGGTCGGGCGGGATGTTGAACGTCTCGTGCACGAAATGCTGGTAGTCCTCGGGCAACTGGGCGCGCTTGAGCCCGCCGCCGACGTAGATGCAGTTGTCCGGGTTGAAATCCTTTGCCGCGTAACCACGTTCGCGCACCAGCTTGGCGACGTGATAGAGCGCGTTCCACATGCCGCCGATGTAGAGCTTGTCCGCGCGGTACTCGATGAACGCCTCGGCGGCCGCCACCAGCGCGTTGTCCAGCGTCTCCTGACGTTCTTTCGAGGTGCGTTCGAAGGCGATCAGTTCCGCGGGCGTGGCGGTGCCGTCGGCCATCTTCTTGCGCAGCACCACCATCATGGTGAGCGCGCCGACGGTCAGCGGCGGGATCGGCAGCCGGAATCGCTTCTTGTCCGGATCGCCGAACGCGGCCTCCTGGGCCTCGCCGGTGATCAGGTTCTTGGGCACCGCGGCGGTGGGTGCGACGCCCATCATCCGGCGGTCCCGGCCCGGCCGCACGCCCGAACCCCAGGAGAAGACATTGACGGTGTCCTTGCGGGACCACGCCATATCGCGTTCGGAGGCGAGCAGCATCGCGGATTTGCCGGTGGTGCCGCTGGAGCACGAGACGTAGTGGCCCGCGGCCTGCAATCGCGTGATCCACTCGTCGATTCCGTCGATGTCGGCGGTCTCGATCGGCGCGATCGGATACGGGGAGACGGTACCGAGCCATTTGCCCAGCCGGTCCCAGCGCTGGTCGATCAGGAAGCTCTCCGGATAACTCTTGTACGCGGTGTGCGGAAACAGCAGCGGCACAACGTCGTCGAGGGTGCGAACCGCGCTGATACCGGCTTCGGCGGCCCGGTGCCCGAGCAGCCTGATCCTGTCCCTGCGGTCTTGGAACCGCTCGTCGATCGCCTGGATCTGCATCTCGCGCAGATCGGCGTGTGAGTGGTCGAAGCGGTCCTCGGCATCCACGAGTCGCGTCAGTTCTTCTGTAGCTGAGCCCACCAGGAGCGTCCTTCCTCTGTAGCTGTCGGCGCCGTCACTGCGGGTTCGATAAATGGCATCTCATGCGTATCATTATTCGCGGATCGCGTCGCGACGCAAGAGGCAGAGGGAAAGACCAGGCCGGGAGCGCGCTACAGCGGGTGTTCGATCTGCTCGCGCAGGATGTCGGCGTGACCGCAGTGCCGCGCGAGATCCTCGATCAGGAACAGGTAGATGAACCGCAGGCTGACCTCGCCCAGGGTGGGATGCGTCCGGATCTCGTCGAGATCGAATCCGGCGGCGATCGCACGGGAACGTTCGTTGACGCGCTCGAACTCGGCGATCACATCGGCCACGGTCTCCTCGTCGCCGACAACGAAACTCGCATCCCCCGACGTCGTGCCGCCATCGCATGCGCTCTTGGGCAGACCCGCCAGAATGTGCTGAAACCAGATCCGCTGGGCGACCGCGGCATGTTTGACCAACCCGATCGGGGTGGTCACCGACGCGACCAGCCGGCGACGAGCATCCTGCTCGGACAGCCCGCGCACCGCGTTGGCCAGTTCGGCCCGATTGCGATCGAGCACACCCTCCAGCAACTCGCGCTCCGTGCCCACGGTGAGCAGCGGTATGGAATATGTCATCGTCGGCTCGATTCTCTCGGCGTTGCGGATCGGCGGGGGCGGCGGCGAATTCGGTCGGCCGGACAGGTCGCCCTGCCGCGTGGCCATGATGGCAGATCCGATTCCGGGACCCGGCGCTGACCGGGGCGGATGCCGCTCGGCGGGAATGTGTCGGTGGCCGTGCCTATGCTCTGTCCCGCACACGGATATCGGGCCGCACCGGGGTTTGCCGAGATCGGGTTCGCGGCAATCGCTTTCGGGGCCGCGGTCCGATATCCGAGACCGTCGCACAGGACGATGTGCCGCCGGGGGAATTCGTTTCGGCGTTCGGATCAGATGAGGAGGATCGGTGGGGCCGATGTCGGATGAGTTGTCCGCGTTCGCATTTCGGATGTGGCGGCGCGCGAGGGGGGCTGCGGAGTGGATTCCCGCCACACGTCTACTGGTGCGTTTGAGCGACGGCGATCGCCTGACGCCCACTACGTGTGGGGCACCAGCACCCCATGGCTGGGCGTGCGACGACTCGAGCTGCGCGACAGCGGTGAGCTGGTACTGATCGACGCGGACGGCGAGGTGGTGTGGAGTTCCGGAATCCCCGACGCGCCCACCGCGGACGCACCCCGGCCGGTGCCCCGGGGATCGACGTTGCGCCGCGGTGAGAGCCTGTGCGGGCAGTCGCTGACCAGTGCCGACGGGTCGACCGTGTTGTTCCACGACGGTCGCGTGGTCCGGATGATCGTGCGGGGACGCCCCTCGCACTGGGACAGATTCCCCGACACGGAGAACGTCCTGAGCCTCGATCACGACGGATTCCTGCGCCTGCGCGAGCTGAACGGCGATGTACTGGAACAGATTTCGGGACCGGGCGTCGAACTCGTCGTCGAGCGCGGCGCGGCCGAGCTGCGCGACGACACGGGGAATCCGGTGTGGGCCTCCTCCCCTGGCTCGCAGCGGCCCACGCCGGTCCGTGCCCCGGAGCTGGCGCAGGACGACGCCCTGGCCGCCTGGTTCACCGCATTGATCGGCACAGGTCACTGCGTTGCGGTAGCGCGAGACACCACGCCGCGCCAGGTCCTCGATCAGCTCGGGGTCGTCACACGGTGACAGGCACCTGGTCCGAACTCCAACGGCACAGGGACACAACACATCCGGACGGCGGGACCATCGTGGCGACCCTCGCTGTGGGCGCGCATGCGCTGCTGCTGACCGACGATCCCGACCTGCCGGTGGCGACGTCGGCATCGTGGGTGGCGACCGTGCGTCACCCCGACGAGGAGTGCGGCTTCTCGACGTTCAGCGTCCATCGAGACGGCGAGCTCGTGACCGAACTGCGGGAATTCCCGCACCGCCGCAAGGGCGCCAAGGTGCCGGAGGTCGCCGCCCTGCCGGAGATCGTGCACCCGTCGCACTCCCACGCTCTGCTGTTCCGCACGGCCGAAATCGTCCCCGGTGCAACCGAACTGGGTGGCGAGTTGCTCGGCGGCGTCCTCGCGCCGAGGCCCGCGCCCGCGGCGTCGATCGGCTCGCTCCTGGTGATCGACGGATGGGAGTATGACCCCGCTGGTGGTCCGCACCGACTTCACCGACGAGGACGCCTGGAATCGGGTGCTCGACCAGGTTCGCCTGCCGTGGTTCGACAACGATCCGGTCGACCCCCACCAGGTCACCGATCCCCGACTAGCTGGTGCGCCGACCGAACAGGTGCTGCGCGGGGTATGCGAGGCGCTACCCCATCCGGAATCACCGGCGGTGATCTTCATCGCCGACGACATCACCATGCGCGAACCCGGACATCCCCTGCTGGCCGTGACGACCGAATGGGACGGCAACCCCTTCGAGGACGACGAGGAGGAGTTCATCACCCAGTTCCGCCTGCTCCCCGACGCCGCGATCGAGATCTGCACGAACCTGGATCTCGCCAATATGGACTTCGAAGACTTCGCCGGCGAGGGGGTGTACGAGCGTATGACCTGAGCAGCCGGTTTCGGCGCTCAGGCGGCGGGCAGCGTGACGCGTCCGGGCTGCGTCACCGAGCCGTGGATCCCGAATACGCCGCAGCGGCAGGCGAATTCGCGGGGCGGAGATCTGCGCGAGCTATTACATCAGATCCGCGTCGGCTCCCGAACGACCGATGGGGACGACCTCGGAGGTGATGACCGACGGCCAGCGCGCCAGCGTACGCAGCACGCGCAAGTGCGAATTTTCGATGTAGGCCCGGCACTGGCGCGCGAGTTCGTCGCCGTCCCGGCGGGCGGCGCTCGCGACGAACTCCGCGGAAAGGGCGGTGACACCGGTATCCAGCAGCTCGGAGTCGATGACCAGCATCCACACCCGAGACATTTCCGCCGACAACCGCGTCAAGGTACTGACGAAATACTCGTTCCCCGTGGCCTCGGCGAGCAACTCGAACAGCCGCTCGGCCAGCGCGACACCCCGCATGGCCGTCTCCCGGACCGTGGCGGCGTCGCCCCCCGGTCGCAACGACGCCTCAGCGGCAGCGACGATCTCCACGAGCTGCGCGTCGGTGGCGCGCACAATGCCCTGCCGCGTCATATCGGGCCCGACCAGGAGCCAGAATTCGAACAGGTCGTCCACCGACTTGATCGTCAGTGGCCTGACGCGATACCCCTTGCGCGGCACCGTTTGTATCAAACCGTCGTGATCCAGGCGGGTGAGCGCTTCGCGGATCGGCGACGCACCGAAGCCGGTCGATTCGGCCAGCGCCCGCTCGGTGAGCCGCTGACCGGGCGCCAGCTTGCAGGACACGATCCCGTCCCGGATGCGCTGGTAGGCGGCCTCACCCAGCGATACCGCCGGTTTGGCTGGTGTGGTCACAGTCCCTCGTCTCTGTGAAATATCAGCGGGGCAAGACTAGCAGAGCCTCACCGTTCCGCCTGATCCGCCACGGTGGGCGGAGTCTGTGCGGCCGAGTCGGCACTCGCCACGACCCGAGCCGCGCCGTAGCGCGCCGCGGCCGCGCACACCGCCGCGATCGCCATCGTCACAGCCATCACGGTGGGCGTCGCCGCGATCAACGAGACCAGCGGACCGATCACGCCGCCCAGTACGAACTGCACCATCCCCATGAGGCCCGACGCGGTCCCCGCCCGGCTGCCGTGCGTGAGCAGGGCCAGCGCCATGGCATTGGGCATCACGATCGCGACGGACGACACGGCCAGGAAGAGGAAGGGCAACATCGCCCAGAGCGGCAGCCCGGGAATCGCAGTCGCCGCGAAGGCAGTACAGGCCAGCACGCCCATCGTCAGCCCGACGGTCAACGCCCGGTCCGGGCCGAACCGGGTCACCAGCATCCCGCTGACGCGCCCGGCGATCATCAGGCCGATCGAGTTGGCCGCGAAGATCAGCGAGAACGCCACGCTGCCGAGTCCGAGACCGGTTTGCAGGACGAAGGGGCTCATGACGATGTAGCAGAACAGGATCACCGAACCCAGGCCGAGCACGGCGGTATACCCGACGAAACGCCGATCCTCGACCAGAATCCGCACCTGCCGGGCCGCGGCCCCGATTCCGCCGAGGTTGCGCCGCTCCCGCGGCAAGGTCTCCGACAGCGCCGCCACCGCGGCCGCCAACAGCACGCAGCCGACCAGCGACAGCACGAGGAACAGGCCGCGCCACGGCATGAGGTGCAGCAATTGTCCGCCCACGACCGGCGCGAGCACGGGGGCGATGCCGGAGACCAGCATGAGCATCGAGAAGGCCCAGGCGACCGTATCGCTGTCGTAGAGGTCCTTGACCATCGCGCGCGCGATCACGATGCCGCCGCCACCGGCCAGGCCCTGGATCAACCGGACCGCGACGAGGATCCCCACCGAGGGCGCCACCGCGCACAGCAGCGAGGCCACCGCGTAGGCGGTGAGCGTGAGCAACAGCGGTATCCGCCGCCCGTACCGGTCGCTGACCGGCCCGAGGAAGAATTGCCCCGCGGCCAGGCCGAGCATGCAACCGGTCACGGTGAGCTGGGCCGCCGCCGCGGAGGTGTGCAGATTCCCGGCCAGTGCCGGAAGCGCGGGCAGGTACAGATCCATCGAAAGCGGGCCGAACGCCGACAGGGCGCCCAGTACCACCAGGATTCGGACCGGAACAGTGCGTGAACTCATTCGAAGTATCGTCTCTCGGCCGGGGACAGATCGAACCATCCTCCCCACGCGGAAGCATCCACGCCGGGCGCCCGGCTCGACGAAGGTCGGGCATTCTGCATCGCACGATCCGGTTGAAATGTCACTATTGGCAAATAATACCGGAATCGACACTGGGTAATATATCAGTGGCAAATGCAACCGTGACCGTGCGCCACGCCCGTCGAACGGGCCGTGCGCCTGAAGCAGGAGAACAGAATGACGGAGCAGATCCGGCGACCGGGTGCGGACTTCCGGCACCTCACCGTCCCAGCGGGTGAGTTCACGCTGGATTACGCGGTGGCGGGACCGGACGGGGCGGCGGTGACCCTGGTGTCGATCCCGGGGTCCGCCGGGCTCGAGATGTCCACGGCCAAGGACGAATTGGCGCGAACCTACCGGGTCATCGAGATCAATCCGCCGGGCTGGGCGGGCAAGACCGACCTCGATCGCCCGATGACCACCGGCGAACTCGGCGGTCTGCTGGCCGAGGCCATCGAACATCTCGTCGACGGCGAGTTCTTCCTCATCGGCACCTCGATGGGCGGTTCCAATGCGCTGGAGATCGCGGCCACGCTCCCCGACCGGGTGCGAGGAATCGTGCTGGAGGGATCCATGGCGCCGGTCCGGGACGAGGACCACCGCGTGCCGCCGTCGGAAATCCTGCCGCCGCCGGCCGAATCCGGACCGGCCGGGACCGGCGAGGCTCCGCCGTATCCACTGCCCCCGACGCATCCCGGAAGCCCTGGGCGACACCGGATTACATCCGCATGCAGATGGCGGACCGTTTCGCCATGTTCCGCCGGGTCCAATTGGACATGTATCCCGAGGCCGCACTCGCGGTGGTGAACGGACGCGGCATCCCCGTACTCGCACTTCTCGGCGAGCAGAACGAGATCCTGAAGCCCAGTCAGGAGCAGACCATCGCGTCGGCGCTCCCGCACGCGGAGTTCGTCCTGATCCCCACGGGCTCACACGATCTCCAGAACACCGCGGCGGACATCTTCGTCGCCCTCGTCGAGAAGTTCGTCGGGTTCGTGTCGAATACGTAGGCCCACAAGGCATTCCGGCCCAGCCAACACTGCTCGGCCCGAAGTGAATCCCAGTCAGTGAAATATCTTGATACCAATACTGAAATATCATATGGTGCGAGTCACACGGCGAACGCGTCTTCGCCGGTTCGCCTGTTCACCTGCGTCATTCGCAGCAACCCGATCGAGGTTCCATGGCAGCTTCCGACCAGATCACCGCACCGGCCACACCGGCTGGTCGTCCGGGTGCCGATCCGGCCTCGGCCGAACACCGCGACCGGCTGTTGTCGGCTGTCGAGAGGGTCGCCGCGGAGTTGGAGGCCGAAGCCGAAGCCTGCGAGGCGGCGGGCAGGATGACCGACCGCGCGCTGGAGTTGTTGCGCGGCACGGGAATCGGATGGGGTCTGGTGAGCGCGGACCTCGGCGGGCTCGACATGTACCCGGGCGAGCTGTTCCCGGTGCTGGAACGCATCGCGCGCACCCGACCACACCGGCACATACCGGCGAGTGATGGCTGAAAACGGCCGCCGCGCCGAGGATCACCTGATCGGCTTCGTGAATCCCGTCGGTATCGCCGACACCTGGGAGGAAGCCTTCGAGTCCATCGCCGAACCGTGTCTGTGGATGAGCAACGTCTACGGCTCGCGCAAGGATCTCGAGGGGAAGCAGCCGCCGGAGTCGGCGCTGGTGTCCATGGAGACGCTGCGCAAGGGAGCCGAGACCGGTCAGCAGGTCGCCTTCGCGACCCCCATCGTGGGTACGGTCGATCAGATCATCGACTTCTACCTCCCGATCGTGCGCGGCGAGCATCCGCAGGGCCTGACCACTCACCTCGGGCTGGAAGTTCGCACCCCGGGCGTCCGGACCGAGGACGCCCACCGCACCATGCGCCTGTTCGCCGAGCACGTGCTGCCGGTCTTGGCCGAGGAAGCCGCGAAAGCCGGTCGCTGACAAGGGATCACAGTCGGGTCAGGCGCCCTCCACACCCTCTCGGACGAGGAACTCGTGCAGCCCGCCGAGTTCGAGCGAGGAGTTCCCGTCCGAGAGTTTCGTGCGGATCCCCGCTTCGTTCCGCTCCCGCAGGCGCGCCAGCCGGAGCGTTTCGGCGACGGCGTCCTGTTCGACGACGACCACTCCGTCGCTGTCGCCGATCACCGCGTCACCGGGGTACACCACAACCCCGCCGCAGCTCACCGGGACGTTCACGTAGCCCAGGCCGGTCTTGGTCGTGCCCAGGGCGGAGATCCCGCGGCTGAAGATCGGGTAGCCCATGGCGCGCAGTTCGTCGATGTCGCGCACTCCCGAGTCCAGCACGACACCGGCGAGTCCGCGGGCTCGGCAGGAGGTGGCCAGGAGGTCACCGAGCATGCCGTGCACCGACGGGGCCGTCACCGCGACGATCAGCACGTCACCGGGACGGCACACGTCGATCGCGGCCTGGAGCATGAGGTTGTCGGCGGGGTAGTTCAGGCAGGTGACCGCGGTTCCGGCCAGCCGCGCGCCGGGCACTCGCTGCTCGATACCGGCCAGATAACCCCGCCGCCGGTACGCCTCGTGCACGGTGGCCGTGCCGAGTTCGCCCAGGGCACTGACACTTTCGGCGTCGGCTCGGGTGATCGAGTGGACGATCTTCGGACCGTGGCTCACGCGGTTGCTCCTTCCGAGCCGCGCACCGCCGGGTGGTCGGCGAGTCGCGGGTAGATGCGCAGCGCGTTCTCGAACAGCACCAGATCGCGGTCCTGCGCCGTCAGCTCGGCGAGACCATCGATCAGCCGCCCGACGTCGTCGAACGGGCTGCCCGTCTCGGGGTCGTCCCCGCGCGCGGTGCCGAACATCTCGGTGCCGAACAGGATGTTCCGGGCCCCGATCTTGCGCACCAGCATGCCGATCGAATCACCGTCGTACACCGAGGTGTCGAAGTGCAGGTTGCGCACCGCCTGTTCGAACGGCGGCAGACCCTCCGCCCGATGCAGCGACCGGTGCCGGTTGAAATGGAATGCGGTCGCGCCACCGCCGTGCGGGATGACGAGTCGCAGGTCCGGGAACTCGTCGAATACCGCCGATGCGGTCAGTTCCACCACCGCGGCGTGATCCCAGGCCAGGTAGTGCGCGCCGTTGACGTGCATGCCGGGCACGTGGGTCGAGCTGGCATGGATCATGCCCGGGACGCGCAGTTCGACCATCCGCTGCCACAGCGGATACCAGTAGGGGTCGGCGAGCGACGGGGTGAGCGGCGTCAGCCCGCCGGAGATGTCCGGGTTGATATTGCACCCGACGAAACCGAGTTCGAGCACACAGCGGTCGAGTTCGTCGAGCCACTCCTGCGGCGGCGAGCCCGGACTCTGCGGCAGCTGGCACACCGGGGCGAACCGGTTCGGGAACAGGCCGCGGACGCGATGGATGAGATCGTTGTTGACCTCTGTCCAGATGCGGCTGATCCGCGCATCGCCGTAGTCGTGTCCCATGCCCGACGCGCGGGGCGAGAACAGCACCAGGTCGATCCCGCGCGCGTCCATGGCGGCGAGATTGGCGGCCAGCGATGCGACGATCTCTTCGTCATCGATGCCCAGATTCTTCTTGCGGGACTTGTTGACCTCGCCCAGTTGACGACCGCGGAAGGCGTCCAACTGCGGTGGTGCGGACGTGTAGTGGCCGTGAATATCGATCTTCGAAACCATCTGTCCCCTCAGCTTTCCTGCTCGCGCAGACGCGGGTAGAGCGACAGGGCCGTGTCGGCGAAGATCATCTGCCGGTCGCGCTCATCGAGTCCGGCCAACGCGGTCTCGGCGGCGCGGACGAGGTCGCTCATCCTCCCCTCCGTAGCGGGAAAGTTTGTCCCCCAAGCGATTCGGCGCGCCGTGAAATGTTCCACCAGGGCCGCGACGAGTCCTTGCGCGCCGCCTTCGCGGGCGGCCGCACGCTCGAAATTGTCGTTGGTCAGCTTGAGATGGACGTTCTCGAAGCGGCTCAGCTCGAACAACGCGGCGGAGTTGGGGTAGGGTGGCCCGCCTTCGAGGTCGGGCTGGGCCGCGTGATCCAGGACGATGCGCAGGCGCGGGAACCTCGCGAGGATGTCGAGCAACCGCGGGATGCCCGAAAGCCGCATCTGCACGCAGACCGGTAGGTCGTTGTCCTGCATCCAGCCCCAGGCGTCGAAGGTGCGCGGGTCGTTCAGCCAGGTGGCCTGACTCGGCATGGTGCTGCCGGTGGAGAACAGCCGGATGCCGACCAGGCCCCTCTGATTCACCCAGTGGTCGAGCCGGTCCGTCGCGTCGCCGGCCAGGATGTCGACCGAGCCGACGCCGAGCAGCCGACCGTCACCGTGCTTTTCCACGGAGTCCGCGACGTAGCTGTTGTCGAAACCGTAGGCGGTGGATGCCTGCACCACGACGGCCTTGTCCGCACCCGCTTCGTCCATCGCGTCGAGCAGTTGCCGCGGGGTCAGCGTCCGCTCCTGCGACCAGCCCGACTGCACGCCGCCGAGCGGATCGAGGGGGTAGGCGTCGCGGTCGGGCGAGATGACATGGGTGTGGATGTCGATATATCGCATCGTTCTCCTGGTTGGCTGGACTGCTGCGGTGTTGCGACCGCGCGAAGTCACACGGGATGGAATATCTGCGCGGGCGAGGGGCTGCGGGTCAGCAGACCTTGGTCGCGGCAGAAGCGGATCGCGGCCTCGACACTCACCTCGTTGGCCGCGAGCCCGTACGGCAGCGGGTCGTCACCGACGACGCCCATCAGCTCGCGGTAACGCTGGACCTCGGGATCTGTACTGCCGGAAGCGATTTCACTCATGAGGTCCGCTCGCGAATTGCCGAACAGCGCCCACAGTTCCTCGGCCAGCCGCGGATGGGCGCGCAGAGTCTCGTCGTGGACCACGAGCACGCCGTGAATCGGGTAGATGCCGGTCCGCTCGAACCAGGCCCGTTCCTCGGCGGCCGGGTCGGCGAACAGCTGGTACGCGTCCTCGCGCGAGGAGTCGGTTTCGGCCCACCCCCCGGCCGCCGCGCCGGTGCGCCCGATGCCCGCCCATCCGGTCATGGCCGCGTCGATGTCGCCGGAGGCGAACAGGTCCGCGAGGGACCGGCCGTCGGGCGCGGACACCACGTTGCCGGGCAGACGCAACTCCCGGACGTGTTCCTCGTCGTCGACGACCCAGGTCACGCCGGCGTCGTCGAGTCCGTACTCGCGCAGGAGTCCACGCACCCACATCCCCGAGGTCACCGAGTAGGCGCGCACGCCGACTCGACGTCCTGCCAGGTCCGCGGCGCAGCGGATCCCTCGCCCGGCCCGGCACACCACGTCGCCGTGGTGGAAGCGCCGGTTCAGCGGGATGGGCAGCGCGGTGACGGGAACGCTGTGCTCCCGGGCGATCAGGTAGGTCGAGATCGCGAGCTCGCAGATGTCGAATTCGAGTCCGCGGACCATGCGACGGTAGGCGTCGACGATCGGGTGCACGGGAACGTGCCGCAGCAGCAGCCCGGACGGTGTGCGTACCGGTTCGCGGATCAGCGCCCCGGTGTGCGGGTACTCCGCGATCACCATCGACAGTTCGCCGGTGGAAGGACGTTCAGGCACGGCTGCCTCCTGCGTCCCGCAGCGACTCGGGGAGCACCTCGTCGAGCCGGGGAGCGCTCGGGATCATCCGCTGGTCCCGCGCGTACCGGGCACCGAGGTCGAACGCGGCGCGGACCCGCTCGACGCCCTCCCGGACGGCTCCCGGGACGCCCGGTAGCAGCTCGCGGTCTTCGGCCGCACCGAGCACGAGGGCATGCGATTCGGTGATCATCCGGTACACCTCGGCCACGACATCCGCGTCCTGGCAGACCTCGTGGGTCAGGCAGATCATGTGATTGATTCCGACGGTCCGGTGTTCGGCGAACCACTCGTCCGCGGCGGCCGTGGGATCGGGGAGCACGGGGACGGTCCCCTCGATCTCGGGGCCGATCACCGCCGCGACGATCTCCCCGGCATCGAGCAGGTCGGGCGTCGAGCGAGCCTGCGGATCGCGCCGCACGTTGGGCGGGTCGGTGTAGCCGGCGCTGTGCGCGGCCTCCTGCGTGAGCCAGGTGATCGTGTCCAGGTCGACGCCGAACTGTTCGGCGAGAATCGCGCGCACCCACAGTCCGGTGGTCTGGCTGTAGGAGCGGCTTCCGAGTGTCCCGCCCGATACTTCCGTCAGCGGCACCGGGTCGGAGGCGGCGAGGCGGCGCAGGTACGCGTGGTGGAAACCGCCGACCTCGACGGCCGGCAGCAGGGCCAGCGGTTTTCCGGCGGCGTGCGCCTGGAGGAACGCGCCCAGGGCGATCTCCGAGACGTCGAACGCCTGGCGCTCGACCATCGGCGCGAACGCCCGGCTGATGACAGGGTGGTCGGCGAAGTCGAACTCGACGAGCGAGCTGGTGACCCGTCCGTCGCGCAGCGGTTCCAGATGAGCGTGCGGTCCGACGGCGATCTTCAAACGCTTCACAGGTCGTCTCCCGTGGTGATCGATCCCCGGGTCGCGGGCAGGAATCGGATGCAAGTCGGCCGCGGCACCGGGATCTCCCGACGGTCCGCGAGCAGTTTCCCGGTCAAGAGGTCGATCCGGTGCACGGCCACGACGCCGGAGTCGGTGCAGGCCACGTACACCGCGCGACCGTCCGGGTCCACGGTGATCCCGCGCGGTCGCCCGCCTCCGGCATCGACGAGTTCGAGCGGCTCCAACGTGCCGTCCGCCGGGTCCACGGCCAGGACGCAGACCGAGTCATCGCCGCGATTGCTCGCGTACAGGTAGCCGCCGCCGGGATGGAAGGCGATATCGGACGGGTGGTTGTCGCCCGGGTCGCGGAACGGCACCGTCGATGCCGATTGCCGGTATTCGAGCGAACCGTCGTCGGTGTTCAACGCGAAAACGTCTATGCTGGAATGCAATTCGTTCACCACGTAGAGCAGCCCGTTCGACGGGTGGAACGCCGGGTGCCGAGGCGCGCGCCCGGCCGCGGACCAATAGCCGCCCGCCGCGCCGAGGCGGCCGTCCTCGTGGATCCGGAACGTCCGGATCCGATCCGTGCCCTTGTCGCAGACGACCAGAAAACGCCCGGTGGGATCGATCAGGGCGGCGTGCGGGTGCGAACCCCGCTGATGGGTCGGGTCGGGGCCCGGTTCGGCGGCCAGAATCTCCACGTGACACACCGGGCCGAGCCCCCCGGACCGGACCGGCAGCACGGCGACCGTCCCGTCGTCGTACAGCATGTCCGCCGCGGCGGTGCGCGTCCGGTCGTCCCAGCGGACGCGAACCGCCGCGTGGTGCGCGTTGCCGTGGTTGGCCACGAAGACGAACCGGCCCTTCGGGTCGACACTCACATACGACGGGTTGGGCCCCACCGAGGACACCGTGTCCTCGCGGGTCAACCGCCCGGTTTCCGGGTCGATCGCATAGCTGGTGGCGAAGCCGCCGCCGGTCCCGCCGACGATGTCCTTGCGCTCATCGAGCACGTAGACCGCGGGCCGAACCGGATCGAACGCGAGGAAACCGACGTTCAGGTTCGTGTCGTGGGTGCCGACGAGCTCCCATTCTCCGTCCGGCTCGGCGATTCGGTAGACGTGCACTCCCCCGCGATCGCCCGCGCCGTACAGGCCGTCGGTCCAGGACGACACCATCACGAGTCGTTCATGTGCCGTGAGGTTCATATTTCCTTCCTCCAGTCGAGCCCCGGCCGGGGACGAACACAGCTCACCCCTTGACCGCGCCGCCGAGCACGCCTCGCACGAAGAACCGTTGCAGGGCAAGGAATACCGCGGCGGGCACCACGATCGAGAGCGCCGCGGCGGCCAGGATCAGGTTCTGGTCCTGGGTCTCCCCCTGGGCCAGGCTGGCGATCGTCGTCGTCAGCGGGGAGTTGCTGCCCTGCGCGCCGATGAAGATCAGCGGACCGAGCAACTCGTTCCAGCCCCAGAGGAAGAAGATGACGCCGACCCCGGCGATGCTGCCCCGGGTCACCGGGACCACGACGCGCAGGAAGGTGTCGACATTCGACGCGCCATCGATCGACGCGGCCTCGACCAGTTCCCGGGGGACCGACTCGAACGCGGCGGTCAGGACCAGGATTCCGAACGGGACCGACAATCCCAATTCGTAGATCCACACCGAGGCCACGGTCCCGTCCAAGCCGACGCTGTGCACCATGCGCAACAGCGGAGCCAGCACGATCTGCGGCGGGATCACCTGCAGTGCGGTGACGAAGAGCAGGACCGCCCGGCGTCCGGGTAGCGACATGATGGTCAGCACGAACGCGGCGACGCAGCAGAGCAGGACGCCGATCACCGTGGTGGGCACGGCGATCGCGATACTCGCCAGGAACTTCGGCCCGAGATGGTTCTGGTTGAAGGCGTTCAGATAGTTGTTCACGCCGAACGGGGCTCTCGCCACCGCCGTCCACCAGCCGTTGTTCACGCTGAACGTGTTCGGGATGAACGAGCTGACGAGCATTCCGAGGATCGGCACCACCCACGCCACGCACACCACGATGAGAAACACGTGGGTGGGGATCCGTGCGAGTCGCCGAGCCACCGACGCGGTGGCTGTACGCATGGGCTGTCTCATTTCCGCAGCTGCCTGATGTTGAAGTAGACGATGGGCAGTACCAGCACGACCAGGAACACCGACAGCGCACTGGCCTGTCCGAGGTCGTTGGCCAGGAACAGCTCGGTGTAGATCTTGTTGGAGAGGACGTCCGAGTTGTAGGAACCGCCGGTCATGATGTAGACGATGTCGAAGATCTTCAGGGCGTAGATGACCTGGATCGTCCCGACGGTCACGATGGTCGGCCAGAGCACCGGCAGCGTGACGTGCCGCAGGATCCCCAGTCCGTTGGCCCCGTCGATCCGGGCGGCCTCGACGAGTTCGGCCGGGATCGCCTTGACGCCGGTCGACAGGATGATGGTGGCGATGCCCGCGTGCACCCACACCGCGGCCAGGATGATCGAGAACGTGCTCAGCCGCGGGTTCTGGATCCATGCCTGCGACCCGATGCCAGGAATCAGCGAGGCCAGCGCGGAAACGGTGCCGGTCTGCGGCTTGTGCTCCGACCGGTACTGGTACATCAGCTGGAAGATGACGGCCGTCGCGGTCAGCGAGATCGCGGTGGGCAGCATGACGATCGTCATCGCGATCCGCTCGTAGCGGACGCGGTCCGCGCAGATCGCCACGATCAGCCCGACCAGGGTGGTCACCACGGTGAACGCGACGACCCAGATCAGGTTGTTCCGCAGCACGGGCAGTACCGAGGCGTTGGTGAATATCCGCCAGTAGTTCGACAAGCCCACGAAGTCGGATCCGTCGGCGTTGTAGCAGCTTTTCACGATGCTGTACAGCACCGGGTAGATCAGAACGGCGCCGAGCACCGCCGCGGCGGGCAGGAACCACGCTCCCGCGCGGACCCGCGCTCGCAGGCTCGTCCTGCGGATCGGGACCGTGACCTTCTCGGTCGCGATCAGCCAACCGGTTACCACGATCGGGATGGCGATCACGCCGACGATCAGATTCGTCATGGATTCACTCCTGGAACAGCCATGTTGCTACTCGTTTCCGGCCCGGATCTCTTCGATGCCCTGCAGGATCGCGTCCAGACTCGAGGGATCGGCGATCACGTTGACGCAGGCCCGGTAGTACGCGCTGAGCAGAACCGGGTCCATCTGCGTGAGCGAGCCGAGCACCGCGGAGGTGGCGTGGTCCATATGCGCCTGGATGTCACGCATCGGCTGGTTCGGCAGCGCCGACGGTGCGACCTTCTTGTTCGCCACTGTCCATTCGCCGCCCGCCGCCAGCAGCGACTGGAATTCCGCGCTCGCGTAATAGCGCATGAAGGCCCGGCCCTGCGGGGTGTCCTTCATCAGATAGGCGACGTGACCGTTCATCAGCTGGCTGCCGCCGGAGTGACCGGGCGGGAACGGCAGGGATGCGATGTCGACGCCGGGCGCCAGCTTGCGGGGGCTGTTCGACATGAACACGTTCTGCCCGAATTCGCCGTACTGGGTCAGCTGACACGAGGGCTGCCGGGTGAACATTCCCGCGCCGATCTGCGCGGTCGGGGTCGACAATGCCTGGTACGGGCCGCCGTCGACCATGCGGTCATCGCTGGCGATCTTGCTGAACTCGCTGAACGCCTGTTTCACCTCCGGGGAGGTGAAGGGCAGTTCGCCGCGGGTGAACCGGTCCACGACCCGCGGTCCGTGCTGGGCGAGCATGATGCTCTCGATGAAGTACGTGGCTGCCGCGCCGGTGCCCGCGCCCTGGCTGAACGCCATGCACCACGGCGCGGTGCCGGTCTCGGCCTGGCGCTTGGACCAGGCCGCGAGATCTTCCCAGGCGCCGAAGGAGGAGGGGCCGGTGTAGCTCTTCGGGTTGTGCCACAGGACGTACGAGTCGGTCTCGGCGAACAGGCCGTAGAGGTTTCCCTCGACCGTCATCGAGTTGATCAGCTGCGGCGAGAACTCGTTCCGCAGAGCGTCGACGTCCATGAACGTGTTCAGCGGCACGAGGTGTCCGCCCTTCAGATATGTTTTCAGGCCGCCGGATGTGCCCGCGTAATAGACGTCCGGGGGCGTGCCCGCGCTCAGGCGGGTGGACACGATGGTGTTCGCGTCGTGCGAGCCCTGATAGTTGACCCTGATACCCGTCGCGTCCTCGAACGGTTTCAGCGCCGCGGCCAGGATGGCGCCCTCCGGTCCGCTGACGATGCCGACGACGTTGAGCGAACCGCCGATCTTCTTGCCGCCGTTGTCGGCGGTCGCCCTGTCCTGGGCCGCGCGGGTCAGCTCTGCGGGCAACGCCACCGCCTTTGCCGATCCCCCGCCGGTCGCCGTCGGCCAGTGCCGGCCGCAGGCGCTCGTCGCGAAAACGAGCACCACCACCAGACCGCTGAGTATCACGGTCGTTCCGCGGTACCTGAGTGCTCTCGTCATTGAGACCTCGTATCTCGTCATTGAGTCGTGCTTCGAGTCCCACCTCGTGCGGAGGTCGGCGGGACGAGATCCGGCGGTGGAGCCATATGGCTCACCCGATCACATCGTCGCCACCAGGACAAAGGGATACTCGATTATCGATAAATTGCGGTCAGTTCGGCTCTGCCGACGACTCGGCCGCGGCGGCGATCGCCCGCAGCAGCTCCACGTAGAACGCCGCACCCGGGTCCGGGTGCCCGACCCCGCGCTCCCCGACCCATCCCGCCCGGCCGCGCCGGCCCGGCAGATTCGTCGTCGCGTCGAGTCCGCTCTGCGCCGCGTCGATCATGGCGGCGAGAAGCGTTCCCGGAGCGACGTTCGCGGCCGCCACGATGCTGGGCGCGATGGCGTCCAGAACGGTTTTGTCGCCCAGGTCGGCCTTGCCTCGCTCGGCGATCCGGTCGTAGACCGCCCGCAGGATGTCCGGGACCAGAGCCGGGGAGAACAGCACGCCGGGCGCGACGCCCTTGGCCGCGGCGAGCAGTCCCGTGCCGACCAACGCCGCCATCGTGGACGGGTTCGCCCGGGAGAAGGCCGAGGCCGCGGTGATCAGCACTCCCTCGAGGTCCGCGGGCGTGGCGGTCCGCAGCGCTTCCCGGACCGCGGCAGCGCCCCGGCCGACGGTGATACCGAGATCGCCGTCGCCCACGGCGGCGTCGAGTTCGCGCAGGTACTCGGTCCGGCCGGTGAGCCGGTCGAGAGCGTCGTCGAGGATCCCGACGACCATATCGGTGGGCAGATCCGCGCTCATGATCGCACTGCCTGGGTGAAGAAGGGCGAGGACGCGGGCGCGTCCAGCAACTCGGCGAGTTCATCGTCGAGAGCGATGACCGTGATCGAAGCACCCGCCATCTCGAGGCTGGTCGCGAATTCGCCGATGTAGTTGCGATGTTCGACCTGGCCGTTCGCGTCGAGCACGGCCCGCGCGCGGCGGTACAGCAGATACAGCTCCTCCGGCGGTGTCGCGCCGAGCCCGTTGACCAGGATCGCCACCCGGCTTCCCGATTCCGGCCGCAGATCCGCGAGCACGGCCTCGATGAGGGTCGTCGCGATCTCGTCCGCGGACTTCAACTTCGTCCGCTCGGCTCCCGGCTCACCGTGGATCCCGATGCCGATCTCCATCTCGTCATCGCCGATCGTGAAGGTGGGCTTGCCCGCCTCGGGCAGGATCGTCGGGGAAAGACCGACGCCGACCGTGCGGGTCGCGGCGACCGCCTTGGCGGCCAGCCGAGCGACCTCGTCGAGGGAGTCGCCGCGTTCGGCCGCGGCCCCCGCGATCTTGAAGGCGAACACCATTCCCGCGACACCGCGACGTTCCGAGGCCCGCTCGGCGGGTGCGCTGAGCGCGTCGTCGGTGACCAGGACGGTCCGGGTGTCGATACCCTCCACCTCGGCCAGATCACCGGCGAGGTCGAAGTTGAACACGTCCCCGCCGTAGTTCCCGTACAGGTAAAGCACACCCGCACCGCCGTCGGCTGCTCGCGTCGCGGCGAGCATCTGCTCGGCCGACGGCGAGGAGAACACGTTGCCGATCGCGACCGCGCTGCACAGTCCCCGGCCCACATACCCCAGGAACATCGGAAGGTGCCCAGACCCTCCGCCGGTCACGATGCCTACCCGTCCGGCCGCCGGGGCATCGGCCCGGGCGAGCGCCCGGTTGTCCTCCGATGCCGAGCGCAGCTGATCGGGGTGCGCCAGGAGCAGCCCGTCGATGACCTCGTCGACGAATCGGTCCGGCTGATTGATCAGTTTCTTCACGAAAGTCTCCTTGTCCGGGACACCGCGTACAGCCCCCTCACAGCTGTCGCGGCGCAGGCGGCGGGCGGCAGGACAGCGGTGGTCACCGTCCCGGCCATCCCCCTGCCACCTCGATCACCAGGAACTGCGAATTCAGCTCAGGACGCGTTCCCGGACAGCGCGGTCTTCGCCACTCCAAGCCCCTGCTCCAGCAACTCGAGCTCCTCCTTCGACAGCGGCACGAAGGGTGCGCGCGCCGGTCCGACCTCGCGGCCCTGCAGGGTGGCGACCGCCTTGACCCACGACGGCCAGTTCTTGCCGTTCATCACCGCACGCGTCAGCGGCGCGATGGCGTAGTGGATGCGCTGGGCCTCGGCGAAGTCGTTGCGCTGGATGGCGTCGAACATCGCGATGCTCTCGGCGGGGAACATCGCGCCGGTGCCGGAGATCGAACCGGTCGCGCCCAGGGCGAGTCCGGGGAACAGCAGGTGGTCCTGCGCCCACGTCACCGAGATCCGGTCGGCGACGGTATCGAGCAGTTCCGACAGCGTCGCGAACGAGCCGCCAACGCTCTCCTTGGTGGCGATGACCGCGTCGATGTCCGCCAGCTTGCGGGTGACCTCGGGAGTCACCGAGGCCGAGGCCAGCACGTTGTAGATGATGACCGGCAGCTCGGTCTCACGGTGGATCCGGTCGTAGAAATCGACGAATCCGTCGAAGCTCGGGGCCTGGTAGATCGGCGGGGTCACCATCACGCCGACCGCGCCGACGTCCTTCGCCGCGCGGCCGCGGGCAACGGCGTCGCGGGTGGTCGTGGTGATGATCCCGGTCACAACCGGAACCCGGCCCGCCACCCGCTCGACGGCCAGGCGGGTCAGCCTGGTCAGCTCCTCCCCCGAAAGCGCATGCCCCTCACCGGTGCTGCCGCCGACGACGAGGCCGGTCACCGGGAATTGCAGCTGGTAGTCGATGTCGGCCAGGAACGCCGCCTCGTTGATCTCACCGTCCGCGTCGAAGGGTGTGTACAGCGGGGGGAAGATGCCGCGCACGTCGTCTTTGGTGAGCACTGCCATGTGAATCGGATCCTTCTGTTGGTGCTGTCGTCCAGAGAGACTATGGTCGATAATCGATAATCGCGCAACTACCGAGGAGGCAGACGAGTGACGGTCGTGAACACCCCAGCCGTGCAGAACGCGGCGGACACCGAGTTCGTGCAATCGGTCGTGCAGCACGCGACCACCGCCTTCGCGACGAATCTCGCGCGGACGCCAACCGAACACGCCGATCTGCTTCGAGCGCTGGCCGACGCATTGCAGGAGCACGAATCCGAACTCGTCGCGATCGCGCACACCGAGACGGCGCTGCCGCTGCCGCGACTGCACAACGAACTGGGCCGCACGGCGTTTCAGCTACGGTTCCTGGCCGACCAGGTCACCGATGGCGAATTCCTCGACGGCGGAACCGATGACGCCGATCCGGACTGGCCGGTCGCGCCCCGCCCGAGGCTGGCTCGGCGGCTGGTGCCGCTCGGGCCGGTGGCGGTCTTCGCCGCCTCGAACTTTCCCTTCGCGTTCTCGGTGCTGGGCGGGGACACCGCGTCGGCACTGGCGACCGGCTGCACCGTGATCGTCAAGGCGCACCCCGGCCACCTCGAACTCTCCCGTGCCGTCGCGGCCCTCGCCACGGAGGTCATCGAGCAAAAGGGCTATCCCGCAGGCACATTCGCCCTGATCGAAGGCGATGAGGCCGGTCGCGCCCTCATCGTCGACGACGGCGTGGAAGCGGTCTCGTTCACCGGATCCACGGCCGTCGGCCGCCTACTCGCGGACCTGATCGCCGCCCGGCCGCGCCCGGTGCCGTTCTACGGCGAACTCGGCAGCGTCAACCCGATCTTCATCCTGCCCTCCGCCGCGAACAACGACACCCTCGCCGGATTGGTCACCTCGTTCACCCTGAGTGTCGGGCAGTTCTGCACCAAGCCCGGCATCGTATTCCTGCCCGCGTCGGCCGACCTGGAGGTCATCGGGCAGAAGGCCGCCGCCGTGTCCGCCGCCCGGATGCTGACCGGTTCCATCCGCGAGCGCTTCCTCGCCGAAACCTCCCGGCTCGCCGCCCTTCCCGGCGTCACCACGATTTACGCGGGCAACGACGACGGGGACGCCGTCGCACCACGGGCTTACGAGGTCTCGCTGCGCGCCGTCCTGGACGACCCGGAGCCCTATCTCGCCGAACTCTTCGGCCCGGCAGCGGTTTTCGTCCGCTACGACCACGAAGACGAACTGCTCGCCGCGGCGAGCCTGTTCCGGGGCGAGCTGACCGCCGCTATCCATACCGCCGAACCGGACCTCCCGACCTGGACCCTGGCCGACCGGCTGGCCCGGTTCGCCGGACGGGTCCTGCTCAACGAGTGGCCGACCGGAGTCGCGGTGACCACGGCGATGCAGCACGGCGGCCCCTACCCCGCCAGCAGTTCCGCCCGGGACACCGCCGTCGGCCGCTTCGCCCTGGATCGATTCCTGCGTCCGGTCGTATTGCAGAACTTCCCCGACCGGCCGAGCCCGGGCTCCCGGTCATGATTAGCCGGTCGGATGACCAACAGCCGGCACACGGTACGGTTGCGCGCATGGCAGGTGGGCAGGCAGCAGGGCGGACCGATCGGATCCTGGACACGACCGTCCAGCGGCGGATCTACGCCAGCGTCCGGGCGAGCATACTGGACGGAACGTTCCCGCCGGGACACCGGCTCATCGTCGCGCAGCTCTGCGACGAATACGGCAGTTCACAGGCTCCGGTGCGTGAAGCGCTCCGGCAGCTGACCGACGAGGGCATCATCTCGAGTCTCCCGTATCGAGGCTGGGCTGTTCGTTCGTTCAGCTGGAACGAGATCGCCGAAACCTACGAGCTGCGTGAGGAACTCGAAGCGTGGGCGGTCCGGCGCATCAAGCGTCGCGAGGACACCGTCGACACCAGCGCGTGCCGAGCCGCCCTGGAACAGCTGTCCGCGGCGGTCGCCGCGAAGGACGGTATGGCGGCCCTGGAGGCCGACCTGCGTTTCCACGAGGCCGTATGCGAACTGGCCGGCAGCGCCCTGCTGGTCAAGACCTGGCATTCGGTGGTGATGCAGTTCCGTGGAGTGCGCGCATTCCTGTCCCGCAAGAATCCCGACGACCTCAGCAGGCTGATTCCGGACCACCTCACGCTGCTCTCGGCGCTCGAGAACGGCACCGCGGCCGAAGCCGAGGAAGAGTTCCGCGGCCACCTCACCCGCGCTCTGCAGAAGATCAAGATCGTCGTCTCGAAGGTGGACGGGGAGCAGCCCGCGACCTGAACCCGCACGTCCTACCGGTCGATCGACCGCCAGGACGCATTCACAGCCACCCGAGAACTATCTGCCACAGCGGTCCTCGCGCACGGACGGACCCCGCCGCCGAGATCCGGATCGGTTCCGGCCCAAAGACATCGGCCGGTTCGCCCCAGCGCAGCGTCCGCTCGATGACCGCACCAGAGGTGACCATGATCCGCCCGGACTGCCAGACCGGGAGCACCGCGCCCGAATCCGCACCACCGACATCCGCGGTCAGCCGGTCCGGCCGCGGCGGTCTGCTGCGCGAACGCGACTACCGCTCTTGGTTTTTCGCCCAGATCCTGTCCTCGGCGGGACTGCAGACGCAGAACATCGGCGCGGCCTGGCTGGTCTACCTGCAAACCCACAGTGGGCTGGCGCTCGCGCTGCTGATCGTCGCCGGCCAAGGCCCCGGGCTGCTGCTGAGCCTGTTCACCGGCACCGTCGTGGACCGGCTCGGCCCGCGAGCGGTGCTGCTGTGCACGCAGATCGCGGCGCTGGTCGCCAGCGGCTCGCTCGGCGTGATCACACTCGCCAGCGGCGCACCCGACGTGAGGATCATCTACGCGCTGACCTTCGTCGCCGGTGTCATCACCGCCTTCGACGGCCCCGCGCGCCAGCTGATCGTGGTGCAGTACGTCGGCCGCGAACATCTCCCCCAGGCGATCGGACTCTACGAGGTCAGCCTGTCATTGGCCCGCATGACGGGCCCGGCGATCGGCGGCGTCCTGCTCGGCACGCTCGGACCAGCGGTCTGCTTCCTGGTCAACGCGATCACATATCTACCGCCCGCCCTGGTCCTGCTGCGCTATCCGCCACGGTTCAGCCCGCCTCGTCATGCCGCCGCGCCGCGGCGACGGGTCCGCGACGCGGTGCGTGTCGCGCTGCGCTCACCGCCGATCCGCTCCTGCCTGCTCCTCGCGGTGGTCAGCACGACCCTGGTCAGCACCACGTCCTACTTCCCGCAATTCGCCTCCGAATCCCTGCATCTGCCCAGCGCCGGTTACGGCGCGCTGGTGGCCTGCCTGGGCGTCGGCTCGCTGCCGGGCGCGATCCTCGCATCCAAGCTCGGCCGGCGCGACCGGGGACGGCGAGTCGTATTCGCCGCCGCCGCAACAGGTTTGGCAACCCTGATCACCGGTCTGGGCCCGGCCGCACTGGCCTTCCCCGGAGCGGTGCTGTGCGGCATGTGCTCGATCTGCCTGATCGCACTTGCCAACACGGTCACCCAATTGGCCTCCCCCGACGACCTGCGCGGCGGCATCATGGGCGCCTGGACGATGGTCATGCCCGGCATGGGCCCGATCACCGGAATCGGTGTCGGGTCCATCGCCGACCACTGGGGACCGCGGTGGTCCTTCGTCGTCATCGCGATCTGCTTCACCGCCTGCGCGGCCGCGTGCTGGCGGCCGCTCAACCGGACCGGCGACCGCACCGAGCCGTGAGCGACCGCTGACGCACCGTCACCATCGATCGTCGCCGCGATGACGTACCCGCCCGCTGAGGAACGGCGCAATGAGGTTGCCCTCCAACGCCTTACGCAAGATCTCCGGATCCGGAGATACGACCTCGGGGTCGTTCGCGGGGGATCGAGGGAGGCCGAATCGCCCTGCACCGATGAGTTTCGAGCGGGTCCGTCGTCGATACCTCTGGATATACCGACAGACAGGAGTCCAGGCATGACGAGACCGTTCCGATTCGGAGTCGTTGCCCCGCTCAGAACCGACCCGTCGATCTGGCGAGATCGCGTGCGCCGCATCGCCGACAGCGGCTACTCGACACTGCTGGCGCCCGACGTCCCGCGCATGCAACCAGCGCCCGGCCCCATGCTGGCGACCGCCGCGGCCCTCACCGACCTGCGTGTGGGCACCTGGGTGTACGCCGCCCCGCTGCGCCCGGCCTGGATGACGGCGTGGGAAGCGCACTCGCTGTCGCTACTGACCGACGGCCGTTTCGAATTCGGCATCGGCACCGGCAGACCCGGCATCGAGGACGAACTGCGCGAACTGGGACTGCCCGTGATCCCGCCGAGCGAGCGGCTGGCACAGGTGCGGGGGACCATCACAGCGCTGCGCGATCTCGACGGCCCCGACCTTCACACCCCCGTGGTGATGGCCGTGCGCGGCCCCAAGGCCCGGGCGCTGGCGGCCCAGGTCGCGGATACGGTCAACTTCGCCCTGATGCCGCACGAGTCGCGGGCCGAAGTCACCCGGCTGGCACATGAGGTCCGTGCGCTCGGGGATCCCGAACTCGCACTACATGTGCCGATCATCGGTGACGAGGTCGCGCCGTTCATGGCGCCTCCCGACACCGACACCGCCGCAATGCCTGCGGATTCGCTGGCGATACTTCCCGACGACCCGGCAGCCGCCGTCGAGGAGATCCAGCGGCGACGGGAGGAGATCGGTTTCTCCTACTTCGTCCTCGGCGCCGACTTCGCCGACAAGTTCGCACCGGTCGTCGCCGAACTCGCCGGACGTTGAGCGGGACAAGGAGTTCGGCTTCACGAGCCCTGCTTCCGGTCCGGCCCGTTCCCGTCGGTCGCGCTATGCCCGCCTCTTCTTCGACGCCTTCAGCACCTGCCTCGCCCGTTCGAGCAACGCCTCCAGCCCGGCTTCGAAGACGCCGTCCTGCACGAGACTGAGGCTGTGTCCCTCGGCGGCGAGTTTCGCCAGGGTGGGCATGGCCTCTTCGTCGATCGGCGTGGCCGCCCACTTCCCCGCGGCCGTGTCGAGTCCCTCGCTCCGCTCGAGCATCGCGAAACCGCGGCTGTGCGCGGCCAGCGAGAAGTACGTCTCCAGTGCGTTCTCCGAGGTGAATCCCGCCTGCACGAGCGTGTCGATGATCGCTTCGAGCCGTTCGTACGCGACGCGGCTCGGGTGCGCGCCGTACGACGCGGTGTGCATGATCAGCAGATCGCACAGTACGGGGTTGTCCCGGAACAGCTTTCGCATCTCCACGAAGTGAGTGCGCAGGCGTTCGTCCCAGGTGCCCGAACCGGTGAACGGCAGCGCGATCTCGTATTGCTCCAGCGCGCGGTCCCGCATGGACTCCAGCAGTTGGTCCTTGCTGTGGAAGTACCAGTAGATGCTGGTGACTCCGACATCGAGCCGCCTGGCCAGCGCCGGCATGCTGAACTTCTCCACCGACACATCGGCCGCCAGCGCGAACGCTCCGTTCACGATCTCCTCGACGGTGATCGAGCCACGCTCACGACGCTGCCGTCGCGGTGTCCGAGTACCGCTCGCCTCCTGGCGCACAATCGTCCCTTCGGGTAATCGAGCAGTTTCAATCGAACGTAGCAGTCCTGCCACATTCGAATCGGCCTCACATCGAATCGTGCCCGGCACTCCACGACAGCGTGGGACCGCCCGTCCGGAACGGCTCGGTGTCGGCGACCGACTCCGCCGAACCCGCGGCGGCCGAGAGCGCGCACGATTTGAACGCGCGAGCAGCGCGGCTCAGCCTATGCTGCGCCGACTCGGTTCGCGAATCGAGTTCCTCGGAGTACCGCTCGCCCCACAGCGTGACCTCCTGCCGTCCGCGCTCGAGCCAGTCCAGCGCCCGGTTCCGCACGTGGGCGTCCGACTCGCACAGGGCCGCGGAGATCGCGACCGAATGCGGAACCACACCGGCCACCTCGAGCGCCCGGACATCCTTCAGATCCAGCACGGTGGCGCCGAGAATGCGCAACGGCAGCGGGTTGGAGCTGTCCGCGAGCAGCACCGTGACATCCCAGCCCGCCATCACCCGATCGAACAACCAGCCGCCCGCCGACCGCACGACCTCGGTCGAGTCCTGTACGACCACCGTCATGCGGTAGCGCAGGAAGCGCTGACGAGCACGGGCGATCGTGCGATCGACCGGCAGCAGACGCAGATCGGCCGCAGGCGCGGCATCCGGCGCGAGAACAGACATCGGGTTTCCGATCTTTCGAGGAACGCTATCGAGGAACACATGCGGACGCCCTTCCCCAGTGGCCGGGGTCGAGCCGTTCGCGACCCGCGCAGTGCGGTGACGGACCCGACCGGGCTGCGCCCGGTGCACTGCCCAGACTATACAGTAACCACTTACGGTAACGGGGACTATTTCTCGATGACGTGCCGCGATCCGGCCCGTACCAGGCGGATCCCGCCCCCGGCGGCGACGGGCACACACCTTCCGGAGAGTTTCACCGAATCCCTTGCGGAAAGCACTTACGATAAGGTAATTCGATATAGTGGGCGTCGTCACAACCGCGGTCTCACCGGGCCGCTCAGCCCCCGTGACGACACTCGCCATCACGCAATGCAGCAACGATGCCGCCGAGCCGGTCTTCCGGCTCGGGCGGGCGTCCTGGACCGCCGTGTCAGGCGGCAGGGAGACACCATGTCATCGCAGGACAACGATCCGAACAGTCCACCCGGGCCGCAGACCGCGCCCACCAGGCGAATGCTGATCGACGGACAGCTCGTCGCCGCGGCAGGAACCTTCCCATCGCTCAACCCGGCCACCGGCGCGGTCTACGGTCACGCGCCCGAGGGCGGCACACAGGCCGCCGAGTCCGCGATCGCCGCGGCACGGCGGGCCTTCGACACCACCGACTGGGCAACCGACGTCGCCTTCCGTGCCCACTGCCTCGACCAACTGCATCGCGCCCTGCGTGAAAACGTCGAGGAGCTACGGGAACTCACGATCGCCGAGGTCGGCGCGACCCGCATGCTGACCTACGCCAATCAGCTCGAACAGCCGATCGAGATCGTGCGCTACTACGCCGATCTGCTCAACGGCTATTCGTTCACCGAGGACCTCGGCGAGATCGACTTCGCCGGGCAGCGACACCGCCGCTGGGTCGAAAGAGAGGCCGCCGGAGTCGTTTCCGCGATCGCGGCCTACAACTTCCCGCATCAGCTGGCACTGGCCAAGCTGTCCCCGGCACTGGCCGCCGGATGCACGGTGGTACTCAAGGGCGCACCGGACACCCCGCTGGCCACCCTGGCGCTGGGCGAGATCATCGCCGAGCACACCGACATCCCCGCGGGCGTAGTCAACGTGCTGTCCTCGGCCGAGGTCGAGGTCGGCAAACTGCTGACCACCCATCCCGACGTGGACGTGGTGACCTTCACCGGATCCACACCGGTGGGCCGCCAGATAATGACCGCGGCCGGGGACACGCTCAAGCGGGTCTTCCTCGAACTGGGCGGTAAATCCGCGCTGATCCTGCTCGACGACGGCGATTTCGGCGCCGCCGCACTGTATTGCGCGTTCGCGGTGTGCAACCACGCGGGCCAGGGCTGCGCGATCACCACCCGCCTGCTCGTGCCGAGGCAGCGGCAGGACGAGATCCTCGCCCAGCTGAACGCGCACTTCGGCAACATCAGCTACGGCGACCCCACCGACCCCGCGATCTACATGGGCCCGCTGATCAGCGAGCGCCAGCGCGACAAGGTCGACGGCCTGGTCCAGCGCGCCGTCGATGCCGGAGCCACCCTCGTGCGCGGCGGAAAGAAAGTCGATCCGGGCTGGTTCTACGAACCCACCGTGCTCGCGAATGTCCACCCGGACAGCGAGATCGCGCAGGAAGAGGTGTTCGGCCCGGTGCTGGCGGTCATCCCCTACGAGGACACCGACGATGCGGTCCGCATCGCCAACAACTCGCAGTACGGCCTGTCCGGCGCGGTGTTCGGCGCCGACGAGAAGCGCGCGCTCGCGGTGGCGCGGCGCGTGCGCACCGGCAGCCTGAGCATCAACGGCGGCATGTACTTCGGCGTCGACACACCGTTCGGCGGTTACAAGCAATCCGGCATCGGCCGTGAGATGGGCGTCGCCGGACTCGAGGAATTCCTGGAAACCAAGACACTCGCGGCGGTGATCGGATGAGCAAGCCACTGGAGGGATTTCGCGTACTCGAGGTCGCGATGTACGGATTCGTGCCGTCGGCGGGCGCGGTGCTCGCCGACTGGGGCGCGGACGTCATCAAGGTCGAGCACGCGGTCACCGGCGATCCGCAGCGCGGGCTGCGCCGGATCGGCAACTTCGTCGTCGAGGGCGAGCCGAACCCGAATATCGAACACGCCAACCGGGGCAAGCGCAGTATCGGCGTCGATATGTCCAAACCCGAAGGGCGAGAGGTCATCTACGAGCTGGCCAAGACCGCCGATGTATTCCTCACCAGCTTCCTGCCCTCGGCGCGCGGCAAATTCGGCATCGACGTCGAGCACATCCGGGAGGTCAACCCGGCCATCGTCTACGCCCGCGGCAGCGGTCTGGGCCCGCGCGGCGCGGAGTCCGACAAGGGCGGCTACGACATGACCGCCTACTGGTGCCGCGGCGGCGTCGCGGCCACCATCACCCCGCCCGATGTGGCGGGCATGATCGGCCCGCCCGGACCAGCGTTCGGCGACACCATCTCCGGCACGAATCTGGCCGGGGGAATCGCGGCGGCGCTGGTCAAACGCGAACGCACCGGCGAGCCGTCCGTGGTCGACGTGTCGCTGCTGTCCAGCGGCGTGTGGTCGATGGGGCACAGTATCGCGTTGTCCGCGTACGCGAACGAACCGCTGCTGGCGAGCCCCACCGACTCGCACGGGGCGATGAGCAACCCCCTGGTCGGTCTGTACGCCACCAAGGACGGGCGGCACCTGTCGTTCGTAATGTTGCAGCCCACCAAGTTCTGGGCCGACGTGTGCCACCACATCGATCGGCCGGAACTGGCCGATGATCCCCGGTTCGCGACGGCCGCCTCGATCGCCGAGCACACCGCCGAGGGCGTGGAGATCCTGCGCGCCGCGATCGGCAGCCGGACGCTGGCCGAATGGACCGAACGCCTGTCCACCCTGGCCGGTCCGTGGGCCCCCGTCCAGGACGTGCTACAGGTACTCGACGATCCGCAGGTCCGGGCCAACGAGTACATCCGCACGGCCGGCGAGCTCCAATTGGTCTCGAACCCGGTGCAATTCGATCTCACCCCGCCGGACCTGAGCCCGGGACCGGAATTCGCCGCGCAGACCGATGAGGTCCTGCAGGAACTCGGCCTGGACTGGGATCGGATCATCGCACTCAAGACCGTGGGCGCGGTGACGTAGACATACGTCCCCCACCATTCGGTTGGTAAACCTCGTTCCGGTCGGAGCGACAGTGATATACGATACGGTAATGCTTTACGGTAACTACTTACTGTAAGGCTTTAGGAGCTTTCCGGCTCCCCGAAGCCCTGGTGAAGGCGCCGCGAACGAGCAGTCGCGCTTGCCGTCAAGCAGGGACCAGCAACAGCCGAGTCGCAGTGACTCGGAGAAGTTCCCGAGAGGACCGACAGTGGGACGAGTTGAAGGCAAGGTCGCCTTCGTCACCGGAGCAGCCCGCGGCCAAGGCCGCAGTCACGCGGTGCGACTGGCCGAGGAGGGCGCCGACATCATCGCCGTGGACATCTGCCACGACATCGAATCCATGGGCTACCGGCTGGCGCGCCGCGAGGATCTCGACGAGACGGCCAATCTCGTGGAGAAGACCGGGCGGCGCATCATCGCCGAACAAGCCGACGTCCGCGAGGCCGCGCAGCTGCGTTCCGTGCTGGCCGCCGGTGTCGCGGAACTCGGCCGGCTGGATATCGTCGTGGCACAGGCGGGTATCGCCGGAATGTCCGGTAACCCGCCGTGGCAGGCATGGTCCGATGTCATCGACACCAATCTGATCGGCACCATCAACGCCATCCAGGCCGCACTGCCGTATCTGGACGAGGGCGCGTCCATCATCGCCACCGGATCGACCGCGGCGCTGATGGATGTGGCGAAAACCGATCAGCCCGGTGCGGATCCCGGCGGTATCGCGTACATCGTCGCCAAACGCGGACTGTCCCAGTACGTTCACGAACTCGCCACCCATATCGCGGCCCGCAAGATTCGCGCCAACGTCGTCCATCCCACCAACTGCAATACCGACATGTTGCAGAGCGAACCGATGTACCGGGCATTCCGGCCCGACCTCGAACATCCGACCCGCGCCGATGCCGAACCGGTATTCCCGGTGCAGCAGGCGATGCCGATCCCGTTCATCGAACCGGTGGACATCAGCAACGCCATCGTATTCCTGGCCTCCGAGGAAGCCCGCTACATCACCGGCATGCAATTGCGCGTGGACGGCGGCGGCTACCTCAAGTGGTACGACTACCACATCTAAAGGACATCGCAGTGGAAAACCGCAGTACAGCAACGGAATCCGAGACCCAGCGTCGTAGTTATCACTTCGACCGGCACACTCCGGAATATCGGCATCAATTCGAGTCGATCACCAAGGACATGCAGGACAAATGCCCGATCGCGTGGACCGAAACCTATGGCGGACACTGGGTCGCGGCCGGTAACCGCGAGGTATTCGAGCTCGCCCGGTGCCCCCATGTCTCGAACGACCGCGACGTGAACGGCGAACGGCGCGGCTATCAGGGCATCACCATTCCCTCGGGGCACACCGCCATGGATATCCGCAACGGAATCCTGGAAATGGACGATCCCGAGCATCGGCTGTACCGGCAGGTGCTCAACCCCTACCTCTCCCCCGCCGCGGTGAGCCGGTGGATCCCGTTCGTCGACGAGGTCGTGCGCGCCTGCCTCGACGAGAAGATCGAGTCCGGCCGAATGGATTTCGTCGACGACCTGGCCAATATCGTCCCGGCCGTGCTCACCCTCGCCATGCTCGGGATCCCGCTGAAGAAGTGGGCCATCTACAACGAGCCCGCCCATGCCTCGGTGTACACGCCGCCGGGCTCGCCCGATATGAAGCGGGTCCAGCAACTCCACCTGGCCATGGGCATGGACCTGCTGGCGAATCTGAACGAAATCCGCGAAAATCCGCGGCCCGGCCTGATCGATGCGCTGGCGCGCATGACGGTCGACGGCGAGAAGCCCGCGGACGTGGAGTTGCTCGGACAGCTCGCGCTGCTCATCGGCGGCGGCTTCGACACCACCACCGCGCTCACCGCGCATTCGCTCGAATGGTTGTCACAGCATCCCGACGAACGCGAAACCCTCAGCCGCGAGCGCGAACTGCTGCTCAACTCGGCCACCGAGGAATTCCTGCGCTTCTTCACTCCGGCCCCCGGCGACGGGCGGACGCTCTCGCAGGACTGCGAGATGGTCGGCCAGCAGTTCAAAGAGGGTGAACGGCTGTGGCTTTCGTGGGCGATGGCCAATCGCGACCCGAAGGTGTTCGAAGACCCCGATACCGTCGTCCTGGACCGAAAAGGTAACCGGCACTACAGTTTCGGGCTCGGCATCCACCGCTGCATCGGGTCGAACGTGGCGCGCACGGTCTTCAAGCGAATGCTCACCGCGGTGCTCGACCGGATGCCCGATTTCGTCTGCGATCCCGACGGCACCGTGCACTACGACACCATCGGAGTCATTCAGGGCATGCGTAACCTGCCGGCGACCTTCACACCGGGCCCCCGGCTCGGCGCGGGCCTGGACGAAACCCTCGACCGCCTCCAGCGCATGTGCGACGAACAGGAACTCGCCGCGCCGGTCACCGCCGGGCGGTCCTCGACCGGCAGCGATTGAGCACCCGATCACGCAGGAGTTTGCATTGCACATCCGTTACGAGGCCACTGGCGCGGTGGCGACCATCACCCTGGACCGGCCCGAGGCCGCCAACGCGCAGAACATCGCGTTGCTCGATGAACTCGATGCGGCCTGGACCCGGGCCGCGGCCGACGACGACGTGGCGGTCATCGTGTTGCGCGCCGAGGGCAAGCACTTCTCCGCCGGTCACGATCTCAAGGGCGGCGGCTCGTCCGCCGCCCCGTCCAAGATGACGCTGGATCGGTTGTACGAGTTCGAGACTCGGCGCTATCTGGAGTATTCGCTCCG